>NZ_PQBY01000013.1:196459-584047 GCF_002964645.1 Pseudoalteromonas sp. T1lg22
GATCCGCTATCCACTGATAGCAACCGCAACCCTAGCTTGTATGCTGGCAAGCGACGCTGACGTTTATGCGGCACACAATATCGATATCAATGACACTATGCCCTACACACCACAGGCTCGTCAATCGGCTCACAATGGCAACTTAGCAATCCTCTTTTTTCAAACAACCCATTGCGTCTCGCCTCTCGCACCCAACTGCCCTATGCGGCAAAAAGCATAGATACCTTGGTTGGTGAGAGCATATCCGGTGGTACACCAACGGCCAATGCCGCTGCCAAAAAGGATAAGCTGGACCCTAAATTTAATTTGCAGTGTGCCAGTTCGGTGCTCACCATCAACGCCGGTGATACCGCCAAGTTCAATTGCGAAAGCCGTATCATCGATGGTTTTAATGGTACATTGCGCCTTTCCTTAGCCTCCTCACTACCTGTGGGGCCAAACTATCGCACCGCGAAATCAACGCCGGCATGCCCTTTACCCTGGAAGTGCCAACCAAAAACAAAACCCAATGGGGCGATTATGTCTTTACCCTCACCGCCCACCAGGATAGCCAGTTAAAACAGCAGTCGGTGACCTTAAAGATTCTGCCTCCAGGCGTGCAACCCTACAGTTTTAACAACGACGAGCCGATGAGCATAGTCGACAATGGTGCCGTTGCTCAAGAAAGCGAGATCTTTGTGCCGCAACAGATGAGCACCTTTTCATTGGCCGTGGAATTGGCGGTACGCCATACCTGGCGCAGCGACCTGTCCATCCAATTGGTGTCACCAAGCGGCAATGTGCATAGCCTGCATAACCGCAATGGCGGCTCAGGTGATGACATAAATCAAATCTATAAAATAGACACCTTTAACGGCGAAAATGCATACGGCCCCTGGCGCCTGCGTATTATCGACAAGGCCCCAGGTAATGTTGGTGAGCTGCGCAACTGGAAGCTGCATTTAGACGGCTTCAGCAGCCTGCCTCCTGGACAGCGCCTACTGCGCTAATCGCTCAGGTAGTCATTAATATCTATGGCATCAATTTGCTCGGGCAGTAAAAACTGCTCCGCATAGGCCAAATAAACGTTTTCGGTTAGGAACAAATTAAACAGATCCCGATCGATATGCTCATCGGCCACCATCCTCTTCATGATCTTAAGCGCCTGGGACAAGGTTTTCGCCTGCTTGTAAGGCCTGTCATTGGCCGTTAATGCCTCGAAGATATCGGCAATGGCCATGATCTTTGCAGGCAGCGACATTTGCTCGGCGCGCAGTCCTCGCGGGTACCCCTTGCCATCAAGTTTCTCATGATGACCACCAGCATATTCCGGTACCCGAGCCAGCTCCTGGGGTAAAGGCAAGGTTTCCAACATGCGAATGGTGGTGGTGATATGCTCGTTAATAATGTATCTGTCCTCATCGGTTAAGGTACCGCGAGTGATACTCAAATTGGTGAGCTCGCCGAGGTTTTGCTTGTTTTCAGGCACCTTCATATTAAAGCCAAAACCCTTGTCGCGAGCGGCGATATCGCGTTGGCGTTTATAAATGTGCTCAGGTTTATCGCTTAACACGGCTTCAAATCCCGGAGTAAAGGGGGCAAAGTCTTCCATATGACGTTGCTCCGCCGGTGACAATCCCACTCGATCGCTTAGCGTGCGATACCAGGTGCGCTCACTGATCTTGTGTAAACGGGCGATATCTTCCTCGGCCATAGCCTCGCCGCCAATATTGCAGCGGGCGATAAACTCGAAATCATCCATGATCTCTCGACGCTGGCCTTGCCACTTTGACGCCAGTTTCTTTTTGTCCTCTGGAGATGCTTGTAATGCGTGTAAATAGCTTATTTCGGCGTCACGTAACAGCACCTCAAAACGCATACGTAATTCATGAATGCGGTTGTAGATACACTCAAGCTTTGACCCCTTATCAACTATGTGCTCGGGCGTGGTGATCTTGCCGCAATCATGAAGCCAGGCTGCCACTTCAAATTCGCGCCATTGCTCCTGGGAGCGAAAGCGAAAGTCGGCGAACACCTGGGTTTGACTCTCATGAGCGTGGCGCGCCAGCATCAGAGCCAGCTCCGGCACCCGGGCACAGTGGCCGCCGGTATAAGGAGATTTTTCATCTATGGCCTGGGCTATCAACTGTATAAAGGAGTCGAGCAATTCTTTTTGCCCGGCCTCGAAGTCACAAATGGACTCGGACATATTGACCAGAGATTGCGACAGCTGGTGGATTTCTTCTATGTGTGAGGAGACATAATGCACTTCGTTATAGTTGCGATGACTGATCTTTTGGTTTTCTTCGATCAATCGTTGGATCGGGCTGGCCATGGCTCGGGCCAATTGGGTGATCAGCAGAAGCACCAGGGCTAACACCGCGAGAGTGATGATAATAGCGTTACGCACATAGGTGTTGAGCTGAGCAAAGGCCTGACGCTCGCTCACCAAAAATGCCAGATACTCACGGCTGTTGCTCTTCATCAAGCCAGTGATGGCGCTAACATATATCAGGTGTTGTTCGCCGTTAAGGCTAATGCTGTGCAACTTATTATGGCTGTTAACGTCTTTTGCCAGGGCAAGTATTTTTGGCGATGGTACCTGGGTTAAGGCCTGGGTACCTTGGTGATCTTGGCCGTCAAAGCGCAGCCATTTTTGCTCTAAAGCGGTTAGAATTTGCGGTTCCAGCTCTGCTTGCGCCTTATCTATCAGGGGAATGAGCTCGGCCAAGTCCCGGCGCACAAAATGATGTAAACCAAACTCGGTTCGGCCCTTAAACTCTTCCACTTCGGCACTGCGATGCAGGGTATCGATAAAAAAGTACTTTTCGATATATTGCAGCACCACTTTTAGGTCGAACACTGCATCCACCTCACCGCGCTCCAGGGCACGCATGGCCGTCAGCGTATCCTTGTATTCGATAAACTGCGCCTGCGGCAACTGTTGACGTAGGAAGCGGGTGATGGCGTAGCCTCTTTGCGCGGCAATGCGCTTTGTCGCCAACGACGCTAACTGCGGCCTTGTTGCCAGATCAAGGTTTGCGGTGGCAAACACCACTTCTGGAAGATAATAGGGCTGGGCGTAGGCACCAAACTCTAAGCGTTGTTCGGTTTTCATCAGCCCCAGCAGCATATCCAGTTGCCCCTGTTTTAACTGCTCTATCAGCTCGGGAAAGCTATAGCCATTGATCAATTCAAGTTCCAGACCGAGCATGGCGGCGATCAGCTGCAAGTGCTCCAGGCCATATCCCCTAGGTTGCCCAGACAGGTTGTATTCAAACGGCGGATAATCATCCATCACCCCTACCCTTAGGGTGCCTATGCTTTGCAATAACCTTTGCTCATCGCCTGACAGTGAGAGTGTGGCGCCTGGCGCTATAATTGGCTCTTCTTTGCCCAAACGCTGTGCCCTAAGCACGCCATTGTCGTCGAACATATAGGCTTGAGCGCCCTGCCCGTGCCCCTCGATGGCCATATATTCGGCCAGAGATGACAGCAATATATTGGTACCAAAGACATCGCCGCGCTCACTTTTAATGCTGTAGCTGCTGCCCGGCTGACGTACAAAATTAAACAGATAAGGCGGCATCTTATAGACCTTATCCCTGGTGGCGAGCTTAAACCAAGGGCGGGTACTGGCGTTATACTTACTGCCATGAACTTCGCTGTGGCGAATGCTTAGATCACTATTGAGGTAAGAAAGCGTTTGTTCGCGTGTGCCACCGCGTGTGCCCCCGCGTGTGCCCCTTTGTTCGCTGATGCTAAGCAAGACCCAGCGGTCACTGGGCGCCGCGCCCCATAGCTGGCGCAAGTTCCGGGCCGACTCTAAGTTCGACAGCTCAAGATAATCGCCGTTGGCAAAACCGATAAATAAGGAAAAGACCTTGGGATTGCCCTCCAACAAGCTACTAAAAGCTAACAATTGCTGCTTACTCAGGTGTACGGCACTGAGCTCCCGGTTACCGAAACTATGCTTTAGGCTACGAGCCAGGCCCAGGGCACTTTGCTCCTGCAGCAGTGCCTGCTCGCTGCTATTAGCGGCAATACCCTGAAACTTTTCCTGGGCGCTGCTCTTGGCCAGGTTGTTACTGAATACAAACTGCAGACCAATGGCCACCAAGGCGGTGAAGGCGCAGGCCACGACAAAGGAGGTGATCAGGGTGACACGTATGGTGAAACGGGTTCGTTTGGGAGCAACATCCATAAGTTTGAGCAGTCACACGATAAAAAATTAGCTAGTTCAAGCTTAATACAAATTTGGATTTTTTCTTTAAGATCAGAGCGTCCCAAGGGGATTTGGGCTGAAATCAGGGCAAAAGGATTAGTGCGAGTGGTTTATTTGGCTTGTGCTGTATTTACCTATGATCTCCTCAAGTGCGCCGCTGGATTGCAACTGGCCTAGCAGCCTGTTGGTGTACATCATGTTTATTTTACCGTTATCGTTACGGGGAAAACGAAACTGATAGGGCGCGATATGAACCGCAAAGCTCGACTTTATCAGGCCCTTTGTCAGCTCGGGATGCTTGACGGCCAAATAATCGAATACCAGCGCCGACATCACCACCGCCTCAACACCACTGTGCTCGGCGTTTTTCAGTGCTTTAATCATATTCAAATCACTGTAAAAGTTTTTTCGCCTTAACTTGGCTTTATCGAACAAGGGCTCCAGGCTCGGATAGGTATATTCATAGCGTCCCGCCACCAGCAGGGCCTGCGCCCGAGCTTGGGAAAATGCCACGAGCTCATCCAGGCTCTTAAACGCCTGCTCTGAATCGGCGCGCATCACCAGAATATCCTTAACCTCGGCAATAGGCTCACTCCAGTAATAGTTATCACCGTCTTTACACCAGGTTTGCGAGTCAAAAAGGAAATCCAATTGTCCTTCGGCGAGGAGCTTTAAGGAATGGCGGACATAGGGAGCGGCCACATAGGCGTGATCGCTGGTTCGGTTTAGTGCCTTAAGCATATCGGGAATAATGCCCTGCATGGGCTCACCGGTAATGCTAAAAGGCGGAAAATGATCCGGATAAGCGCCCTTGAGTTCATGGGCAAAACTGGTGTGAGTGCCAAGTACCACCAGAGACAAAAACAGCGCTCTTAACACCTTAGTCACCCTTTCCTTCTTGCCTTCAATAAAGCGCATCAATTTACCAGTCATAAACAGAGTATATCCCTATGTATCAGACTGTTACCTAGGTTTATGCTAGGCGAGAAAGGGGCGATTGTCCACCGCCATCGGGCATTATAAGGCACTAAAAAAGCGGCACTCTGGCCGCTTTTCAGGCTTCATTGGTTTATCCGCAGATGATCCGCAACATGCGACGCAGCGGCTCAGCGGCGCCCCACAACAGCTGGTCGCCCACGGTAAAGGCGCTGATGTACTTTGGCCCCATGCTTAGCTTGCGAATACGGCCTACCGGAATACGCAGGGTTCCCGCCACATTCACCGGCGTAAGCTCCTTGCTCGATGTCTCGCGGTCGTTAGCAATGACCTCAACCCAGTCGTTATGGGCACCAAGGATCTCTTCAATCTCGCTGACGCTGATATCTTCGCGTAACTTGATGGTTAGCGCCTGAGCATGACAACGCATCATGCCGACACGCACACATAAACCATCGACGGGAATAGGCTGTTTACTGGAGCCGAGGATTTTATTGGCTTCAACCTCGGCTTTCCATTCTTCCTTGCTTTGCCCCGACGGCATGGGCACATCTATCCAGGGGATCAGGCTGCCGGCCAGCGGCACACCGAATTGGTCGCAGGCCAAGGAGCCATCCTGCATTTTAGTCGCCACTTTTTTATCAATATCGAGAATAGCGGCACTTGGGTCTTGCACCTGGTCGGCCACCACATCATGGAGTTGCCCCATTTGCACCAGCAGCTCTTTCATATTGCGGGCACCGGCACCGGAAGCCGCCTGGTAGGTCATGGGGCTGACCCACTCGATCAAATCGCGTTCAAATAATCCGCCCAGGGCTAATAACATTAAGGAAACGGTGCAGTTACCGCCGACAAAGGTTTTAACGCCCTGCTCCAGGCCTTGCTCGATCACGTCCTTATTTACCGGGTCGAGCACAATAATACTTTCATCGCTCATACGCAGTGCAGAAGCGGCATCGATCCAATAGCCCTGCCAACCCTTATCACGCAGGCTTTGGTAAACTTCATGGGTGTAGTCGCCACCCTGACAGGTCAAGATAATGTCCATTTGCGCCAGTGCCTCAAGATCATAGGCACTTTGCAACGGCTTAGGGGTACCGGCAATGTCCGGACCAAACTGGCCGGTTTGCGAGGTGGTAAAAAAGGTCACGTCAATATGCGCAAAGTCCTGCTCTTGTTGCATGCGCTCAAGCAGTACGGAGCCAACCATACCGCGCCAGCCGACTAGGCCTACTTTATTCATTACTTTTTCCTTTTGAAAAATAAGTTCAACATATTGCGTGAGTCCCCTAGATCCAGAGCTAAGCTCTGAGATGAGTACAGACCTAGGTATGGGCTGACAATAACACTGCTTGGCGCTTTACTCTAGTGGCAGGACTACAACTTAAATTTATTTCATATATTGAAGGCTGTTTCGCGTTATTACCTGAATGCCGGGCATAAAAAAACCCAGCAACTGCTGGGTTTTTAATTTAGGTGCTAAGGGTTAGAACTCGTAAGAGTAACTCAAGCTAAACTCAACGCCTTCGTCTTTAGAACGAACGATAACGTCAGATTGCGTTACTTCAACGTCTTCATCTAGCAGGTTCTTCACCTTAAACTTCACTTTAGAATTAAAGTCTGGGTAGAAGGTGTAAACCAAATCCAATGAGTGGAACGGTTGCTCATAAGCATCATCACGACCATTCACACCAGCTGCCAGAATACGTTCGCCAAACACGTTGTACACCAAGGAGGCACTGTGCATGCCATCGAGTGAATCATAGTTCAGCTGCATATTGACCACGTATTCCGAGTGACCCGTCATGCGCTTGGTCGGATTGGTCAAGGTACCCGCAAAGGCCGGATCAATCGAGGCTTCCGAATCACTCAAGGTGATGTTACCACTGGTGAATAGGCCATCGGTGACAAAGGTCAGATCCTGTAACCACTCCGCTTCGATACCATAGACTTCCGCGGTTTCACCGTTTACAAAGGTAGCTGAATAATCTTCATCACCAATCTTTAAGATGGTTTCGATTGGCGCATCGATATCCTTATAGAAGGCCGCCACACTTACCGAGTTACCGGCTTCGCCGTAATACTCATAACGTAAGTCGAAGTTCTTGATTGGGCTACTCTTTAACCCGGTACGACCAAAGGTACGTATATCCGTTAGCGGGTCATAGTAGGTGACTGGTACGATTTCACGGAAATCCGGGCGAACCACGGTTTCACCGTAACCTGCACGCACCTGGTAGCTGTCGCTGCCGATATAGGTAAGTGACAGCGCTGGATACCAATCATCTTCGATAATGGTACCAGCTTCGATTTTTTCCGGATCGTAATAGGTATTAAGATCGTCGGCATCGAAGATCAGGCTCGAAGTACCGATTGAGCTTTGCTTAAACTCTTCGTAACGTACACCACCGCTGATACGCAGCCATTGATCATAGAGCACATCGAATGAGGCATAACCGGCATCGATTTTCTGCGCGGCAATATAGTCATCCGCATCAGGCGCTGTTGGCTCGTTAAAATCAACCAGGATAGCGTTATCGTCGATAAAGCCATCGCTTAAGTATGAGCTGTTATCAAGCGGACTTTGTGAGCCATCGTTGATTTCAATACCGGCGCCGGCACTGTTGTTGATGGCAAAGCTTGAGGTGTTGAATACACGAGCACGATCAGAGAAGTCATAACCGGCTTTAAGCTCAACGTCCATTGACTCAAAGGTAAGCGGCAGCGTGAGGTTACCGCCATATGATTTAACGCGTTCTTCCATGTCGGTGTAGGACATGATCACACGGTTATCATCACCGGTAATTTCAGAGCCTGTATAGGCGCCATTGCTGTCATAACGGTCGCGGAATTCAAAATCGACATTGGTTGGGATGTCCGTAGTCGCTTTTGACTCTGTGTATTGCCAATCCGCGCCAATGCCCCAGTAATCCATAAAGGTATGCTGGCCGATAAACTGAGTCACGTTAAGCTGACGCTCTTCGTAGTTAAACTCATGATTACGGTTAGCGATGCCGTCACCGACTATGGTGTAGGTCGAACTACCCGCCGGGCTTTGTGAAATAGCGATTTCAGACTCGTCTTCGTTATCGACGATGTACATCTGCTGTGCCGACACACTGTGCGTGCCCAAGGTGTAACCAAGACTGAAGGTACCATTGTAACGCTCGTTCTCTATGGTCACTTTTGAGTCTTTAAAGGTCTCAAAGCATGAGCTTTTAACATCGTCGGCACTTTCGAGCTTAGTACTACAATCGCTTTTTACTTCCTTGGCGATAACAGAACTAAAACGCTCTTCGAAATCCCACTCATTGGTATAACCACCAGAGAGCATAAAGCCGATGTTGCCGCCAAAGAATGACTCTTCAAAGCTATCACCCCAATGGGCTTTAACATTGTATTCCGGGTCAAGGGATTCATCTTTTAGGGCATAATCACGGGGCAATGACTTTAGCAACATATTATTAATTGCCGTGGCCTGCTCGGCGCGAGAAAGATCGCCGTCAACCAAGTTATCGCGGTCAACAATATTACCTATGCTGAAGTCGCCATGGTAGCGCACAATCGCGTCTTTTAACGCTTGTGGTACGCCATTTTCATTGCGGTTATAAGTGTAACCATCGTCCGCGGCCGTGTTGTAACCAACACCCAGTTCGATACCTGCGGTAAACTCGCTCGGGGCCGACTTGGTACGAATATCGATATTACCGCCACCAAAGGCTGCCGGCATATCCGGCGAATACGCCTTTTGTACCGCCATACTTTCGATAATGCTGGCCGGGAAGATATCCAAAGGAATAACGTTACGGGTTAAGTCCGGGCTGGGAATATAAGCGCCGTTTAAACGTGCACTTGAGTAACGCTCACCCAGGCCACGTACGTAAATAAATTTACCATCAACCAGGGTCAAGCCGGTTACTCGGCGCAGGGCTGAAGCCGCATCGCTATCACCTGTGCGTGATAATTGCTCGGCACCCAGAATATCGGCAACGAAGGCTTGGTTTTTACGCTCTTCGATCACCGCTGCCGCACTGCCTTGCAAACGCGTACCAACGGCAACCACTTCTTCTAGTTCTTGGTTGTCGGCGCTCTGCACTTCTTCTGCCGCCAGTAGGGCGCTAGATTGTGCCAATAAGCCAAGGCCAACAGCCCAAGCTAATTTATCTAGCCTATGTTGTTTTGCCATGTTCTACATCCTAATCAGTTTATACAAAACAGGCGCCCGATGCTTGTTATGCAAGCCCCAAGGCGCCTTCGCTTAAATGTTCAAGGGGTGACTAAATTAGTCTGCAGATGCCGCTGTAAGAGCCGCTTCTACCCACTTGTACCAGCTTGAGTCTGTATCTTGATCAGATACTGCGCCGATGTAGTCAACTGAATCGAAGAAAGCACCTAGTTCGCTTAGGTCGTTCGCAGTTACAGTTACGTCTGTTGATGCTGTGTTGGTCGCAAAACCGTTCTCAGCAAGTAGCGCTACGTCATCGGTTAGGATTTGGCTAGCACCGCCGTTTTCGAACCAAGTCGCTTTGCTCTGTGCCGCTAGAGGGCCACCAACAAAGGTGTCAGAATCAGCAAAGTTTGAAGAACAAGCCATTGCTGAGCTGGTGAAGCTGATCTTGTCTGCTTCTAACTCACCGTCGCTTGAGAATTCGATACAGCTAGTGTTAACAGCGTTTTGCTTAACGATAACCGTGTTGAATAGGCGCGCGTTGAACTGATCGTCGAACTTAAACGCCTGTGAAGGGTCATCATCACGTACCGAGTTAGCATCTGTAGTTACTACGGTTACGTTAGCAATCGTTGGGTTAGAAGGCGCAACCTGGGCAGAAGATGAACCTTTCACACCATCAGATTCGAAGCCGTTGTTACCCATGTTTACCACTGTGCCATCGTTTAGAGTCACTGTGCCGTGCTTAACGAAAAGGTACTGAGCCGCACCCTGCCAGCCAGCGTCGAAGTCGAATGAATCGTCTTGCGTGTCTGTTACTACGATGTGCTTAAGCGTTGTTGCACCACCGAAGATTTCAACACCATCGTCGAAGCCCTGGTGAATGTGGATGTAGTCAAATGCAGAGCCTGAACCTACCGCGTTAAGCGTTAGTGAGTTAAGGTCATCACCTTCACCACCTACACGAGGACCAGAACCTGCATACCAGATTTTTGCCCACTTGATGCTACCGCTTGAATCGGCATTGTTGTTACCACCGTAGTAGCTGGTGATACCTTCAGAAGCAACGTTACAAGTACCGCCATCACGCTCAGCGTCGGTACAGTGGTCGGTGATACCCTGACCATTGATGATGATGCCACCCCAGTCCGCGTAACGTGCGCCGTTACCCGCGCTGTCGAAACGATCGAAGGCGTTAGCTGAAGTGAAAGTGATTGGCTTTTCTTCTGTACCTATGGCTTGGATTTTCGCGCCACGAGCGATACGGATAATGGCTTCGCCAGATTGGAACGCAAGCGTTGCACCCGGCTTAACTGTCATTGTTGGGCCGTTTGCTGGAACTTCAAAGCCATTTGAAGTATCGCCATCCGCACCGATTTGTAGTGCATCAGCAAAAAGGTGAACACCGCCTTCAGGCAGCTCTTCAAACGTAATGTTGCTGGTGATAGAGATTGTTTTGCTTGCGAATGAGTCGTTGTATACACAGTCATTACCGCTAGCTGTACCTTCTACCGTACCCGCAGCTGTTTCATAGCTAGCACAAAGAATTTCATCTTCGCCCGTACCACCAGTGGTGTTATTTGAATTGTTAACACTGTTGTCGGTATTGGTGCTGTTATCGTTAACCGTAGGGGTGATTTCAATATCGCCACCACAAGCTGCAAGTGTTACAGCAGAAGCCACAAGGCTGACTTTGAAAAAGTCTGAAAGTTTCATCATAAACTCCGTAGTTCAAAAATTTTATATTGTTAGCGCAGTTATTTAGCTGATGGTTAAGATACGGAAGGTTTATGACACTCGGGTGACACAAATTTAAAGAAATTGTTACATTATTAATTTTTATAAGTCATTGTAAAAACGAAAAAAGCCACCCTAAGGCGGCTTTGGTGTTGCGATTATATTTCAAGAAAACGTTATTTTTATTCTAAAACAAAGAAATAAAAATAAAATAATCAAACCACTTTATATATTATAAAAGCGCTTGTTTTAATGTCTCTGCGTGTAACTTCTCGTTTTTCACGTATTTGATCCATTGTTGGGCTAAGCGCTCAGAGCGCTTGTGCTTTTCAGCCTGCTCGAATGCCAAAATAGAGGCATCGAAGTTTTGCAGGTTAAATTGCGCCATCCCCAGGGCCACATAGGCGTTCGACTCAAAGTCCAGACCGCCCTTATCCAGCGCTTCACGGGCGGCATCGGCTGCCTCGGAGAACTGCTCAAGGTTGATATACACCTCGGCCAGGCGCTGATCATAAATACCCGACTGCTCGGCTGCGGCGGCTTTCTCAAAGAAGCCGATGGCCTTGCGCTCTTCCTTGGCCTGCACATAGGCCTCGGCGATAAAGGCATTGTTTTTCACATTGTCTTCAACCACGCCCTTGGCCTGGGCCTGTTTCATCACCTTGGCCGCCTTATAAGGCAAGCCGTTAAACATATAGATTTGTGCCAGGTTGCGAAGGTCGCCCTTGGTTTTGAGATAACCCTGCTGATAGGCTGCCTCTATGGTGTCCAACTGGTCTTTTTCGCGCCCTACTTCGCCGTACATACCGCTGAGTTGTACCCAGTATTCTGGTTTGTTATATAGAGCTATCATCTTTTCAAGTACGCTGACCACCATTTCCGGCTGCTGCAGCGAGTAATACAGGGCACGTTGCAAGACCAGCCAGTTTTCTTTCGGGGTTTTGCCGTCTTTTTCGGCCAGGGTAATGGCCGTGTTGATGGCACCCAGGGCGTCGTCATACTTGTTCATTTGATAGAAGGCCTGTGACTTAAGCACATAATAGCTGTCCGGCTTGGGCTTGGTATTGACCTTATCCCATCTGTTTAAATAGGCCACCGAGCCCTGGTAGTCTTCATTGGCCATAGACAACTGCGCCAACGAGAACAAGGTGCTCAACTGCAACGACTCGGGAATGGCGTCTTCGGCAACCACCTGCTCAAACGCCTTTATGGCTTCGGGCAAACGGTTTTCGTTGTAATAGATAAAGCCGTAGAAGTTATACATCATGGCTTTTTCATAGGCGTTCATGCTTGATGAGCGCTCTTTCACCGAATCCAGTGCCGCCAGACCGCCGGCCACATCGCCGTCATCGGCCATTTTTTGCGCCCGCGCCAGTTGGCTGTACACCTTATCGCGCAGCGCCGGTACGCGCTTGGTCTTTTGCTCGCTTTGCTCGGCATGGGCAGAGGCTAGGGCCACACCCGGGATCATGCTGGCCATGCTCGGCAGCACTAAGGTTGCCGATGTTAAACCGGCAAAAAGAAACAGTGAGTTCAACTTGTTCATAGTAAACCTCTAAAATCGCAACCTGTGCCCCGCAGGGCACAGTGTATTAACCATTAATCTCGAAGCTGATGCGGTTTTGTACACCGCCAACTTCCACCGCTTCGCCATTGACGATGCGCGGCTTGTATTTAAACTTCAGCGCGGCATCCATGGCGGCACGGTCAAAGATTGACTCAGGCTCGGCCTTGAGCACCTTGGGATCGCGCACCGTGCCTTGCTTGGTTACGGTAAATTCAACGATCACATAGCCTTCGATACCACGGGATAAGGCGCGACGCGGATACACGGGCGACACCTTAACGATGGGCAGATATTCACCGTCGCTGCTTTCCAGTGCCAAACCATTACCTAGGTCAACATCGGCGCTGATATCGGCGCTAAAGTCGAAGTTGGCATTGCTGGCATTGGCATCACTGCTTTGTGTTTGCGGTGACTCAAGCGGCGGTGGTGGCTCTTTGGGCGTAGGTGGCTTTTGCGGTTTACGCTCTTTTTTCTCCACCGTTTCTTCTTGCTTCAGGCGCACGAAGTCAAGCACATTGCCTTTGGCCGGTTCGGTCATCGCGCCTTCACCGCCGTTGATCAGCGCCTGCATGCCCAAAAACAGCATAAAGGTCACGACCGCGGCGATAATTAAAGCGATTAAATAACGCATCTATCGCTCCTTAGGCTTCTTGCGCGGCGATGGATACATCAAACACACCGGCGGCGCGAGCGGCGTCCATTACCTTGATCAAGGTGTCTGTGGTGGCCTTCTTATCGGCCTGGATCACTACACTACCCTGTGGGTTTTCCGCTTTTAGGCGCTCGATATTGGCCTGTACCGCACGTACGTCTACCTGACGCTTGTTGATCCAAATCTCGCCTTCATCGGAAATGGCCACCAAGATGCTGGCACGTTCCTTCTTCACCGCGGTGGCTGCTTCAGGGCGGTTTACATCGATACCCGCTTCTTTAACGAAGGAGGCGGTCACGATAAAGAAGATAAGCATGATAAAGACCACGTCGAGCATGGGTGTCATGTTAATTTCTTCGGCTTCTTCTTCTTGAAAAATTTTACCTAATGGGGCTCTCATTTTACTCTCCTTGCCTGCGCCAAAGCGCAGGCAGATAATCATCGCAACTTAGTGGTCCAAGACCATCTTGTCTTCTAACAATTCGACTTCTCGTTTGGCGCGGCGCTGCAAAAAGGTCGAGGCAAACACCCCGGATAGCGCGCCAACCATGCCGGCCATGGTAGGGATGGTCGCTTTTGACACCCCGGAGGCCATGGAGCGAGCACTGCCGGTGCCGGTAACTGCCATGACATCGAATACCTCGATCATGCCGGTAACCGTACCTAATAAACCAAGCAGTGGACACAAGGCCACCATCACGTTGATCAAAGCTAGGTTGGTGTTTAGTTTCATCCCTGCTCTTGAGATCATCGCTTGGCGAATTTGCTCGGCATTCCAGCTATTGCGCTCCGGGCGGTTGTACCAATCTGAGCGCACCGATTTCTTGTACTTCACATAACCACCGAAGAAGTACATAAAGCGCTCAAGTATTAGCAACCACATGGCGAAGATGAGGATGCCGATGACCAGGAGAACCTGGCCACCTGTGTCGAGAAAATCACGAATTGCATTGATCCAATCAATCAATAGCACCATGATTTACGCTCCTTTTTCGCTGCGCTCAGCAATCAGGCCGGCACTTTGCTCTTGTAGAATCAACAGCAGGTTCTTAGAGCGCGTATTCAGTAGCGTGTATAGGAATACCGTTGGGATGGCCACAACCAGGCCCAATACCGTAGTTACCAGGGCTTGTGAGATACCGCCGGCCATGAGTTTAGGGTCACCGGTACCAAATAAAGTGATGGCCTGGAAGGTGTTGATCATACCGGTTACCGTACCCAGTAGACCCAGTAGCGGTGCTACCACGGAGATGATCTTAATGAGCGTCAGGTTACGGGTGATCTTCGGCATTTCACGCAAAATGGCTTCCGATAACTTCAGCTCTAATGTGTCGTGGGCAACATCGGGATACTGATCTTTAACCTTCATCACGCGGCCAAGAGGGTTGTCGTCTCGAGCCACCTTGTCTTTAAGCTGGCGACGGATTTTGCCACCGATAAGCATCAGCGAGATAAAGCGCTCAAGGGCGATGATCAGTGCCAAGGCACCTACCGCAAGGATCACATAACCGACTGTGCCACCTTGATGTACACGCTCTTCGGTATCAGGGGCTTGAACCAATAGACCAAGGATAGAGCCACCTGTTGGGTCCAGGGCGAACTGCACAAAACCGTCTTTTGCCTGCTGTAGCTCAGCGGCACTTGAAGTGTAACGGGCAACCGGCTGACGCGTTAGCTCAGACAAGGTATTGGTTACATTGTTGTATTCCAGGTATTTGCCATCGGCAACCAGGTTGAAAGCACCGACACGCAATACTTCTTTGTTCTCTTTGGCGCCACCGGCGACGATCACTTCGGTGTTAAAGCGTGATACCTTGCCCTGCTCTGTCATCTCGCGCTGTAGTTCGAACCACACCTGCTCTATGTCTTCGATAGAAGCCAATTTTGAGGTTGAGCCCATTTGCTGAGCCAGTTCATCCATAAAGGTGTCGCGACCTTGCAGCTCTGCCGATACCACAGAGGTAGCAAACTTGTTTGAGCTGTCACCAGCTACCTGTTGCAGCACACCAAATAGCTCTTTAAGCGTACCCATGCGGTTTTGCAGGGTGTCGCTTAGCTGTGCCAGTTTCACTTCATTGTCTTCAAACGCGGTTTCTAAACGCTCAGACTCTTGTAGTTTGGCGTTACGTGTTTGCTCGGCGCTGCGCAACATTTGTAGTTGCTCGCTTTGGCGCGCTTGGAAGGCCTTTTCACGCTCTTGGTTTTCTTGTGACTGAGCAATTTTACCCTGCTGTAGGGTCTTCAATAATGCGTCCAAGTCCATGGCGTCATTGGCCATCGCCGCGTGCGACATTGCCAGAGTGGCCACTAATGCGGCGCTTTGGGTAAATTTTTTCACTAATTTCATCGTCAATACCTTTTATTCCGCAGCTTGAACAGGCAGGGTTAACATGTCTGGGGCTAACTGCTTACGGGCAATGCGTAAGCCTTTGCTGATTTGGCTGATAGCCGAGTCTGGCAGGCTAACAAAAGCCTTTTGCTCTTTGTCCCAGGCGCCGGCTTGCTTGCCATCGCGGGTAAGGTAAATAAGCTCAAGACGACCGATACGCAAAAAGTCCACTTCGCGCTCGGTGCCATTGACATCCAGTAAGCTGGTGTAGGCTTCGATAGTACGGCCATAGTCCACTTCCACCTGGTAGGCTTCAAGAACACGACGGAATTTTTCACTCGATGCCACATCGGCGCGGTCCATCATTTCGCTCAGCTTGGTAATGCGCTCACTACGCTCTTGTGCAAGAAAAGGCACGTCCAGAGCAACAAACTGCTCAAGGCCTTCAATCATGCGCAGCATCAGCGGCGTGATTTGACGCTCAATCACCGATACCTGATCCATAGAGGCATTGATATTGGCCATTTCTTCGACCTGGTTGGCCACTTGCTTAGTTAGCTGAGCGTTGTACACGCTCAGGCCATCGATCTCTTTATTGAGTGCCTTGAACTTTTGCAAACGGGTTTGCATGTTATCGGCAATCGTGTCTATTTTTGTTTGAGATTGCGTGGCTATCTGGTTAATTTCACCACTTTTTTGTTTCACTGTCTGAAGTTCATTGGCCATTACCTGTGAGCTGCTAGCAGCCACCAGTGAAGCCAATATCAGGGGTTTAACGCCTTTCATCGCATACACCTTATTTTGAGCTTAATGCTGTACCGGATTTCCGGCACGAATGTAAGATGGGCGAAAGTCTAGAGAACGAAAGTGACAGCCGTGTTGCGTAAATAATACACTTTAGTTACAAATGTCATACAAATGTCTTATACGAATTTATAATGGCAGGACGGACGCGCTATTTCCGTATTAGGTAAGTTATACGCGCCATGGTGGCATTTAGCGGTGCGGTGGGTTAATGCAAAACCCTCTCACTTTCAGCAGGCACTCCAACTTGCTTTGGCACATTTCAAATTCAGTTTGGCGAGTATTCCAACGAATTTCAGCGAAAATAGCCCTGCTTGCAACATACGGCTAACTGGGACGGTTGAATCGACTGACCAACAGCAAATATCGTTCACTGTCGACCAGTGATGACTTGAAACGACCCTCCCATAAAGTCCCGCTCCGCCTATGGGTGTTGTTCACATAGCGAACATAGTAACGTCCCAGCGATTGCATCAACTGGCTGATCCCTTTTGCCGTGTTTGGTGTCACCAATAAATGGACATGATTAGTCATCAGCACAAAAGCATGAACATCTACGTATTATTGACGACTATATTCCTTTAGCTTATCCAGATAGACGGCGTAATCCCGCTCAATATAAAATGTTACCTGGCGGTTATTGCCACGTTGTACCACGTGTTGTGTAATATGGGGCAGGTTTAGTCTCGGGCGACGTGCCATGGCCTTTCCTCCCTGAAATAGCCAATAGCTTTAAAAACTAGTGCAAAACGGCGATTTCAACAACTCTGACCCCTTGATCCATTCTTGCTCACCAGGTTCACGCGGCCCTTATCGACACAGAAGCGAGCTTCATCAATTAGGCATACTTGCTTATTTTTGTTAAGGTGCGATGGCCTCCCCTCTTCCGCTTAGCTCTCTCGCACCTGACTCTGAATTATTTTCTCCTGTGTGAGTTATTAGTCACAATATGTCTATGATTCTCAGCCCATTCCAATGAACGGCGGGAACGTATCTAGGGGAGGTTTACACTTTCAAAAAAGGCGTACGCGCTAAACAGTTACAAGCCGCAAGAAACGAAAATTATTTAGAAAAGGTGTTGAATAGCAAGTGAATTTTCATGCTCTTACCCTCGTGGAGGTGGAGGGCCTTCTTTGGGGTCCGGTATAGGAGCGGTTAATAACCTTTCTAGAGTATATTTGAAAGAGGGGCCACAAGAGCCCACCTTACCATCAGGGTACACCTTGAGGTAATGAGCATGGAATTCTACTTTATCAATGTCTTGGGGTCTTACACTGATATCTGAGGAATAATGATTTGGATATTGCCAAGAGTTATCTAAAGTCATGCGCGCTTGGAAAATACCTTTTACATCAATGTCGAGTATATACAAATTGTGACCTTCATTTTCCTTGGGAAAAAATAGAACGAATGACTTTAGTTCTTCAGACATATCTTCATCATATATGTAGCCAAAGGAATCGACTGGCATTATACCTCTGGAGCTATTGCATGCATGAGAAAGTGATGACGCTATAAAAAAAACAACAAGCATAATGCGCATAATCTCCACCCTCAGTTACCTTTCGCGGTAAAAAATTTATAGTAAGCTCCTGGATTTGCGGTATAATAGTGAAAATAAGCCTCACCTAAATTTGTCCTCCCTTCACTTGGAGCAACAAAATCCACCTCTGTGAATTAAATTTATTCAGTCTCCCTTGATCATAATTTTGAAAAGGTGTTCATAGAATTTATTCCGTATAACCATACAATCTAATTGCTTTTTCAATTAATTCATCAGTCGAAAGCTTTTCATCTTCTCCTTCATATTTCGATGTTAATTTGAAGAGATCTATTAAGGCCTTGTTTAGAACATCAGTCCTTGGATATGCATCTTCATCTACGATAATTCGAATAGACTCGAATATGAATTTACTACCAAAAAAAGGCTTTTTTCAACTTTTTTATGCTGAAATTTAGTTTCCTCCCATTACCGTCGAATACAATATACTCTCCATTCTTCACATCCTCTGGCTCTAGCGCATTTTGAGCTGATACTATTGATTCATGAAAGGTAATGTCGCCGTTCTCAACAACTATAATCGGTAACTTAGTTAAAAGTGATTCCAAAATGAATTATCAGTTTGCACGAGTTTCAAAAGGTTGATGTGTCCATATAATTTTATTCTGTCCACATAGTTAGTTCAAATTTTTAGGAAAAAACGCCGTTCCGTATTGACAAGTTTCCTCGTAGGATAAGGAGAGGTTACGATAAACAATCGTTACTTATTGTAAACGTTAATGTTTTAGTAAATTAATGTAATGACACACCTCGGTTCTATGCCTTCTATTTATCAATATTATAATATTATCTGTTACCAATTTTAATTTATCTCTATCACTTCCTGATGTATCAGCGGTTAAATCATCCCAAGGTATTAATAAACTAGGTATTAGCACTTTAAATGGTCTAAGTGCCCCAATGTAAAGTCCATTATCAGTAACTTTAACATTTACCATACTTATTCCAGACCAACTTTTCTTTTGTCCTTTATATTCCAAACCAACTGTCTCATATAAAAATAGGTCTTTTGAAGACAAGTCTAAAGGTGTTTTATATTTCTTAATTAATTCACCATACTCGTTATTATGACCTAAGAAGTATAAAATCAAGCAAATAAAGGTTGCGCAAATGACCAATGAAAAAACTAACATAGGCTACTCCTTAATGAGTTAGATCATAAATACCACGTCCAAGCCACTTACCAAAGTCACCCAGAGGGTTACTTTCTACTTTAAATAACTCAATTCCATAACCAGCAGTCCCTGATACTTGAGCTCTAGGGCCACCAAGGCCCAACCCTGCTTCCCATATTAAATTCTCTTCAACTCCATCCAGAACTCCTGGAAGGTCTGAGCATTGGTCACCATATGTTGCTGCTCTTGTTATCGAGCCAGAGAATCTTCCCATCGAGAATGATGATGACAAGCCTAATTTTGTTAAACTATTTACATTCAGGTCACCCCCTCCCCCAAGAGCTCTAAAAAAGCCACTTCCCCCCTTAGAGCCTACGCCAACTTCTGGAGTTAAAACAGCTATCAGACCCCCATTGTGATCTGTAGCAATCGACACGCTCAGAGCGTAATGTTTCTTTTTGAATGTGAACCCTCCACCTATGCTATAACCAAAAATGATCAGGCCTGATGGATCAATGTTCATAACCGGGTTCTGATTTCCATAACTATATAAATTAGTGTCCCCACCAAAAAAACGAATCGGGTCTTTATTCGTCCACCTGCCTACATAGGCATCATAATCTCTTGCTCCAAAGCGAACTAAACCAGTTTCCTTATCATATAACCCACCAGCGAATCCAAAAGGTTGGAAGCCTGGATTACTATCGCTGAGCACCCGCCCAAAAGCATCGTATGTCAATTGCTGAGCAATATTCCCTGTCGCCGTATCGACCACCATTAAAGGTGAGCCCAGTTGGTCAGTAATGAACTTGTATGAAATGCCGTCTTTGACCATGTAATCAGGCACATTCACTCTTGTTCCGTAAATGAAGGTAGCAGTGACGTTATTGTCGCTGTCTAGTATCGCAATTGGCGACAACTGGTCTGAATATAACAATCCATATGCTTTCACTCCGTCCACATATTTAGCGATTCTCCTGTCTTGAGCATCTACTAAGCCCTGCTCGACGCCACTACCCACAGAGCGAGGGAGTCGATTTCCATTATCGTCATACGTATAGGTGGTGGTGATGCCATTGACCGTTTCGGTTTTTTTAATTGAGTTTACTAAGTTTCAGTTGGATTATCGGGCACTTACGTAGCAACTGGCCCCTCAACAATAATTACCTTCCAAAAATGTATAAACCTGACTAACAAAGCCGGAAACAAAAGAGCAAATAACACACAAAAGTAATAACCAAATTTACTTGAAAAAAACAAAGCCAAATATACGCCGATAGCAATTAATGCAAAAAAAGAAAAAGAAAACAAAATCCTTCCCCTAAATGCAATTGTTTGCCCACTAAAAACTGCTTTTGTAGTTAGCTGTATTATCTTTAAAAATTTTATTTTTCTCTTTTTAGAATAAAAAGTTCTCCTTACCTCCCTACCATTATAAAAAGCGAGGGAAGGTATGAGAGTGTTTAAAAGAATTAAGCCTACCATTAACAAAGTTGAGTGATCCAATACTTGCTGCCAACCCGAAATACTAAGAAATAGTAGTAGTGGGCTAGGTGGGGCCACTTTGGCTTTACATTTTATTTTCATGTTTCCAACTTAGTTTTCTGAGCAGCTATTTTGCCAGCCAGAATCAAACTCATCACCTTCTAGTACACCCCATGTATGGTGATGCGTCCCACCTGTACTCCAATCAATAAAAAGTTCATTGTTCATATAATCTCCTTGTTTATGATCAGGAGTAAGACCGAGGAGCGCGGCTGCCCCCCCCCCTGTGGCCAAAGAGGCATAGGCCAAAGTTTGATTCTTTGTTGCAACGGCGGCAGCACTTAACCCTAAAGAAACATAGGTAACATTCTGTGCAGTATTTCTATCTGCCTTGACTCTTATTCGAGCCTGTTCTGCGGACATAGGGGGTTGAATCACTTTCATGTAAGAATGCCCCTGCAAATGTTGTCTCGAAGGTGCCCCTATTACTTTGCTACAACTGCAAGCTTCCATTCCATTAATATCAACCAGGTTTACTGGATCGCTATTCGCGTACCCATATATGTTTAAGTCACCACTAGCAAACCGAATCGGATCTTTATTCGTCCAACGACCTGCATAAGCATCATAATCTCTTGCACCAAAGCGAACTAAACCAGTTTCCTTATCATATAAACCGCCAGCGAACCCAAAAGGCTGGAAGCCTGGATTACTATCACTGAGCACCCGCCCAAAAGCATCGTATGTCAATTGCTGAGCAATATTCCCTGTCGCCGTATCGACCACCATTAAAGGTGAGCCTAGTTGGTCAGTAATGAACTTGTATGAAATGCCGTCTTTGACCATGTAATCAGGCACATTCACTCTTGTTCCGTAAATGAATGTCGCGGTGACATTATTGTCGCCGTCTAGCATCGCAATTGGCGACAACTGGTCTGAATATAGCAACCCATAAGCTTTCACTCCGTCCACATATTTAGCGATTCTCCTGTCCTGAGCATCTACACCATATCTGATGATGTTAGACTCTTGGGTTGACGTATCTGTTATTTCTACCTCAAGCAAGTTGCCCATGACATCATAAGAGTAAACGGTTTGTATTTGCGCACACGTTTTCGTTGCGAGTTCGCCATTTAAAGAATAAGTATAGGTGCAATCACCGTAACTCATTAACCTGTCTTGCTCATCCACTACGCCCTGCTCAACGTCACTACCCACAGAGCGTGTGAGTCGATTTCCATTATCATCATATATGTAGGTGGTGGTGATGCCGTTGACCGTTTCTGTCTCTAGGTGGCCAAACGGAGTGTATGTGTACCCATATTTATGTGAATAGCTAGGGGTGTTTACAACTTTAGATTCGATTCGCCCTAGGTCATCGCGTGTATATGTCACGTTAAATAGGTTACTTTCATTTAAATCTACAGACTCGAACGTTTGCTCACCGTAGTTGTTATATTGATAGCTTGTATTAAGGTTACCAATCGTCGTGTTATCGAGGAGCGTATTGTCGACACGATACTCCATAGTTTGAATACCAACGGTTGTAGGCAATCCATCTCCATCATACAGGTAATTAGTGCAGTGAGTGTCATTGACACATAACTGACTTATCTCAAAGTGCGTATTGTAGTCCACGTTTACACTGCCATTTACCTCACCAGAGTAAGTAACATCTGACAGGTATGGGCCGGTAAGTTTTAATTCACTTTACTGTTTTGAGTATCTCTATAAGTTCCAAATAACCTTTCGCCTTTGCTACTTCCAAGGGGGTTCTGCCCGTGTTGTCTACCTGATTGATATTCGGCTGATTCTTAGGAGCCGTAATAGTTTTTAACATTTCCTCATTTTTATTATAAACAGCTAAATGAAATGTGGTAACCCCACTAATATTGGCTATATTCACATTTGCACCATTCTCAAGTAAGCGCTTTACCATCATAATGTTGTCATTAGCTACGGCTGAATGTAAAAATGTTACTCCCTGCTCGTTGGAATAATTAATATCAACCTTAGGCAACAATATGTTAAATTTTTCTTTATCCCCATCTACAATTGCTTCAAACATCCATTCCTCGTTATTTTTTTTTAGGTTTTGGATTTGCAGATGCAATTCATTTATATCATCTATCAGAACAAATACTGTCATATGAAGGTAAAGGTTTGAAATTAACAACACCAATACCAAAAAGCTGCCAACCACTTGCGAAACTTTCACTCTGTGCTGCATTAGTAATCTCCACTGTTAATTAGGTTAAACCAATTGTCACTACCTCTTTCTACGGCCTCTTGTAAGAAAGCTTCAGGAGCAGGGTAAAATGAGTCGTATTCAACTGGGTACTTTAATTGCATTAAGTTGAGGTATTCTAATGCCTCTTCTTTAGTTACTAAATCATTAGTCCCAGCTCCTGTCATATTTGCAAATTCATTTTTCAACTTATGATCCAATGCCCCACATTGTAGATACCCACTAATGCTGGATATATTTGGACCTGCCGCGCTAGGTTGAATAAAATTCACAAAATTAGCTAGTCTATTTGCCACTGCTACTGTTTTTGCAGCATAGGTATTTGGGTTTGCTATCGGAGAAAAACTAAAATTATATCTATAGTGTACGCCATTGCCACCAGCTCTTGATCTGTGGGCTCTGATTTTCATCAATCCATCGTAATCAACAAACTCAACTGGATTTCCGTTTACATACTCATACAAGTTATTACCTCTCCCGTTAAACTGCAGAGGATCTTTACTGATCCACCTGCCTGCATAAGCATCGTAATCTCTTGCTCCAAAGCGAACTAAACCAGTTTCCTTATCATATAAGCCGCCAGCGAATCCAAAAGGTTGGAAGCCTGGATTACTATCGCTGAGCACGCGCCCAAAAGCATCGTATGTCAATTGCTGAGCTATATTCCCTGTCGCCGTATCGACCACCATTAACGGTGAGCCCAGTTGGTGTGTTATGGTACTTCCGTTTGATTGCTTAAATTTAGTTGAGGTTTGTGGTTTGTGCGGTGTCAAACTTCATTTAATACTTTTAAACAAAGGTCTTGCCCGACTGAACAAACTGAACCATCAACATTAACCAGTTGAGATTGTAATCGCATACCCCGCAGTTCATATGCATACAGTAATGCAATAACTAACCATTTCGCTAGACGCCAATGCATTGTTCTAATCTGATTAGGTAAAATCGGAACGTTCCTATTTATTATTGCGCCACCACACTATGAATACGTATTCACAACCAGGCACAAAAAAGCCGACAAGCGGCTAATCTTGTCGGCCTTTGATATCGCAGCGGCATTCACTATAGTGCGCCGCAAGGAGCTAAAAAGTTAACTGTCGATTCTCTTGCGCCACTGACCGAGTAGTTTCGGCAGGCTCATGGCGTACCAGGCGATAAACACATAACAGACCAAAGGCACGTAGAAGCTGGTTTGCAGGCCTATGGTATCGGCCATATAACCTTGCAGTAGGGGCACCAAAGCACCGCCGACTATGGCCAGACACAACCAACCCGAGCCACGGCTGGTCAAGGAGCTCAGTGAGTCGATAGCCAGGGTAAAGATGGTCGGGAACATAATTGAGTTAAACAAACCAATGGCCAGAACAGACCACATGGCCAATTTGCCGCTGCTGTTAATACTGATCACCAATAACAAAATGGTGGCGCAGGCGTTAAATAGCAGCGCCTTATTGGCGGCCACTTTTTGCAATACCGCCGAGCCGATAAAGCGCCCGACCATGGCACCGCCCCAGTAATAGGCTAACAGGTGCGCCGCATCATGCTCTTCCAATCCGGCAATATGGGCTTCACCAAAATAGTTCACCAGGAAGCTGCCAATGGCTACCTCACCACCGACATAACAAAAAATGGCCAGTACACCGAATACCAGGTGTGGCGCCTCGGTCAATGAATGCTCCTTGGCTTTGCAGTCATGCTCTTCGCTGTGTGATTCGATACTAGGTAACTTAAGCACCGCAAAGACCACAGCAATAGTTAACAATGCAGCGGCCAGCATAAGGTAAGGCACCTTAACACTGTCGGCGGTGGCGGCTTCAGCAGCCAGTGCGGCACTGCCACCAAAGAGTAAAAACTTACCAACGATAGGGCCGACCGTAGTACCAAGCGAGTTCAATGCTTGTGCCAGGTTTAAACGACTGGGTGCGGTTTTCGCCGGACCTAAGGCGGCAACATAAGGATTCGCAGAAACCTGCAAAATGGTCACACCCGAGGCCAACACAAATAAGGCGCCTAAGAACAACCAGTACTCATGCACCGCCACCGCAGGGTAAAACAGCAAGCAGCCGGTTGAGGCTATTAACAAACCACTGACCACGCCATTTTTATAGCCAAAACGCTTTACCAGATAGCCGGCAGGCAAAGACATAATAAAATAGGCACCAAAGAAGCAAAACTGGATCAGCATGGCTTCCGTATAGCTGAGATCGAACACAGCTTTTAGGCGCGGAATAAGAAGGTCATTTAAAACCGTAATAAAACCCCATAGGAAAAACAGGGTGGTCATGGCTGCAAGCGGCAAGGTGTAATTACTGTTTTTTTCTGCCGTTGCAACGTAAGCCTGATTGTTGTTTATCTCACTCACGAATCATTCTCCGTCTACTTGTTGATTTTGATTCTACACAGCAATTTAACAAGGTCACAAAAAAATAACTGGAACGTTCCATTTTAAAAATACAGGACTTGCATCCTGTATAAACCTAAAGCCTAACCGAGCGCAAATTTGCTACAGGCTAAAAAACACGCAATTACAGCTATGCCACCTATACTTGAAAGCGTTTCTTTGCACCGATGCAAAAAACGCAACAGGAGACATAAGATGAACAGATATGCCTTATTATTAAGCGCCATGCTTACCTTTGCCGCCAGCAATGTGCAGGCTGAGCTCGAAGTCTATAAAGATTACGACCTAGGCACATCGATTCTTGAGGTCACCACAGTCAAAGTGGATCCCAATATGGGCGATCTTTACTTAGAAGGGCTGCGTGACACCTGGGTCAAAGCAGTAAAAATGCAAAAAGAGCTTGGATACATTAAAGATTGGAAAATTTATGCCAGTGATTTACCCATCAGTGGCGATTTCAATTTAGTGTTGGTGGTGTGGTTTGAAAATGCCGCCGACCTTGAACCAAACAAGGAAAAGTATCAGGCTTTTATGAAGAAATGGGGCGAGGAAAACCAAGAGAACTCTCGCAAAATTTCCAAAGAATACCCCAAAATCAGATCGCTGACCGGTCAATATCGCATGCGTGAAGTCATTATGAAGTAGGTTAGCATGTCTCGGAAGTGAAGGCCTGCTCCAGCAGGCCGCTTTTCTTTAGCAAAAGGCTTTGAACTCTGTGCCTTAATCGCAATCATAGGTGGGCCAATCGGCGATATGATCTTCAAATTCTTCCAAAGGCACATCCGAGTCTTTAACCGTTTTATTGCGCACGCTTATCCCCGCCGCATGCATTTTTGACTTTTTGCCCTTGTTTAACAGCGGGTGCCAACTGGCAAGCCCCCGTCCCTCTTGTAGGCGACGGTAGCTACAGCTTTTAGGCATAAAGAAGATGTCGGCAATATTGTCCTTGGTCAGCTTAACGCATGAAGGCACTAAGGTTTGACGCTGCTCGTACTGCGTACAGCTACAGGTTTTATTATCCAGATACTGGCAAACGATATTAGTGAAGATCAGCTCTTCGCCGGGACGCAATTGATCCGTGGGGCTAAAGTCATCTTCATCCTCACTGTCGATAAAGGTGTTCAGACAACACTTGCCACAACCATCACAAATGGCTTCCCATTCCTTGTCGCTCATTTGCGCCAGGGTTTTAGTCTGCCAAAATTTATCATCTACCATAAAAAACGCCCCAATTAATCGGGGCGTAGTATAACAAAGTCGACAGCCTTAGTTAATGGCCGGATAGCCGATACGATCCGATAAATAACCGACGCTGGTGGCGAAATAATATGAACGGTTCCAGTTCATCAGTGCCTTGTAATTGTCATAGGCCAGATACATGCGACCCTTGATGTCGTCGGGCATAACCAGAGCAGCGTTGATATCACGCTGTGGTAAATCCTTACCATCCATGCGTCTTAGACCTAACTCTTGCCACTGACTTAAAGAGCGCTCCGAGTCGGACCAGTGCTGCAGCCATTGTTTATGAGTGCGGGTACCACGCTGCAACACGGCTTGGGTATCGAAATTCGCTGGCAACTTTACTTGGCGACCCCAGGTCAGCTCGTCATTCCAGCCAACGCTCTTCAAGTAATTGGCAATAGAGGCAAAGGCATCTTCTTCGGTAGTCCAGATATCCTTGCGGCCATCTGCGTTATAATCCACCGCGTAGGCATTAAAGGAGGTTGGCATAAACTGGGTTTGCCCCATGGCACCGGCCCAGGAGCCCTTAAAGTGTTCCAGGTCGATATGCCCTTCTTTAAGGATATCGAGTGCCGCCCATAACTGGCTCTTATACAGGGCTTCACGACGGCCATCAAAGGCCAGAGTAACCAGGCTGGAAATCACCGGATGGCCACCCTGAATGCGACCGAAGTTACTCTCAAGACCCCATAAGGCAACGATAAAGCGCGCTTGTACACCGTATTCTGCGGCTATCTTTTCCAAGGTATCCTGGTGCTTTTTATAGAGCTCGCGGGCTCGGTCGATTTTCCACTGAGGTACACGCTTAGGTAAGTAAGTCTCTAAGGTTTCCTTCACCTCGGGCTGGTTTTTATCGGCGCTGATCACCTTGGGCTTAAACTTGATGGTGGCAAAGGCGGTATCAAGCAGCTCCTGGCTGTAACCCTTCTCCAGGGCTTCACCTTTTAACTTAGAAACATAAGCATCGAAGGCAGCTTGTTGCTCTTGGACACTTTTTATCTGCGAGTTTGCCAGAGTGGGATAGGATAGCGTCGCCGCCACCGCCAGGCTTAAGCCGGACAAGGTTGCGGGTTTGAAGGCGCTGGCTAAATACTTGCTGATTTTTTTAATCACTCTCTACTCCATTTTGTTTTCTTAGTTCGTCCAACATGTTTTCGGTTGGCGGGGGTAGCTGTAAATAAAACCCCTTCTCACTTAATTCATCCTTAACCTTAGCAATATCCGCCAAGGCTAGCTGTGTTTTTGTGGCCAGATTCAGCAAAATCACAAATTGCGGCTTGCCGAACATGTCCATAAGCGGCTGTGGAACAGCAGAAAAATCATCTCGTTTTGGCAAATAAAGGTAGGTATCTGGTTTTTTCTTACTCTTATATACTGCGCACAGCATGGTTAGGGCCTTTAAGTTGTTGCGAAACACACCTTGACACTATACCATGAGAGCTAAATCATGTGGTAAGTTTAGTGGCCAATGCTCAACACCAAGACCTAACCAAAGTCAGCCTCATAGCAAGTTTGTACCGACTTTTCTTGGTGATAATTAATAACAGGCCACACAAGTATGAGCGCTTATGTCGGAACAATTATTCGAATTAAAAGGGAACCTCTTCACGCTATCGGTGTTACGTCTGTTAACAGCTGATTTGGTTGCATTGAGCGAGCAGCTTGATGCCAAAATTTCCCAAGCACCAAAATTCTTCGCCGGTGCCCCTATTGTTGTTAATCTTGAAGCGCTTGATGGCGCCGAACTCGACTTTTCTCAACTGCACGCCCTGTTACTACGTTTAGCCTTTAATCCCGTAGGCGTGTGCAGCGGTACAGATGAGCAACATCAGCAGGCAAAAGCCGTTGGCTTTTCGGTACTTAATTACGCCAAAGACAACCAAGCGGCCAAAGCGCCAGCCAAAGCCTCGGTTGCGCCCGCAGTTACAGCGCCAGCAGCGCCGGAGCCCACCATGGTGGTTGAAGGCACGGTACGCTCCGGGCAACAGGTCTATGCCAAGGGCCGGGATCTTATCGTCCTTGGTGCGGTAAGCCACGGCGCCGAAGTCATCGCCGATGGTCATATTCATATTTACGGCACCTTGCGTGGTCGTGCCATAGCCGGCGCGCAGGGTGATAAAAACGCCACAATATTCTGTCAAAAGCTCGAGGCCGAACTGGTTTCCGTCAATGGCAGTTATTGGATCAGTGATTCACTGCAAGGTGAACTATGGGGGCAAGCCGCCTGCATTCGCCAACGCCAAGACTCACTTCATATATCAGCTTTGGTTAAAGGATAAAACTCATGGCAAAAATTATTGTCGTTACTTCTGGTAAAGGCGGCGTAGGCAAAACAACCTCTAGCGCTGCAATTGGTACTGGCCTAGCCCTTAAGGGCTTTAAAACCGCGATTATCGATTTCGATATCGGCCTGCGTAACCTGGATCTGATCATGGGCTGTGAGCGTCGAGTGGTTTATGACTTTGTCAACGTTATCAATGGCGAAGCCAATCTTAACCAGGCACTGATCAAGGACAAGCGTGTCGATAAGCTGTATATATTACCGGCGTCGCAGACCCGCGATAAAGATGCACTAACCAAAGAAGGCGTTGAAAAGGTCCTAAACGACTTAAAGAACGATTTCGATTTTATCGTGTGTGATTCGCCAGCGGGTATCGAAGCCGGTGCCATGATGGCCCTTTACTTCGCCGATGAAGCCATAGTTACCACCAACCCGGAAGTTTCTTCGGTACGTGACTCAGACCGCATCCTTGGTATCTTGCAAAGCAAGTCACGCCGCGCCGAAGAAGGCCTGGAGCCGGTTAAAGAGCACCTGCTACTGACCCGCTACAATCCAGAGCGTGTGCAGCGCGGTGAAATGCTGTCGGTAGAAGACGTTAACGACATTCTTGCTATCGACCTGCTCGGTGTTATTCCCGAGTCACAGGCGGTACTGAATGCATCAAACCAGGGTCAGCCTGTGGTACTGGATAACGAGTCTGATGCCGGCCAAGCTTATCTTGATGCCATTAACCGCTTGCTTGGCGAACAAGTTGAGTTCCGCTTTTTGGATGTAGAAAAACGCGGCCTGTTCAAACGGATTTTTGGAGGATAATGTGTCTTTACTCGATTATTTTCGTTCGCAAAAGAAAACCAGCGCCTCGATGGCGAAGGAGCGACTACAGATCATAGTCGCCCATGAACGTTCGCAGCGCGGTACACCGGATTACTTGCCACTACTAAAACAAGATATTCTTGATGTGATCCGCAAGTACGTGGCCATAGATGCCGATGCCGTACAGGTACAGCTGGAGCAAAATGAAGACGATTTAGCCGTATTAGAGCTAAACGTGACCCTACCCGACGAAGACAGATAATCGTTTTCGGGTGCAAAAAAAGGAAGCCAAAGTGCTTCCTTTTTTATTGCCCGACTGTGGCGGCTTTGGCTTATTCCGCGTCCTCGGCCGCTAATTGCGACTTATATGCCGCAAGGCGCTTTTGCAAATTATTCTGATGCCACAGCACCATGTTCTTGGATTTCTCGACCGCCGTTGTTTGCAGTGCTATGGCCTTGTTAATTTGCCCAAGCCTTTCATGGGCTGCAGCCAAGTCCGCGTAAGCATAGGCAGAATCCGGATACAAGGCTATCACCTTATGATAAATGGCCAGCGCTTCGGGCGCGTCATTCTCAAGCTTAGATTTGGCCAATGCTTTCAACGAGCTTTGCGCCGAGACATCAAAGCCATATTTGCGTTTAGACAAGTCTTGATAATGGGCAATAATGGCGTCAACGCCCTGCTGTGAAATGACCGAGTCTGGCGCCAGCGGAGTATGGTAATCGGCAAATAACAGCTCTATAGCTTCGACAAGAGTCACAATCGGGCGGCTCATATAATGGCGTTTATCGTCTAGATTGGCATGCCATTGGAGCTCGCTCGGCGCATAGTCAGTAAGCGCTTGAGCAAATGCCTTAGTACTATCAATGTGCGCCTGTTCATAGGTATGCTCGCCTATGGCCAAATACACAAAGCGCATTTTATCTTTAAGCTTAGGCAGCTGGGTTTTCGCGCTTGAGCTTACCGCCAAAAAGTCATCCGCTAAAGAGGGTGTCGCAATAATATACGCGTCGAACAACTGCGGGCGATTAAGCAACACATAGAGGCCAAATGCACCATTGCCCATAAAGCCACTAAAAATCCTAAAGTCATGAGTACGATAGTTTTTGTCTACCTGAGCCAATAAGTGAGATTCGAAAAACGTCAGTAACTCATGATCATCCGGGTCCTCAGCTGTTTTTTCAAATAAAGCGGCATATTCCTTGTGGTAGGTCGCAGGAGTTACCACTATGGTTTCCAGCCAGGGCCACTGCCCATTATGGCTCAGCCAATCCTGTATGCCACTGAGATGAGGCTGGCTACGAGGATGCGGGTCAAACAACACCAGGTAGCGCTTATCCGGCTCACTTGCATAACTGGCCGGCAAGGTAACATTAAACTGCATCGGCTCTTTAAAACCCGCATAGGCGACAGTGAGCTTTTCTATTGGCGTCAATGTGGTGACATCCAAGGCCCAGCTTTTAGCTGCCACAAACAGCAAAATGCTTACTAACAATAATCTAATCATCTGATACCCCTGCTCTTTATTATTTTTGACGTTTAAACATACAGACTAGAATTCACCTAGTCGAGTAATTAATCAACACAGAGCTTTAAACCGATGAGGCCCATCTTGTCTTTCAACGCTGGACAAGTTGCCCAATAGCGACAACACTAAATTAAAGGACCAATCTGGCTAGTGCGGTATTAGCCGATAGTAAACGCATGGAAAAAGGACATTTGGCTAAAACCTAATAAATTTACGTATACCGCTTTGATGAAACGAACTATCCCTAGTGTTGCTTTACTCGCTTTAGTTACCTTACCAGCGTTTGCCGATGATGATACCTCCTCGGTGAGCATAGGCGTTGCCAGTTGGGCAGTTTTTGATCAATTCGACATATTTGCTGTACATGCAGATTATGAACACAGGCCCTTGCAGGGTTTATGGGATCTGCAGCCCCGAGTACTGGTTATCTTGGCCGAGCATGATCAAAAGTATTACGGTATAGGCGCCGCTAAGGCCTTTAAAATCAATGATGATTGGAGTTGGGGCGTTGCCAGCCATGTGGGGTACGCCCATAATCTGGACTCGCTCGGCTATGACCTGGAGTTTTATAGTTATTTATTCACCAAGTATAAAATCACCCAAGAGCACAGAGTTCGCGCAGAAGTAGGCCATATTTCCAATGCTGGATTTGGTGAGACTAACCCGGGCTCAGAAAGCATAGTAATGAGCTACTCATATCACTTCTAAATAGCTTGTAGGTCGGGATTTTATCCCGACAAAAAATGCACCTATTGCCGATGAAAAACATAAATCTACAGAGCGTTAAGCTTGCTTAGCCAGATCTGCCCCTCACTGCCGCATAACCAAGCCACGGCGGCAAGATTCACCAGCACACAAAACCAATAGCCAAACAAAAACGAGCCTTTTTTAGACTTATGCCTGAATTTGTTTTGTGCCATAAAAGCACCGGGCCAACCGCCAAGTAAGGCAAATAGATGCAAGGTACTTTCCGGTGTGCGCCATTGATTGTTCTTGGCCTTGGCTTTATCACGACCATAAGCGATAAAGGCAACTAGGCTCAGAACCAGGTAAAGCGGGATAAACCACAGGGGTAACCTGCCCAGCACGATTGCAACAGCAATAAACAAACAGCCTATCGTTACTGTAATGGTGCCAATTGTCCTCGCTTGTCCAGGCTGCTTTGTTGCCTGACGTTTATGATCCGAAGCAAAACTGATATCCACCGCCTGGCCCCGTCCTTGCTTATCACGGGCGCCTTGGTAGACGATTAAATCGCCATTTTGCGGTCGTCGATTACGTTTTTTAAAGGCCTTGATATGTACAAATAAGCGCTCGCCGCCACCATTAGGCTGCACAAAACCAAAGCCTTTATCGTCATTCCATTGTTCAATCTTTCCCTGATACTTCATCTGCTCTGTTTCCCTACTTTTGTGCTCCAGGTATCCATTTTTCCAATGCTTCACTTAAGTATTCACTACGCCAAGGCTGCAAGATATCCGGCGCCATTAAAATTTGACGCTCATCGTCCGTCAGCTTCCAATTCCAGCTAATAAGCTGGTTGATTTGCTTTTTACTGGCAAAGACATCGGCGGGAATCTGAGTGGCTTTACTCACCGCGGTGATCTTTTGCTTAATCTCCTTGGCCGCCGGCTTATAGCCGCGATAGTCCATCAAACGCATCACCCGCGGCGGCAGTTGCTCGTCGCTAAGTTCCTTGGCGCGCTCAATACAGGCCAGCATTTCCCGGCCCGAGCGATTCACTTCCATGGCATCCACGCCTGGAATATTGCGCATGCTGTTAAAGAGCTGGGACGACGTTTGGCAATTTCCACCATGTTTGCTTCTTTGACGATAAAATTCAGCGCCAGGTTCTTACGCTGGGCTTTTTCTCGTCGCCACATGGCCAGCTCACGCAGTGCCGCCAAATCCCTTGGCGATAATTGCCAGGCACCCTTCACGTCGCGGTACAAAAGATCATCAGGGGTAGAAAAGGCGCGCTTTTGAGAAATTAATTGTGACTCGGCTATAACAATATCGAACCAGCCCTTGGCATTGATCTCTTCAACTATTTGCTCGAAACAAGGCAGCAAGTGGGCAACATCGGCGGCGGCATAAGTCAGTTGGCTTTCGCGCAACGGCCTTTGCAGCCAGTTGGTGCGCGACTCGCTTTTGTCAATTTCAATCCCCAGGCGCGCATTGACCATGGCGGCAAAACCCATGCAGTTGCCTGAGCCTAAAAGCTGCAGGGCAAATTGGGTATCGAATAAGGGGGTGGGCACAAAGCCGGCAAAGTTTTGGAATACTTCGATATCTTCCGAAGGCGAGTGCAAGACCTTTAACACCTCGGGCTTTTGTAATAATGCCCACAAGGCACTGAGGTCTAGCTCCGCCAGTGGGTCGATCAACGCCAGATGCTGACCGTCAAACACCTGTAAAAGTGCTATTTCTGGGTACAGTGTACGCCTGCGCATAAACTCGGTGTCTACGGCGAGCACCTTAGCCTTGCTGATTGCGCCGACAAAAGTGTCCAACGCCCCTTGCTCAGTAATTAACTGATATTCCACCTGTACTCCTTAAAAAACAAACCGGCTATTTGCCGGTTTGTTCATCGCTATTTTTGTTCGTCTTTTAATGCGCGTCGCAGTATTTTCCCGACGTTGGTCTTTGGCAATTCATCACGGAATTCAACCAACTTGGGTACCTTATAATTAGTCAGGTTATCACGACAATGCTTTATTATATCTTTTTCCGTTAAAGACGGATCTTTTTTAACGACAAATACTTTAACTTGTTCACCGCTGACCTCGTGGGGCACGCCCACTGCAGCCACTTCCAGCACGCCTTCGTGATCGGCGATCACTTCTTCAATTTCATTCGGGAAGACGTTAAAACCGGAAACCAGGATCATATCTTTTTTACGGTCAACGATATAGAAGAAGCCTTCGTCATCGTAAGTAGCGATATCACCGGTGGCAAACCAACCATCCTTTAAACACTCGGCGGTGGCATCGGGACGATTATAATAGCCCTTCATTACCTGCGGGCCTTTCACCCAGAGTTCACCGGGCTCGCCCTTAGGCGCTTCTTCGCCATTATCCAACATCAACTTGATGTCGGTGCTAGGAGCAGGCAGGCCAATTGAGCCATTGTAGGCTTCAAGGTCGTAAGGACTGACGGTCACTAAAGGCGAACATTCGGTTAACCCATAACCTTCCACCAGGCGGGTGCCTGTCACTTTCTGCCAGCGCTCTGCCACCGGGCGTTGCACCGCCATGCCGCCACCTAAGGACATTTTTAGGCTTGAGAAATCGATATCGGCAAAACCATCTGTGTTAAGCAGACCATTGAACAGGGTATTTACCCCGGTCACCACGGTAAACTTGTTGCTTTTCAGCTCCTTTACAAAGCCCTTCATATCACGCGGGTTGGTGATCAACAGGTTCATACCACCGTACTTCATAAAGGTCAGGCAGTTCGCCGTTAGCGCAAAGATGTGATACAGCGGCAAGGCGGTAACCACGATTTCTTTACCGCGCTCTAAAATATTATCCAAACAGCCGGATACCTGCTCCAGGTTGCCCACCATGTTGCCATGGGTCAGCATCGCCCCTTTTGACACACCGGTTGTACCACCCGTGTATTGCAAAAAAGCCAGATCATCCAAGGTCACATGCGGGCGTTGATAAGTAGCCGCATTGCCCTTTTTCATCACCTCGGTGAAAGCAATGGTGTTTTTAAGCTGATAAGCCGGCACCATCTTCTTGATATATTTGACCACAAAGTTAATCAGATGCTTTTTCAGACCGCCGACCATATCACCCACTTCGGTGACGATCACATGCTTAACCTGAGTATGCGCAATGGCTTTTTCCAGGGTATGGGCAAAGTTGGCAAGAATGAAAATGGCGTCCGCCTCTGAGTCATTCAACTGATGCTCAAGCTCGCGCGCAGTATAAAGCGGGTTAACGTTGACCACTACACAGCCGGCGCGTAATACGCCAAGAATACTCACAGGTGTTTGCAGCAGGTTGGGCATCATCACCGCGACTTTAGAGCCGGGTTTAAGACCTAGGTCGTTATTAATGTATGAGGCAACCTTCTTGGTCGCTTCATCAAGCTGCTGATAGCTCAGCGCCACACCCATGTTTTTAAATGCGGGTAGGTGGGCAAAATCATTAAAACTTTTTTCAAATAGTGTCAGTAAAGAGTCGTAATGAGCGGGGTCTATGGTTTCTGGACAACCCTTTGGATAACGCTTAAGCCAGATTTTCTCCACACTAGGCTCCTATTAATTTGTTCTTATAATGGTTTATCTTAGAAGTCATGAGTCTCGGCGTGATCAGGCACGACGCCAAACTGATTGTGCGTCTAGCCTCCCTCTTATGGAGTGACTTATCGCACTACTAACCTTAATCTAAGTTGTAATTTTTAACAATTGAGCAAAAGCTCTAATTTTTGCGATATTCCCATAATTACGGCAAAGTTACAATTATCTTGCGCCATTTTGACGCAAGTGTGCACCAATAAGCTGCGCGCACTCAGAGGCGCTCTGCATATGACAATGGTGGCCGCCAGCTACTACTTTAGCACTTAACTGACTGTAATGATGAGCAAATTTATGCTCATTTTGGTGCACCATAGAATAGCCTGCGGTGCCTTTAATAAGCAGAGTCGGTACCTCTATAATATCGAGCAGAGCATGGGCCTGAGCCTCACTGTAGCGAAAAGCGGAATAATGCTTAATACGCGGGTCGGTGCGCAGCCGCACTCCCCCTTTGGGGCCTGGCTCCATATTACGGGCCATCAACTCATTGCCTACCGACTCATCAAAATCGCTTATTGCCAGGCGTCGGGCTATTAAGTCAGCGGCACTTGGGTATTCACGTATCTTTTCGCCCCGAGCCCGTTGTGCTAAGGCGCGTATTAGCAGAGCCTTGGCCTCTTCGGGCTCGGCATACACCAGGCCGATACCTTCAATCAGGGTCAAGCTACTGATGTGCTCTCCAAAGCAGGCCGCATATAAAGAAGCCACCATGGCACCTAAAGAATGGCCGACAAGATGCACCCTTCGTGCCTGACACTGACTTATTACCTGATGTAAATCATCCACATAATCAATAAAGTAATAGTGTGCCTGAGGGTGGCGCCACTGGGATAAACCATGCCCGGCCCAGTCAAAGGCATAAAATGGCAGGTTCAAAGATAACGCCCGCATCAAGGGTACAAAACTGCCGCTGTTATCCTGCCAGCCATGACAGGCGATCACTACATCGTCCTGATGCAAGCCCATGGCCTGTTGGCTATTGCTCAGGCCGCACAGGGTCAGAGCGCGGGTATTTATTGAAAATGTATGCAAAACAGCTCCATTTCACCGCAAGGCGGTTTATTTTCATAATCTAGGGTATAGAATGGCGGCAACTGACAATAGGACTTTGACATGAAACCAACATTTTCTTTGGCTGCCCTTTCCTTCGCCAGCTTTTTTGCCAGCGCCGATGCGCCAACACCGAAAAATATAATATACATGATTGGCGATGGCATGGGACCTGCCTACACCACAGCTTACCGCTACTATCAGGACGACCCAAGCACAGCCGCTGTTGAGGCCACCGTCTTTGATTCTATGCTCACAGGTATGGCACACACCTACCCGGATGATGACACTGTGGTGACCGACTCTGCCGCCGCGGCCACCGCCTTGGCCACGGCAACCAAGACGTATAACGGTGCGGTTTCCGTAGACGCCCAAAAGCAAAAATTAAAAACCATGCTCGAAATCGCCAAGGAAAAAGGCATGACCACGGCTTTGGTGGTGACATCGCAAATAAACCACGCGACGCCCGCCAGTTTCACCGCTCATAATGAAGCCAGATACAATTATGACGCCATAGCCAACGACTATATCGATAATAAAATCAACGGCAAACTACCGGTAGATCTTATGCTCGGCGGCGGCACCCAGTACTTTATCCGTGAAGACAGAAACTTAGTCAATGAGTTTATCGCCGCCGGTTATCAGTACAGCGACAGCTTTGCCCAACTAGAGCAAATCGAACAGGTACCGGCCCTGGGTCTGTATGCCGCCAAAGGTCTGCCCTTTGCCCTTGATAGTGACCCGCTACGTTTATCTAAGATGGCTCATAAGGCCCTGTCTTTGTTAGAGCAAAACGAGCAGCCATTTTTTATGATGATCGAAGGCAGTCAAATCGACTGGTGCGGCCATGCCAATGATATCGCCTGTACCATGGCGGAAATGCACGACTTCGCCGAAGCCATCAAGGTCGCCAAGGACTTTATAGCTAAAAACCCAGATACCTTATTAGTGGTTACTGCCGATCACTCCACCGGTGGTTTAACCATAGGAGCTAAGGGTCAGCGTAAATGGCAGGCGGATGTGATTAAGGGCGTACAAGCCACCGCCGAGGTGATCGCCGAGCGCCTCATGACCAGCGACAATATGCAGGAGCAATGGCAGGCCGACACAGGCATGGCCTACACCAAAGATCATGAGGTGTTACTCACTCACGCTAAACAAGTGGATGAAGAGGCACTGGTGTTGACGGTGAAAAAACTGATCAACGAGGCCAGCTTCACCGGTTGGACAACCTCAGACCATACCGGCGTAGATGTGCAGGTGTTTGCTCATGGTGTGGGTCGCGAGCAATTTAACGGCTCACAAAATAATGTTGATATCGCCACAAAGTTAATATCATTTATTAACAAACAATAACAATGTTGATATCTATGTAATATTGGGTTACTGTTGAACTTGCTTGTTAACATAGTTTAACAACCCTACTGAAAACTGAAGACTCAAAAGCCGCTCATAGAGCGGCTTTTTTACTTTCGGTGGCAGGTAAATCCTGTTTGATTGGCACAGGAGTCGCTGAACCCTGCTCGGCAAACTTAAGTATTGCCTGCTCCAACGTCAGTGGGCGATCAAAGTAATAGCCCTGTAACTGCTTGACCGGTAAAGGGGTAATAAAATTGGCATGGAAGTCTGTCTCTATGCCCTCGGCCACTACCTCAAAACCCAGCTTATGACACAATTGCGTCAGGCTTTGATAAAGAATAATGGCCGGATCATTCTCATCAGTGGGTAACAGGCTACGATCGAACTTAATGGTGTCGACATTGAGTTTACTGAGCAAACTCAAACAGGAGTAGCCGGTGCCAAAATCATCCACTGCGCAGCGGATCCCCTCGCTACGCAATTTCGCCACTATCTCCTGGGTGCGGCTAAAATCATCTACATAGGAAGACTCCAATATCTCCACTTCCACTTGTTCGGGAAACTTGCTGAAAGCGCGGATCACCCGCTTGTAGCGACGATAGATCAGGTTGCGCGGAGAAATATTAAAGCTGATTTTAGGCGCCAACTGGTAGCGATGAAATTGCTGCAGATCCAGCTCCAATTGGTCAATCACAAAGCTGTCGACCACATCCATCATTTGAAAACGATCCAGCACCTCGATAAACCAGGGGCTGATAATGGTGCCATCGCTTTGTTTATGGCGCAGCAGCGCCTCAAAGCCAAGGACGCGCTTGCTTCGCTTACAGATTTTGGGCTGATAATACAGGCATAAGGCACCCTCTTTCAGGGTTTCTATGACCTCGGTCAGGCGCTTTTGCTCGGCAAATTTTTCGCTGTCTCGTTTAGCAAAATGAGTCTCCGCCTGGCGCTCCAGTTGACGCCCGGCACTTACCCTTTTAACCAACATATCCAGTTGTCGACCACTGACATTGTGCTCTCTATTGGCTTTTACAAAGGGCAGATAGATTAACGTGCTTAACGCAATCAGCAGCGCCTGCCAAAGTACCCCAGTTATGCTGCCGGTAGCCAAATAGCCACTCATAAACACAGGTGTAAACCAGGGAATATCCGCCCCGGCAACCAGAGGCAACCAGCCCTGGCCGATCATTAGGTTACTCAGCAGGGCATTAACCAAGGGCACCAGGATAAAGGGCACAACAAAATAGGGGTTTAACACTAAAGGCAAGGCGTAAACCAGGATCTCGCTAAGGTTAAACAGCGCCAGCGGCGAGCCGAGCCTAGCAATACTGGCTTCATGAGTACCCCGCCCCTGCATTAGGCAGGCAATCAGCAAACCCCAGATACAACCGGAGCCACCGAGCAAGACAAAGGCATTGAGATAACTTTGCCCGTCCATAGCAAAGCTCAACATATAGTCGCTCATCTGCGGCGCTGCCATAATCTGATAGGCATGGTCGCCATGAATGCCAAATAACCATAGCACATGAGCGCTCAACAGCTGCATGGTGAGCTTTTCATTGCCGCTCCACTGACTCTGCAGCTCGTTGAGCTGACTCAGTGCCGAGCCAAGCATGGAATCAACCATGGGGAACAGCATAAAGGTGGCAAGCACCACCAGAATATAGGGAAACATTAAATTCAGGTGCTTGACCAAAAACAAGCTGATATTGCCAACGGGCATAATACGCAACCAGCGCGCACGCAAAATGGCACGCATGGTATAGCAACAAAAAATGGGCATTACTATGGTGTAGAACACACCGGCACGATTGTTAATCCCTATGCTGCCATCATCGAGCACATAAATATAACCTGTGGCCAGGGTAAAACAGGTAAGCACCAAAATAGGCACGGCTATGCTGTTTAGCTTGAGGTTTTTGGCCAGGTAATAACTAAAGGAAAGCAAGGTGGTCAGGGGAAACAAGGTCCAGACCAAGACATTAAACGTGCTCAAAAATGCATAGCGAGCGCCCAGGTCTTCATAATTCAACCAGTGCGTAACCAGGGTTACCAAAGCTGCCATCACAAAAAATGGGATCAGGGCAATATACCCCTCTCGCAAGGATAGAATGACCGTATTGGCGGCTAGTTTGGCTGCTCCACGGGTAAACACGGCAAATACGCGTTGGTGCACAATAGTACTAACTTATTATTATTTTTTATTTGTTCTTAAAGTAACCCTTTATGGTGATATTGTCCACATATTAACAATGTATTATCACAATTCGCGAAATGTAAATATGCTTAAGTGATAACCGTTGCCATCGGTGAAAAGCTGATGTTTTGAACTTACATGCACAGAGGGTCCAGGGCTTGTACTTCTGCACGGCCTTGTTAGAAGACATATTCAGGGTAAGGAACAATGGCGACGCTGTTACGCGCCCCGCTTTATTGGTGCACAAGAATGCGCGCACCTGGGGTTGAAGCTGATGCGCACTTGGTGAAGCTTGGCTGATACGGCAAATGATCTGTGTTGGTTTATGACAAAAACCAGGTTTTAACAGTGATCAAGAGCCCCAGCGCAATAATTATTCTCGACCCGGTAACTTCTTCCAGGTTACTGTGTCGCGTACATACACTGGCTGCGCCGACGCCGCATCGGCGACATTGCCCTTGGCGAATTCACTCGCCAACAGAGGCAACATATAGCGGCTATCGGGCAAGGTGATCTCCTTATCCACTTCAACCTGGCTCAAACTTCCGGCCAGATCAGTATAGGTTTGCCACCCCGTACCCACGGCCACTGCAGCGCTAAATGGGCTGGTCACGGCAGCAGGTTCTAGCACCTGTTGTTCACCAACTAACTGAGCTAAACCATCTTTTTCCTCATAGGCACCAAGATATACCTCACCCATGCGCGCATCTATGGCCGCCAATACTGTGCTGGCACCACGCTCGCTAATTGCCTGCTGCGCCATCATAGCCAGCGATGAAACACCTATCACCGGAGTCTTGGTAGCAAAAGCCAAACCTTGGGCAACAGAGACGCTGATACGAACCCCGGTAAAACTGCCCGGACCCTGACAATAACCAATCACATCCACATCCTGAATATCGCAATTTGCCTGTTTGAGCAGCGCGTCGATTTCATCGAGAATACGCTGACTGTGCTGCTGCGGGCACACTTCAAAAAAGTGATAGAGTTTATCCTGATGCAATAAGGCAAGCGATAAGGCTTCGGTCGAGGCGTCAAGGGCTAGGATGGTTTGGCTCATAGTTACTCTATAGTTTGTAAAAAGGCGGTCACTTGATTCATGTCGCGACAACGACGCATATTGGGCAGGCTTTGTAAAAACACCTGGCCATAGTCTCGGGTCACAACGCGGTTGTCACATAATACTAAAACACCACGATCTTGGCTATCGCGGATCAAACGGCCAACCCCTTGTTTTAGGGCGATCACCGCCCGTGGTAATTGAATTTGCGCAAAGGGATCGCCGCCACCACGTTCGCATTCCTGCATACGTGCCTGCAACAGGGGATCATCCGGGGCAATAAAGGGCAGCTTATCGATCACCACACAGCTAAGGGCACTGCCGCGCACATCCACCCCTTCCCAAAAAGAGGCGGTGCCCATTAATACCGCATTACCATGGCGGGTAAAACGTTCCAGCAACAAACGCTTCGACATCTGCCCTTGAACAAAAACAGGATACTCCATTTGCTGGCATAACACCTCGGCAACCATGTACATCACCCGGTACGAGGTAAACAACAAGAAGCAACGGCCCTTGGCCGCCTTAATCACCTGCTGGCAAATTCCCACCAAGGCACGCGGCATTTCCGGGGAATTGGCAGGTGGTAAATAGCGAGGCAAACAAAACAGCGCCTGTTGCTGATAATCAAAAGGACTGGCCAACATCAACTGATGCGATGGCGACAAGCCCAGGGCATCGCTAAAATGGGTCAAATTATTGTTGACCGACAGGGTTGCCGAAGTAAATACAAAACCGGCCTCGCGCTCGGCCAGCATGGCTTTAAACTTGGCGGCAATATTTAAAGGCGTGATATGAATACTGACATGGCGGCGGCTGGCCTCATACCAGTAGCTATAACCGCTGGGGGCAACATCGAACACCCGTTCGAATTGTGCTATCAGGCTCATCAATCGCTCTAACAAGGGCTCCACCAGCTCACTGCGCTCCAGACCAAGCTTAAGCACCTGGTTTAAAAACTGCAGATCTTTACTGACTCTGTGCACCGCATCACACAAGGACTTGTTGCTCAAAGCCTGCCGCCAGTCGCCGCGTCCGCCGTCATGGGGTAATTGCAGGCGCAAGTCCAGGGTTGCCGCTTCAAGCTTATCCAGGGTTTTACCCAATTGCAGCATATCCCGTAATTCGGTGCGATAGAGCATGCGGGCGTCGGTGATAAAGGCAAACACCTTTTTCGTTGATACACTTTCGCCAAAATAATCGCTGGCGATATCCGCCAATTGATGGGCTTCATCGAAGATATAACCATCGGCGCCGGGCAATAATTCGGCAAAGCCGCTTTCTTTGACCGCCATATCGGCAAAAAACAGGTGATGGTTAATGACCACAATATCCGCCTCGGCGGCACGCAGGCGGGCTTTGCGAATAAAGCAGGCATCGAAGTCCGGACATTCCTTGCCCAGACAATTATCTGCGGTGGAAGTAACATAGGGCAGCACCTTGGCATCGTCTTCTATGCCCGGGCAGTCGGCAATATCGCCGCTGCGGGTTTCCCCGGCAAACTTAGCCACCATGGCCAGTTGATGCATAATGTCAGTGTCATCGCTGGGCACATGAGCGACATGCTGGTTCAAACGATAATGACACACATAGTTGCTGCGCCCCTTAAGCAGGGCTTTTTTCTTGGCACTGCCAAGGGCCTTGTAGACCGTGGGTAAATCGCGGTGATAAAGCTGCTCTTGCAGCGCCTTGGAGCCGGTGGAAATGATGTATTTGCCCTTGTTGGTCAGCGCCGGGAGTAAATAAGCAAAGGTTTTGCCTGTGCCTGTTTCCGCCTCAACCACCACCTGCTCAGCATTTTTAAGCGCCGAGTCACACACTCTAGCCATATCAATTTGCGCCTGGCGGGGACGATAGCCCTTAAAGGCCAGCGCCAAGGGGCCTGTGGGTGAAAAAAGCTGCTCTATGCTCATAGTGGGATTAAATTAAAGGCGCCAGCAAAGACAAAATAGGCGCCGATCATAGCCGAAAATTAAATCTACTCCAACTTGCGTCTCAAGACTTGGCTTTGTACCTGTTTTTATGTACCCTAGCGCAGGTTCAATTTATAAACTAACAGTCTGAACTAAAGGGATTTATCTATGAACAAAATGACTATCACCTGTGCCCTTGCGGCGGCAATCACTTTAGCTGGTTGTGGCAGCACTCCTCCTCGTGTCGCGCAAGAAAAAGTGGTGACCATCAATGGCGCCGAGATGACTTTTGGCGGCGTCTACAATGTCGATAAAAATAACCTGGAATTAAGCATTAACGGCGAGCCGGTGATGAAAGGTCGCTTCGCTCCTTATACCCCGACGCTTAACCTAAGCACAGATTATCAAGGTGAAGATATCAGCAGCTATTGCTACTTTGGCTCTGTATTACAAGAGCGCGGCGGCAAGTTTGGTATGATAGCCGGTATGATCCAGGCCTCGCAGCAAAAATCTGGCGACAAATGTGAGATCAAAGTAGCCGGTGAAATCAAAGAGCACCTGTACTTCTAGGCGCTAGTTACGCCCAGACATCAAGGCGAGGAGAAACATCCTTGCCTTACTCCCGCCCACCCTTGTACATCAAGTCGCTTTCTCTCATTAAAAAACCTTAGCAAACTGCTCATCCTTAACCTCGAAAAGATCAAATAAACCCTGGCATTACACTCCTTATCACTTTGATAATAAAGGTTATATCGCCAAAGGTTATAGATTAGACTTTAACGCTATAAAAAAATTAGTTGCAACAAATGCAAACTCTGTGCTTATCTATAAGCGAACTCAATCACCTTATTTCAGTTTAGCAACAACACGAGCGCAAACATGACTTATACACTGACAACTACTATTCATCATCATCGCCACATCATCGAATAGCCTGTCAGGTATTTCGCTGGGGGGTTATTCCTAAAAGGAACCTCCGGCGCGACTAAAAAACCAGATTCATTTTCGCCCCGAGGATCCCTCGGGGTTTTTAGTTTTTTAACTTAGGAAATGAATTATGAGCAACACCAACCGTTTACGTATCGCAATCCAAAAATCAGGGCGCTTGTCTAAAGACTGCCAAGAACTGCTTAAACAATTGGGCATCAAATTAAATCTGCGCGAACAACGCCTTATCGCCCACGCCACCAATATGCCCATAGATGTACTGCGCGTGCGCGATGACGATATTCCGGGTTTAGTCATGGATGGCGTTTGCGACTTGGGAATTGTCGGCGAAAACGTACTCGAAGAAGCCCAGGCCGAGCGTGCCCGCGGTGGCAACAAAGGTTCGGTGAAAAAGCTGGCCAAGCTCGATTTTGGTTACTGTCGTCTGGCGCTGGCCTGGCCACAGGAGCTTGGTAAACAGGATAAATCCTGGTTTGCCGGCAAACGCATTGCCACCACCTACCCCGAGATCCTAAGCAAATACCTGGAGCGCGAAAACATAGATGCCAGCGTGGTGATGTTAACCGGCTCGGTTGAAGTCGCCCCACGTGCAGGTCTGGCCGATGCCATTTGCGATCTGGTCTCGACCGGCGCCACCTTGGAGGCCAATGGCCTGATGCAGGGCGACACCATTTTAGAGTCCAACGCCTGCTTGATCCAAAACGAAAACCTGGCGGATGCAGACAAGCTGGCGCTAATCGACAAACTCATGCCTCGCCTTCGCGGTGTAAAACAAGCCAAAGAAAGCAAATACATCATGATGCACGCCCCTAAAGCCAGGCTTGATGAGGTGTGCGCCCTGTTACCCGGCACGGGTCAACCTACCCTACTGGCTTTGGCTGGCAGCGAAGAGTACGTGGCCCTGCACATGGTCAGCAGCGAGACTCTGTTTTGGGAAACCATGGAATCGCTAAAAGCCCTCGGCGCCAATTCCATCCTGGTTATGCCCATAGAAAAAATGATGGAGTAACGGCCCGTGATTGACTGGAATACCCTTAGCCCAGCAGCACAAAAAGTGATGCTACAGCGCCCGGCGGTGAGCGCCGCCGATGACGTACGCCCCGTGTGCGAGGAAATACTCAAGCGCGTACAAAGCGATGGCGACAGCGCACTTCGCGACTATGCCAACCGCTTTGATGGCCGTGCAACCGATGCACCGCTGCTTTGCAGCGACCTTGATTTTGCCGACGCCGAGCAAGCGCTCGATACCGAACTAAAGGATGCGATAAAACAGGCGTACAATAATATTCGCCGTTTTCACTTGGCCCAGGTGCCAAAGAACATCAGCCTAAGCACCCAGCCCGGAGTGGCCTGTGAGTTGCGCTACCAGGCCATCGACGCAGTAGGCATATACGTGCCAGGCGGCAGTGCGCCATTGCCTTCCTCGGTATTGATGCAGGGTGTGCTGGCGCAAATTAGCGGCGCGCAGACTGTGGTGCTGGCCACCCCGGTCAAGGGCGATGCTGCTATTGCCCCGGCCATCCTCTACGCCGCAAGCCTGTGCGGCATTAAGCAGGTGCTGCAAATCGGTGGCGCACCGGCCATTGCCGCCCTGGCCTACGGCACGGAGACCGTGCCCCAGGTGAATAAGATTTTCGGCCCGGGCAATGCCTATGTGACCATGGCCAAGCAATTGTGCGCCCAGCAGGTGCCCGGGTTAGCCATAGATATGCCCGCCGGACCTTCGGAATTGTTAGTCATCGCCGATGCACGCGCCAATGGCGAATTTATTGCTGCGGATCTGCTTTCTCAGGCAGAGCACGGCCCAGACTCTCAGGTTATTCTCCTTAGCGACAGCGCCGAGGTGATCGCAGCGACAGAAAAGGCACTGGCAGAGCAATTAAAAACCCTGCCACGCGCCCAGATTGCCAAGGCAGCCCTTGAAAACTCAGCACTGTTCAAGGTGCAAAGCATTGCCCAGGCCGTGGAAGTCTCCAATTTATACGGGCCCGAGCACCTGATTCTGCAACTTGGCGAAAGCGCCGAGTTCTTGCCTAAGATAAAGAATGTCGGCTCGATTTTTGTCGGCGATTACACCCCTGAATCGGCCGGTGATTATGCCTCTGGCACCAATCACGTCTTGCCTACATACGGCTACTCAAAGGTGTATTCAAGCCTGAGCCTGCTTGATTTTTATCGCACCTATACGGTGCAAACCGTCACCAAAAGCGGTTTGGCCGATTTGGCAAAAGCAATTATTCCCATGGCTGCAGCAGAAGGGCTCGACGCTCACGCCAATGCCGTTCGCATCCGTTTAGGAGAGAAACAGTGAGCACCGACGTAAAACAAAGCGATACCCTGACGTTGCCACAAGGCCTATTACCGAAAAATATTGCCGACCTCAGTGCCTACAGCTCGGCAAAGAGTGAAAAGCTCAGCGGCTCAACCTGGCTCAATGCCAACGAAAGCCCTTATAACCGCGAATATCAACTCAGTGGTCAGGCTCTCAACCGCTACCCGGATCCGCAGCCGCAGCAGGTGATCCAGGCCTACGCTGACTATGTGGGCTTAGCGCCAGAGCAGGTGGTGATGACCCGAGGCGCCGATGAAGGCATAGAGCTGCTGGTACGCACCTTCTGCCAGAGCATAAAAGACAGCATCGCCATTTTTGCGCCCACCTATGGTATGTATAAGGTCACCGCCGACACCCATAATGTCGCGCTCAATACCCTGAGCCAGGACTTATTGCTCCAAGGCGAGGTGGATGAGATTTGCACCCAGGTTGGCGATGCCAAACTGGTGTTTATCTGTAACCCCAATAACCCCACCGGCGCCTTGGTAGGCCAAGATAAAATCGCCGCCATTGCCACGCGCCTAACAAGCAGCGCTCTAGTGGTGGTTGATGAAGCCTATATCGAGTTTTGCCCTGAGCAAAGCGCGGTTTCTTTACTGGCTGACTACGCCAATGTGGTGGTGCTACGCACCCTGTCCAAAGCTTTTGCTCTGGCGGGTCTGCGCACAGGTTTTACCCTGGCCAACACCCAGGTCTTGGCACCACTGCGCAAGGTCTTAGCGCCCTACCCGGTTTCCACCGTGGTGGCCGACATCGCCGCACAAGCGCTGAGCACTGCAAACATAGCGTCAATGCGCCGTCAGGTGGACACTTTAAATGCCCTTAAATCACGCTTGCAACAATGGCTGGAACAAAGCGATACGGTCACACGGGTGCTCAAAGGTGAGGGTAACTTTGTCACCTTGCAGCTAAAAGACAAAAACGCCATTGCCATTGCCTATCAGCGGGGCCTGGTCATGCGCCCCTTTACCCTTTATGGCGAGGACGATTGGCTGCGTATTTCCATCGGCAATGAGCAGGAGCTCGGTGAGGTCAAAGCCTGGCTGGACTCATTAACCGACTCCACTGCAAACTAATAACAAGGCACTTTTTAGGAACTAATATGAGCAACCCCTATTTATTTATTGACCGCGACGGCACCCTGATTGAAGAGCCTATCAGCGATAAGCAAGTCGACAGCCTAGAGAAATTAGCCTTGTTACCCGGTGTTATCCCAGCGATGCTCGCCCTGCAAGCGGCCGGCTATCGCCTGGTGATGGTGTCCAACCAAGATGGTTTGGGCACGGACAGTTTCCCGCAGGCGGACTTCGACGCGCCGCACAACAAAATGATGGAACTCTTTACCTCCCAGGGCATTCACTTTGAAGACGTGCTGATCTGCCCGCACTTCGATGGCGACAACTGCCAATGCCGTAAACCAAAAACCGGTTTGCTGGTCGACTTAATGCGCTCAGGCAAGGTCGATATCGCCAATTCTTATGTCATTGGCGACCGTCAGACCGATATTCAACTGGCCGAAAACCTCTGTATGCAGGGCATCTTGTATCAGGATAACTGGGCGCAAATAGTCACTCGCTTGACTACCGCCGACCGCCAAGGGGCCGTCAGCCGCGACACCAAGGAAACGCAAATTGCCGTAGCGCTAAACCTGGATGCCAATAAAAGTGGCGAAATCAGCACTGGGCTGGGCTTTTTCGACCATATGCTGGATCAGATCCGCACCCACGCCAATATTTACCTGGATATTAAGGCCAGTGGCGATCTACACATAGACGAGCACCACCTGGTCGAAGATGTGGGCATAGCCTTGGGTCAGGCGCTACGCCAGGCTCTTGGCACCAAGTCGCAAATTGCCCGCTACGGCTTTGCCCTGCCGATGGACGAATGCAAGGCCGAAGCGCAAATCGACTTATCCGGACGCGCTTCGTTTGTGTTAAATGCCGATTTTAGCCGTGAAAAAGTCGGCGATATGGATGTACAAATGGTCGAACACTTTTTCAAAAGCCTTAGCGATAACGCCGCCCTGTCGCTGATTTTAAGTGTCACGCCCGGGAATTGTCACCACCAGGTTGAGGGCCTGTTTAAGGCCTTCGCCAGGGCGCTGCGCATGGCCATCAGCAAAGACAGCTCGCAACAAATGGCCAGCTCCAAGGGGGTTTTATGATAGCCATAATCAACACCGGCTGCGCCAATATCAATTCGGTGCGCTTTGCCTTTGAGCGTTTGCATACTCAGGTTGATGTGATCACCGACGCCGAGCAACTCAGCCAGTATGAGCGCGCCGTATTACCGGGAGTGGGCCATGCCAAGGTTGCCATGGCGCGCCTGATTAACGGCGGCTGGCAAGAAGCCATTAAGGAATACCAAAAGCCATTGCTGGGCATTTGTTTGGGCATGCAGTTGCAGTGCGAGCACACGGCCGAGGGCGACACCCCCTGTTTAGGCATCATTCCCGGCGCCGTCGACGAGCTTGAGGTAGGGAATTTGAGCGCCCCGCACATGGGCTGGAATACCCTAAAGATCACCAAAACGCACCCGCTGACCCAGGGTGTTCAGGATAACGATCAGGTGTACTTTGTACACAGCTTCGCCCATGGCTGCAACCAGGCGACCCTGGCCACCAGCGAATACGGCCAAACTTTTTCGGCCATGGTCGCCGAGGACAACTACGCTGGCATGCAATTTCACCCGGAACGAAGCGCCAAAGTAGGCGCGCGCTTACTGCAAAACTTTATCGACTGGCGGCTTTGAGGACGCATTATGATTATTCCAGCATTAGATGTATTACAACAACAAATCGTGCGTTTATTTCAGGGCAAATACGACACCGCTCAGTTCTATCCCTTTGACCTGGCCGAACGGCTAATGGAATACCAGCAACAAGGCGCACAAAAGCTGCACCTGGTTGATTTAGAAGGAGCGCGAGATCCTAGCAAGAAGCAATGGCGACAAATTCAGGCAGCCACCAAGGCGCTCAACGTCGGCTATCAGGTCGGCGGCGGCATTCGCAGTGGCGATGACGTTGAACAGTGGCTTACAGCTGGCGCCGCACGGGTGGTGATTGGCTCAAAAGCGGTCAATAACCAAGAGCAAGTGGCAAGCTGGATAAACCAATACGGTGCCCCGAAGTTTGTCATTGCCCTGGATGTGAATAACACCGAAAAGGGCTGGATGCCCGCCACCCACGGCTGGTTGGAAAGCGGCGATGTCTCCTTGTTTGAACTTATCGATTTTTACACCGAAATTGGGGTGCAAGACTTTTTATGCACCGACATCAGCAAAGACGGCACCATGAGCGGCCCTTCCTTTGCTTTGTACGAGCAACTGCAGACGCATAACCCCAGTCTGCGCATTCAGGCCTCCGGTGGCGTCAGCTCATTAGCGGATATTCGTCGCTTAAAAGAAATTGGCACCCAAGGGGTGATCCTGGGTAAATCCCTGCTTGATGGCGCCTTTACGGTTGAGGAGGCACTAGCATGTTATCAAAACGCATAATCCCCTGTTTGGATGTGAAAGACGGCCAGGTCGTTAAGGGCGTACAGTTTAAAGGCCATGAAATCGTCGGCGATATTCTTGAGTTGGCCAAGGCCTACAGCGATGCGGGCGCCGATGAGCTGGTGTTTTATGAAATCAGCGCCAGCGTGGAAAAACGCCTGCTTGATGTGAATTGGGTCGAGCATATAGCCCGACATATCGATATTCCCTTTTGCGTTGCCGGTGGCATCAAGTCCGTCGCCGATGCGGCGCGGGTGCTTGAAAGCGGCGCCGATAAAATCAGTATCAACAGTCCGGCCATTGCCCGTCCCGAGCTTATTCGCGAGTTACACGACGAATTTGGCAAACAATGCGTGGTGGTGGGTATCGACAGCTTTTTCGATGCCCAAACAGGCGAGTATCTGGTCTATCAGCTTACCGGCGATCCCAACAGCTCATCGCGCACCCGCTACAATACCCTGGAATGGGTTGAGCAAGTGCAGGCCCTCGGCGCCGGTGAAATCGTACTAAACTGTATGAACCAAGATGGTGTGCGCAAGGGATACGACATTGAACAATTAGCCAAAGTACGGGATATCTGTCATGTGCCCTTGATTGCCTCCGGCGGCGCCGGAAAAATCAGCGACTTCAGTGAAGTATTTAAAAAGGCCCAGGTAGATGGTGCCTTGGCCGCCAGCGTATTTCATAAGAACCTGATAAATATTAACGAATTAAAACAACACCTAGCCGATAACAAGATAGCGACTCGATTATGCGAATAGATATTAGCAATGTAAGCGATGTGAATTTTGCCAAGTGCCCTTTGATCCCAGCCCTGGTACAGGACTTTATTACCGGGCAAATTCTCATGCAGGGGTTTATGGATCAGGCGGCACTCACCCACACCCTGGAGCAAAAGAAAGTCACCTTTTACTCCCGTTCAAAACAGCGTCTGTGGACCAAGGGCGAAAGTTCCGGTCACTTTTTACAGGTTGAAGCCATCTACACCGATTGCGATCAGGACTCGATTCTGGTCATGGCCTACCCACAAGGCCCCACCTGTCACCTAGGCACCCAAAGTTGCTTTGGCGATGCCAAGCCTAGTTTGGGCTTTTTAGCCGAGCTGGAGCAAATCATCATCGACCGTAAGGATGCGGATCCACAAACGAGCTACACAGCATCACTGTTTGCCAAGGAGCTCAGCCGTAGTTGCCAGAAGGTTGGCGAAGAAGGGGTGGAGGTCGCCTTAGCAGCGATGAAAAACGACAATAACGAGCTCACCGATGAGGCCGCCGATCTCCTGTATCACTTAATTGTGTTGCTGCAACGCCAGGGCTTATCCTTAGGAGATGTGGTAGCGCGGTTGCAGTCTCGGCATTAGCCGGGTCAGCGCCCCAAAAAGGCCGCACTTGTAAGTAAATAGCTGTTTAGGTGGGCAATTATTCACTCTCTGGGTGTTTTACATTGCCACACCGCCCAGAGATTTTGTATGCTTAGGCTACTACAAATAAGGACCTGTTTGCCATGAAAGCAATTTACCCAGCATTAGCGGCCGTTATTCTCCTCGCCGGCTGCGCCAGCCCAGCGCAAAAACAGCAACAAACCTATGTCGATAACCTTTCTTCCTGCGACAAAATCCAAGCCTTGATGTCGGCCTATGACAATCAGTTTGATGGTTTGAAAATGGCACGCACCCAGTCCAAGTTTATCGACAGCTGGCAGGCCCGTTATCACCTGGTTGGCGACAGCTGCCAGATCAGCGCCCTGCACGAGCGCACCTATGCCTATAGCTGCCAGCAAACCTACGCGGATAAAGACGGAGCCCTGGCAATCCATCAAAAAGCATCGGATTTTACTCGCCAATGCTTAGGCGAAGGCTGGTATGAGCAACAAAAAGAGTCTGAAAACTCGCTGCGCACCACCTTTGTAAAGGACGATGAGACTCCCTCTGTGTCCATCCATACCGGCAAGTCGCTGTCGCGCAAAACCCCTTGGATGACGTCGTACGATATCGGCAAGGTAAAGAAATAACGCTTAACTACAATGCATAATAAAGCCGAAGTCAGTCTTCGGCTTATCAAAATAACAAAGGAAGTGTTTCAGGATGAGAAAGGATATCTACAATAACGGCAAGCATGCATTAGCCATTGCTGCAGGCACGGCCATTTACCAAACCATAGTTGCCACGCACACACCCATCGATTTCTATCGCCCCATCTATATCGGCCTTATTGCCTTTATTCTGCTTAGTATTGGCAGCATCATTAAAACACTGCTACTTCAGCGAGCGTCGCGACCATAAGCGTTATTCCGCAATTTTACGAGCCTTGACCCCATACACCAAAGGCACTTGCTGGCCGTTATGTAATTTCTGATAACCACGACCGGGCACCGGCTCTAACCCCTCAAAACAATTGTAGGGACTGTAGGGATATTCATTAAAGGCTTCGATACGCAGGCCTGCACCTAACAAGGCGCTCATCACCTCGCTGAGCGAATGCGACCAGCACACGGTCGTTGAGGTGGTGCCATCACAATTTTCCGTGTAGGTGCCTTCATCCTCCACATCGGGCTGCTCACTTGGAAAATAGGCGTAGCCGCTAAGCACATCGTTAATGGGATGAAACTCTACCAGGTGAAACTCCCCGCCTACTTTCAAGGCACCGGCTATGATCTCGGCCCACAGGGTTAAATCCGGTAACCAGCAAATGGTGCCGTAGGAGGTAAACACCAGATCGTACTGCTGGGTATTTTCCTGACCAAAGCGATAGATGTCCGCTTCGACAAACTGAGCGTCCAGCCCTAAGGTATGTTTCAAGGCGTTGGCCTGGGCTATGGCTTGCGAGGATAAATCGACCCCGGTCACCTTTGCCCCTAGGCATGCCCAGGACAAGGTATCCTGACCAAAGTGACATTGCAGGTGAAGCAGAGACTTACCGGTCACATCGCCTACCTGTTCACGTTCAATGGGATTAAGGGAACAGCGGCCATTTTTAAAAGCCTCAACGCCGTAAAATTCAGACGCTATATGCACCTGAGTTCTTTTATCCCAAGCGGCCTTATTAATTTGCAAATAATCCATGGTGTTTCCTGTTGTTATATTTTCACCCGTTTGCTTGCCTCAAATTAGCTCGCTATCGACTCAAGAGTTTTTTACTGTGCGGACCAACTCTCACAAAAGCGCATAAACTGCTTAAGTAACGGGCTTTGATATTTTTCTTTATGGTATAACAGCCAATAATCCCGTGTAAGTGTGATTGGCAAGTTCAATATGCTCACCCGCTTTAACTGTTCAGCCTGGCTCAAGGCGCGGCGTGACAAACAGGTAATGCCGAGCCCGGCGGCGGTGCTGTTAATAATGGCCGAGGTGCTATTGAGCTCAAACGCCAGTTGCCATTGGCTTAACCGGGCGCCAAGGTGATTCAGAAAGTATTCCCGGGTACCTGAGCCGGGCTCACGTAACAGCCAATGCTGCTGCTCCAGATCCGCTAGCGTGGGCGCCGACAACTGCGCCAGCGGATGCTGCGGATGGCAGGCCACCACCATCTCATCGCCCAGCCAGGGAATACTATGAAGCTCACCATGATTAACCCTGCCCTCTACCAGGCCGATATCGAGCTCAAACTCACACAACTTCTGGCATATCTGCGCGGTATTGGCGATATACAAGCTCTGCTCGAGATGACCCGAGGTGGCACGAAAATCTCGCAATAAAAACGGCGCGACCTGATTTCCTAGGGTATCACTGGCACCGATGTTTAACTTGCCGGTGATCGCGCCCTGCTGACTAAACAAATGCTCAATATCCTGGCTGCGCGCCAGCAATTCATCTGCAAGGGGCAATAAACGCCGCCCCTGCTCATTGATCAGTAAGCGGTTATTGTGACGATCAAAAAGCTGCTGTCCCAGTTGCTTCTCAAGCTCACTCAGCGCCATGCTGACCGCCGGCTTAGATAAACATAGCTTGTCGGCGGCGCTGGTGATGCTGAGTTCCTGAGCCACGGCCACAAACACCCGCAATTGTCGTAACGCAATATTCATGCGCCCCCTGTTAAGTATTACTTAAAGATATGCTCAATATTTTAAAATATATTAAACCAACAACTCCCCTTACACTAGTGCCCAAATCGCGCGACTCGCCGATGGAATAAACACTCAAAGGGCTAAGCATGACCATAAGTGAACAACAATCCTGGTTAACCAAGGTACCGACTCCCTTGTCAGGGTTAGCCCTGGGGATAGCCTCATTGGGCTGGTGTTGGGAGAACGCCGCCGCTTTGAACGGCCTGGCGCAAGCCTCAGGGGCCTTAATCGCAACGGCGTTATTGCTGCTAGTACTGGCCAAGTTTCTCACTCATCCCCTCACCTTGCGGGAAGACTTGCGTCATCCGGTGACAGGGAGCGTGTTGCCCACCTTTACTATGGCCACCATGGTGGTATCGAACGCCTTGGGCGCGCTCACCCCTGCGCTCGCTCAAGCACTCTGGCTAGTGGCCGTGCTATTGCACTGCATGTTCTTCGCACTGTTTGCGTACCACCGTTTAAGCGACTTTCAACTTCAGCACATGGTGCCAAGCTGGTTTATCCCGCCCATCGGCATTATTGTTGCTGACGTCACCTTTCCCGGCGGCACGCTGCGCCCTTTAGCAGAAGCTTTACTGATTTTTGGTATGGCCATGTATGCCCTGATGCTGCCGCTTATGCTCTATCGCTTACTCTTTAATGAACAGGTTGCCGATGCCGCCAAGCCCACCCTGGCCGTGCTGGCGGCGCCTGCGAGTTTGTCACTGGCCGGTTATCTTTCCTTGGTTCACGGTCCTTCGCCGCTGGTGATAGGTGTGTTGCTCACCCTGGCGGTACTGATGACATCCGTGGTGTATCTGGCATTCTTTAAGCTCCTTCGCCTGCCCTTTAGCCCAGGTTACGCTGCCTTTACCTTTCCGCTGGTGATAGGTGCCACGGCGCTGTTTAAAGTCGCGGATTGGATGACAGTCACAGGCTGGCAAGCAAAAGAAATTGGCTGGGTAATATCCTTGGCCCAGATTGAATTAATGGTAGCCACCTCGATTGTTGTGTATGTCTGTGGCTGCTATTTACACCATTATCGCCCCCAGGCAAGCGAGGTGAAATCTAGCGCAACGCCCATTTAATGCCCGTCATCGGGAAGCGCCATGGCGCTAATAAACGTGGGTGGTGAACAGCACTAAAAAAAGCGCTCCTAAGAAAAGGAGCGCTTTAACTGAGGACAGTGATTACCACCACTAAGGAATAAGTACGGTGTCTATGATGTGCACCATGCCGTCTGCCAAGCGATTGTCTATGTTCACTAGGCCGGCTTCAGAACCATTGGCAATGATCAGGCCACTGTCGAACATAATGGTGTTGCCATCGAGCATGGTTAACTGTTTCGCTCTCACTACCGAGCGAGAATTACGCACCCCATCGGTCACATGATAGGCAAGCACCCCGGCCACCCCTTCAACACCCAACAAATTTACCACGGCGTTGTAAGCATCCTCGTCATTGTCCGTGTTGGTGAGGTTGTAAAATGCCTGGTCGTTTGGCGCAAATACGGTGAAGTCGGTGCCATCGAAAATTCCTATGGTGTTGGTATCGATCAGCGCTGCAACCAGGATATCGAAATCACCACCATTGTCATCAAAGTCAAACGGGCTGCCAGAAGCGCCAACTGCAAATTCAACTATGCTGGCTGGCGACTTATCGGCCCACTTGGGGGTATCGGCCATAGCCGGCGACGCCAAGGTAGCGCTCAGCGCTGCGGCAATAAGGGTGGTGTGTAAAGAGCGGGCTAGAGAATTCATGGTCTGAGTCCTTATACATGTCTGATAAAGGGAGATTCACATTCACTACAGCCATCTCTACGTGTCTATTATTCAATCAGATCACATTTTTCTTTTAGACCTGCTTCCCCCCCATAACACTATGGACACTCAGACCTTTAACGTAACCACCCTGTCATCTCGAATACACAGCTATGACTTATTCCTATCCCATACTGGCGCCAAGACAATCGGTGGAGAGCATGATGATCCCCATTTATGTGATTAACCTCAAAGGCAGTGACAATAGACTGCAACGGGCGACGCAACAGCTAACCGCACAAGGGTTAACCTTTGCACGCATTGATGCGGTGAACGGCCGCCAACTATCTGCAGCGCAAAAGCGTGAAGTGGTGGATGACAAAGCCAATCGCAACAAGTTCTACCGCCCTTTAAGCGATGGCGAAATCGGCTGTTACCTTAGCCACAAAAAATGTTGGCAAACCCTGCTCGATAGCCAAAGCGAGTATGCCTTGGTGCTTGAAGATGACTTTTCCCTGGTCGGGGATCTTAAGTCCAGCCTGGCGTCGGTGTTAAATCACAAGTTCCCGGTAGACATCATCAAGCTTTGTAATTATCAAGGGCGAGAGCGCACCAACAAGTTCAGCACCGAGCTGGATAGCACACACAAATTAGTGATCCATGATAAGCCGTTAAGCGGCTGCTGTGCCTATGTGATCAGTCGCTTCGGCGCAAAGCAGATGTTGGCTCATGCAAATAAGATTTATCGTCCGGTGGACACGGACATTCAGCATACCTGGGAGACCGGCGTTTATGTTGGTGCCCTGCATCCCTACCCCATAGCCCAGGACAACTATTTTGACAGCGATATAGCCAGTAAGGGACGAAATAAGCCCAAGGCCTATCCGCTGCAAAAGCAGTGGCTGGCCTTGCACAATTGGACGCCTGCTTACAGGGCACGACGCCATTTGGTTGCCCTGCTGAGAAAGCAGGGCCGTAGAGCTTACCCTATCTCTGCAACCACCGCCTAAGTGCATTTTAAAGGAATAACCCTAGGTGTCGGTGCTTTACGCCGACACCTCAACAACGAAAAATAAGCTAGACACCCATTCTAAAACAACCTCTAAGGTAGGTGTCTAGGTAAATACTAAGGTGGGTGTCTAGGTAAATAATTGGCTCTATTATCGTTAATTGTTGAATAAGTAACTATGTAGGTGTAGATATCCGTATCGACGTAAATCTTACTTAGTAAAAATAGCTTTGAAGAACTCTTTAATTAAGTCAAACATACCAACGGTAGTGTTTACTGGATCAATAATCTCTGAGCCGTTTTGACTTTGTTTATCTTTATTTTTATCTGGAACGGTTGTAGGTTTCGGTTGGTTGTTTTGTATATTGGTTTCCATGTTTAGTCTAAACTCCTGTTTTTTTATTTAAATAATAAACGACTGAGCCACATTATCAATCAGCATAAACCCCATGTGGATAAGCTAGATTTTCATTAACTAAGTAGTCTATTTTGATTTCCTTATATTTATCAAGTTTGCTATCCATCATTCTCATCCACCCAAGGTAATTTGGTAAGTATTCTGTTCCAACGCCATTAAATCTGCGCATCCAGCCCCTTAAACGACTCATATAGCCATTTACGTTCTGTATATGGAACTGACCACCGATCACACGCTCACCCTTACTTACAATGAAATAACCAAGACACCCACTTTAATTTAAGGTGGGTGTCCGCCTAATTATTAAGGTGGGTGTCCGCGTAATTAGTCGCCTAATTCAACGCCCATCCAGGCTTTGAATAGCGCCTGTTGCTGCTGTGTAGGTGCTTTTACCGGCTGTACTTTGGCATCCTTATCATAATCCTGCCCAAGGATAAGGTTCACTTGTTGTAAACGGTCGCGACGGAAGAAGCTCACCGATACCTTATCACCCGCACTATACGCACTTAAGGTGGTAGCCAGGTCGGTACTGATGCGACGACCATCAATGGCAACGATCAGGTCGCCTGCTGTCAATCCGGCCTGCCAACTTGCGCCGCCACGACGCACATGATCCAGCTTAAGCAAGCCCTTGTCCGTGCTGGTATTTACATCCAACGAGGCAATCTGTTTAGCATCTTCAGGATACACGCGCTCCAAGCCCACGCTAGTGAGTAAGGCGTCAAAGTCCAAGTTCATAGGCGCTTCTACATTGTCGGCCCACCATAAGGAGTAATCCTGACCGCTCAGCTCGTTCAAGATGGCAATCACGTCTTGCTCATTAAAGCCCTTGGGCAATTTATGCCTGTTATAGAGCTGGCGGTGTACATCGCGATAACTCACCTGGCCGTTGGAATCACTCAGGAGTTTTAAATCCAATGCCATAGACAGCAAGGAGCCCTCCGAGTAAATATTGGTGCTGTAGTTGCGACCATGATCACCGCCTTGATTGATCCATTTGTCAAAGCTGGTATGTGCGGCACTTTGCACCTCACGTCCCGGCGTCTTAAGGTGGGTGTTAATACGCTTACCCAGGTCCTTAAAGAATTCCTTCTTGGTCATTAAGCCCGAGCGTAGCAAAAGATGATCTTCCAAATAACTGGTGGAGCCTTCCGCCAGCCATAATAAACGCGTGTAATTCGGCGCAACATAGTCATAGGGCACCATGCCCTCGGGGCGATAGGCTTTGACGTTCCAGGTGTGAATAAACTCATGCGCGGCGGTGGCAATAAAGCCCAAATAGTCTTCGCGCTTGGCAAACTTATCACGGTGGCGCTGAATAATGGTGGAGTTAAGATGCTCGGTGGCACCGCGCGCGCCAGAGGTGGCATGTACCATAAATACATAACGCTCATAAGGGTAGTCATCCCAAACCACATGACCGGTTTGTACCAGGGTTTTCAGGTCGGCCACCATCTGTTCGCTGTCGTAATTGCCTTCGCCCCAAATAACCAGCTCATAATCGCGGTTATCGACCGAGAAGGAGTGCAGCTCATTGATACCCGTTTCTATGGGGGAGTCCACTAAAACATCGTAATTTGGAGCAACAAATTGATGTTGGTTCTTGCCCTTGTTCATTCCCGACACCGAGCGCCACCCCATAGGTACTTCCAGCTGTACACTCACAGGCTCATTGCGCGTCGCCTCGCTGTACATAAAAAAGCCGGAGGCATCGATAAAAGCATGGGTGTCATCAATATGACGGGCACGTAAACCCAATTCATTGGCATAGACCTGATAACTCAAGGTCACGGCGGTGGGTTCGTTTAAGAAAATACGCCAGGTGCTTTTATCAATTTTTTGCCATTTCAGGGCTTGGCCCTGCGCGTCGGTGGCGTTGAAGTAACGCACGCCGTTAGCCAAATTGAGGATGTCATAACGCCCGGTGCGCCAGGCCGGGAACTTGGCATCTATATAACTTTGCCCGGTTTTGGCAAAGCTGACTCTGACATCACCTAAGTGATGAGCACCCTGGTCGATGGAAATTTGATAATTTGTGGCGGCCTTTGCCACCGAGGAAACCAGCAGCATAGCCGCCGCAACTAGGATTTTTTTCACTGCACACCTGTTGTCTTGGTAGTTTGCGCGCAGCCTAACAAAGCACCGGAGGCGCCACAAAATTTTGCGTTCAACTGCCGGAAAACTATTGCTTATTCACCCAAAGAATTTGCCCCTACACAAACCAAAGCCAAGCCATTAACCCCTAAATTTTCGACAAAAACCTGATACATAATCAGTATTTGCAATAATTATGTTGTACACTGGAAAATATAATAACGAAAAAGGATTGCAGGGCGTGTCACTACAGTTTGAGACTATAAAAAGAAAGTCACATTCAGCTATTTCAGAACACCAGACCATAGAAATGACGCGGCAGGAACAAGCCGTCACCCTTGCACAATTTATCGCGAAGTTATCGCTCATCTGCAAAGGAATCGCTCGCGAGCTGGATTATCCATTAGCCAGTATTCGTGAGCAGTTGCAGCCCGACGACCGTTTTCAGGAACTCGGCTCCATTATTTCCGAGCTCACCGCCCGAAAAGCCTTCGGCCACGATCCTGTAGTGGTCAAGCAATAGCCAAGTTTAAGTAAAGGAGTAGGCTATGAAAATACAGCTCAACCCAACCGGGGTACTCAACTTACTTTCGCAATTGGAAGTAGATTTACTGGAGCAATCAACCACCGACCGCTATCGGTTGTTTCGCAACTGTGCATTGGCGGTGCTTAACGTGGGCAGTCATACCGACTCCAGCGCCGAGATTTATGACAGCTATAAAGACTTTAATATCAGTTTGGTGGTGCGCGAGCGCGGCATTAAAATAGAACTAACCAATCCACCGCAGACGGCGTTTGTCGACGGTGATATTATTCGCGGTATTCACGAACATATTTTTTCTGTTATCCGTGATATTTTGTTTATTTGTCAAAGACATCACACTATGCACGAAGCCGATCCCAGAGCCATCACGCACATGGTCTTTGATATGCTGCGCAATGCCAACGCCCTGGAAGTAAACACCGACCCTAACATGGTAGTGTGCTGGGGCGGCCATTCCATTAATGAAGTCGAATATCATTACGCCAAGGAAGTAGGTTATCAGCTTGGTCTGCGCGGCCTGAATATTTGTACCGGCTGTGGCCCAGGTGCCATGAAGGGGCCGATGAAGGGCGCCACCATAGGCCATGCCAAACAAAGGATCTCCAACCCACGTTACTTGGGGTTGACCGAGCCGAGCATTATCGCCGCCGAGCCGCCCAATCCTATCGTCAATGAACTGGTGATCCTACCTGATATCGAAAAGCGCCTTGAGGCCTTTGTACGCGTGGCGCACGCCATTATTATTTTCCCTGGGGGCGCCGGTACCGCCGAAGAACTGCTTTATTTGCTCGGTATCTTGCTGCATCCGGAGAACGACAAACAACAATTGCCGGTGATCCTCACCGGGCCCGCAGAAAGCCGTGCCTATTTTGATGAAATCGTTACCTTTGTCGGCGATACCTTAGGTCCGGAAGCGCTGGACAAATTCGAGGTGATCATCGACGACCCTGCGCTTGTCGCCCGCACGGTGAAACAAAGCATGCAGGATGTGCGCGACTACCGCCGCCAGCATGGCGATGCCTATTATTTCAATTGGACGCTGCGTATCGACCCCGAGTTTCAGGCACCCTTTGTGCCCAACCATGACAATATGGCGGCATTGAACTTGCACCTCAACCAACCCAAACAGCAGTTGGCAGCGAATCTTCGCCGCGCCTTCTCGGGCATAGTAGCCGGTAACGTTAAGGACGAAGGCATTCGCGCCATAGGCCAGCATGGGGTGTTCGAGCTATGCGGTGACCCTGAGCTTATGGGTAAAATGGATGCCCTGCTTAGCGCCTTTGTGGCTCAGGGTCGAATGAAGCTGCCCGGCAGTGCCTATATACCCTGTTACACCATCCAGACTTAGGCCCCAACCTGACAATGCAATTATTACTGATCGATGCGCTGAACCTCATTCGGCGCATATACGCCGTATGTGAAAGCCAATACGGTGCCCATAGTGAACAAGCCATAGAGCAGGCCATTATCCGTGTGGAGCGAGCGTTAGCCAAACTTAAGGCCCAGCACAAGCCCCAGTATGCGTTGGCCGCCTTTGACGGCGACAGCAGTTGGCGCTATGAGTTTTTCTCTGCTTACAAGGCCTCTCGGAAACCCATGCCCGAGGCACTGAGCAAACAGCTGCCGCGCTTTATGAATGCCATTAACGCCCAGCAAATAGCCGTGGTGCGCGCCATCAACGAAGAGGCGGACGATGTCCTCGCCACCTTGGCCGCCAAGGCCAATAAACAAGGTATCGAGGTGGTGATAGTCTCCACCGATAAGGGCTACCTGCCACTCATTGAGCAGGGGGTTATGGTGTTCGACTACTTTACCCAAGCCGAGCGCACCGTCGCCGAGGTGCAACAAAAATACGGTATAGATGCCGCGCGCCTGTGGCAGTATTTCGCCCTGGTGGGCGATAAAACAAATGATATTACCGGAGTCAGCGGCATAGGCGCCAAGTCGGCACAGGCACTGCTAAGCCAATATCCCAGCGTCGCCGATGCCCTAAACACTGAGCCCGATGGTAAGATTCAGCAGCTTTTAGCTCGGCATTTGCCAGACTATGTACGCGCCTTGGCCCTGGTGTCACTGCGTACAGACATAGATTTGGGTATCTCCTTAAAACAATTACGCCTAAGCGCGGATGCGCCACAAATTACGCTGCATACATCGCAAATTTAGCATTGCCAAAATGAACTAGGTATACTGGCCCAAGGTGTTCGGCTTTAAGGGTAAAAACTGATGTGGACTAAGGTCTTAAAATACATAATTCTCGGTATCGGCGTATATGCGGCAATAGCCACCTTGGTGATGAGCCTGTATAAGGATGATCCCGGCTCCATGGTGTGGCAAGACAGAGAGGCCTATAACAAACGTTTTATTGCCAAGCTCGACTCCACCTCGCCTATGCATATCGAAAAAGTGCTGGCCACCTTGGGCACCCCAGATCTTACCTTTGTAAAGCGCCGCGGTGAGGATATCTACCAGATAGTGTTTTATCGCACCCAGCATGTAAAAGCCGATGGCATTACCACCAAAGACGAGTGCACCGGGTTATTGTTTAAAAACAAAAAGCTGCTCGTTTGGGGGCAACAGGCCGAGCTGGCCTATGACAAAGTCGACTTACAATCCTAAGCAGGACCAAGGCGAGCTGAGCACCTAAAATTGTTTGTTTGCATTCTTCCCTATAACTAGATTCAGCCCTTATTTTTAATAGCTGAAAAGCGGCTGTAACCCCCAGTACAATTCATCTTATTTATAATGGAAATAACATATATTTAAATGCCATATACTGGAAAATTAGGGGTTTAACTGCTATAAATCGCCCTGAATTCTCACGTAAATTTCCGCCACCCTCATCAGCTTTCTAATTACCCACAACAGCTTTGTGCGGCTATGCTATTGGTGTCGGACTCATCTATCAGTTTTAAGGAAATTGTTAAATGGCTAAGCAAACCATTACTGTCATCAAAGGCGATGGCATAGGTCCCAGCATTATTGATTCAGCTCTGGAAATTCTAAACGCCGCCGGTTGTGACTTTGAATACGAATTTGTTGATGCCGGTCTGGCCGCACTGGAAAAAACCGGTGAGCTATTACCGCCAGAGACGCTTGAAGCCATTGAACGCAACAAGATCACCCTAAAAGGCCCATTGACGACTCCGGTTGGCGAAGGCTTTACCTCAATCAACGTCACCCTGCGTAAGCAATTTAACCTGTATGCCAATGTGCGTCCGGTTAAATCATTTGCCGGCACCAAAGCACGCTATGAAGACATCGACATCATCACGGTGCGTGAAAACACTCAGGGCATGTACTCGGGTCTTGGCCAGGTAGTATCGGACGATGGCAACGAAGCGGAAGCCATGTCAAAAATCACCCGCGAAGGTGCAGAGAAGATAGTCACTTTCGCTTATGAACTTGCCCGTCGCGAAGGCCGTAAGAAGGTGACCGCGGTACACAAGGCCAACATTCTAAAATCGACTTCCGGCCTGTTTTTGAAAGTCGCCCGCGAAGTAGCAGAGCGTTACCCGGATATCGAGTCGGCTGAGATGATCGTTGATGCCGCCTGTATGAAGCTGGTTATGAACCCGGAAGAGTTCGACGTAATAGTTACAACCAACCTGTTCGGCGACATCCTCTCTGATCTGTGTGCCGGTCTAGTAGGTGGTTTGGGTATGGCACCAGGTGCCAATATCGGTGAAAATGCCGCTATTTTCGAAGCAGTTCACGGCAGTGCGCCGGATATCGCCGGTAAAAACCTGGCCAACCCCACCTCGGTGATCCTAGCGTCTATTCAAATGCTTGAATACCTGGATATGGGTGAGACCGCAGAGCGCATTCGTGCGGCCGTGGCCGATGTGATCAAATCAGGTGACCGCACCACGCGCGATCTAGGTGGCGAACACGGCACCACAGACTTCACTGCGGCTGTGATCGAACGCCTATAACCCCGCATTCAACATAAAATATCTAAGCCAGCGTCAGCTGGCTTTTTTTCGTTCCAAAATCGGCACAAAAAGCAAGAAATAACCCTAAAAGGCAGATTAATATTCACTATAAGAATATTTTATCCAAAAACCCATTCATCAGGGTTGACATAAGTTGCCCAAAAAACTAACAATAACTAGGTCACCTTTAATTTATATCTAGGTAATACTATGTCGTTTATGTTGGTTCTCGTGGTTCTACTCGTGGTGGTCTTTAACCAGACTGCGGGGTAGGCGTGAGCCAACGTCTAGGCTAAACAACCCCCGCCCTTATGCGGGGGTTTTTTTTTGAGGAATGAGGATGAGTAAGCAACAATACAACGGCGGTGAGCTGGTTGTCGAAGCACTAAAGGAGCTAGGCGTTCACTATATTTTTGGTTACCCCGGCGGCTCGGTGCTGGATCTCTACGACGCACTGTTCGAACAAAATGATATCGAACATATCCTGGTGCGCCATGAACAGGCAGCCACCCATATGGCCGATGGCTATGCCCGCGCCACGGGTAAGGTGGGCGTGGTGCTGGCCACCTCAGGTCCAGGTGCCACCAACTGTGTTACCGGTATAGCCACCGCTTATATGGACTCCATCCCCATGGTGGTAATCTCAGGCCAGGTCCCCACTCACCTTATTGGCGATGATGCCTTCCAGGAAACCGATATTGTTGGTTGCTCTCGCCCCATAGTGAAACACAGCTTTAACTGCCGTCGCGCCGAGGAAATCCCCACCCTGCTTGCCAAGGCCTTTTATATTGCCAGCAGCGGCCGCCCCGGCCCGGTCGTAGTGGAGCTCCCCAAGGATGTACTTAACCCGGCGGCCAAATTTGACTTTAAAATGCCCCAGGATGTGGCCATCCGCACCTATAATCCCAGTAAGAAGGGCCACCCTAAACAAATCAAGAAAGCGGTGAATGCCCTATTGGCGGCGCAGAAACTGGTGATCTACGCCGGCGGCGGGGTGATCCTTTCCAACACCAGCGAACAGCTTACAGAGCTGGTAGAAGCCCTTAATGCCCCTTGCACCAACACCCTGATGGGCCTTGGCGCACTGAGCGGCGAGCACCCGAACTTTATTGGCATGCTGGGTATGCACGGCACCTTAGAGGCCAATAAGGCTATGGCCCATGCCGATGTTATTTTGGCCCTGGGCGCCCGTTTTGATGATCGTGTTACCAATAATGTGCAAAAGTTTTGCCCTAACGCCACCATAGTGCATGTGGATGTCGACCCCACCTCGATTTCCAAAACCATCAGCGCCCATATTCCAGTGGTCGGCAGCCTGGACATGGTGTTGCCGCAGCTCTTGAGCGCCATTGCCAAGTCGGGACAAAGCATTGACCGCCATGCCCAGGAAGACTGGTGGCGACAAATCAATCGCTGGCGCGAGCAAAAGTGTCTGAGCTACAGCCCGGGTGAAGAAAAAATCAAACCGCAAACCGTGATCGAAAAGCTCTACCAGGCCACTAATGGCGACGCCTATATCAGCTCGGATGTGGGTCAGCACCAGATGTTTGCCGCCCAGTACTACCCCTTTAAAAAGCCACGCCAGTGGATCAACTCCGGCGGTTTGGGCACCATGGGCTTTGGCTTACCGGCAGCCATGGGCGTGAAGCTGGCGTTTCGCGACCAGGAATCAATCTGCATTACCGGCGATGGTTCGATTCAGATGAACATCCAGGAGCTGTCCACCTGCTTGCAATATAACCTGGCGGTTAAAATTGTTTCCTTGAACAACCGCTCCTTAGGCATGGTCAGGCAGTGGCAGGACATGCTCTACAGCGGCCGCCACTCGTCTTCTTATATGGAGTCCTTACCGGATTTCGTCAAGCTCGCCGAAAGCTACGGCCATGTTGGCATTCGCGTCGATCACCCCGATGAACTCGATGCCGCCATCGAAAAAATGATGAGCATTACTGATCGCCTGGTGTTTCTCGATGTCCGCGTCGATGAGCTTGAACATGTTTACCCAATGCAGATTAAACTCGGTGCCGTTGATGATATGTGGTTGAAAAAAGGAGTAAAAGCATAATGCGTCGTATACTTTCATCTTACTAGAAAACGAACCCGGCTCCTTGTCACGTATCGTCGGCCTGTTTTCACAGCGCGCCTATAATATCGACAGCCTGGCGGTAGGCACCACGGACGATGCCTCGCTCTCACGCATCACCATCACCACGCAAGGGGGCGATCGCGTTCTTGAACAGATCCTTAAACAGGTTAATAAGCTGGTCGATGTGCTTAAGGTGATAGATTTAACCGAGCAAAGCCATATCGAGCGCGAGCTGCTCTTGGTCAAGGTGATAGCCCAGGACGAAAAAACTCGTGCCGCGGTGACCCGGGTAGTCGATGTGTTTGGTGGTGCCATCCTGGACATGGGTCGTATTAGTTACTCATTGCAACTGGCGGCAAGCACGGAAAAGCTGGAGTCCTTCCTCGATACCCTGCGCCATGAAACCGATATTATCGAAATGGTGCGCTCCGGCGCCATCGGCTTAGGCCGCGGCGATAAAGCACTAAAAGGGTAAGTAAAAATCGAAGCGGTACGTTCTGTACCGCTTTCTATGGCCAATGTCGAGGTATAAAGATCTATAGCCCTATACTGCAAGTGGGGGGGATTAGACGGAAGGCTCTGTGCCAGAAGCAGACAGTGTGAACGCTTTGCTAAAAGGCAGTTACCAGTTAGCTACACTCGCGCGAAGCGCCAAGCCGACTGGTAATTGTCCCTGTGGGTTTACGAGCGAATTTCAGCAACTTGTTAGTGCTTGGTACGCAATAAAAATTCATTATTTAAACAATGCTTAGAGATATAGGAAACTGCAACATAATATTCATTGCAAACTTTTTCTATATATTCGAGGTCTCTTGGGCATTGGCTATCCCCAAATAGGATTATAGTAGCTTTATGATTTTTTAACTCATACCGATATGTCAACACTTGACCCAAAGCGTGTTTCCAATTGCTTTTTTTCTTGACTTCGATGAACTCATTTTCCGAATAAAGATCAATCCTACAGTTTGGATTTAAAATTTTTTCAGATGAAAATTCTGGATTTAATGCTTGGAAAGTACTTGTGATTAGCCTTTCATTAATTGTTTTTGCAGTCATTATTTCTGCTTCATAATCACGCGCAATATCTGTATTAACAAGGTAATAATTACTCGCAGTTCGCTTAGGGACTGCATCTAATGTTTTTCTTAGTGCTCGCTTAGGAATATCTACAATTCTTAAATTGCCAAATTGTACATCGGATTTATCCCATCGAAACCTTCTCTTTACAATTGCGAGCTTAAGCCAAGAATGGGGGTGAATACAAAATCTACCAGCTTTAATATTTCTTTCAAAAATCGTTATCAAATCATTTGTCATATCTAATTCATTACCACCTAGTTTTAATGAAATCACTAACAATTTTATATCAAGAACCCAAATAACCAAGACACCCACTTTAAAGATTAAGTTTTTGCAACGGAATGAGGGGAGGTGGATTTAAAGGCGAGTATCGCCCTGTTCGAACGTTTTTCGACGATTTGCCTTTCGTTATTATCACTTTCGGGAATTTTTGACGTGCGAAGCCTGCTTCTCGCAAGCCTGGTCAAGAATAAAAAGGAAAGAAGCATTGCCTAAGCGAACAGTAAAATAACAAAGACACCCAACTTAAAGATAGAGTTTCGGCAACGGAAAAAATAACCAAGACACCCACTCGAACAACGGAAAAAATAACCAAGACACCCACTCGAAAGATTAAGTTTTTGCAACGTAATGGGGGGAGAAGGATTTTAAAGCGAGTATCGCCCAGTTCGAACGTTTTTCGACGATTTTCCTTTCGTTATTATCATTTTCGTGAATTTTTGACGTGCGAAGCCTACCTCTCGCGAGCTTGGTCAAGAATAGAGAGGAAAGAAGCGTTGCCTAAGCAAACAGCGCTTGGCTGTTGCTTAAATCCACACGTCGTTTTCGGTGTTGATGTTGGCAGTAGGTTGTTAATGCTTGCTCCTTCCCCACCGCGCCGTGAAAAACCTTGGTAAACGAGGTGGTCAGGGACAGCCAATTTACTGGGCTAATATCGAGTCGTTCAAGTATGGGGGTTGCGTCAGATGCAATATAACCTAGTTTATCTTCTCGCATACAGCGGCCCGTCCATTCAACCAGCTCTAAGTAACTGCATAGCTCAAAAGGCAGGCCTTTCGGCATAGGCTTACGAGGGTGTCCAACAAAACGCATTAAGGTGGAGGGTTGCTTACCCCTCTTTGCTGATTCGATTCGGGCTTTCACGCTCGTATAATCGGATTGCTCGGGTAAGCCGGCGGCCTTGGCGCGAATCGGGTTTAAGTCCACATAGGCTAAGCAGGCAATAAGGGCAGCTTCATCAAGAAGCGCTTGAGATTTAAATCGGCCCTCCCAGAATCTGCCGGTGCATTCATCTTCACGATTAGCTTGACGGGCAATCCCTTCATTGAGCACCCGCATAAACCAGCTGATATCACTAAGGCGCTTCCGATAAATCAAGATTCGACCTTGTAGAGCGGCCAATTCGGCCACATCTAACGACTCCCCTTGCACAAAACGTTGACTGAGCAAGGTGCCTTTAAATAGTTTATGCCAACGCAGCACAATGGCTTTATCCGTTAAGCGCTGGGCTTTGCGCCTATCCACATGCAACACCACATGGGTATGGTTGCTCATTACCGCGTAGGCACACACATCTATGCAGAAAATACGGGGCAGCTGCAGCAGTTTGCTTTCAACCCAGTCGCGGCGATGTTCATAAGAGCGGCCAGTCAATGCATCTTTGCCACATAAGAAGGCGCGCCGTACACAGCGAGAAATACAGTGATAATAAGGGGTGTCAGCCAGGCTGATTTGGCTTTTCCGAGGCGTTGCCATGATTCACTCCTCCTTGAGTAGGACCCTCAAAGTGTAGTCAAGGAGTCCGTAAGTGTGAAATCTTGGAGTGGGTGTCTTGGTTAATTTTTTGAGATGGGTGTCTTAGTTAATTTGCTGTATCTGCCACCGTCAGTTATTCGCTCTCAGCAGCCTCCGAATATAAATATGAATACTGACCCATAACAGTCTTGTTTTGCCAAACAACAGGCATAAAAAAAGGGCGTTAACGCCCTTTTTCAACAGTATTCTTTACTATTAAGAATTAACTGAATCTTTAAGACCTTTACCTGGCTTGAAGCTAGGAATGTTCGCAGCCGCGATTTGGATTTCCGCGCCTGTTTGCGGGTTGCGGCCTGTACGAGCAGCACGCTCTTTTACAGTGAAAGTACCGAAACCAACTAGCGCAACAGAGTTACCGTCTTTCAAAGAGTCAGTTACTGCACCAGTGAATGCATCCAGCGCACGGCTCGCCGCTGCTTTTGAGATTTCAGCATCGTTGGCGATTTTTTCGACTAATTGAGCTTTGTTCATTGTTTGATTCCTATTCGTTATTTTTTTTGCCTTAGCAAGACCTATATTTAAGTATTTTTATTGACTTGGCAACTGCAAACCACACATTTTTGAGAAAAAACTTCATAAAAATGGGCTATTTGTTAACGTTTTTCGATAACTAGCGTGATTTCGCCAACTTCGACTCCAAACTTATCAATTGCGGTACGGTTGATCAACCTTGTTTCGGTGACAAGAAACATCCAGTCATCAAGGGCTACCGTGATGGTGTCATCGCCATAGGGGATACGCAAACTATACTGCCAGTGCAAGGCATTACCGACCACTTTCCCCTCGGCCTGCCCCTCCACATCATCGGCGCGGCCAAACACCTTTCCATTTTCGCCCAGTTCCAGATACCAGACCCGCGTGCTCTGTTCACCATCTTGGTAATAAAACTGCTCATCAAGAATGCCCTTATTGCCATCCCATGAGCCCTGCATATCGACTTTGAAACGCCGGGTGACCTTACCGCTGTAGTCCTGGACTATGCCATAGGCCACCAGCTCGCCGTTAAAAAAGCGCTTAAAGTCGAATTGCGGCCCTGTGCCTTCATAATCCTCTATGCTAACGCTGCAGGCCACTAGCAGTATTAACAGTGGCAGTAATACTAGGTGTCTCATGGACGCCCTCCCAATAATTGCGCCCTAAGCCCGGGCTCTGTTGTCTGTGGCGATAGCCAGATTGAGGTAAAAGCGTCGCTAAACGCTGGGTCGTCAACCCGCTGCAATAACTCACCATTGAAGTAAAAGGCTCCCTGGCCGTTGGCATCGGTAACAAAGCTTAGCGTATCGCCCGAGCGAACATCAGGCCATAAGCCTTTGAGTAGCGTTTTGTAGGCCCGCACATACTCGGGTCTATCGAGCTTACGCCATTGGTCCAGTGTGGCTTTGGTGATGTCGTCGCCTTCAATATCTCGCAAATAGGTCAGCGACAAACGCATGGGGTGCTGCCCCTGGCGATAATCGCCGGTATCTGTCGCCAGCTCGGCGTGGTAGATATCCCAAAACAGGTAGCGCATCACGCCTTCGCCAACGTCCTGCCACTTATCTGTGGTCGCCGTGGCAGGAAGCGCAAGCACAAAGGCCGATAACAGGATTACACTTTTCCAAGCACTCATAACGGTGCTCCTTATCAACTCGTATGTGTCACTACGTGTTTAAGGTGCCGATTGATCACTATCATAAGGGAAAAAGTAACGGCCCAGAGGCCACCATAAAGAAGATAGAACTGCCACCAGGACACCCCTAAGGCAAAGATCTCAAAGTGCGCGGCGGTAATATAACTGGACGGGGCACAGAGCCAGCACAGCAGCAAGCATTGCCACCAAGGCAGGCGCTTAATAAAGGCCAAGGAATGATTGATGGTGAGGATCAGGGCCAGCCACAGTAATAAAAGCCAGGCCGGAACTGTGGCGTCGGCAAATTGTAACAACCCCAACCATTGGGCCAGTGCCTCACAGACAAAGGCCAGCACCAGGGTGCTACATAAATAGAGGTCGCGGCGGCGCTCTGACGACAGCCACAACATGATGAGCAGACACAGCGCCATTACCGGCAGTGCCCGCTGCTGGGCATAAAAAGCTGCCCACCAGCAGGTTTGAAATAATAAAAAGTTAGTAATGCAAAGCCAGCGCTGCGTCATTGGTTTTAAACCCTTGCTTGCGCGCAACTAGGTGCACAGTGCTGATAGCCCGCTGACGAAATGCGCCTTCACAATAGCCCAGGTAGTAGTGCCAGAGACGGTAAAATTGGGCATTAAATTTTGCCCCCTGTAATTGTGGCCAGGCTTTATCGAAACGCTCACGCCAATCGGCCAGGGTGCGAGCATAATGCAAACCAATATCGTGCAGTTCGTGCATCACCAACTCGGTGCCTTGGCGCAAATGACGACTCATCTCATCAATACTGACCAAGCAACCACCGGGGAAAATATATTGCTGGATAAAGTCGGTCTGTTTGACGTAAGTATGATAACGCTGGTCGTTGATGGTGATGGCTTGAAGCAGCATGGCACCATCGGGCTTAAGCAGGCTATTACATTTGGCGAAGAAACCACCGAGGTATTGATGGCCCACTGCTTCAATCATCTCGATGGATACCAGCTTGTCGTACTGCCCCTCGAGTAAACGGTAGTCCTGTTTCAGCAGGGTGATCTTGTCTTCAAGGCCCAGGGCTTTAATCTTATTCGCCACATAATCGTGCTGCTCTTCGGAAATGGTGGTGGTGGTAACATGCACGTCATAGTGCGTGGCGGCATAGATAGCGAAGGCGCCCCACCCGGTACCAATCTCTATGACTGTGTCGCCATCTTTGAGCTGCGCGCGCTCGCAAATAAGCTTAAGCTTATGCTGCTGCGCCTGCTCCAGACTCGCTTCCTTGTGCGGATACACGGCACAGGAATAGAGCATTTCATTACTTAAAAAGGACTCGTACAGCTCGTTGCCTAAATCGTAATGAGCGACAATATTGCGTTTTGAGCCAGCACTGGAGTTACGGTTGCGCAGATGCTTAAGGCGGTACGCAAGTCCGCTCAGCAGCGCAAAGCGACGCTCAAAGGCATCCAGCTGTGCCTGGTTTAATACAAATATTTCAATGAGTTTGGTGAGATTGTCACATTCCCAGTGACCTTCAATGTAAGACTCCGCCGCGCCTATGCTGCCGGAAAACGCAAAGGCCTGATACATCTTGGCGTCAACAACCTTGACCACAGCCCTAGGCTGCGCTGACTTATCTCCAAAAGCATGCACCGGCTCGCCACGCTCATGAATCTCAATACAGCCGTTTTCCAGCGTATTGAACGCGGCAAACACCAAACGCTTGGCTAACTTGGTTTTCCAGCTTAAATTTGAATTTATTTTTACCTCGGTAACTCTATCCATCATTCTTTCCCAGGGTGAGCGTAAAAAGGCACTCGTTTCAAAAATAGTTTAACTGCTTGCCAGTAGATCCCTTTGACTATGCTCAGGCTCATCGCGGGAAAGCGCTTGAGCAATTCACTCACCGCCTGTTTTTCCAACGTTCGGCGTTGCAGGCGCATGGTGGCATCGAACAACAGGGTTTCCTGACGCTTGTTCTCAATATGGATAAGCAAGGACTTGGGGAGCACTTTAACCACCCAGTGATAATGCATATCCAAATTCATAAAAGGAGATACGTGAAAGCGTTTCTTAAAGTTCACTTTGGCATGCAATTCAACTAAATAATAATGGCGCTCGTTCCAGGGCGTATTACTGACCTCTGCCATCATATGGGTAAACCCACTGGCGCCGCGCCGTTGAAAGAAATAGAAATTGGCGGGCGAAAAATACACCCCAAAACAACGCAATTGCCCAAGCAGGTATACGGACTCAACCTCGATGCTACTGTCTAACGTATGCAGCTGCTTAATTGCCCGTGTACTGACATCCCCTTCCTGCAATGGCACATAATCACTTTGCTTAAAGCGCAGTAACTTGGCTCTGCCCGATCCCAGTAGAGGATGAACGCCGTCAAGTTGCTCCGGGTGAGCGAGGTCGACCCACATCATATAAAGTGGATAAAGAAATTGATGAGACTTGGGCTCAAAGCGCCGATGACGTATATCGCCCAGCATAATGGCGCTTTGCCACAAAGCCTGCTGCGTTAATTCGGTCGTATCAAACGCCAGCGCGCTAGTCAAAATCGACTCCTAGTGCTTTGGCTACATCCACGGCGCTGCGCACGCCGTCTTCATGAAAGCCGTTATACCAATAGGCACCGCAAAAATACGTGTGCTGTTTACCATTGATCTCGTCACGACGTTGCTGAGCACGCAAACTCTGTTGGTTAAACACCGGATGATGATAAGTAAAGTGTCGCAAAATATGTTCCTCGGCGATAACCTCATCACCATTTAAGGTGACACACAGAGGTTGCTCAGAGCTAAGCCCTTGAAGAATATTCATATTATAGGTTACCACCGCAGCTCTATCGACATTATTGTCTAAGCGGTAATTCCAACTGGCCCAGGCCGCAGGGCGTTTGGGCAACAAGGAGCTGTCGGTGTGCAGAACCACGGAGTTAGCGGTATAGGGTATAGCGCCGAGCACCTGCTGCTCTGCCTCACTGGAATCAGCCAGCAGGGCGAGTGCCTGATCCGAATGGCAGGCAAAGACCACGGCATCAAAGTGCTCGCTGCGGCCATCATTAAGGTGAATGACTACCCCCTGCTCTTTGCGCTCTACCCTGTCTATATGGGCACCGAGTTCTATCTGCTCTTTAAAAGACTCGGTTAAAGGCGCTATATATTCGCGGGAACCACCGGGGATCACGTACCACTGGGGTCGGTTGGTGATATCCAACAAACCATGGTGGTAGAAAAAGCGCACGAAAAAGTCGATGGCAAAATCATTCATCTGCTTCAGGGAAGTGGACCAAATTGCCGCTCCCATGGGCAAAATATAGTGCTGGCGAAAGAAGTCATTAAAGCCGTGGCGATCCAAAAACTCCCCTAGAGTATCCCCCTGCTGAAAATCGCCCGACTTATACATGTCCTTACAAATGCGATTAAAGCGCACTATTTGCCATAACAAATGCCAGAACTTGGGGCGCAACAGATTGCGTCGCTGGGCAAACAAGGTGCTCAGGGTATGGCCATTGTATTCAAATCCCGTGTCGCAATGATGCACGCTAAAGCTCATTTGCGTCGGCTGCCGGCCAATGCCTATCTCTTCCAGCAGCTTTTCAAATTTTGGGTAGGTGCGGTCGTTAAATACGATAAACCCGGTATCAACGGCCAGCGTTTGGCCGTCAATGGTTACATCCACCGTAGCCGTGTGTCCGCCTATGTAGTTATTTTTTTCGAACACCTTTACCTGGTGTTTTTTTGCCAACAAGTGAGCGCTGGTTAAACCGGCAATACCACTGCCGATGATGGCGATATTTTTCACCGTACCATTCCTTTTGCTATTCGTAACCACAGCGATGTGGGCAAGGCCCGCAGCGCTTTCAAAATAAGGGTAAAACGTTTGGGAAAATGAATCTCCGCCTGGCGCTTGTGCAGGCCGCGAACAATGCGCTTAGCCGCATCCTCGGAGCTGATGGCCATGGGCATGGCGAAGTCGTTTTTGGCCGTCAAGGGCGTATGCACAAACCCAGGGTGGACCACACTTACATCAATATCTGGTAAATCAACGGCCAAAGTGCGGGCTAAATAGGTGGCCCCGGCCTTGGCGGCGCCATAGGCCTCGGAGCGGGTAATGGGTAAGTAGGTCACACTGGAAGAAACGATGGCCAGCTGACCACCGGACTTAATCTTGCTCAGCAGCGCCTCCAAACAATAACCCAGGCTCAGCAAGTTGCCGCGGATCACCCGCTCAAATAGGGCGCTGTCAAAATGTCGGGCATCGTCTATGTATTCGCATACCCCGGCATTGAGCACCACTAAATCCAGGTCATCTATCTCTGCCGTGACCGCGGTGATTTGCGCCAAGTCCGTGACATCGAAGCACAGCGGCGTAATCGATTCATGCTCGCCCAAACGTTGCAGCGCCTCTGCATTGCGACCACAGGCATAAACCTGATGCTCTTTGGCATATAACAGCGCCAGGCTTTCGCCAATTCCCGAGGTCGCGCCGGTGATCAATATCTTCATACGCCGCTCGCTCGCTTTTCAATAAACTTAATCAAACCGCCTATCACCGGCAGGTTGCGATAAAGCAACTGGCCGACATCAAAGTAGTCGCGATGCATAATCACCTGCTCACCTTCAAATCGCAGCAGGCTATGACCATTTACCAACACCTCGCGCCCGCCTTTGATACGGGGATGGCTAAAGGCCATGGTCCAGTACAGGAAGGCCTGCTCTTCGCATTCAAAGCTGTCGCTGATGGTAAAGCTGCAGTCCTTGATATTGGCGTACAGATTGGCGAAGTATTGATGTAATTGGTCGCGGCCATGCAGCTCATGGAGCGGATCGATAAAATGAATATCCTGATGATAAATCGTATCGAGTAACGCCAGGTTATCTTTATCCAGACGCTGGTACATGGCGATGAAATCGGCAATGCGCTTACTCATGCTCAACCTTAAACCTTGCGAGTGCACGCGCACGTGCACTTTGGTGATCGACGATTGCCGGCCAGTAATCAATCCCTCCCACTTTTGCCATATATTGGTGCGGGAAATGGATCTCTTTAGTCGGCACCTTTTCTAGCTCTGGTAGATAGTTACGAATAAACTCGCCGTCTGGATCAAAGCGTTTGCTCTGGGTTATGGGATTAAAAATACGAAAGTAAGGCTGCGCGTCGCAGCCGGTACTTGCCGCCCACTGCCAGCCGCCGTTATTGGACGCCAGATCGCCATCGATCAGATGACGCATAAAAAATGCCTCACCACGACGCCAGTCGACTAACAAATGCTTGGTTAAAAAGCTTGCCACCACCATGCGCAAGCGATTGTGCATCCAGCCGGTACGCAGTAACTGGCGCATCGCCGCATCAACCAGGGGATAACCGGTTCGGCCCTCACACCAGGCCTTAAATCCGGCGTCATCATCCTGCCACTGCAGTGCGTCATACTTGGTGTTGAAATTTTTATGCTTACAGAGCTGTGGGAAGGCGACCAGTAAATGGCGGTAAAACTCACGCCAAATCAACTCGTTCACCCAGCTAAATAAATTGCTTTTGGCGCTTTGCAAAATATCCGGGTGCCGTGATTGCAGTTGCACCAACAATTGCTTAATGCCCACTATGCCCAGGGCTAAATAGGGGCTCAGTCCGGAGGTGCCTTTGATGGCGGGGAAATCCCTGTCTTCGCTATAGTGTGGTAACTTCTCAGCGATAAAACGCTCGACGACTCCGGCAAGCGCCTCATCGTCCACCGGCCACTTGTGCGAGCTGCCATCCCAAGTTAAGCACTCGGGTCGCTGCCATTGGCCTTGAGTCTTAGCGCGAGGCCAAGCGGGTAAGCTGAACTGAGTGCATTCGTACTGCCGTAACCACTGGCGTTTAAAGGGCGTGAACACCTTAAACATCTCATTATTTTGCGTCGTGACCGTGCCCGGCGGGGCAATCACATCGCCATCAAACAAGTGAAATGCCACATTCTCCTGCGCTGCGGCATCAACACAGGCCATGTCTCTTGCGCGCTCATTGACTTCATACTCGCGATTGGCATACACGCTAGTGCAACCGAGTGTGTTGCATAAACCCATTAACGCCGATGGCACCTCGGCAAACGCGGGGACGGCCAATACATGCAGTTGCACGCCATAGTCACTCAGTTGCTGACCCAGGTAATCAACCCGACGCAACAATAAGTCACGCTGTATGGGTGCCATATCATGTACTTGCCACTGCTGTTCGGTGACAAAAAAAACCGCATGCTCGGCACCTTGTTCGAGAGCGGCTATCAGCGCTTCATTACTAAATAGGCGCAAGTCGCGCCGAAACCAAAAAAGAGGTGTCATTAGATCCCGTATCTTAGTTTTAAGTCGTTGGGGTGAGGATTAAAGTACACCTGCTGCGCCAAATAGGGGTTGGGATGCACGTTAAGCTGGTGTTTCAATAACGTCAATGGCACATACAAGGGCACCAAGCCCTGGCGGTAATCCTCAATGGCAGCACGTAGCTCTTCTTTTTCGCCCTTACTGAGATGACGCTTAAAGTAACCCTGCAAATGCATCAGGGTGTTGGTGTGCGCCTTGCGACTGGCTGGCTTTTTCAACGCCGCCATCAGACCACTGATGTATTGCTCGGCGATGGACTCCAGCCCTTCACCTTGATGATGCCCAAGCAGTCGGCCTAAATCACGATAGGCCTGATAGTTGTGACTCATCAACAAATACTTATGCATGCCGTGAAAGCGGGTGAGCCGGTGCACGCTCAGGGGCTCGCGGCATAACTGCCGCCAGCTGTGATAGACATAAACGCGCATAACGAAATTCTCACGCAGGTGCATATCATTAAGGCGGCCATTTTCCTCACAGGGCAGTAACGGATTTGCTGCCATTATTTGCGCAGCAAAAAAGCCCACGCCCTCAGCGGTGTTGCCTGTTCCCTCTTCGTTAAACACCTTAATGCGCTCCATGCCGCAGCTCGGACTTTTGGCACAAAAGATAAAACCGTCGAGCTCAGAGCCATATTTGGCGCCGATACGCTGACCGTACTCGGTCAGTTTATCACCTACATCACCTGTGCCATCGGGACGGCACACAGTGATTACGTCCCCTTTACGCACCTGCCTGATCGTCGGTCTGGGTATGGGCAGACCGATGGCAACCTCGGGACAAAAAGGCACGTATTGCACATGCCTGGCCAGCTCATCCATACAAAAGTTAGAGCGTTTATGGCCGCTATCGAAACGGACTTTTTCGCCGCTTAAGCAGGCACTGATGCCAATTTTTATGTCTCGGTTCATTAGTAGATCAGCTCACCAATAGGATTCAATAACTTACTCAGGCCCTTATTGAAGTGCAGCGCACTGTTCACCACCGCCAGACACAAACAACCGTGCTCTGTGTACGGAGTGTGCTGATGCCGGTGATCAAGCCACATAAAATCGCCGGGCTCATAAGTCCCCTGCTCATCGCTAAAACTGCCATCGAGCAGCAAGGTCAGCTCGAACCCGGTATGGGTATGCTCAGGAATAGTGCCGCCGGGGGCGATATACAACAGGCTGGTGCGCATGCTGCCCTCGTCCAGTTCCAGGCGAGAGCGCGCCAGTTTGCCCGCTTGCATAAAGCGACCCATGCCAATATGGCTTAATGCCCGCGGCAAGGTGATGGTTTTGTCGCCAAAGCGTAGCTCTTTGGAGCTGGCAATACTGAAATCGTCACGCAGATCGTCGGCGGTGATGTCCGCTAGCATGGCGGCGTACTCGTCGCCCAACGCATCCTCATTATGGCTTTGCTCATACGCGAGCTCCGACGCCTCAATTTGCTCATCGGCAAATGCACTGTGGGCACATTGCTGCTCAAGGGTGTCAGTGTGTTCGGCGCAGTGAGCACAGAGCTCCAGGTGCGCCGCAATCGCCACGCTGATGGAAGCCGGCAACGCCCCTTGCACATATTGCAGGAGTAATTCTGAGTTGGGGTGATACTTAATCATGCTCTGCTCCAAGGTAAGTTCTAAGCTTAGCTAAAGCCAATCGTAACCGTGATTTCACGGTACCCAACGGGACGCCTAGCTGCTGCGCCATTTGCTCTTGAGAGAGCTCTTGAAAATAAATCCCCTGCACCACTTCACGCTGCGCCAGCGGTAGTTTGTCCAGGTGTTTTAGTAACAACTGAGTTTCGAGGTGGTCATCAAATTCAGCCGGCTCGATGCTTTGCAAGGTCGGCCAAATGTCTTCACTGAGGTTATCTTCCTTGTTGCTACGCATCTTACGCAAAGCGTCGAACGACGCGTTACGCATGACGGTATAGACCCAGGTGGTCGCCGCGCCCTTGTCTGGATGATACAAGTGCGCCTTACGCCACACCGCGGTCATGGTGTCCTGCACCAATTCCATGGCCGCCGCCTCGTTATTAAACTGTTTAAAGCCAAACCGCTTAATCTTGGGTGCAAAATATTCAAACAAGCTGGCAAACGCGGCTTTATCGCGCTCAACGGCTACCTTGACCAAGGCATCGCTTAGATGCTCGGTTGACGACATCATGTTTTGTCCTTCACCTTGGCTTTCTTCCACCTTGTGGGAAAGCAGTGAGTATTGCCGCCGATTCGGGACATTGGACGTTATTTGCAAGGCCATCAGCTATCTCAGTTAAAGGATTGATAGCGACCAATACGTCCACTGGCGAGCAATGGATCACTTATTTATTAGATACTTACCAGTATGGCGAAGAAGCTGATATTGAGCAAAGGCAATGAACAAAAAATCCATTGTTTATTGTTAGTAATCAATAAGTAGGAAATTTAGAAAGGATGTGAGTAAGGCTTGGTTTGACTATAATTGTGCTCGGCCTAGAGGCAAAGGGGCCGGCCTATAGAGGACACAAAGGGTTTACCGAAAAGGGCTCGGTGGTAGGTACTACTTAGCCCACCAACCGAGTTGACGACAGAAGCTTAAGCCCAGGTAAGTGCCAAATAAGCTGGCTACGGGCAATAACATCAAGCCTAACAGTGCCAAATTAAGCGTCATGGTCATCACCTTTTTTTGGCGCTTCAGGTTGCGCTTGTGATTTAGCTTCGCCTTGACTTTGCAGCTCTTGCACATTGCTTTCAAACATGGCTTGAGTTGCTTTACTCAGCGCCGCCTTTTGCGTGCTGATCAGAGTTGCAAATGCCTCGTTGGCCGCCTCTTTAACCGCCCGTTCAATATCGTCGGTTAGGCTGTTGGCATGAGCGCCCATACTTAGGGTTAAACTTGCTGCTAGGATTGCTGCTTTAGTAAATGTGTTCATAATGGTTGTCCTGTTGTGTGCCTGTTAACGTGTCATTAAGTTAGTCGCAATATCTATTTCAAAGGTTGTGCCAAGGTAAAAATATTTTTTATCTTGTTGTTTTTTAATAATTTAAATTTATTTGTCTAAATGCGCGGAATTGACAACCAAACTGAATTGACCAAAAAATAGCTTTTTTAACAGGTGACTTTGTGTTTTTAACCACAGTGGATTTGCAATAAATTTTCGGTGTACAAGTGTACGCTCAATAGTTATAGTCTGGCTTGTACCCATCGAACCCAGCAAACAAAAGCAAAGTGAGCCCTATGCAAATAAGCAGCTACTCAGCAGCAGAAGAAAAAATTAACTGGCTTAGTCATGGACTTGGCGCCCTGTTAGCCTTGGGCGCCCTAGTGGCCATGTTGATGATCAGTGAAAGCACCACGGCAATCATCTCCTCGACCATTTACGGCGCCAGCTTATTGTTGATGTTTGTCAGTTCCACCTGCTATCACGCCATCAGTCGCAGCAGCATTAAGGCAATTTTAAAAAAGCTGGATCACAGCGCCATTTACCTATTAATTGCCGGAACCTATACGCCCTTTTTGCTGTTGGCGCTGGGTGGCTATTGGGCCTGGGCGGGAATGTTGTGTATTTGGGGTCTGGCATTATTCGGGGTGATCTTTAAGCTCTGCGCCAAGGTGCCGCGCCCTCGGGTGTCACTGGCCACTTACTTGATCATGGGCTGGATAGCACTGGCTTTCGTCTACCCCTTGTATCTGGCCTTGCCGGGACCGGCACTTTGGTTGCTGGTACTGGGTGGGGTGATCTTTAGTCTGGGCACGGTATTTTATAGCGCCAAGCATCGCCAATACAGCCACGCTATTTGGCATGTTTTTGTGCTTGCCGCCTGCCTGTGCCACTTTCTCGCCATTTATTTATATGTGATTTAGGGGTTATAACTTCCAGGCGAATTTGCTCATACTCACCTTGCCATTAGTAACCAGCACACCTTCGGCCAACAGCGCTTGTTGTTGGCGCATAAAACCATCGCTGCCTTCTGGAAAGGAAATCTTACCCTGGCTATTGAGCACCCGGTGCCAGGGAATACGTGAACCAAAGGGCAATGTCTTTAGCGTATGACCCACAAAGCGGGCATAACCGGGTAAACCCGCCCTTTTTGCTACCTCGCCATAGCTGCATACTTTGCCCTTTGGAATGGCAGCCACCACCTGATAGATCATGGTTTTTTTATCCATGGGCAATGGCCTCCAAACGTTGCCATAGACTGCGAGCCACCGGCCCATGATGCGCCGAGTGACGTCGAAAGGCGCGAATTTGTGCTCTAAAGGAGTGCTCCCTGTCACTGAGCGTCAACACCTGTAGTTGCCCTGAATCTATTTCCTGACGGCATAAATCCAAGCACATCAGCGCCCAACCAGCGCCGTTAAGCAAGAGCGAGCGCAGCGCAAAAATATCATCAACCTTAAGCTTGGCGACCTGGTTTAAAAACGGCATGCGCCCATGTTCAAAGGGCATATCGCTTTCATACATGGCGACACAAGGGTATTGCTGTAATTGTTTGTAGCTAAGGCGCGGCTCGCTGATAAGCTGTGGCGAGGCCACCAGTCCCACCTGAATTTCTCCCACGGGTATGCTTTCCAAGTCGCCGGTGGCATGGAAAATATCGAACCAAGGGCCGATACCCAAATCCGACTGACCGCTGTTGACCTGCTCTAGGGCACTGAAACGCTTACCACAGTCGATGGCAAAATCGGTGTGGGGGAATTCATGGTAACAGGCTTTAAGTATGGCACTGAGCTCCTTGCCGACACACACCTGCTCGTAGCTCAAACGAAGCAAGGGCTCATTGCCATTGGCCAGCTCACTGCCAAATGCGCTGAGCTCCTGTAAATCCCGCAGCAGGTACTGGGCGCGGCGACAATAAGCCTGTCCCTGCTCGGTCAGAGAAAACCTATACCCGCTTCTGTCAACCACGGCAAAGCCCACCGCTTCTTCGATTTTTTTGACCGTCATGGTCAAGGCTGGTTGGGTCTTATGTAATTGTTCCGCCGCCTCGCTTAATGAGCGGCTGCGCGAGAGTACGTCAAGAACCTGGAGCCATGCTAACTTCATAAGTAAATCTAATCTTGTTCAAAGATATTTATAATTTTAATTTTATCTTATCCTGCAGTAGTCTGTGTAGCAATAATGGCCACAATTCCAATCATTAAGATCATACTGGGAGTCTAAAATTTATGCGGCGTATCCTTTCTTTCACCCTGCTAGCCCTTAGCGCAGCACTTGTTGGCTGTAGCGAACCGACCGAGCAAAGCAAGCAACCCGCGCCTGTGCGTCCAGTTAAACTACTTACGGTGGGTCACAGTGATGAGAGCATGATGCGCAGTTTCCCCGCCGAGGTGGTGGCACACCAGGGCTCTTATCTGGCCTTTCGCGTAAACGGCGAACTGTTAGAGTTTCCTGTGCTGGCTGGTCAACAGGTGCAAAAAGGTGAGTTGCTGGCCAAACTCGACCCTCAAGACTTCCAACTGCAATACGATGAACGCAAAGCCCGTTATGATCTGGCAACTTCGCAATTAGAGCGGGTGCAGGCCTTGTTCGACAAAAACATTGCCAGTCGTGCCGAGCTGGATCAGGCCGTGGCCAACGCCCGGGTGGCCGAGTCTGCTTTTAATATTGCCAAAACCAATTTAGAGAATTCCGAGTTAAGGGCGCCCTTTGCCGGCACAGTGGCCAAGGTGTTCGTCAAAAACTTTGAAAACATTCAGGCCAAACAGAATATTTTACGCCTAGAAACGCGGGATCTGATGGATGTGGAAATTCAGGTGCCGGAAAAGCTGGTCGCCCGAGTCAATAAAGACACTCTCTATCAGCCAACGGTGATTTTCGATGGCTTCCCGGATAAATCCTATCAACTGAGTATTAAGGAATACGATACTCAGGCGGATCCTGCCACCCTCACCTACAAGGTGGTGTTTTCACTGCCGGTGCCAACAGACTTTAATCTGCTGGCGGGCATGACGGGGCACGTGTATATCGATGTCAGCAAGATCACCAAAGAAGTGAAAGCCTGGCATAAACTGCCCGCCGAGGCGGTGTTCTCAGACCCTGAGCAGGAAGCCGAGGACAACAGTTATGTTTGGGTCTATAACAGCGAAACCGCACAAGTGCATAAGCGTGCCGTGGTAGTCGGACAAATGCACCGCGACGGCATAGAAATTCGCTCTGGCATTGCATCCGGTGAGCAGGTGGTCGCCGCAGGCGTGCACTACCTGCAAGAAGGCATGCAGGTACGCCCTTGGCAAAAAGAGCGAGGGCTGTAAATGAATCTGGTTGCACTGGCCATTGAGCGCAAAGTTATCAGTTGGATGTTTGCGCTGTTTTTGTTGCTTGGCGGCATCTTTTCCTATTTATCTCTGGGGCAATTGGAAGATCCGGAATTCACCCTGAAAAAAGCCATGGTGATCACCGCCTACCCCGGCGCTTCCCCTCGTCAGGTGGAAGAAGAAGTAACCTACCCCATAGAGAATGCGATTCAAGAGCTGCCCTATGTGGATTATGTGACCTCCATTTCCTCCAATGGCAAAAGCCAGATCACGGTGGAGATGAAAAGCACCTACCGCAAGGAAGACCTTAAACAGATTTGGGATGAGCTACGCAGAAAGATCAATGACTTATCCTCATCCATGCCACCGGGTGTATATCCCAGCAAGGTGATCGATGACTTTGGCGATGTCTATGGCGTAACCCTGGCCTTAACCGGCGATGGCTATTCCTATGACGAGCTTAAAGACTATGTCGACTTCTTAAAACGTGAGCTGGTGTTGGTGGAAGGCGTGGGCAAGGTAACGGTTGCCGGCGAGCAACAAAGCCAGGTGATAGTCGAGATGTCGACCCATAAACTGGCCCAGCTTGGACTTAGCCCCAATCATATTTACTCCCTCTTGCAGGCGCAAAATACCGTTTCCAATGCTGGCCGCGTTATGGTCGATGGGGAGTCTATTCGCCTGCACCCCACCGGCGAATTCGATGATGTCGCCGAGCTTGAGCATTTGCTTATCTCCAGCCCAGGTGCCAGTGAGCTTATTTATCTTGGCGATGTCGCCCGGGTGTACCGCGAATATGCCGAAGTGCCCAGCCATATAGTTCGTTACAACGAGAAACAGGCGCTGCTTATTGGCCTTTCTTTTACCAGTGGTGTCAATGTGGTCGATGTCGGCGCGCGTATTGAACAACATCTGCAAACCCTAGAATACCAGCGTCCACACGGCATGGAAATCGATGCCATCTACAATCAACCAGCAGAGGTTGAAAGCTCGGTCTCAAGCTTTATTCTCAGCCTGTTTGAAGCTGTGGTCATAGTCATAGTGGTGCTGCTGGTGTTTATGGGCGTAAAAAGTGGCCTGCTGATCGGTGGCATCTTGCTGCTTACCGTGCTCGGCACCTTTATTTTTATGGCCCTGTTCGACATTAACCTGCAACGCATTTCCCTTGGCGCCTTGATCATTGCCCTCGGGATGCTGGTCGACAACGCCATAGTGATCACCGAAGGCATTCTGATTAACCTTAAACGCGGACAGACCAAATTGCAGGCGGCGGTTAACATAGTCGGTCAAACCAAGTGGCCCCTGCTTGGCGCCACCATAATCGCCATTACCGCCTTTGCGCCTATCGGTCTGAGCTCGGATGCCAGCGGTGAATTTGCCGGCAGTTTGTTTTGGGTCTTGTTTATCTCCTTGCTGCTTAGCTGGGTAACCGCCATTACCCTAACGCCGTTTTTCGCCGATATGATGTTTAGACAAAAGCAAAGTGACGATAATAGCGCCGATGACCCTTATCAGGGTGTGCTCTTTAGCGCCTATAAGTTTGTTCTTAGCCGCGCCATGCATTACGGTAAAACCACCATAGTCTTAATGTTACTCTTACTGATAGCCGCCTTGGTGGGCTTTAAATCGGTTAAACAATCCTTCTTCCCGGCCTCGAATACACCCATGTTTTATATCGACTATTGGCACTATCAGGGCGCCGATATTCGCACCACAAGCCAAGGGGTGGCCAAGTTGGAGCATTTCCTGCGCAGCGATGAACTGGTCAGCGAAGTTACCAGCACCATAGGTCAAGGTGCGCCGCGTTTTATGCTCACCTATGCGCCGGAAAAACAATACCCGGCGTTTGCCCAGTTAATCGTGCGCGTGCGTGACCGCGACGCGGTCCTCACCATGATAGACAGGGTGCGTGCCTATGAGCAGGCGCATATTACCGATGCCAAGCTTAAACTTAAACGCATGGAAATCGGCCCCTCCACCGATGCTAAAATCGAGGCACGCTTTTCCGGGCCCGACCCCGTAGTGCTGCGCCAACTAGGCGAGCAGGCCAAGAGCATCTTGGCGGCGGATGGCGGTGCCTTCCATATTCGTGATGACTGGCGTCAGCGCTCCAAGTTAATCCGCCCTATTCTGAACGAGCAAAAGGCGCGCCGCCTGGGCATTAGCAAAAGCGATCTCGATCAGTTGCTGCTGACCAGTGTCAGCGGTAAAACCGTGGGCCTGTATCGCGATGGCACTCAACTATTGCCTATTATTGCCCGCAGCCCCGCGGAGGAAAGCCTTAATGTGGAAAGCCTGCGCGACCTGCAAATATACAGCCCGGTACTAAGGGTGTTTGTGCCCATCACCCAGGTGGTGGACGACTTTGTGGTGCATTGGGAAGATCCCTTGATCATGCGCCGCGACCGCAAACGCACCCTGACCGTGATGGCGGATCACGATCTCCTTGGCGATGAAACTCCGGCCAAACTCTTTACCCGTATTCGCGGCGACATCGAAGCCATTGCGCTACCTAAGGGCTATGAACTGCAATGGGGCGGCGAGTTTGAGTCTGCCAGCGATGCTCGCAGCGCCATCTTCGGCTCCTTGCCGCTGGGTTATTTGGCCATGTTTGTGATCACGGTTTTATTATTTAACTCGGTGCGTAAGCCCCTGGTTATTTGGGCCACTGTGCCGCTTGCCATCGTCGGGGTCAGTGCCGGATTGCTGAGCATGAATGCATCCTTTGGCTTTATGTCCTTGCTCGGGTTATTAAGCCTGTCTGGCATGCTGATTAAAAACGGTATAGTGCTGCTCGATCAGATAAATTTAGAGCTGGCCTCGGGCAAAGACCCTTACCAGGCGGTATTTGACTCCGGCGTCTCCAGGGTTCGTCCGGTAGCCATGGCAGCGATCACCACCATATTGGGCATGATACCTTTGCTCTTTGATGTGTTCTTCAAGTCCATGGCGGTGACCATAATGTTCGGCCTTGGTTTTGCCACCATACTCACACTGATAGTGATCCCCGTGTTGTATTGCAAGTTCTTTGGCATCCATAGCCATAAGCGCTAAACACGATAAAGCCAGCCCTCGGGCTGGCTTTTTAATTGCGCTGGCGTTTTTCCGGCGTTACTTGAGCTGGCTCAGCCCTGCGGCAATGACCTTTCCCGGCCAGCATTTTTACAAAAAAATACACAATATTCTTGTATTAAACAGGTGTTCTTGTTGTATAAGAGCTATATAATTCAGACATTAAGCCAATTAATTTCATCAAGGATTATTTGTTTAATTGACGTTATAAGATTTAAGCCTAAATTAAATAAATTACTTTTATTTATATGAAAAAAATAAAACTGTTAGCGGTTACACACCACAATCGAAAAAACATTAATCCTATTCGCCCTGAAGCGTCACAAATAATAGGCCTGCACCACAGTGGCGCCGTTGATGTAACGGTTCTGTGCAACCCAGGCTCAACATTAATCCCTTACTTTGAACAGCACGGGATCAAGGTCATAACCAACGCTTTAGATAAAAAAGTATCTTTAGAGACTATCAAGTTAATCAGGGAATATATCAAGGCTAACGATATTGATATATTGCATTTGTTTAACAATATTGCCTGTAGTAATGGCGCCACAGCAGCCATTGGCACTAAGGCCAAGGTGATTGCCTATCGCGGTCAGACGGGCAACGTTTCACGTTGGGATCCGACTGTCTACCTCACCATGCTTCACCCTCGGCTGGATAAAATTATCTGTGTTGCAAATGCGGTGACCGAAGATTTACAGCAGCATGTATGGGGAAATAAAGACAAGGCGATCACGGTTTATAAGGGTCACGACCAGTCCTGGTATCAAAACACTCCGGCGGATCTCAGTGGCCTGCCATTGCATGACGAGAGTTTTAAGATTTCTCTGGTCGCAAACCTAAGACCTAGAAAAGGATTGCATGTTTTAATGGATGCGGTTCACTTGCTGCCCGATGACTGTAATCTAGACATCCTGTTGGTGGGTGCCGACCCCGAATCGCAAGCGATTCAAGAGATGATAAAACGAAGTGGAAAGCCGCAAAGAGTCCATGCTCTAGGCTATCGTGAGGATGCGCCCGAAGTGGCAGCAGCCTGTGATGCTGTGGTATTGCCAACAACCAAGCGCGAAGGCCTATGCCGCGCCGTGTTAGAAGCCAATTCCTATGGCGTGCCAGCGATAGTTTCGGATACCGGCGGCAATGCTGAGCTGGTAGCAGATGGTGTTACCGGGATCGTTGTACCGCCGTCGGAGCCGCAAGCCTTGGCCGACGCCATTCTGACCCTGTATAAAGATCGCGCTCTGTGTAGCAGATTTGGTGTTGAGGCGAAAAAGCGCGTTATTGAAAAGTTTAATGTGCAGCAAGGTGTCGATAAGACACTGGAGATTTATCGAAGCCTACTGGAAGATTAAGCACATTCGAATAGTGCCCTTCATAGACATCATAGCTATGCACTTGATGTCTATGAATAGCAAGCTCCACTGATGGCTAAGGTCCAGCCATGGCTTTAGCAGGTCTTGATAAAGCAAAACTGCAAAAAAGCTGTTGTATTTAAACTACTTTTTTACGATAGCTATTTCGGTCTATATCTACCACTTCTATTGTTATAGACGCATTAACTAATGGTATGGACTCCAACTTAGACATCACACTGCTAGATAGCAATTCTTTATCACTGTCGCTGCGCCCAGAAAGGATGCGTAATGTTACATGGATAAACGCGTCTTTAGCCGTTCCGGTCTGATAATGCTCATAAGCAATACTTCTAACTTTTATATCGCGGCCATCCGTCTCGAATAAACGAGACTCTAAAGCACCTAAAAATACTTTTTGATTCAGCTCTTCTACCTCGATAGAAGAAGAATGCTCAATAATGCAATGAGGCAAATTTTACTCCTTTAATCTATGCAGCGGCTTCGGCTCCCGCGCCGCTATACAGGCAACAATTTGGCTGGCTATAAAGTTATCTTGCTACCTTAATCTTATCAGCGATGGCCTCGGCCAATAGCTTGTAGCCCTTGTCGTTCAGGTGAATTTGGTCCGACTTATATTGGCTGTCGCCGAGCAAATCACTGAGGGTCTCGGCAACTAGGGCGACCTGATATTGCTCTGCCAGCTCTTGATACAGGGGCGCATCGCTAAGAAAGAGCGATTTTTGTGGCACCGCCACCAAGATCACCTCTATACCCTGCTGATGTGCCAATTCAATCATGGCCGCCAGGTTGCTTTTAACCGAATGCGGCTGTTTATTACGCAGAAAATCATTACCGCCTTCGAGCAACACCAAAACCCGGGGCTGATGTGTAGCCAGGGTATCACCAAGGCGAGCCAGACCCTGATGGGTTTGCTCACCGGAGACGCCACTGGCTATCACTTCTAAACCGGCAAGTTGCGCCAATTGCTCAGGATAACTGCTGTGCCTGGCTCCCACCGACACGGTGAGGCTATCGCCAAAGGCCAACACCTTGGCATCGCTGTTTAGCTCGAGTCGCGCCGGCTCGGAGCAAGCGCTAAGCAGCAATAAAAATAAGGGGACGAGCCAAGGTTTCATGTCTATATCCTTATTTCTTTAAACTGAGCGTGCCGCCTACACGACGCTTTTTCGGCGCCGAGCCCGCTCCGCCTTGATTGGTTTTGGCGCCATTTGCTGGCTTACCGGTTGGCTTGCCTGTTGGATTGCCAGATGACTTACCAAGAGGCTTACTGGGCGATTGGCCATAGGGCTTACCTTGAGATCTGTTTTTCCCACCGGGCTTTGTATCGTGAGAAGACTTTGCACGCGGGGCTTTTTCTCCCTCGCGGCGCTGCTCTTGGCGTTGTCGCGCAGGCCTTTGTCCTGACTCGGCTCTTACTTCTTGCTTTGGCTGTTGTTGAACACTTGAAGCATGCAGAGAATGCTCTTCGGTTTTACCCGAGTCGGCGATCAGGGCATTGATTGTAGCCATTTCGCTCTCGCTTAGGTGGCGCCATTGGCCGGGCTTAAGACCGCTCAAAGTCACGTTCATTATGCGGGTGCGCTTAAGCTTGGTCACTTCATAACCCAGGTACTCACACATACGGCGAATTTGTCTGTTCAGGCCTTGGGTGAGGATAATACGAAAACTCTGAGTGCCGGTTTGCTCCACCTTACACTTTTTGGTCACAGTACCAAGAATGGGAACGCCCTGTGCCATACGCTCGACAAAACGCTTATTCAGCGGCTTATCGACCACCACCTCGTATTCTTTTTCATGGTTGTTGCCCGAGCGCAAAATCTTATTGACTATATCGCCCTCGTTAGTCAAAAAGATCAAGCCTTCCGAGGGTCTGTCCAAGCGGCCAATGGGAAAAATGCGCTCGGGATAATTAATGGCGCTAACGATATTGCTTTTGATCTTACGCTCTGTGGTGCAGGTCACTCCCACCGGTTTATGGTAGGCAAGATAGACCCGCTTAGGTTTGGCTTTAAGCGCCTTACCGTCCACCAATATGTCATCGGCATCACTGACCTTATCGCCCATTTGCGGCTGCCGACCGTTAACGGTTACGCGTCCTGCGGCGATCAGCGCATCGGCCTCACGGCGCGAGCAAAAACCGGTTTCACTAATGTATTTATTAAGGCGGGTAGCTTGGCTCATGTTTACTTCAATCTAGCTGATATTGCCCCTATTGTAATCGACTCACCGCGAAAAATCCGAATTAAAGTAGTGCTCAAGCAGGCTTTGTACAGCAAAGGGATAGCTTTCCAACTCCTTATGCTCGCTGCGGCTGAAATCCTTAAAATCTACATGCAGCCAATTGCTCGGATCGACCAGGGGTTTAATTTGCGCCACATTGGTTTCATCGGCTATGGCCAGCTTAAAGCGAATATGACGCTCAAGCAGCTGCGGCTCGGCGAGCCGCTCATGGTCGTAAATCACCACCAACGCCCAGGCGGCCATTAAAAAGTGACCGCCTACCGAGGCACTTAACTGCTGGGTTTCAATGCGTTCTAAGGCCTCGGGTAACCAGTCGAAACCACCGATAAAAACATTGCGATTAATACTGCGCCCGGCCAATACGGCGGCCTGGGCCGCACCCATGGCCATGCCATCCGAGGCGCTCCAAATCACCTTGGCATAAGGATAACGACGCAGTAGTTGCGCCGTTTGCTGCGCCGCCCGCTCACTTTGCCACTGCGCATGCACCAGTTGCTGCAGCGCTATTTGTTGCGCGCCAAGATAATCATTTAGTCCCTGCACCCTGTGGTCGGTTTCGGCACCATAATGACCGCCTATAGCCAGCACATCGGGTCTGGCTATCCCACGTTTACGGGCCATGGCAATTAAGCTTTGCGCCAATTGGTAACCGGCATCCCGGTTATCATGGCTGATCTCATACAACCAATATTTAAAAGAGCTGCCAGGCTCGCCTAAGGCGGCACGCTCGCTAACCGATAACGTTTGCTCTAAGGTAATAAAAGGCACCTTGGCGGCTTCTAGAATGCGCATGGTTTCGCCGTTGCCACCGGGGTAATTAATTAAAATGGCATAATCCGGGGCGGCATCACGCTTGAGGTAAAAGCGCAGGTTTTGCTGTTGATATTCACGATGGGCATCGCCGTAAATCACATTCAGCTGTATGTTTAAATCCCTTGCGGCATACTGAGCGAAGGTTTGCACCTGATGCCAAAAAGGATCTGTTTTTGTAGACGGGTTGATCAGCAAGACCCTGGTTTGCGGCTTTGCCGATTGTTGCATCGGTGATTGTTTCAATAACTGCGCAGATACCTGCGCGGAAAACACCATAGCTGTCAGCCATAGCGTTACCCATAACACTGATTTTAGCCAGTTCATCTCACCCTCCTTAGTCGATTTTCGCCGTATGGCTGGCATTCCTTGCCATACTAATTAGTATTTATTTTCTTATTCTTATCTCGATACCAATGCCGCCACAGCCACTCCGCAGGGCCTTGTTTAAAGGCACGCAGATACAAGGGGCAAATTATCAAACTGACCGCGCTCACAAAGGCGGACAACAACAAATAATCCTGCAACTGAAATTCGGTTGCCATTTCGCTCCCGAAAAAGTGGATCAACACCACCATAAACAACGACTGGCTTAAATAACAGCTCAGGGACATTTTCCCAACACTGGCCAGCGCCCGAGTCAAAACATTATCGGCAAACGACCAAAGGTACAAGAGATGCACCGCAATCAGCGCGGTGCAAAAACCACTAAAAGAATTGGCAACCAGAGCCAACACATCGTTAAAGGCGCTGACGTCATGCCATTGCCGCGAACTTAAATAGGCGCAGCCAAGTAGAGCGCTGATTAATGCCAGGGTATGCACCAGCGGCCAGGGTCTTACCAGCCACCCGCTGCGCCAGGCGGCGACGACTAACAACACCATGCCCAGTTGCTGCCAAAGAATCGCCAGCATTAACGCTAGCAGCATCAAGGCACTGTTGCCGGCGTTAGCTCCCCGCGTGCGCCAAAAGTTGCCATCGAACTGAGCTAAATAGGCCTGATAGTGAGAATCGGTAAACTGCACCTGGGGCTCATTGCTTAAAGCGGCCAGCACCAACAGCATGGCACTGCCAAAGACCAGAAATGCAATGCCCTGTAGAGTGAGTTTATTTCTTGGGTTAGCCAGCATGGGCAGGGCCAGCAAACCTGCAATCGCATAACCGATAAGAATATCGCCGGCCCAAATAAACAGGCTGTGGGCGAAGCCAAAACCCAGCAACACCAATAAGCGGCGCTGTAATTTAGGTATGGGCGCTTCATGTTCATAACAGCGCTGCCACTGGATCACTAACCCTAAAGCAAACAACACCAAGAACAGGCCACGAAAACGCCCTTCCAGCGCGATATCTGAAAGTCGAGTCAGTATCGCATCGCCCTCGGACAGTGGCAGCGGTGGTACATAACCATTGGCAAAGTCGATAAAATACGGGGCATTAAGAAAGAAGATCCCCAAAATCGCAATGCCCCTGAGGATATCCAAATCGGGGCGGCGCCCCTCGCCTACCAGAGCATGATAGGGCCCGGAGGATTGAAATAAACTCGATGCAAACACGGCTAACTCCGATGCCATTATCTTGAATATAAGAATTAAACTAAGGCTAACATAGGCTTATGCCTATTCAGTAGTTAAATTTAGTGGTGATATTAAGTGGCGTCTTGCAGTGCATAAAACCACCTATTTAGCCTCAACTCATGCCTAACCTTGCGCAAAATTGTCTTTAATAGAGCTAAAAAGTGACATAGAGCCGAGGTATTTACGACAAAATGCCCGTAAATACGGCCAAGTCACTTGTTGTTGGGCGTTATCCGCAGTAATGTGGTGGTTTTAGTGCATGGATGTCGGCGCCATCGAAACTTTGCTTTCTTAGCTGTTTCCTCACGCAACTGACACGGTCATTATTGCGGGCATAACCGGGCCTTAATCGCGATTTATCGCCTACCGCCATGCACCGCTGTACCAGCGCACCATAACAACACAACCTTAACAACATTTGGAGTAAACAATGCGTTTATCCGTTATTGCTGCCGCCCTGAGCGCGACAACATTATTGGCCGCCTGTAGCGAGCAACCTAGCAACAACCAAACTCAAGCCGCGGCTAAAGCTCCGGTAACACAGCAAGTAGCTCAAGAAAACCTATTCCTAAGCAAAAGCCCATTGCCTTACATGGCACCAGAATTTGATAAAATTGGCACCGAGTTATACGAGCCGGCTTTCGATGCCGGTATCAAAGAGCAACGCATTGAAATCGATGCCATTGCTAACAATCCAGATGCGCCTACATTTGAAAATACACTGGTGGCGATGGAGCAATCGGGTACTATCCTAAAGCGCACCCGTGCTGCGTTTTCTAACCTGTCTGGCCTTATCTCTGACGACGAATATCAGCGTATCAACACCAAAATGGCGCCTATTTTCGCCGAACACCGCGACAACATCTTCCTAAACAAAGCCCTGTTTGATCGCGTTGCCGCCGTATACGACGCTAAAGACGCACTCTCAAAAGAAGATCAGCGTCTGGTTGATTACTACTACAAGCAATTTGTACGCGCCGGTGCCAAGCTAAACGAAGAGCAAAAGCAGCGCATGCGTGAAATCAACGGTGAGCTATCTAAGCTAAGCACACAGTTCTCGCAAAACATCATGAAGTCGTTTAAAGAAGACACCATTTTGGTGAGCGACAAGGCCGAACTTGCAGGCTTAAGCGAAGATGATATCGCCAGTCTTAAAGCAGCAGCGGAAAAAGCCGGCAAAGAAGGCTATATGATCACCCTGGTAAACACCACACGCCAGCCTATCCTTACCAGCCTTGAAAACCGTGAGCTACGTGAAAAAGTATGGCGTACTTCGTCTGAACGTGCACAAAAAACCAATGGCCCTATCGCCATCGAAGAAGCGCAGCTACGCGCAGAAAAGGCTCAGCTACTTGGCTTTGAATCTTGGGCGCATTATCAGCTTGACGATCGCATGGCAAAAACACCTGAAGCCGTGTTCACCATGCTGGATGACCTGGCACCAAAAGCTGTGGCCAAAGCCAAACAAGAAGCCGAGCTAATTCAAGCGGCAATTAAGAAAGACGGTAAAGACTTTGAACTACAGCCTTGGGATTGGGCATACTACGGCGCCAAGGTACGTGCCGAATTGTACGATATCGATTCCAGCCTGGTTAAACCGTATTTTGAAATGAATACAGTGATCAACGATGGTTTGTTCTTCGCCATGAACAAGCTATACGGCATCACCATGAAAGAGCGTAACGACTTACCTACCTATCACGAAGACGTGTTCGTATGGGAAGTATTCAACGAAGACGGCAGCTCTATCGGTCTATTCTACCTTGACCCTTATGCGCGTGAAGGTAAGCGTGGCGGTGCCTGGATGAGTGCTTATGTAGGTCAAAACCACCTGCAAGGCACCAAGCCAGTTATTTACAACGCCCAGAATATTCCTAAGCCTGCCGAAGGCCAGCCTACGCTGATGACCTTCTCTGAAGTAACCACCATGTTCCATGAATTTGGTCACGCTATTCACGGCCTATTTTCTGACGTGAAATACCCGTCATTGGCCGGTACAGCGACCGCGCGCGATTTCGTAGAGTTCCCATCACAGGCGAACGAAGACTGGAATATCGAGCCGAGCGTGTTGGCCAACTATGCCAAGCACTACCAAACAGGCGAGCCAATTCCTCAAGAGCTGTTAAATAAGCTATTGGAATCACACACCTTTAACCAAGGTTTCGATACCACAGAATACCTTGCCGCAGCCCTGCTTGATATGGAATGGCACTCAATCGCCCCAGGTACCAAAATCGATGATGTGGCCGCCTTTGAGAAAAATGCACTGGCCCGTCACGGCATCGACTATTACCCGGCCCCGGCACGTTATAAGAGCTGTTACTTCAGCCATATCTTTGCCGGTGGCTACAGCGCTGGTTACTACGCTTACCTGTGGACCGAAGTATTTGCGGCCGATTCATTCGCCCATATGCAAAACGAAGGTGGCCTAAGCCGTAAAAACGGTGATCACTACCGTAAAGAAGTGCTATCACGTGGTAACAGCCGCGACTTGATGCAAAGCTACATTGAGTTCCGTGGTCAACAACCAACCACAGACGCTCTACTTAAACGTCGTGGCCTGGTTGATGGCAACGCCGAATAAGACCTAGCTCAGATGTTAGCTTGACAAGTAGCCAAGCTAAATTTACAAAACGCGGCCACCCGGCCGCGTTTTTTTGTATTTACCCACAAGCATATCCATCACCCTGTTGTTATACTATAGGGCGTTGATTCTTCTGGTGTTGTTATGCTTAAAAAGTCGTTCGTTTTTATCAGCATTATCTCCGTACTGGTCACGGGGATGATTGCCTCGTATCTGATTTATTATCTTTATCAGCACAAATTTGTGACCCTAGATCCGCAATTAAGAGAAGTCTCCGGCATCGAATTCGATAAGCGTGGGCGCTTGTGGGCCATCAATGACGGCGGCGACGGCCCTTTTTTATATCAGGTCGATGAACAGGGTAAGGTGCAACAACGCATCGAAGTCACCAATGCCAAAAACATCGACTGGGAGGACATGACTCAAAACGAGTTTGGTCACTTCTTTTTAGGGGATTTTGGCAATAACGAACATAACCGTCGTTGGCTGACCATTTATAAAATTGAAAACCCTATCGACATCAAATCCGGTAAGGCCTTTGCGGAGATCATTAAATTCACCTACAAGGAGCTGTGGGAAGAGCCGCTGACCCCGGAGCGGAAAAACTTCGATTTAGAGGCATTTGTCGAATACAAGCATAAGCTCTACTTATTTACCAAAAACCGTACCCAGCCTTTCGATGGTAAAACCAATCTCTATCGCATCGGCAATCATGCCGACAATTACGAGGCTGAGTTTATCGGCTCCTTTAAAACCTGCACCACGGCGGAGAAACTCTGTTGGGTCACCTCGGCGGCCATGAGCCCGGATCGCTCCACCCTGGCCCTGCTCGACTCAACCGATCTTTGGTTGTTTAGAAACTGGCAGGGAGATAATTTTTTCTCCGGCGAGGTAGAAAAAGTAAACCTCGGCATAGTCACACAAAAAGAAGCAGTCACCTTTTACGACAACAACACGGTTGTAATAGCCGACGAAGAGTTTAAGGGCATAGGCCGTAATATCTATATATTTAAGCTCGATGAGCAAAAACTTGAACCCATGGATATAGACTAATAAATCGGCTTGGCTCTTATTGGCCTATAATACAAAAATAAAAGGATACGACTTTGTTAAATAGCCCTTTTTTCGAAAAGCTCACGCAGGCGCTAGAGACCGTAGTCTTTAGTTACGGCGGCTCAGAATTCACTCTGGCCAAGCTGATCCAAATTCCACTGATTATTTTAGTGGTGTGGGTTTTGGTACGCTATATCGGCAAGCTGCTACAGAGAAAAATCAGCAATAAGCGTATCGGCCCGGATGCCGCACTGCTGTTTAAACGTATCTACCTGGTGCTGTGCGTTGTTATCATCGTTTTCACCACCTTGGAAGTGCTCAACATTCCGCTTACCGCTTTCGCTTTTGTCTCAGGTGCGGTGGCCATTGGCGTCGGTTTTGGCGCCCAGAATATCATTAACAACTTTATCAGCGGCTGGATTTTGATTTGGGAGCGCCCCATACGCATCGGCGACTTTCTAGAGGTGGGTGATGCCAAGGGCGTGGTGGAAACCATCAATACCCGCTCTACCCGTATTCGTCGCAGCGACGGCGTGCACATGCTGGTCCCCAATAGCCAACTGCTTGAAAATACAGTGACCAACTGGACGCTGATAGACACCATGGCCAGAACCCATGTACGAGTCGGTGTGGCCTATGGCAGCGATGTCGTTCTGGTCGCCAAGTTGCTCAATGAAATACTAAGTGAAACCGAGGCGGTGCTGCAAACCCCAAAACCCACGGTAATTTTTGCAGACTTTGGTGACAGCGCTTTGATATTCGATGCGGTGTTCTGGGTTAACGCCGAGGCCGAGGCCAGTGTACGCAAGGTAAAAAGCGATATTCGTTTTGCTATTTGCGCCAGTTTTGCGGCCCATAATGTAGTGATCTCCTTCCCACAAAGGGATCTGCATATCGACGGTGAGCTAACCCTCAAACGCCATTAGCGCTTAAACTTGGTCTCCAAAATCACCGAGGAGGTGGTGCGCTCTACACCATCAAGATTGCCGATATCATCAAGCAGGTGACTCAGTTTTTCTAAACTTTGCGCCTGCACCAGGGCGATAAGATCGTATTCCCCACTGATGGCATAGAGTTCGGTAATGGCATCAATATGCTTAAGTTCGATATTGGTTTTGGTGGTGAGCTTTTGTTTGACCTTGATAGACACATGAGCGGACACCATGGACGATAAATAGGCATCACCATATTCGACACTGTAGCCCTTAATTACCCCGCTTTCCTCAAGTTTTTGCATACGGCTTTGCACCGTAGAACGCGACAAATCTAAGGCACGGGCGAGATCTGAGATGCTGGCACGGGCGTTGGTTCTAAGCATGGCCAGGAGCTTTTCATCTTGTTTATTTATCATTATGGTTGCCGATTTCGTCATTTTGATAGAGATTATACGCAAATTTATCAATATGACACTGCAAATTTAATGCTTAAGTAGTCAATATAAGGGCCATAATAATCGACTATAATTAGCGGCCATCCATTTTCGAGCCGCTCTCTCATTTTAAAGGTGTGTCATGCAAGTAAACCGCGAACTATTTAATGAAGTAATGGTACCTAACTACAACCCGTCTGAGATTATCCCGGTTAAGGGCGAAGGCTCTCGCGTATGGGATCAGCAAGGTAACGAGTTTATCGACTTTGCCGGTGGTATCGCCGTTAACTGTTTAGGTCATTGTCACCCGGCGCTGGTTGGCGCCTTAAAAGAGCAAGGCGAGAAAATCTGGCACCTGGCTAATGTTATGACCAATGAGCCTGCGCTGCGCCTGGCTAAAAAGCTAACCGATGCCACCTTTGCCGAAAAAGTGTATTACGCCAACTCAGGTGCCGAAGCGAACGAAGCGGCGCTAAAACTGGCTCGTCGTTGGGCACTGGATAAATTCGGCGCACAAAAATCTAAGATCATCGCCTTTAACAAGGGCTTCCACGGTCGTACTTTCTTCACCGTAACCGTAGGTGGCCAAGCCGCTTACTCTGACGGCTTCGGTCCTAAGCCGGGCGATATAGTGCACTGTGATTACAACGACCTGGAAACATTCAAATCACTTATCGATGACAACACCTGTGCGGTGATGATGGAACCACTGCAGGGTGAAGGTGGCATCATTGCCCCTGAAGCAGATTTCGTTAAAGGCGTGCGTGAACTGTGCGATAAGCACAATGCCCTGCTTATTTTCGATGAAGTACAAACCGGTGTTGGCCGCTTAGGTCACCTATACGCTTACCAAGGTCTAGGTGTAACGCCTGATATCCTAAGCACAGCCAAAGCCTTGGGCGGTGGTTTCCCTATCGGCGCCATGCTGACCACCACCGATATCGCCGAGCACCTAAAGCCAGGCACACACGGCTCTACCTACGGCGGTAACCCGCTGGCCTGTGCCGTTGCTGAAGCCGCATTCGACACAGTAAACACCCCAGAAGTGCTCGAAGGCGTTAAGGTACGTGAGCAACTATTCCGTGACGGCTTGGCTGCCATCAACGACAAATACAAGGTCTTCAGTGAAGTACGCGGTCAGGGCCTATTGCTAGGTGCAGTACTGAACGAAGATTACAAGGGACGCGCCCGTGATTTCCTTAATGCCTCTATGGACAACGGCCTAATGAGCCTGGTCGCTGGCATGGATGTGGTACGCTTTACTCCTTCTCTTGTTATTCCAGAAGCGGATATCAAAGAAGGTCTGGCGCGCTTTGAAAAAGCGGTTGCTCAGGTTGTTGCTGCTAAATAACAGTAGCTGGCGACGACTAATCTTATGCTAGTTTTACGACCTATATGCGGCGATGACTTCGCCGCTTTAAAACAAATTGCCACCGAGTCAGGGCACGGCTTTACCTCCCTGCCAGTGGATGATGAGCAGTTACAGGCTAAAATCGCCCGTGCCGAGGCCAGTTTCAACAAGCAGGTCAATGGCCCTGGGGATGAAGGCTATTTGTTCGTGTTAGAAGATACCTACAGCGGCCAGATAGTTGGCACCTCGGGATTGAAGCTGCGGTGGGCATGTCTGTGCCCTTATACCACTATCGGCTGTCAACCTCAGTGCATCACAGCCCCAGCCTAGGTGTTTACAACTCGGTTGAAACCCTGTCCATGTGTAACGATTACACCGGCTGCTCGGAAATTTGTACGTTGTTTTTGCGCGAAGACCACCGCAAAGGCTTAACCGGGCGTTTTCTATCGCGAATTCGCTTCTTATTTATGGCCGAGCACAGTGACCGCTTTAGCGACACTATCATCGCCGAGATGCGCGGGGTGAGCGACGAGCAAGGACATTCGCCGTTTTGGCAATGGCTACAGCAGCACTTTTTCTCCATTGAGTTTCCTCAGGCGGATCACCTGGTGGGCTTAGGGGATAAAACCTTTATCAGTGAGCTGATGCCGAAATATCCGATTTATGTCAGCCTGTTAAGCCCAGAAGCACAAGCCGTGATCGGTGCAGTGCATGAAAACACAGCCCCTGCCCTGCGCTTATTGCAGCGCGAAGGATTTGAGCACCGCGGCTATGTTGATCTGTTCGATGCGGGTCCAACGGTAGAAGCCAAGCTAGGCAATATAGCCACGGTGCGCCAATCCAAGGTGTGTCCGGTATTGATCAAAGAAGATTTGCGACCGCAAGGCATCACTTGGGCGATATGTAATGACAAAGTCAGCGAGTTCAGGGCTATATTTAGCGATGCCGTACAGTATTGCGATATCAAACATCAACTTTATTTAAATGCGCAAACCGCACAAGCGCTTGGGGTGTCCCAGGGTGATTCAGTGCGCTTTTTCGCGCTCTCTAGTCGTTAAGGAATGACTATGCAAGTGCAATTAATTAATAACCAATGGGTTGCGGGTCAAGGCCCGGCGTTTTCATCCATCAACCCAAGTAAAAATACCGAGATTTGGCAAGGCCAAGGCGCCAGTGCCGAGCAGGTAGACGCAGCGGTAAAAAGCGCCCGTGCGGCGCAATTCGACTGGGCACAAACTGAGCTTGGTGAGCGTATTGCGCTACTAGAGCGTTTTGTCGATCAGCTTAAAGCAAACAGCGAAGAGTTAGCGACCATCATAGCCGAAGAAACCGGCAAGCCACTGTGGGAAACACGCACCGAAGTGGGTGCTATGGCAGGCAAGATTGCTATCTCAATCAAGGCTTATAACGAGCGTACCGGTACGGTTGAAAACCCCATGCCTGGCGCTCAAGCCTTTATCCGCCACAAGCCTCATGGTGTGGTTGCGGTATTCGGCCCTTATAACTTCCCGGGCCACCTGCCAAACGGTCATATAGTACCGGCTATTCTTGCGGGCAATACCGTGGTGTTCAAGCCTTCAGAACTTACTCCTAAGGTTGCACAGCACACTCTGGAGCTTTGGCTCAAGGCCGGCCTTCCTGCGGGTGTGATTAACCTGGTTCAAGGTGAGATAGAAACGGGTAAGGCCCTGGCCTCACATCAGGATATCGACGGCCTCTTCTTTACCGGCAGCTCGCAAACCGGTCACTTACTGCATCAGCAGTTTGGCGGTCATCCGGGCAAAATTCTGGCACTGGAGATGGGCGGCAATAACCCGCTGATCATTAAAGGGGTGAGCGACATTGACGCCACGGTACACGATATTGTGCAGTCTGCCTTTATTACTTCTGGCCAGCGTTGTACCTGTGCTCGTCGTCTGTTTATCGAGCAAGGCGACCAAGGCGATGCCATTCTTGAGCGCTTGGTAGCAGTGACTAAAAACATCCAAATTGGCGACAGCTTTGCCGAAGAGCAACCATTTATGGGTGCCATGATCAGCAAAAAAGCGGCGGCGGGCATGCGCTCGGCCTACGAGCAGCTAGTAGCCCAAGGTGCAACATCACTACTAGAGATGAAACATCTAGATGAGAACACCGGCTTTGTCAGCCCAGGTATTGTCGATGTCTCTAACATCACCCTGGCCGATGAAGAACACTTTGGCCCACTGTTAAAAGTGTATCGCTACAGTGATTTCGATGCGGCCATTGATGAGGCCAACAACACCTCATTCGGTCTATCTGCGGGTCTGCTTGGCGACTCGCAAACCGACTATGACTATTTCTTAAAGCGCATTCGCGCCGGTATTGTTAACTGGAACCGTCCAATCACTGGGGCCTCAAGTGCCGCCCCGTTTGGTGGTATCGGTGCCAGTGGCAACCATCGTGCGAGTGCCTACTATGCAGCAGATTACTGTGCTTATCCTGTGGCTTCTGTGGAAGCGCCGAAAAGCACACTACCAGAAAAATTAGCGCCGGGCTTAATGCTTTAATAGAGAATAATTCACGCGCACATGCGTTAAGGAAAAAACATGCATAACGATGTAAATACATTATTTGAAAAGCTGTGGGACAACTACTTAGAAGTAACGCCTTCAGCGGTAAAGGTTCACGAGCTATTAGGTTCAACGCAGCAAGATGATGTGATCAACGATCATATTGCCCTGCGTACCTTCAACCTGCCTAAAGTAGGTTTAGAGAAACTAGCCGCCCATTTTTTAGCCGTGGGTTACAAGGAGTGTGGTGAGTATCACTTCGAAGCGAAAAAGCTGTACGCTAAGCACTTCGAACATGAAGACCCAACTCAACCTAAGGTGTTTATCTCTGAGCTATTAGTTGAACAGTGCTCTGAAGAGCTACAAAAAGTCGTTCATGAGATGGTTGAGCAAATCGATGAAGCCGCCGTGACCGCCGATAACTTCTTGTACTCGGGCACTCATTGGCAGGTAAGCCATGAAACATACAAAGCGCTGCTTGCCGAAAGTGAGTATGCGGCCTGGATGGCGGCCTGGGGCTATCGTGCCAACCACTTCACCGTCAGCATTAACCACCTGGCTCAGTTCGACACCATTGAACAGGTGAACCAGAAACTAAAAGATGCAGGCTTTGCGCTTAACACCTCAGGTGGCGAGATCAAAGGCTCTCCGGAAGTGCTACTTGAGCAATCATCCACCCTTGCCGATGATGCCAAGGTGCAGTTCAGTGATGGTGAGTTCGCGGTGCCAAGCTGCTTCTACGAGTTTGCTTTGCGCTATTTGCAGCCAAACGGTGAAATCTACACGGGTTTTGTTGCCGCTTCTGCGGACAAAATCTTTGAGAGCACCAACGCTCGTTAATTCAGACGGTAATATGCAGACTTCAGAAAGCCCCATTAGGGGCTTTTTTTATGATCTACATCAATATTTGTTACACCGTATTACAGCTTCTTGTGTCAAGGTGCTCACCTCATCCTGGGCATAAATCCTCTGTAAGTCAGTATAAACAAAGCCTAAGGAGAAAGTATTAACTTTAATACCTATTATAGAAACTTAAAAATGCGCTAACGCCCATCAAAGCTGGCTTGCGAATAGTCCCAGCTCTTCTAGACTTTAAGCTAATCACCTCACAAATGCATGGTCTCATAGCTAAGGGTTTAGTGTGAGTAAGCGCAATACAACAACGATCCACATGGAGCGTGATGTATTGGTATTAAATTTTACCGATGAAACATGCTTAAATAACTCACGGACGAACTTACCCAACTGGCATTTTATCCATGCCAACAGCTTGGATTGTGCCTATAAAATCCTCGAGCAGCATAACTGTTACGTTGCTATAGCCTTGGTCGGACATAGCCAACAGCAAGCGGTGCTCAAAGCCGTAAAACAGCTGTCGGCCAGCCAGGACTCACTGTTATGGTTAGCGCTGTTTCGCGACGGCGACAATCTGCTAGACAATATCAGTTATTGCTTTACCGACTACTTTCTTGATTATCATCACCTCCCTGTAGACTGGGCACGGCTGGATCACACCTTGGGTCATATTTATGGCATGGCGCAACTTAAATTGCGCTCAAAACTAGGTACGGCAGCGAGCAAAGCCAACAGCATCTGCTTTGGCGAATCCAAAGAAATGCAGCAACTAAAAGAGACCCTGGATAAGGTTGCCTGTACCGATGAAACCATATTAATCGGCGGTGAAACCGGCACAGGTAAGGGCTTGTGCGCCCAATATATACATTCCTTGTCGCCACGCCGCAATGGCCCCTTTATCACGGTAAACTGTGGTGCACTGCCGCCCACCCTGATCCACTCTGAGCTTTTTGGCCATGAAAAAGGCGCGTTCACCGGTGCCAATAAGCAATATATAGGACGTATAGAACGGGCCCATAAAGGCACCTTATTTCTCGATGAAATAGGCGATTTATCATTGGAATTACAGATAAATTTACTGCATTTTCTTGAGGAAAATTATATTGAGCGCATAGGTGGTAATCAAACGACCGAGGTAGATTGTCGCATTATTTTTGCCACCCATGTAAATTTAGAAAATGCCATCGAAGAAGGCCTTTTTAGAGAAGATTTATACTATCGAATTAACATTATTCAGTTGGAGATCCCAAGTCTTAGAAAACACATTAGTGATCTCCCCCTTCTTGCCAACGACTGCCTCACAAAACTGACGCCCCCGAATCATCAATTCAGCTTTAGTGATCAGGCATTACAGGCAATGGAAGCCTACTCTTGGCCTGGCAATATTAGGGAGCTTAAAAACCGTATCCAACGTGCCATTATCATGAGTGAAAACGATATTATCACCGAGCAAGACCTGGGTATAAGGCTGCCAAAAAAATCTGACTCAAAGTCAGAGGTAATAGATTTAGTAAAACATAGATCAGAGATAGATACAGAGTTAATACTTACGGCCATTAGAAATAATGGCTACAACATCTCAGCAGCGGCAAGAGAGCTGAATATTTCGCGAACGACTTTTTATCGCTTAATTAAGAAGTGCAAAATAAAGCTGTAACTAAACCTAAGTTGCAATCCAGAGGACCACACAATGTCAACATTTATACCCAAGTATATAGTTTTAATAATTGCCTTATTCTTACTCAATGGCTGTGATGCTGAGGCACAAAACACCAAAGAGAGTAAGCTTGAACAGGAACTAAGTGCACTAAAACAAGATGTGAGTGAGCTAAAAAAACAACTCGCGACCATAGGCACTCAGGTCAAAGAAATTCACAATATCGCCACCGCCTCACAACAGCCGAAACACAAGACTCTAACAACACAAGAAAACTTTGCTGGCGATGAGGCATTAGCAAAACTCGGTGATGCGAGTGCCGACCTCGCCATTGTCGAATTTTCTGACTACCAATGCCCTTATTGCAAACGATATGTAGACACCACCTTCAGCAAGCTTAAAACCAACTTTATTGACAGCGGCAAGGTAAAGTATATTGCTCGCGACTTCCCACTGGGTTTCCACAAACAAGCAAAAGGCGCGGCGGTAGCCGCCAACTGCAGCTTGCAACAAGGAGCCTATTGGCCCATGCGCGAACAGCTGTTTAACAATATGCGTCAACTGGGCGACGAGTTATACCAAAGCAGCGCCGAGAAACTTGAGCTGGATATGGATAAGTTTGCGAAATGCCTTGAGGATGAAACGGTACTGGCCAAGGTAGAGCTGGACATAAGTTATGGCTCATCTTTGGGTATTCGCGGTACGCCCAGCTTTTTGGTAGGCAGGGTTGAAGACGGTCATCTAGTTAACCCAACCTTGCTGGTCGGTGCCCAAAGTTATGAAACCTTTGCCGCGGTACTGAACGAACTGGCTAGCGCCCCTGCCGAGCAGTCCGGCGAATAATCCATCCCAGATAGTGCGACCCGCCAACCCAGGCCAAGGTCGCGCTATTTTTGCTTTACTCTGCCTTACCTGAAAATAATCACATCACGCCTGCGTAAGCCCTTTGTATTTTATTCTCTTTCTTTATGCCGAGGCCTTGCTACACAGGCCTAATTGTAGATATCAACCTACTGCTATCGAGTCTCACGCTTTGCGAAAAAGGTGTTCGAATCTGTTCACCCGCTGTTGAACAACGACAAATTAAAAATAACATATTGATATTTATAATATTAATTTAATTTCGAGAGACTTTGTCAGATGATTTTTTAAGCAAAGTGTTACACCTGTGCAACACCCACCCCGGAAAAGCCCCCGTAAGTAAATTAAAAATCCTTTTAAAACAATTAGATAACACACTGGCACAAAGCATGCTCTATATCGCTACTAGATAGGATTCTGCGCTATGGACACCACTTAAATATGGGCCGCCATAGACAGTAGCTAGACACGGCAAAAACGCCGAAACAAGTAGTAAAAAGCAAAGTGGACACTTTTTAGAAATCCAGCCTTATTCCGCAGTTAAAAGTGCCGCACTTACATACGTTTTATCAATATTAACGATTGACTGAGGTCATGATTATGAAACGATTTAACTGTAAGCAGCTTGTCAGAGCCCTGGGTGTCGCCCTGATAAGCACCGCTAGCCTATATGGCATTAGCACCACACCCGCACATGCGTCCGAACACCCAATTTGGCCTGTGCCGGCCAACAATGGCGATTACTGTATGGCGGATGCCTACTTTAATGCAGGTGGTGCCGGATTGAAAAACATCAATGGTGAAACATTGAACTGTACCGCCAATGATGTGGAAATCACAAACGTCGTTCCTATTGGAATTAGGTTAGATGAAGACACGGTAATCTATAAAGATCAGTTAGAGGATGGTGAAACATTAACCTGTACTGCAGGCAGTGAGGTTCAGTTGATCGCCAACGTGACTGTCAGAGCAAACGCAGCAGAGCGCTGGGACACCACCTTTTATGTACCACTACAAGCTAGGGATGAGAACGATAATATAATTAATCCTGATGTTGTGTATTCGGAGATCAGTAATGATGGTAACGACTATTGTACCAAGCTGGTTCCAGTTCCGTACGCGGCTGACGAGGAAGGCAATTTTATGGTAAATTATGCACACCAATTGGATGGTGACAACTGCGGTGATATCAATAAATCAGAGCTTATAGCCGATGAGTACACCCTTATGGAGGCCGAATTTACCATAGCCTGTGAGGGGGGTGATGATAACCAGTTGGATTTCAATTATTGTGCTGCCTGGGACAACCAAGAGCGTAATAATTGTACCGTGGATGATGATCTTGCCAGCCCAGAAACACCCACAATTACGGGTGGCCAGGTACCCAATACCAAGTCCAAATGTAAATGTGACAACTTTAATATTGATGTGTTCATTGAGCCCGATCCCCCAACAGTAACCAAAACAAGGACCCCAACGGAGGCTGATGAACCTGGTGGTACCTTTGTATACACGGTTAAAATAGAAAAGGCAAAAGATGAGAACATGATGCCAACTGGAGCCGATGTTGCTATCACAAATATTGAGGATATTTATAAGTCTACCACCGCATCTCCAAACTCAGGGCCTTATACCTTTGACTTAGATGGTACCACTTCCGATCACACCCAAGGCAATGTGACCTTATTGGGCGGCGAGAATAGTTACAACGCCGACGATGCCTGCTGGAAATTAGAGCTACCTGTAACTCTGACAAATACCAGCCCAACTCTTTCTTGTACTTTCAAAGTTAAAATAGATGATGAAGATTTGCGGGACAATGATCCTTGGAACGAGGAATATGAAGACTTTATCCGCTTTAGCGCCACCGACAGTGAAGGCCGAGGCACAGATGTAGGTGATGACACATGTAATCCATTTGATGCCCCACTTGAAGCTGGTGATAACTGCTCTGCTGTGGTTAAGGTAACAATTGAAAATGTGGATCCAACCGTTACTATCACCAAAACGCCTGTAGCTGGCCCTGGCTTGAGACGAGTGCCCGCCGGAACTGGTCCTTATTTCGTAGACGATGCAGGTAACATCACCTACGAGCTTAAAATTACCAATACCAGTCTCATTGATGACCTAGACATTACCAGCCTTTGGGATGACAACGGCACCCCTGAGGGAGTTGACCCAGAATTAGACACAGACAAAATAAACTTATTATCGGATTCAACTGCTCCTGATGGTTATAATCACTGTAGTGCTGCGGATGATGCTGCAATACCAGCAAGTGAGGTAATAGATGGAGAAACTGTTTACTATTCATTCACCTGCCGGTATGTGGTGACGCTTGTCGACTTAGAGGAACCGGATCCCGATTGGGACTTTGATGAAGGAGATACCTATACCAATAAGGTATACGTAACCGGTATGGATAACGAGACGCGCGAAGCTAGTAATAATGACTCGGCATCCGTTACTCACGCAGCGCCCATGATCACTTTGGAAAAAGATGTTGCAGTGAGTGGCGATGTCAACACTCCAACACCGGCATTGGATTCCACCGAATTCAAACAAACGGCCAATGTAAATGAGCCTGGCGGCACTGTGGTGTATCGCTTTACGGTCACTAATGCCAATGACATCACAGAAGAGGATCTGACCCTGACCGCGCTAGTGGATGATGTCCTGTTCAATAGCCCCAGAGCGACTGAATCAGCAAGCCAACGAGTCGATTATTGTGACTTCACCACAGTAGTGGAATACGGCACCCCCTACGTCTGTACTATTGTGGCGGATGTTACCGGGCAAACACCAGCTGATCCCAGCCTGCTAAACACGGCTTATGTAACGGCTGTTGCGGATAATGGTCAGTCTGTCAAATCGAATGAGCCTACTGCAGAAGTGATCTTTGATGATGTTGAACCTAAGTTTGAGACAACATTTGGATTGTCGGCCATGGCGTATATCAGCATTAAAAACACCAGCCCGTTCGAGAGTATTGAGCTTAACGCCCTTTCGGTCCATGGCGTTGACATGCCTGCAGTTGACACTACCGCTGATGACGGAGATGTATTAAGATTTATTAATGATGGCATGAGTGTTACAGCCTACGAGACCAACTTCCCATATTGTGTACTCGATACAACGATAGCCGTGGGTGCAACCTATAACTGTCATGTGAGACTGGAATTTAACGACAGCATAGGCTTCTTTGCCTTTGAAGCGCTGCTGAACTCGGCGAAAGGTGGTATAGAAGTTGTGGTCATAGATGATGACGGCACAACTAGGAGTGCAAATGCAGACGTTAAAGTAGAGTTAGCTTCTCCACCAGCCCTCCCCTAATAACTAAGTTAGTTTTACCAAATAAATGCCAGACACTGTAAAGTGGCTGGCATTTTTCAATACAAAATAGATATCACTATTTACTATTGCCTTTACCCTTATTACCGCCGTTGCCACCGTCGCTGGCGAGAGTAACATTTACCGTCGCAGTGGACTGCAATTGACCATCACTGATGGTATAGCTAAAACTGTCACTGCTTTTAAAGTTTTTCGCCGGCGTATAGATAATACGGCCATCGCTCAGTACCTGCACACTCCCTTTGGCACCTTGAGTCGCGCTCTTAACAACCAAGGTATCGCCGTCGATATCCTTGTCATTGCCAAGCACATTGATGTAAATGGCCGTTTTTGACGTCAGCGTTGCTGAGTCACTGTTGGCTACCGGGGCATTGTTTTGCGGCTGTGCCACGCGGTAAACCAAGGTACTGGTGCTGCTATAGGCAGTATTGGCAACATCCTTGGCCGTTAACGTCAGGTTATAGCTGCCCGCATTGGCGCTGGTCGCTGACATTACACTGACACTGACCGTTGTGGTCGCGCCGCTGGCCAAGGTCACAGTATTATTACTGGCACTCCAACCGCTTGGTGTGGCGATGCTCAAGTTATAGGTGGCATCGCCGCAGTCCTGATTCTGGTTAGTGATTTCTACGCTATAGCGCTGCACTGTGCCGGCATCAACTTCGCTGCCAAGCGCATCGGCCACACTCAGTTTCGGTGCCGCTAATTTACAACTGGCTACCGGCGCCGCTACCTCATAAGTGGCGCTGGCAGAGCTTTGATAGCCACCGTTATTACGGTTTAGTGCAACCAGGCTAAAGTCATACACACCGGCATTGGCATCCGCCGCCGAGGTAACGCTGACACTTAGGGTTTGTGATTGACCCGGCGCCAGAGTTGCACTTGGGCTAGTTGCTTTCCAGCCTGCAGGCAGGCTTGCCTTTACATCAAAGGTCGAAGCCGCGCAGCTATCCGTATCCTTATTGGTTATTGTGCCTTGATAAGTCACCGTTGTGCCCGCCGCTACCTGAGTTGAGCTGGTGTTTTGCAAGGTCCATTGTGGATTTGCCGATACACAGGCAGCCACTGGCGCTTCCACAACATAGCTAACCATTGTGCTAGCGCTATACTGGCTATCCTCGCTATTCGCGGCATTGATATTGATATCGTAGAAACCATCCTCGGCATTTGAGCTTGATGTCACATTCAAAGTGACTGTCGCACTGGCACCTGGGGCTAAACTTACTTTATCGCTGGTCGCGCTCCAACCCGCTGGTACCTGAGCCGCTACGTCAAATTGGCTGGTATTACACTCTAGATTGTCATTATTAGTTACAGTAGCAGAATAGCTGACCGTTGAACCAGGTGCTCCCCACTCAGATTGGTTAGCTATAGATACACCGGGGGCGCTCGATACACAGGTGGCTGCTACAGAGCCGACATTGATATTCAAACCCGCCGCATCAATCGAATCAGCACTAAACGTGATGCCAAATTCAGGATCGGTATAGCTGGTGCCGATTGGCAGAGCTGCATCATATAGATCATTAGGAACACTGTCAGGAGTCATATCCAACTGTTGGCCAGATCTAGGGTCACCGTCCGTAGCTGTATGGACAATGGCGCCATCGGTGATCCCTTTATTGCCCTCGATAAAAAAATCGAACCCTATTGGCTGGCGGTATTCCAGGTAGAACCACATGGATGCTCCTGTTGTGGAGTCTGTGCCACGCCTAATTTTCAAGGCTTTCGTTGTGCCTAATGTATGGGTCTCTAGAGGAGTAAGCTGGTAGCTGTTATTAGAGCCAGCCACGACTATTTCGCCAGATTCCGCGCTTAACCAACCGAGTCGTTCCTTGTTAAATGCATTCAAATGGCCATTGGTTTTATTACCCATAATATCTAGGAAATCGCCATAGGTATCGACAACACAACTTTCGCCAAGCACATTTTCTCCACAATCGATCGCTTTTGCATGATGCAGACCTAAATTGTGTCCAAACTCATGGCCGATAGTATTTAAAGTCAGATTGCCGTTAATCCATGCACGTGAAGGCAAGCCCCCCACGGTTCCCATACCGCTCCAGCCGCACTGCACCTTAGGGTAAAGGTAAATGATTCTGTCATAATCCGCGGTATTGACACCGTCTGCTGCAGCAGCATCCTTGATATAAGTTTCCATATCAAAATAATCGCAGGTTTGAGCAATTGGTAACGTATAGTAGCCCTTCACATCTCCGGCTAACGACGTTTTTCCGTAGGACACTTCTTTATAATAGTCATTCACTGTACCGAATATTTTTTGCCTGACCTCATCCTGAGTCCAGGGCTGTTGAGGATTGTCCTGAAAGTTAACAAGCAACACAAGAGTATGCTGCTCGCCAACAGTATTCGGTAACCTGCTTGCGGTAGTAGAAAAGGAAGACGTTACGCTAGTAGCGCCCATATCTTCACTCAACATCAAAGTTTCAGGCTGTTCATCAAGCGCAATCGCAGTGATTTTGTCTATATCCTCTCCATTAAACAGCCAGCCCTTGGCTTTAACCTTAGTACCGCTTTGCAGCTTCTGCGAACGCGCATTGGCAGGCAAGTGCATTTCTACCCGGCCTTGATCTGTAATTAGGAAATGACGCAGACGGTTCTTGCTGAGATCTTCAGAATCTTCATATACCAATTCCAGCTGACCCACCAGCTCCGCTTGTTGGGCTAGTTTGGCTTCGATATGAGCGGGCATGCCGGCACGCTTGGCGTTTGGCATCACGGTGCGCACAGCGGCATTGGCATCAAGTTGTAGTAAGGCGTATTGGCTGGCCTGGCGGGCAATCACTAATTCTTCTAGTTGTTGCTCAAAGGCAGGAGAAAATTTATCTTTACCACTGTTATTGGCGCCCTTGTTAGCACGGCGCAGCTCACCCATAGTAGCGGCAAGCTCAAGGGTTTGTTGTTCTAATTGGTTTTTCTTAGCTTGAATGTCAGCTTTATTTTGTTTGAACATTTGGCCATGACCACGGCCTTGATGGTCATGCTGCATCGCACTTTGCACGCCGTTACCATTTGCAGCGTACAAGTTCATTGAGGTAAAGCCCAAAGTAGTTGCCAAAAGTCCGAGGCCACAGGCTTTTAAAACAGAAGAAGAAAGTTTATTAGGCGTTACGACGCCTTTCGTTATAGTCACTACTAGAACCTCTCAAAGTTTGTACATCACTTCGAAAGCTCCCAGTTTTATGACCAAGTCAATAACCGAGCTCTATCAACGCGCCTCTTTCGGTAATCCAGCTGCCCACTGCCTTAAACAGTTAGGGCCTGTGATTTTGCGTACATTAGTTTCCTAATGTTTGCCGTTTCGAGAGTGCTTTCGAATCTTACTTCATGGACCATTGGGGCCCAAGCGAAGGCGCATTCTAACAAGGTGATTTAAGGATTCTCAATGATAAAACTGATCTTTTTTTGAGCTATTTTTGAAACTTTTTATAAATCAATGGACAAGAAACGAACAAAATTGTAACTGAACAAGGCGTTCAGGATAAAAATGCGGAGAAACAGCTCTTTTTAGATAAAAATATCAATTAATGCCAACTGAACAGCGGATTTAGCTAGATTTTGCGCTAAATATAGGTACAGCAATAACCATCCATCATTATCTAAGTACACCACAGAGCCGACATAAAAGTGAAAATCAATGCGCTATAACCAACTGTATTTGCTTGGTTTGCCACCCTTATCGCACACTTTTTAAGCAGTTACAGCATAACGATTATAAGACCCCTAAAAACTCTGCTAACTGCCTAATGGGGCAAGGCTTTTTTGAATCAGTAGAAGCGTAAATGACCACCTGCTCCATGCATTAAAAATGCAGATAGTTTGACCACACCTTACCCCTTAAGAATACAGCCTATTATTCCTTACTGAACCCTGCTTGCACCACTCTCACCTCAGTGTTTTTATCCACGGCGACTATCATGCCATCGGTGGCCAAATAAAGCCGACCTGAATATTCGGCCTTGGCCTCAAAGATCAGTGGCTTCATGCCCTCTCCCGGAGCATAACGCGCACTGAAGTGGGTAAGCAGTAAGGCTGGCAGTTTGTGTTCTTGTGCATAGGCGCTGACACGCTGCACATCACTATGCCCTGTGTGCGTACCCACCTTTTGTAAGTCTGCAGCGAGAAAGGTAGCTTCATGAACCAGCAAATGCACACCGGCAATTACTGGGTCTAAACAACTGGGCGTCTCATTGTCACCACAGATAACAAGCACCCTGGGTTGCCAGGCGAAATAGGTATAGTCATCAGCGCGCAATAGGACGCCGTTATAGCTCACATCCTCACCACGTTGCAGAAGGTTGTAATGGGGGCCGCTGGCTATTTGCTCTGCCCTCAGGCGTTCAATATCCAGTTTTCGCGGAATTTGGGTTTCGATAAATTTAAAACCCTGGCTTGGCACCCTGTGTTGCAGCGGGCAGTGTTGCACCTTAACCCAACTAAAGGTTTGCCCACTCAGTTCCTCAAAATCTACAAGCTCAAGATTAAAGGGCAAGGTCCATTCGCTCATTGCCATGGCGGCACGGACAAACTCCAGCACCTCTGACGGTGCCACTACGCGCAGTGTCTGGGTACGTCCCGATAAACCTGCCGAGGCAATTAAACCCGGTAAGCCATAGCAATGATCGCCATGCTTATGAGTGATAAACACAGCCTCAAGGTGATATAGCGCCAGCTTGGTTTTTAATATCTGATGCTGAGTTGCCTCGCCACAATCGATGAGATACCAGGGCTTTTGATCGTCACGAAACACCGCATAACCGGACACATTTCGGCTTTTGGTCGGTGTTCCTGAGCTGCTTCCCAATACTTGAACTTGCACCTGTTTACTCCTATTTTTGTGCTGTACGCCACATACCCAAAGATTATAACTTGTCCCTTCTCGCAAGGATCTAGCTTATGAAAAATGAAATCGACAGTAAAACCCTGCTCCGTGCCTATGAGCGCATTCAACAACATGGTGAACAAACCGAGCAAGGCAAGTTTTACCAAGGCCTGTACGCCTATTCTGATGTTGATGGCTATACCTTGTACCTGCAAGGCAGCGGCGTACTTTTACGCTTTGGCTTTCATAACACCTATCACCTTGATTATCAAAGTGAGAAGAACAAATCTGACTTTATGAACAAGCTCCTGAGCATAGGTAAAGAGCCTTAAGCTAACGTTATTCGTCATGCTGATTTTCCCCGCTATTCACCGCTTATAGGCGCGAGTTTGCCGAAACACCATGATCCCAAGGGCCATTAATGGTATCTTTGTCCGAATTTGTGACACCAAGGGATAATAAAGGTATGACCAAGGCTGTATCCTCCGCCGTACCGGAACAACAAGAACAACAAAAAGGCTGGTTTAATCGCTTTCTAGCGACCGTCGAGTTTCTCGGTAACCTGCTTCCACACCCCATTACATTATTTGCACTTTTCTGTGTTGCCATAGTGGTGATCAGCGGCATCGCCGACTGGGCCGGACTTAGCGCCATTGACCCTCGCCCCGAAGGCGCCAAAGGCCGCGATCCCGATGGTGTTATCGAGGTAGTGAGCCTGATGAGCGCTGAAGGCCTCAGACGTATTTTCGAAGGCCTGGTTACCAACTTTACCGGCTTTGCCCCTTTAGGTACCGTACTGGTTGCCCTACTCGGCGTGAGCGTTGCCGAGCACTCAGGTATGCTTTCTGCGGCCATGCGTGGCATGGTGATGGGCGCCTCGAAACGCCTGGTTACCTTTATGGTAGTGTTTGCTGCCATTCTTTCTAATACTGCTTCTGAGCTTGGCTACGTGGTACTTATTCCGCTGGCGGCGATGATTTTCCATAGCCTTGGCCGTCACCCCTTAGCCGGTTTGGCCGCCGCCTTTGCCGGTGTATCCGGAGGTTACAGCGCTAACCTGTTACTAGGTACTATTGACCCATTATTGGCCGGTATTACCACACCAGCGGCACAAATGATCGACCCGGAATATCAGGTCGGCGCCGAAGCCAACTACTACTTTATGTTCGTGTCCGTATTCCTAATCGCTATCCTGGGTACCTGGGTGACCGAGAAAATTGTCGAGCCACGCCTGGGCAAATACGACCCGAGCGAAGCCAGTATAGACCTGGGCGAGAATAAAATTGAACACCTTAGCCAGCGCGAAAAAAGCGGCCTAAAATGGGCGGGCTTAACCTTCCTGGCCTTGGGTGTACTACTGGCCTTTACCGTGATCCCGGACGATGGCATCTTACGCCATCAAGCCACCGGTGAAATTAAGGGCTCACCCTTCTTAAAAGGCATAGTGGTGATTATCTTTATCACCTTCGCCATTCCGGGCTTTGTCTATGGCCGCGTGGTTGGCACCATGAAGAATGACCGCGATGTCATTGATGCCATGAGCAAGAGCATGAGCTCCATGGGCATGTATATTGTGCTGGTATTCTTCGCCGCCCAGTTTGTTGCCTTCTTTAAATGGACCAACCTTGGCACCATATTAGCCGTAAACGGCGCAGCCCTGTTACAGGCGCTGAATCTGACCGGCCCCGAGGTGTTCGTGTTCTTTATCCTGATGTGTGCGCTTGTTAACCTTAGCCTGGGCTCTTCATCGGCACAGTGGGCGGTCACCGCACCTATTTTTGTGCCCATGCTGATGCTTATTGGCTATGCGCCGGAGACCATTCAGGCGGCCTACCGTATCGGTGACTCGGTAACCAACCTGATCACCCCTATGATGAGTTACTTCGGCCTGATACTCGCAGTGGCCTGTAAATACAAGAAGGACATGGGCATAGGCACGCTGGTCGCGACCATGTTGCCGTACAGCATGATCTTCTTCGTTGGTTGGGTGTGCTTATTCTATCTTTGGGTATTCGTACTGGGTATGCCGGTGGGCCCGGGCTCACCAATCTATTACCAACCTTAATAACATCATCAGCCGGCCTTAGTTGCCGGCTTTTTGTTAACTGCTATAGTGTTACTATTCAATTAGTTATTAAGATAACTGTGCGTATTTTCTTCCTTATAACCCTGGTTTGCCTGCCCTGTTACAGCATCGCCGGCGCAGCAAAGCTGTTGGAGCAAAACTTTGCCACGGCCATGGTGCTCACCAATGGCGAGTCAGTGAGCCTGGGTTATGGTCATTTCAGTAGTCCGGCGGCACTGTTTGATGACGACTCGCAAAGCGGCAATGAATTACGCCAAGACCTCAATGTGTTTAACGTGCCGTTTGGTATCAAAACCACCAGCCCAGAAATATTCAGTCAATATAACAGTGAGTTGCATCTGCAAGGCAGCTACATAGACCAAAAAAACAGCCTAAATCTTTTTAACCAAGAGAGCGCCGATAGCTTCGAAGAAAGCATCTATGGGTTTGGCGCCAACTGGATATTTGAGCGGCCAATCAGCTCTAAATGGTGGTTCGGTTTTGGCGCTCGTCTGCAGGGTTTTCGTTATTACAACGACTACGACTATAACTCTCAGCTCAGCAGGCGGGTATTGGCGCCCGCCCTCGATGGCAGCGTAGTTAACATCAGTGCCAACGCCCTTGTTGCCAGCCCGCATGTAGAGATGATGTACCGCCTACCTCGCCATTGGGGCTACTATGAATACAAAACCAGTTATAGTTATTACTACGGCACCACACTGGTGGAGCCTTCGGCCTTAGGTAAAATAAGGCCGGAGGGCTGGCGTTATCAAAATGGCATTAAGGCGCGTTTCGATACCGCGCATATAGGCCAGTTTACTCAGGCCATCTATATTAAGGCCCATCGCGTCGACCTAGGGGGCGACAGCGCCAGCTCCTTTGCTACGAATCATTTTTATGAATATGGGTAGGTATATTACTCGATACCAGCACCTGGTCTTCCTGGTTGGAAAATATCGGCATTGGCCTAAACTATCATCATGGCAGCGCCCTCGAAGGGGGCAGCATTGTGCTGTATTTTAACGAGTAGCTCGCTGACAATAACATAGAATAATGAGGTATTTATGCGCACGCCCCGGAAAATAGCAGATCAATACCGCGCCATTGTCAGCAGCATTGGCTTCTACCCGGCGATTATTATTACCCTCTTTATGTTGTTCGCCATGGTACTGGCTAATATAGAATACCAAAGCTGGGTAATGCGCATAAAGCAGGCCTGGCCGGTGCTCTTTGTTACCGATGTTGATACCGCCAAAACCCTGCTCGGTATCCTCGCCGGCGGCCTGATCTCGCTCACCGTGTTTAGCTTTTCCATGGTTATGGTGGTGTTAAACAATGCCGCCGCTACCTTGTCGCCACGGGTGTTGCCCGGGCTTATCTCCATCAAGGCGCACCAGTATGTGCTCGGCATGTATCTCGGCAGCATAGTCTTTACCCTGCTTACCCTGATGAATATCCACACCGAGGGGGAGACCTTGCAAACTCCGGCTTTAGGCACTTTTTTCGCTTTGGCCATAGGTATTTACAATCTGGTGCTCTTTGTATTCTTTATCCATTCCATTTCACGCTCCATCCAGGTCGACAGCGTACTGAATACCCTGTTTGCGCAAACCAATAAGCAACTGCAAAACCTGATCGCCTACCAAGACCCGAGAATTGCCGCCGCGGTGCCGAATTATTGTGATTGGTATCGACTCAAAAGCCCTCGCGCCGGCTACTTTAAGGGTGTGCATACCCAGCAACTGTGTAAACTGTTAGCACAACATGAGCTGCGTATGGTGACCGAGGTGGAGCCGGGGTTTTTCTGTGTTGAAGGCTTTCCCTATCTGGCGCTGGACAGAGATATTAGCGCCGATGAAGAGCTCTGCGAGCAAATTCATAAATGCAGCGTATTTTATATCGAGGAATACATAGGGGATCATTACAGTTATGGTCTGCGGCAAATTGCCGAAATTGCCATTAAGGCGCTCAGCCCAGGCATTAACGACCCAGGCACAGCGGTCAAGGCCATAGACATGCTTAGCATACTGACCATTGCCCGCCTGCATGTGGCGGATCATAACTACACCCTACTCAATACCGAACAGCAACAGTCGCCTTTGCTCTGGTTTTATGAGCCCAGTCTGGCATCCCTGCTGGAAGAGAATTTCGACCCCATCCGCCACTATGGCTGTAATGACACCACGGTACTGGTCAACCTGATTGAGGCGTTAAAGAATATTCTGTTTGTTTGTGAGCACAACCGAGAATATACCCAGGCACTGTATCGTTATGTGCAGGCCACGGTTTATGACGCCGAGCACTGTATTGACAACCCCTATGAGCGCGAGCGCATTAATCGCATGCTTACCCGTATGAATGAGGTCGCCAACAAGCGTGGCGACGATATTCATTTCAGCCTAAGCGACAAAGACGCCGAGCCCAGAGTTACCTTGCACAACTAAGCTTGGCCCCAGGCAGACTGCTGTTTCAGGGGAGACGCATGGGCTGCTGATCAGAGTTACGAGCGTGACAGTTAAGAGTTGCGAGCGCACGTGTGATAACTGGAAAATGAAAAAGCTGCCTTGTTCAGAATAGGAACTGGCAGCCTTCATTACTTAGCCTTTAACCAATACTTAGCGTTTAACCAGTGTGCCTTTTAGGGAAACGCCCGCCATTAAGAAGCCGGCGCCACATTCGAACTCGGTTTCACTGACAAATTCACGCTTTTTATAATAAGACTGGATATTCACCACCGCATTCATACCCTCACGCTTGGCGCGCTCCTGCAAGGCCTTTAAGGCGCTCAGCATCACCCATTGACAGGCTTCCTTGTCGGACTTATTAAAAGCATTGGTCTTTTGGTTAGTGGTCACCTCGCCGTAGGTTTCCTGCACCTCGCCATAAGCCTGATTACCGAAATACAGCGGCACATCAAGCAGGGCATTTTTAGCCTTAGTAGTTTCCAGCAATTCGGCGATATTGTATTGGCCTATATCGTCACGAGCCATGGCCGTATTTGCCGTTAGTGCCAATCCCAGTGCTAAAAATACTGATTTTTTCATCGTTAATTTCCCTCTACGTTATAAAACTTCCATGCCAGGCCGATGCCAAAGGCAAGATTATGATGTCGCTCAACCAAGGGGCTGTCGCGCCACACCGCATCCTTAATGCGGTAATACTTTACAAAACCACCGAGCCACCAGCGCTTGCTGTCGTAATTGACACCCACGGACAACTCGCTGCCGCTGTAACCGGATTGCGGCTTATATGCTTGGCGCTGCACCGTGCTTTGGTGCTCACCTACGCCGTAAAAATAATCAACATACTGGCTGCTGGCATAGTTAACTGCACCGCGGGCGGTGATGCTCACCGTTTGCTCAGCCTCTTGCCAAAGTAATTGCTGCCATTGCATATAAGGGCCCATACGAAAGCCGATATCATCAATGGAGGTGAAATCAGTAGCCAACGCCTTACGCACAAACAAACCGCTTTTCAGGTAGTTATCACTACGTGGCTGTCCGGCAAAATAATAATCCAAGGCTGGACCTAATTCAAATACCCAATCCAAGTCGTCCATACCCGAGCGGGCTTGATTGTCCTTGCTGTCCACCGCCAAACTGGCGGTCGCTGACACATCCAGGTGCCAGTTATCACTTTGCCACAAATAGCCCACAGCGCTGTTGCGGTCGACACTCATGCGTTCACTGCGATAACGCACATAGGGCAAGGGCACGGTATACTTGTTATGCTCACTCGAGCCGAGATAATGAGGTAAGGAGGTGGTAAAAATTCCCACGCCCAATTCCAGCTCACGGCTGCTTTTAATTGCGTCTTTCCCTGCCTTGTCTTCGACGTTTTGAACACTGTCCTCATTGACCCCCGCGGCAAACGCGGGGGTCAATGAACATAGCAAAAGCAGCACATATACCATCAATCCCTTGCGCATGGCTTAAACTCGCTTAAAGATCAAAGAGGTATTAATACCGCCGAAGGCAAAGTTATTACTCATCACGTAATCACAATCTAGTTCTGTGCCTTGTGTTAAGTAATCAAGCGGCGCACATTGCTCGTCCACCGAGTCTAGGTTGATGGTGGGCGCAAACCAGCCATCACGCATCATCTCGATACTGGCCCAGGCTTCAATGGCGCCACAGGCTCCCAAGGTATGGCCGAGGTAGCTCTTTAACGAGCTGATGGGCTTGGCGCCCAGGGCATTAAAGGTGGCATGAGATTCGGCGATATCACCACGATCCGTGGAGGTGCCATGAGCGTTAACATAACCTATCTGATCGGCACTAAGCTCGGCGTCTTGCAGCGCCATTTCAATGGCCACCTGCATGGTCTCACTGGTGGGCTGGGTGACATGCTGACCGTCAGAATTACAGCCAAAGCCGACGATTTCCGCCAATATGGTGGCACCGCGCGCCTTGGCGTGCTCATATTCTTCTAAGATCAGAGTCCCGGCCCCCTCGCCTATAACCAAACCGTCCCGTTTACTGTCGAAAGGACGCGGCGTTACCTTAGGGTTATCGTTGTTGCAACTGGTGGCGTACAGGGTGTCGAACACCGCCGCCTCGGTAACGCACAGCTCTTCGGCACCCCCGGCCACCATCAGCTTTTGGCGGCCGTACTTGATGGCTTCGTAGGCATAGCCTATGCCCTGAGAGCCCGAGGTACAAGCGGAGCTGGTGGTGATCACCCGGCCCTTAAGACCGAAAAATACACCGATATTCACCGGCGCCGTGTGCGCCATCATCTGAATATAGCTGGTGGCAGTCACGCCACTCATCTGCCCCGACTTCATCATATCGGCAAAGGCAATGAGCGGTGGTGTTGAGCCGGTAGATGAGCCATAGGCAATACCGGTATCACCATTGGTCAACGCCGGATGCCCCAGCAGCTCGGCCTGTTGCAAGGCACGTTCGGTGGCCACTGTGGCCATTAGGGCCACACGGCCCATGGAACGCACCATTTTGCGTTTATAATGGCTTGGGCGCTCAAAATGGGTGACAGGCGCCGCCAACTTGGTATTGAGATCGCTGATATCATCCCACTGCCCCATGGTTTGCACGGCATTTTCGCCACGCTCAAGGGCTGTACGGAAGCTCGACCAATCATCACCCAAGGCCGTAATACAGGACATGCCCGTAATCACCACACGTTTCATTATACTAATCCACCATTGACGGAAATAACCTGACGGGTAATGTAACCCGCCTGATCCGAGGCCAAGAAGGCCACGGTTGCAGCCACTTCATCGACACTGCCCATGCGTCGCATCGGCACATGTTCAAGCAGCATCTTGGTATCTAGCTCGGCGGTCATCTCGGTTTCAATCAAACCTGGCGCCACACAGTTTACCGTGATTTTACGCTTGGCCAGCTCCAGCGATAACGCCTTTGTAGCACCTATAATACCGGCCTTGGCGGCACTGTAGTTTACTTGGCCACGGTTTCCGGCGATACCCGACACGGAAGCCAAAGTAATAATTCGCCCCCCCTTGCGGGCACTGACCATGGGCATAACCACAGGGCGCACGACATTATAAAATCCATCAAGGCCTGTGCTTATCACAGTATCCCATTCCTCGTCTGTCATCGCCGGAAAGGCGGTGTCTCGGGTAACGCCTGCATTACACACCACGCCATAATAGGCGCCGTTGGCAGCGATATCCGCTTCCAGCTCTTGCTTGGCCAGGGCTCGGTCGGTGACATCAAAAACAAGAATATTAACCGCTCGACCTAAGGCGCTAATTTGCTCGGCTACCTGCTCGGCCAAGGCCACCTGCGAGCGGCAATGCAGCGTAATATCAAAACCTTGCTCTGCCAATTGCAGCGCCACGGCCTTACCGATCCCACGGCTAGAGCCGGTCACTAAAATACGTCTGTTCATTGATTTTCCTTAATAAATTTCATTGGATCGGCGGGTTGGAAAACATTAATTTTGGCTTCGACCAAACAATCACCCTGATCTTCAATACGACAAGCAAATACACTTAAGCCGGACTCGTCCTGGATCACCTTTTCGACCAGAATATCCAGCAAGATGCCCTTGTCAAAGCGCGGTTTATGACAGCGAATTTTACGACTGCCGAGAAGAAAACCAATTTTAATTTCCCGACTCTGATCCAGGTCATGGGCGCCGGCATAGGCAGCAATGGCCTGCGCCATATATTCGCTGCCGATATAACTTGGCACCGCACCCATCTGGGCATCATAAAAGGGGCTATTTTCGCGGATGCGCACCTGACAATGGGCACTGTCGTCGTCAAACGCAACGAGAGAGTCGATCAACACCATGGGCGGGCGATGAGCGATAAGTTCCGTCATGCTTATCTCACGCATCGACTGCTCCGATAATTAAACTGGCATTATTGCCACCAAAGGCAAAAGAATTACTCATACAGATTGTTGGAATTTTCATTATTGGTTGTTGTAATACTTGAATGGGCGCCAAATCGGCGTCCAGCGCATAACCACTGTGCCAAGGCAAAGGTGTTACCGATGGCGGTGCCTGCGCCCCTAAACGCTGTTGTTCGATAAGCAGCCAGCACAAGCCCGCTTCTATGGCGCCGGCAGCGCCCAAGGTGTGCCCGGTTAAGTGCTTGGTCGAGCTTACAGGCACAGCGTCGGTAAACAACTCGGCGATGGCCTTGGCTTCCATTTCATCATTTTTCGGCGTCGCCGTGCCATGGGCATTAACATAATCTATCTCGGCTGGGCTTAGCTTGGCTTGTGCCAAAGCCTGACACATGGCCGCAAGAGCACCGCTGCCGCTAGGCTCGGGCGCTGACATATGGTGCGCATCCGAGCTAGCACCGCTACCTAGTAGGGCACAAGAACTCTCGCCCAAATCGCGCTCGCGGCTCATTACAAAGAGCGCTGCTCCCTCACCTATATTAATGCCATCACGTTCACCACCAAAAGGCTGGCACAGGCCGCTGCTGGTCGACGCCAGGGCACTAAAGCCATTAATAGTAAGCTGACACAAGCTGTCGGCGCCTCCGCAGATCACCGCATCGGCTAAACCGGCGGCCAATAAACCCTTGGCACTGCTTAAAGCCTTGGCGCTGGAGCTGCAGGCCGTGGAAATACTGTAGGCAATACCTTCTAAACCTAGCTTTTCCTTGATATAGGCGGCGGGTGCGTCAAGAGCCTGCTGATCATAATGGTAATCCTCGGGCCAGTTGCCGGTCTGTGCTTTATGCTTGCGGGCCCGCTCACCGTCGTAAATATCGGCGGTGCTGGTACCGACAACCACGGCAATGCGCGCCGGACTATAGCGCTCGCGCATGCGCGCCAGCGTCGGTGCCAATTGCTGCAACGCAAGGTCTATAAGGCGGTTATTGCGCTGCTTGGCAGTTAAAGGAATTGCCTGCACCAGGCCCACATAAGGGTCTTGCTGATCCGTTTGGTCACCGTAATGTAAACCACAGCCCTGAGTTAGCGGAGTGATAGCACCGCCGGCTAACTCCTGGTTGGATAGCGCCTGTAAATGCTGCGCCTTATCCGTGCCCAAGGCGCTTACTATGCCTAAATCATTTAACCATGCCCTCATGGCTTCACCTCTTCAAAGCGGATCTCGTAGTGATGAATTTTATTGTTCAATATGATCACCTCGCCGCCATAACGTATATCCAGCAAGCTGGTATCATTTTGGCGCAGCTCGCGGATAAGTTCGCCGCCTTGGCGATATTCAATCAAGTGCGCCCCTTTTAAATGTTTATTTAATTGGGCCACAGGCCAATGTACCAGTTGAATATCGGCCAGGATATAACTTGGATCCAAATCCTCGGCGGCAATAAAGCGCTGGGCCGCCACGCCTTGCTCGGCGTTGTAGCTCAAGGTAAAAACGGGTAAACCGGCAGCGCTCATCAAGGCTAAACGCAGCTCGCCTTCGCCATTGATGGCCAATTGACTCAGCAGAGCCTGCTGAGTTTGTGCCTTGGTAACAAACATACGCTTTTGCCACTGACTGTTAAGCAGCTCAGAAGGCGGCGCGCTCAGTGCTAAGCCAACCTCGGCACTGAACATCACGGCTTTATCCTTTACCTCCGGCTCTACGGGGCTGTAACTGGCGCAACCGCTAAGCACTAAAAGTAGCAGCAGACATAAGCAGCGCATTAACAGGGCTCCATTTGGCACAATTGCGCCAACACATCTAATCGGCGCTCGCTTTGCACTACATAAGGGTTGTTCGCATCCCAGGCATAACCGGCGAGGATGGCACTGATCATACGGCGCACTTCATCGCTTTGCTCGGGATAGAAAATCACGTCCTGAAAGCGGGTGTCATACCAGGCATTAACAAAGGTTTTAAAGCACTCAACTCCGCGTTTAAGCGGGGTAGAAAACTGGCCTTCAAAGTCCGCCTGCTCACCGCGCAAATGCGCATCGACCACCGGGGCCACTAGGGAGGCGGATTTTAGCGCTATGGTCACCCCGGATGAAAATACCGGGTCTAAAAACTCGCCGGCATTGCCCAGTAGCGCATAATGTTTGCCATACAGGCTAGATACATCGGCGGAATAGCCGCCCAGGGTTTGCACCGGGTTAACGGCTTGCGCATCAGCCAGCAGGTCGGCCAGATTTGGCTCAGCCTTCACCTTGGCCCAGAGATTGTCCTCATTGCTAATAGAGGTATCAAAATGATGAGGCTCACCCACCACCCCCAAACTTGCGGTGCCATCGGCAAAAGGGATCAACCAATACCAGATATCTCTGTGCTCGGGATGCACACTGATCAAAATCTTATTGCGGTCAAAGCGACTGGCCTTGATGCCGTCTTTAACATGGCAAAAATAGGCGCTGCGCGATGGTAAGCTTGAGGGCTTATCCAAATCCAATAAACGCGGCAACACCCGACCAAAACCACTGGCATCAAGGACAAAGCGGCTATGCAGCTGGTATTGCTCCTCGCCTTGAGTTACCGTCAACAGCATGCCATCCTCTTGCTCGGTGATCGTCTGCACTCTATGGCCGTAACAGATATCCACGCCCTTGGCGGCGGCGGCATCGGCAAGCAGCTTGTCGAAATTAGCACGCTTTACCTGATAAGTGGTGCCGCGACCCGGGCTAAATTTATCGGTAAAGTCGATTTGGGTGTCTGTACCACGGTAGTGAAAGGCGGCGCCATTTTTAAACTGAAATGCCTGAGTTTCGGCATGCTCGTCCACCACCTTGTCCATGCCGGCCTCGGCGAGAAAGTGCATACACTGAGGTAACAGGCTCTCACCTATGGAAAATCGCGGAAAATGCTGCCCTTCCAAGACCTTTACCTGCCAACCCAATTGCTGTAACAAGGCACTGGCCAGGGCGCCTGATGGGCCCGCACCTATCACTACTACATCCACTGTACAATCATTGTTTGTCATTATTATTCTCGATACTTAAAGGTGCCAAAAAGTAAACCACCAGCAGCCCCAGTAATACGGCACCACCAAATTGGCTTATCGCAGGCGTTTTGGAAAAAATCAGCATGGCAAAGACCGCCAGCGACGACAGTGCCGACAGGCTAATTGCCACCAGGGTATGGGCACTGTGGCCGCCCTGACGATAAAAAATAAAGTAATCCACTGCCAGTGCCAACACCAGAATAAGCCCCAGGGTATGAAACACGGATATGGCGCTGAACTGGGCAATCACACTGACGATCAGCGCCGTGGCCAAAGCCAACCAAGCCGCCATTTTAAGGCCATGACGCCAGCCAAAGCTAAATACGAAAATCAATATAATGGCCACTGCCGCCAATAATAAGGCAAGGTGAATTCCACGATGAAAATGCGCCAACATGGCACTGAGCTGCCCCGGCACATCGACAATCGCCACATAATCGTAATGGGTACCTAGGATCTGTAATTGTGCTGCACTGACGGAGCTGACATTGAGCAGGGAATAGACAGCGCCATCAAGGTGCACCACATCGCTAAAGGCTTCATTCAGGGGGCCGCTGACAAAGGCATCATAATCCAATAGCGCTGCGCTCGTCGGTGCAATGGCTTGGCCGCTAAAGGCTTGCAATGGCGTAAATACGCCGCTTGCCACCGCCTTATTATAGGCCGCTGCATTCTCCTGCTGACGAGTCAGACTGGGCAAGGCACGGCTAAGGCCTTGTGCCCGAGCACCTTGCTCTTCCAACCAGGCGCTAATTTGCTCTTCGCGCCTCAGCAGCTGCTGCACATCCTCGCCCTTAAGGATTAAGCGCTGTATCGGCTCGGAGCCTTGTAAATACATCTGATGCTTAACTTGGGTGTCCATCAACTTGGCGCTGCTGGCATTAAAGCTGGCGATGGAGTCATTACTGGCAGGCATACGCCACCAGCTCAGTAGCACGCACAGCAGCGCCAGGACCAGGTAGACCTTGCCACTGTGGCATCTAGCCTGGCTTTGCCACTTAAGGCCAAGATCGGCACCCGATACTACAGAAGCACGAAAACTCAAGGTCATGGCCACAGGAGCCAGACAGAAGCGGGTAAACACCCAGGCACCTACTAAGCCGGCGACCACAAAGATGGCTACATCTTGCAGCAAGACCAAGGGTGCGCTAAGAAAACACAAATAGCCGATGGCGGTTGAACACAGCGCCAACAGCAGGCCACGTTTAAGGGCACGGGAATATCGGCCTTGCTGCGCGGCTTTGTCCGCTAAGGCATGAAACGCATAGTCTATGGCGACCCCAATCAAGGTGGTGGCAAAGACTAGGGTCAGTAGATGGATCTCCTGGCGCAGTAATAACAGCGCCAAAAGACCACTGAGTATGGCGGTACTCACCGTCAGCATACTCACCCACAAGGGCCAGGCACCGCGCAAGGACAAGAATACAAAAAGAGACAACAAGACAACGCTGGCAATACCAAAGCGGTTCATTTCCCATTTTGCCTGAGTGGCATTTTCGGCATTATGAAACAGTAAACCGGAATGACGCACTTGCACCCGGGGATAGCTTAGTTGTAACTGGTCTAAAAGCTCATCTATGGCCGCGGCGGTACGCTCTGTGGCACTGATGCTGCTTACACTTTCATGCGTTTGCGCCAGCAAAATCCACACCGGCTCACCCTGCTCATCCCGACCTTGTAATTTACCATCCACCAGAGTCAGGGCTTGCTCGCCACTGAGGGCACTGACAAAGCTGTAGGTGGCCAAGGACGTATCCCGGCTCAGGCTCTGGCTTAACCAGGGCGAGGCAGTTTGCGCCAACTGGCGCTGAAAGTAGTGATTAAATTGCGCGGGGTCGGCAATGGCCTGAGCATATTCAAGGCTCATCAGAGCGCCGCGATAAGGCGCATAAAAGTCGATAATTTGCGTTAACTGCGGCTGCTGCTCTTGCACCTTAAGGCCAGCGTGCGCCAAACCCTGAGCCAACTCTAGATAAGCTTGCTCACTGTTTGCACCTTGCAGCGAAAAAACCAGACGCTGTTGCTGCTCACCAAGCAGCTGTTGCTGGGCTCGATAAAAGTCTTGAGCCTGCTTGCCTGGGCTTTGCTCATTTGAAACGGGTGTCAACAAGGCCAGCATATCGCTTTTAATGGCAATGGGTTTGAGCTGCCACAGCAAGGCGATGCCTGCTACCAGCAGCAGAGGCATAAAAGTCAGGACCAAGGCACGGCTAACCCAATGTTTCATAGCTACTCTTGGCTTAGACCGGGCTCAAAGTTAAGGCTGATTTCAGTGGCCGTGCCGCTGTGCTCATACAAGCCAATAAAACGTACCCGCTCTTGGCTATCTAGGCAACTGATAAAGTGGCTAAACAGACCTTTGAGCTCTTGTGTGATGGGCGTGAGTTGCTGACATGAATAGGCGCTCTCTAACAAAGATGCCGGTGGCTGGGCCTCGCTGCTGGTAAAGAACTGCGCCAACTGCGCCTGATCTTGGGCTAATAAGGCTTGCAACAAACTGCTGTAAGGTCCGCTCTGGCCTTGACGGCGAAATTGACCATCCGCTTGGCGCTCAAACACACCATCACCATCGATTTTCAGCAAGGAATCGATGGGCGTCAGGGTATGCCATAACAGCTGCTCACTGCTTAGGGTAAATTCACCCTTGCTGATAAAGGGCTGGTTAAAACCGGCAAAGGTTTTCGCCTGGCTAAAATTGCCCTGCTCACTTTGGACCTTAGGCTCATTTGCAGCTGCGCTTGCCACACACATAAGCGTAAGCCATAGACTGACTAAAAGCTTTTTCATTACAGTACCTTGGCCAGTTTCTGCATTAAAATCGGCGGTGACACATATTGCATTTCACCGCTGTCTTGCGCAACCGCTACCTGCACCGTATAGGCCTTGGTCAGGCGCTTATTACTGGCGGCATCGAAGATCACATAGTCGATTTTTAAGCGTTGCTCATATTCTTTAAGGTAAGCCTCGACACGTATACGCTGGGTGAACAGCGCCGAGTCTATGTATTTTATGCGCATATCAACAATGGGCCAGGCATAGCCCGACTCAAGCATTTGCAAATAATCATAATCGAATTGGCGTAACAACTCACAACGCGCCACCTCCAGGTAGCGGGCATAGTTACCATGCCAAACGATATTCATGGGATCGCAATCGTGAAACGGGATCTCTATTTCAACTGAGCTAACCAGCAAGGCATTTTTATTATTCATACAGGTCCCAACGTTGCTGCACTATGTAATCCACCGTGGTGCGCAGGGTCTGCTCCAGTGGTCTGTCCTCAGTCAGGTTATCAAAATAGCGACAAACATCGCTATACATGGCACGAATATTTGTGCTTAAACCCTGCTCATCCACCTCACCACGAGCAATACGAATACGCAGTCCTTGTACTGCCGCCAACAGGGTACAGGCCAGCACCTGCTCGGTTAGTTGCAGCACCCGCATACAATCGCGAGCGGCTATGGTACCCATGCTTACCTTATCCTGGTTATGGCATTCGGTGGAGCGCGAAAATACGCTGGCGGGCATGGTCAGTTTCAAGGCTTCGGCGGTAAAGGAGGAAGCACCGATCTGCACCGCTTTAAAGCCGTGGTTGATGTACTTGCGCTCGTCATGGGCATCGCTCAAGTTGCTCGGCAGGCCATTGTTGTACTTGGTGTCCACCAAGGAGGCGATTTGTCTGTCGGCCAAGTCGGCCAGATTCGCCACCGCAGTTTTCATGCTGTCCATGGCCATGGCGATATGGCCGCCGTAGAAGTGACCACCATGCAACACATGCTCGCCCTGCCCATCGATAATGGGGTTGTCATTGGCGGAGTTCAGCTCGTTCTCGATAAACTGACGCAACCAGGGCAAGGAGTCCGCCAACACGCCAATGACATGGGGCGCGCAGCGAATCGAATAACGGTCCTGCAAACGCTCGGCATTGCGAGGATGACTATGATGATTCAGGTCATCGCGGATCCAGGCCGCTACCTGCTGCTGACCGCTGTGCGGTTTCACCGAGAATAAGATTTCATCGAAATGATGACTGTTGCCCTTGAGCGCCAAGGAGCTTAATGCGGTGATACGGGTTGCCAGCTTATGTAGGTAATTGGCGCGGTCAAAGGCCAAACAGGCAATGGCTGTCATCACCGCCGTACCATTCATAATCGCCAAGCCTTCTTTGGGGCGCAATGTGATGGGTTTCAGCCCTACCTTGGCAAAGGCGTCTTTGGCGGCCATCACCTCGCCTTGAAAATACACATCGCGCTCGCCTACTAATGCACCGGCCACATAAGAAAGCGGCGTGAGGTCGCCACTGGCGCCCACCGAGCCCTCTTGCGGGATCAAGGGCAGGATTTTATGGTTAAGCATATCGCGAAGCAAATGCAGCAGTTCCCAACTCACCCCGGAATAGCCCTGAGTCAGGGAGGTTAATCGGGTTGCCAAAATGGCGCGCGACTCGGCATGAGTAAAGTGAGCGCCCATGCCACAGCCGTGAAAACGGGTGAGATGCAAAGGCAGCTCTTGCACCAGCTCAAGGGGGATGCCTACGGTCACAGAGTCGCCGTAACCGGTAGTGACGCCGTAAATCACCCCTTCTTTTTCGAGCAGTTCATCTAAAAAGGCCACCGCCGAGTCTATTTTGCGCGCCAAGGCTTGGTCATTACTAATGTGTGCTAAAGTATCAGTGCGGGCAAAAGCAACGATATCTTCTATACGCAGCGGCGCAGCGCCAAACTCGATGGATTGAATACTAGACACGAACTACTTCTCCTTGTGGCGCACGCTGTCTTCATCGCGTTGCCAAAAATCGTAAAAATTGAACCATTGATAAGGGCATTGCAGCGTCACGCGCTGCAACTCTTGAGCGTAATCATCTATTACCTGAGCCAGGGCCTGCTGCCGGGTTTTACGCGGCAAGGATAAGGCCTCGCTGTAATGACTGAAATGGACGTCAAAGCCATCACCACTTCGGGTACAGAATAGCCAGTATATTGGGCACTCCAGTAGCGCCGCAAGAATAAAGGGCCCCTGCGCAAAAGGCGCCGGCTCGCCAAGGAAGGACGCATAGTGCACCCGCCCAACCGCACTGGTGCTAGTGCGATCGCCGACAATCACTACAAACTCACCCTGCTCGACCTTGCTTTTAAGTAAAATCGCCAGATCCGGGCCCATATCGCTGACCTGAATAAGGTTGACGCTGACATTGGGGTTAATGCGCCCCAAGGTGCGATTAAATTCCACCGCGTGCTCGGTAAACACCAGTACATTGATCACACAGTTTTGATGACGCATGCCCAAGGCCCGGCATACTTCCAGGTTGCCCAAGTGCGAGCCGATAAAAATGGCGCCTTGGCGGCGGGCCACCAAGTCATCAAACAGATGTTGATTCTGATAACGCAATTGCGCCGGCGTAATACGCCCAAGCCAGGCATCAATCTTATCAAAGGCGCTGTCGGCAAAGGTACAAAAATGTTTTAACCCAGTGCCAAAACTAGGCTTAGGTTGACTGGAGTCAAACGTGTGGAGACGGCGCCAATAATCAAGGGACGCACGGCGTGCTTTTCTGCCGCTGACATAGAAATAAAACACCACCACAAACATAAACAGCCAGAGCACCCGTCGGCCAAAGAGCTTATACACGCCAAGTAAAAACTGCATGCCAAGATAGCTGCCACGCTCTTTGGTTTTTGACCAATGTTGTTCGCTCATATCGTGCCGCTTACCTTTGACCACTGAGCTTACGCCATAGCAATTTAGGCAGGCGTACCAACATGCCGAAAAACAAGCGGGTGTGCAGCCAGCTGATCTTAAGGTTATCGGCCAGTGGCTGAAAATGCGACACCCCGTCTTCTGGGTAAATCACTTGGGTGTCAACAAAACGCGAAGGCGTACCGCGCCAATACATGCGCACCATGATCTCAATATCAAAATCCATGCGTTTACCCAGCTCGCAGCGTGCAAATAGCGCCATACAAGGTGCCAGTGGATATACGCGAAAGCCGCACATGGAGTCTTTAATGGACAGGCTCAGGGTTTCTACCCAGACCCAAAAATGGGTGATATAGCGACTTAAATATCTGTGTTTGGGGACCGAGTCGTCATACAGGGGACGACCACTGATAATGGCCTCTGGATTTTCCCGGGAACATTCTACCAGTCGGTTCATATCCGCTAGGCAATGTTGGCCATCGGCATCCACCTGCAGGGCATGGCTGTAACCGTTTTCATATGCCCAGCGCAGACCGGTTTGCACCGCTCCGCCCTTGCCCTGATTGATTTGATGGCGTAGCAGGGTCAAATCCCTGTATTGCTGCGCCAGCTCGTCGAAGTATTTTTGCGCCTCGGCATGACTGCCATCATCGACCATGACTATCTTGTAACCGGCACCACTTAATTGCGCCAGCACCTGATCAATGGCATGGGTATGGTTGTAGTTAGGAATGACGATACACAAGTTCATGGCTTAGCTCGCAAAGACCAGGCGGCCACTGGCATGCTGACCCTTTTCAGAATGATAACTAAAGAGCACCTTTTCGTTATTTTTCTTGGCCAATTGCAGCGTCACTTCCAGTTCTGGGGTCATCACCACCTGAAACTTCAATACCTCGATATCGGCTATCTCCCCGATCATGCCCAGATATTGACGAGCGTATTGCACCGCCCAATCAAGTTGCACGACACCAGCAAGGATAGGCGCACCCGGAAAGTGGCCACGAAAATAATCGAGCTCGGGTTGTAAATACAAGGTCAGCGCAACCTGGTCGTCCGTTTGTTCAATGGCGCGGATCTGCGGCTCGGTTATCACTAGATCAGACAAAATATTGCTCCAATTGCGAATAAATCAGCTTGCCCTGACTGTTGTAGGGGAGCTGCTCAAAATAACGCCATTTACGCGGTACACACACGGCTTCAAATTCCTGCCCCAGCCAGGCCTTTAACTGCACGGTGATTTCCCTGCTGGAAGCCTGCGATTCACCTGCATTGCTAAGTGCCACCAAGGCACCTAAACGCCCCGAAGAGAGTTGCAGCAGCGCACAGGCGCGCACCAGAGGGTGCTGGCGCAAACGCGCTTCCATACCAACCAGGTCGACCCTTTTTTCCGCTACCTTCACGGTTCTATCGGCGCGCCCGAGTAACAAAAATCGGCCATCACTCAATACCTGGCCCTTGTCATCCAACAGCCGGATTGGCTCGTCTATCAAGGGGGATTGCAGCGCCAAGCGGCCCTCGTCTGTGCTTAGACTGATGCCAGCAAAAGGCTGCCAGGGCGTTGCCGTCGTCGAAAGCACACTGCGATAGCCTATGCCGCCGGTTTCCGTGCTGCCATAAACCTGCACTACGCCTTGATGTAACTGCTCCGCCAAGGTAATGGCATCTGAGTCCGCCAAGGGTCCACCGGAGGAAAATATGCGCTCTATCTGTGCACGCTTCGGCACCAGAACATTGTCATCCACAAGCCGGGATAGCTGAGCTGGCGAGGCACCACCAGCCAACGCCGATGATCGCCAAGTCGCTTGGCTAAATGCTCTGGGTATTGGTAACTGCTGGCTTCGAAGAAGTGCCCAAAACGCAGCGGCCACAGCAGTTTAAATAACAGCCCATAAATATGCTGGTGCGACACCATGGCCACAAAGGACAGATGTTCGGGCTTAGGCTCGGCGCAGATAAAGGTCTGCTCCAGGGTTTCTAGTTCACAGTTAATGGCATCCCAAGATTTATAAATGGCCTTGGCAGGACCGCTGGAGCCCGAAGTGAAAAACACCAGGCTGCCGGAGCCCTGAGCGCTGCCGGGCCAGTGTAAATCGCACGCCAATGAAGAATCTGGGGCAAAGGCGTCCACACAGGTAAAGCCAGGCGGGCTATCCGCCTCCAACTCACCGGCATAGAAACTGGTGATCTTTTGCAAATCACACAAGGTTTGTGGCTGAGCGTTAGGAGGTAAAACAATATCCAGCGGCAATTGCGCCAATGCCAGCAAACGCGCTGCAAACTCTATGCTATCGCTGTGATACAGCAACACCGAGGAGCCGGCTTCAAGAGACGCATAACGGCGATAAAAACTCTCGACTAAAGCAAGAAATTGTGCGCTGCTAAAAGCACAGCCGTCACGGCTGGCCATGTGCTCACCGAGGAGGTTTTTTAAGTTATACAAGCTTGCCCTGCCTTTTTAACCACAGCCTATAAGTCCACTCGCTGGCGGCCAAAAGGCCGATAAGCACATAGGCGATAAAGCCGTTATACCAGGTCCACAAAGCCACATCACCAAGCCAGACCGTGTAGGTGGCGGCGATACCATTGAGGACAAAAAAGGCACACCAGATCATGGTCACCTTACGGGTATAGCGTACGCCTTGCTCACTCAATTGTGGCTCCTGCAAGCGGGCAAAACGCTCCACCATGCTCTGCTTTTGCAGCAAACTTAGGGCAAAGGTGATGGCCATAATCAGGTTCACCATAATCGGGTAGAGTTGCAGCCACAGGGATGAGCCGCGCATTAGCGCCATCAACACCAGCAGCAAGCCAACGGCGGAGATAGGTAATAGCCAGTTGCCAATAGCCTTGTGGCGCAGCGCCAACAGCACGCGCCCTGTTAATAAGGCCGCCAACAGCCAGGCTACCTGTTGCTCATACCCCCGGCTTAAGCCCAGGTAAACCAAGACAGGATAAGCCAAAAGGCACAAGGAGATCAGTGCATTCACTATGCCTTTAAGCATGATTAATTAACGAGTTGTTCTACTTCTTTTACTACGTCCGCTACGGTACGCACCTGTTTAAAGGCTTCCGGCTCGATTTTCTTACCGGTGATTTCTCTTAGTTTCACAACCAAATCAACGGCGTCGATACTGTCTAAGTCCAGCTCTTCGTATAGGTTGGCATCCATACTGATGTCGTCGGCGTCGATTTCAAAGTCATTCTCTAAAATGCCACGTAATACGTCGTAAATTTCAGCAGCAGTTTTCATCTTCTATTCCACTATTAAGCGTTGTTGCGCGATTGTTCAATAAACTCAGCCAATGCATTGATAGATGCAAAGTGAGCCTTCGTTTGTTCTGAGTTAGCGTCGATTTTTACATCGAATGCCTTTTTAATGGCCAGACCCAATTCCAGCGCATCGATACTATCTAGGCCAAGGCCGTCAATGAACAAGGGCTCACTGTCGTCTATGTCTGCTACTTCGATGTCTTCCAGATCTAAGCTGGTAATAATTAGTTGTTTTAGTTCTAGTTTTAAATCACTCATAAATTCGCTACTTGATTATGAAAATAAGTTTCTAAGTGTTTGGTCAAGCCCCGCGATTGCATGCTCATGGGTTCATGCTCATGGCCCTGCCAGGGCTGCGGTTGCTCGGCGGCAATATGCATCGAAAAATGCGCTTTCTTCGGTGCCACCTTATACCAGGGCGTGCCCTTGGTCAGGGTGCTGGGCTTCATGGTGATCAGCACCGAGGTGATCACCGAGCCCGAAGGCAAACCACAGCGCAAAGCAATATTGGCAGCCCCGCGTTTAAATTTTTGCAGTGAGCCTTTGTCAGAGCGCGTTCCCTCGGGGAAAATAATCAAATTATTGCCCGCGGCTAACGAGCGACAACAATCCACCAGCAAGCCTTCGGGATCATCATTACTGATATAGCCGGTGCTTTGAATAACGCCGCGCATAAAGGGGTTTTTAAACAAATGCGCCTTAACCACGCAATCGGCCCTTGGCACAGAGGCAATCAGCACCACCACATCAATTAAACTCGGATGATTGGCAAGGATCAGCTGCCCGCGTAAGTTTTTAAAGGCATCGCGGTTGTGAACATGAAAACCTATCACCCCCAAGGTATCCATCACAGCCACAAAAAAGCGAAAAGTGTAATGCACCAGCTTTCGCGCCTTGCGCTGACGCACCTCGGTTTGCCGGTAAATTAACCGCTGCAAAGGCAGGATGGTCAGGCTTAAGATCATACCACCGAGACCAAAGAGAGCAAAACAAAAACCCGTGCCAAGCACGCGCCAACAGTAGTTGAGCTTGCTAATCATAGTGCAACCGCCATCCACTAAGCTCAATGCTTTTTTGCTCGTGCAGGGCCAGCGCTAAACTCAGCGCTGCAGCCACTGTAGGCTTGGTTGTTCCATCGCCTTGTTCAAGGCGTACAGCAGCACCATTATTTATGGCCTCAGAGTTTGTGCTCAGCACCAAGGCAAGGCAATGATCCACTTGCGGCTCATCGGCAAACTCCTGATACAGCTCGGGCAAGGTTTGATCGGCATGGATCACCATCACCCGCTCAACCTCTGGGTCTTGCAGCTGAATATAGGCCTCACACAGGGCGCTGTTAATGCTGTTGTTGCCGCTGGCCAAGGCGACAATGGGCGCCTTGTTATTGGTCAGAATCGATAAGAGTCCGGCTACGGCGTTATGTACCGACAAGCCAAACTGAGTAGGTGATAAGGGTTCATGCGCTTGAAGTTGTGCCAGCAAGTCCGACGTTTTATGCAGATCACCATGGCGGGATGAGAAAATAATCGGCAGCGGCTGAGCATCAGGGTTTACCTTATGGGCACAACTGAGGATCATCTTGGCAAAAGCGCTTAAACGGCGGCGTTGAATGGGCTTGACCCAACTGACATCAAGCGCAATAAATTCTGACGCCAATGCATCTAAGAGTTTATTGAGCTCAATATTTTCTGTTAAGGCTGGCTGCGCCGCATATACGGCCAACTTTTCGACAGCACACTTCATCGCCAAAAGTCCGTTTATTCATAAGGCGCAAATAGTAATGGATTGTAAAAAAAATAGCAAAAAAGCCGGTACAATTAACCGGCTGTTAAGTCTTAAAATGTTACTGCTTGGCTAACTTAGTACAATTTAAACGCATTTTCAGCGATGATAGCCGCTGTTTGCTCACCAACCAGGTACTTTTCATCCAATTTGGACATAAGTTCAACACCCTGTTCTTGTTGTTTTTGTGTTAATGGCACATAGGGTAAACGCAGCACAGGTTTTACCGCGCCTGTCATCGCCAACGCCGTGTTAATGGCAATGGGGTTAGGTTCACAAAACAGCCAATTCATCAGCGGTGTAAGCTCGGCATTGAGCTCAGGTTGAGGTGATTTCAGCAAGTCACAAAACAGCTCGGGGATCAGGTTAGTGGCCACCGAAATCACACCATGGGCACCGTGCTGATGCACCGCATCATGAGCTTCATCATCATTACCTGACCAACAGGCGATGCCTTGGCTTTCATAGGCGGCAATGCGCTCGTTGCCCTGGCACTCTTTCATACCGATGAAGTTTTTGTGCTGGGCCAATAAGCCGATAAAGTCAGGGGTGAGATCCTGACCTGTGCGCCCCGGAACGTTATAGATAAAAGCAGGGCCGATATCGAGTACGGCATTAAAATGAGCTTGTAAGCCCAGCACAGAGGTACGGCCATAGTAAGGATTGATCTGCAAGGCGGCATGCATACCTGTAGCAAAACCGTATTTAGTGGCTTTAATAGCTTCACGGGTGTTGTTGCTGCCGGTGTTACCTATGATCAAGATACGTTCGGCAAAGGTAGCGACGCTGTGAGCAATCAGCATTAAATGCTCTTCCCAATTCATCAGTTGCCCTTCGCCGGTAGTACCGCCAACAACTATACCATCGACACCGGCGGCAATCTGGCGCTCCACCAAAGCATCAAAGGTTTCCAGGCAAATTTCGCCATCGTCGTTATACGGGGTCTTTATCGCAGTAATCACCCGTGCCTGTCTTAATTGCTCCATAGTTCCCATGCTATTGGCTTCTCTCACTAACTATTTTTACTAATTTAATCATATTCAAACGCCTATGCCGAGAGGAACGACACCTTTGCGTAATAATTTCTCCATTTTAAGGCTTGCAACTTAATCGGGTTTGAATCAAGATAACTGTATAAATATACAGTTATCGATTTACCTATGCATCTTTTGGATTATTTGGAACAATTTTTCTACCGGGAAGATCAGCTTTGCCAACACCTGGGTGTCGACCGTGAGCAACTTGAGCACTGGCAGCATCTGTGCATTTTTCCTCAGGCCAGCTATAGCCTGGAAAACACCATTCAATGCCACTCGGTACAGGGGATTTATGACTGTCAGGTATTTTGGCAGTACTACCCTATCGCTATGCAGGACTGGGGACGGCAAATTGCCAAGGCAAACATAGAGTCGGCCAGTGTAGCCTTTAACCTCTTTGCCCAGCGGGCGATGCAGGCGCTTTACTCTTTGCAAAACGAGGGACTCTACCTGGTTGACGACTACCTGGAAGATATTGACGAGCGACTCACCCACCTGTGGCAGCAATTTTTAAGCGGCCAATTCGGTACCCAAACCCGACAAGGGCAGATTGAAGAAATTATCCATATGGATGCATTACGCTACAGCATAGACACCCTTACCGAAGGGATGACGGTCACCGCCTTAAGTGCCGAGCAAAGGCAGCAATTACACCCAATTATGAAACAATTTTCCAAAGCGATTATTGAACCGCCTGGCCATGAATACAAGCATTCGCTGCGCGCCAAATACCTGGATGCCCTAGTGCTCAAGTATGATTTATCGTTAAAACGCTAAACTAAAGCGGAAATTGTCGACCCTTCCTTTACTGATGCACGCACGCCACATACACTAGGGTCTGTTGACCTTTGTTGTTTGTTTCTGCAGCAGTTTGTAGTGAATTTATACAAGGCGGCACATGTGTGGTGTAGTTATTCTACATAAACATGTAACAACACAGGAGAAATGCGCTACAAGCGCTGCCCTACGGGTTCATCTAAACGCATCCTGCTCTGTGTTGCTCGCTATGTACATAGAATGACTATGCATCATAACGAGCGTCGTGATCAGAATGCGTTTAGATTGAACATAAAGTAAACCGCAAAGATAAACAGACCCTAGGGTCTATATCAGTTATATGTTGAAATAATGACGATTTTCCGCTTTTTACTCGTTTCGTTCACCCTCAGCTTGCTGCTTATCAGTACGGGAGCTCAAGCCGATCCCGATGCCCAGCCGCTTAAGGTACGCTTTGTGAACCCCGGTCACCAGTTCGATAATTCGACCGGCCTGTTTTGGCGTAACGTGGCCCTGGCGATGGAAGCTGTGGCCGAGGATCTCGATATTAAATTGTCGGTCACCTATGCCAATCGCAATCATATTTTAATGAAGTCGCAACTGAACGACGCGCTCAGAAGCAATGCCGACTATGTCATAGTGGTTGACGAGAAAAAAGCCATAACCAAACTGATCAAGGCCGATGCTGAATTAGATAAGCCACTGTTATTTATTTATAATGCTCCGCAGGAGCACATTCTCACCACTAAACCAGATTGGCTGCTCGGCTATATTCTTCCCAATCATTTCGAGGCCGGTTATAAGCTGGCCCGCGGTCTGTTTGAGCGCGCCATTGAGCGTTTTGGTGAAGATGCCAAACTCAATATGCTGGCACTGTATGGCGATCACACTACCGATTCGGCACTCAGCCGCCAGCGTGGCCTGGAATTGTTTTTACGCCAGCACCCGGAAGTAAACCTGGTGTACCATGAAGTGGCAAATTGGTCCGCAGAGCAAGGCTATCGCAAAAGTATTCGCGTGCTTAGTCATATCAAGAATATCAATATGATTTGGGCAGCCAACGACCCTATTGCAGGGGGCGCTCTTAGAGCTGCTGCGAGTGTAAACTCGGCGCAGCTACCGGTCGTCGGCGGTATCAATTGGGATAAGATGGACACCGATGAACACCTTGATGTTTCCGTCGGTGGCCATGTGTTATTGGGGGCTGCGGCCTTGATCATGTTGCACGATGCCCATCATCAGGGCGATACCTTTATCTCTAGCAGTAACTTCGCCATATTTGAGCCCGATTCCGAGCAATATCAAATACTGATCAAGGCCATACAAGAACGTACCCTGGGCAATATTAACTTTAAGCGCTTTAGCAGCCTACACCAAGAGCCCTGGCCCTTTACCTTGCAAAACCTGGCTCTGTGTATACAAAAAGGCTGTTAGCCAAAAACAACTTGCTTCCAAGGGCAACCCGTAGTTAGCTGAATAATAAAAAGAATAACCCATGGGCAGGGACAGCAAATGTTAATGACATCCATCACGGCGCTGATCGTTTTAGGTCTGAGCGTCTATTTATACCAGCGCCGCAAAAAGCAAGCACAGCGAGTGTATATAGAGCGATATCAGTTTGCCCCGGCGATAGCCGCCAAAGTAAAGCACGCTTACCCCCATCTCAAAGACAAGGACGTAGAGCTGGTATTGCAAGGGCTAAGGGATTACTTTTATATCTGTCATCAAGCCGGCAATAAAATGGTAGCCATGCCCTCGCAGGTGGTTGACGTGGCCTGGCATGAATTTATCCTCTTTACCCGCAACTACCAGCAGTTTTGTAAAAAGGCACTCGGGCGCTTTTTACACCATACCCCAAGCGAGGCCATGAGAACCAAGGTGGTCGCCCAGGATGGTATCAGGCGCGCCTGGCGTTTAGCCTGTGCCAAAAGCAACTTACCCGCTGCGGCACCCACGCAGTTGCCCCTACTGTTCGCTCTTGATAGCCAGCTTAAAATTAAAGATGGCTTTGTCTACGCCTTAGATTGCAAGAATAAAAAGTCGCCCCTGTATGGCGATGGCTATTGTGCCGCCCATATAGGTTGTTCATCGGGATGTGCAGGTGACAGCGGTTCAACGTCGAGCTCGAGCGATAGTGTCGGCGGTGACTCAAGCTGCGGTGGAGGCTGTGGCGGCGGCGATTAACACCGCAACCAGTGAGAAACTAATACCAAATCTGTTAAGTATGTGATCAGACATAGCGCTGGATAAATGATGTGATAACAACGCGGAATTTTTCTTATGTAGTTATTCTACATAAGAAAAATTCCAACGCGGTGAGCACGACATTTAGCCCGCTAGGGTGATTAGCTATTTAAGTGAATTGGTATAAATATTATTGACCAAACAATAATTGCCACAAGCCCGGTGGCTCATGAAGCTCATGGTATTCCTTGCGCAGTGAGTCAATGCTTTTTAGGGCCACGCTCGCTTGCGCCAATTCGTTGTTCTGCGCCAAGGTACGAGCCAGTGCAATCTGCTCCAACACCTTGTCCAACCCCAACTGAGACTTTTCCGGCTCTTTGTTAAAGCGAGCCTGCTTGGCTTGCTCTACCAAGGTCTCTAGCTCGTCCAAGGCCATAAGCATTTGCCCTTGATCTTCGGCTTTAACCGCTTGTTTAAAGCTGTGGCCCATTTTCTTCATCACGGCTTCGAGATCAACGCTCTGCTGAGCCGTTGTCTGCATTGACGCCAGACCAATAAAAACACCAAGAAACAGGGATAAGACTAAACGCATGGGAGAAACCTCTTAATTCAACTTGCCGACATTGTACCTCAGCACAGTCTCGACACAAGGGCGCTGTCAATCCCCTTTACACTAGTCATCCAGCGCGCTTGGCCACACATGAGGTTGTGCATAACTGAGGCGGCCAAGGCGGCTGCCAACATGGTATCCATCTAATCCCGTTATCGCCACCGTATCTATACTGTGAAGGTCGATATGGCCGTCGCTGCACAAGGCGTTGTCACTGACCTCCCCCTGTTCGATTGCGCCAATCAAGATCAGGGTGCCATTTTGTTCTATGACCTGCTCGGCAACCAATTTCACCGAATATTTCAACAGGCTTTGGCTGACGAAAGGAGCGGGACACTCACCGATAAATTGAGGTTCTAAGCCCACCGCATCAAATTCACTTTCATGCACAGCGTACTTGGCCGATGTCTGATGCGCGGCCTGCCAAAAACCAGTGTTCACCTGGTTAATGGTATACCAACCCGTGGCCCTTATATTACTCAGGGTATGGCGCTCCACCACATCCGGGCGCATGATCATGGCGACCAAAGGGGGATGCGCCCCCAGGTGCACCACAGAGCTGACAATGGCTAGGTTATGGTTACCCTGGCCATCTGTGGTGCCCACCAGGTTTGCACTTTTATACCCCGACAAGCTGTTTACAAAATGCGCTCTGTAGCGTGAGGGCATTGCACCGAGATCGTCTTTACTAAATTGCATTATTATCTTCTCTATAAACTTTAAAATTCAATGGGTTGTCTATTCCAGTCATAGAAGCCGCAGGGCGGAAGAAAGGCATAATCTGTACTGAGCTCCCGTAAACGCTGGGCGACAAAATGAGGGGTAAACAACTTGCCTGCAGGCACATTTTTTTGAAAAGGCTTAGACAGCGCACTGTCCGTGGTACCGGGATGAAACAATAAAAATTTGCTTTGCTTGTGCGTGCGCCGGATTTCAATGGCGGCGGTTTTGGTAAGCATATTCAAGGCCGCCTTTGAGGCGCGGTAGCTATACCAGCCCCCCAGACGGTTATCTGTGATGCTGCCGACGCGGGCACTTAAAATGGTAACCACGCATTGCGCTTTGGGCGCCAGGAGCTTGCTTAGGTTCGACAGCCACCACATGGGAACCACTGTGTTACACCGCATCACCTCGAAAAAAGCCGACTGCGAAAAAGCAGTAAGCGATTTTTCTGGCTGCACCTCCTCTGCGTGCAGCATGCCGTTGCAAATATAAATGTGTTCAAAAGCCAACCCCTGTTGCTGGGCATCAAGGCACCAGTTGGCAATCGCCTGCTCACTGTAAGTCAAACAGCTGTGTCGCTCACGCTCGAGCCTGACTCTGCTCACGCTGTGCACCTGCGTCCCGTGTAACTCCAACTCATCGATAAGAGCTTGGGCTATGGCACTCGAGGCGCCTATTATCAGGGCTCTACTCATGTCGCTCACCGACTGCGCACTGCCCTTTGCATACGCTTGCCGATAGCCAACCCGCTATCCGGTGGCGATTATTCGCAAAAATTCGATAGCAGCAGTCTGCGACAATACGGATCAATGGCCAGCGCAACACCCTTAACCAAGGGTACTTACCAACCGCCCGCCACACGGCGACATTGGCATCCAACCCCAGTAAAATCTGCCCTTTGTCATCAAGGGCATGCAAGGTATTTAAAGCGGCGTGATAATCAATCATGGGGAAAGATGAAAGGTCTTCATCGTTATTAATATCGATTAGTACAAGGGCACCCTTATGAGCGTACCCTTTTAATTTTCTGATCTCGGCAGCACACAGCGGACAATTGCCGTCATAAAATAAAGTGAGCATACATTTCCTCCGTCTGGCATTACGAACAGAGGCCGCCTTAAGATCACCCAATAAAAAAGCCCTTACGCAGAGGTAAGGGCTTGGTGGTAATGCAAATGTGACAGGGAATAATTAGCTGGCGCTGCGTAGACTCATGTCTTGGCCGTCGGCACGGGTGCCGTCCGGGCGCAGCAGGTTCATATCGAAATCGAATTCATCGACGCGAATAGCCAGCTCACGCTTGCGGTTATAATCAACCAAAGACGCATACTCGTTGGCATCGATCACACTGGCTGCCAGGGCATTATCCAGCGTCTCGGCAAAACGCACACCAGAGCGAATCTGCTTCGACTTAATGGCCTTGCGTACCTTGGCCAGGCTCTCAAGGTTTGCCAGCTTGGCTTTATAGGCCTGCTCGTTGATATCGTGACCATCGCCCGGCGTTGGCTTCACCAGATGCGTCAGCTGGGCTTTAATGGCCGTATCCAGTTGCGCCTGATGGGCCAGTTCGCGAACCAAGTTGTCGCCAATGGCTGGCATCTTGTAACCATACTGCCAGGTTAGGAAACGCATAAACTTACGAGTGCCCGATGCCGGGAAGTTATCCAAGAAGGCATGCAGTGCCTGCTCTGCCTGTTGCAGTGCCCAGCGGGTCGCATAGTGGAAGTATGGCGCCGCTTGCTCGCGATCTGCGCTGCTGACCTTTTGCTCATAGTATTTAATCGAAGCCATGGCCGCATACATATAGCTCATCACATCGCCCAGGCGCGCCGACAGCATTTCCGCCTGCTTTAACTTTCCGCCCAAAACCAACAAGGAGAAATCCGCATACACGGCTAGGCGTGACGACAACTTGTGCACCGCCTTTTCATACTGGCGTACTTCAGGCAAAGACGATGCACTTGGCGCGGTAAAAGGCAGTAAACCATGTTTGAAAGCACGCAGCGCATTGGCGGTGCTGTAACCCACAGTTTTACGCAAAATACGATTAAAGGTGGCATCGGCATCTTTTTCTTGCGAGTGAATGGACTCCACCATGCTCTGCAAGTAAGGGTGACAGCGCATCACGCCTTGACCAAAGATCATCAGGTTACGCGTCAGGATATTCGCCCCTTCTACCGTAATGGCGATGGGCTGGGCAACAAAGCCGCTGGCCAGGGTGTTTTGCGGGCCGCGCTGAATGGCTTTACCGGCTTGAATATCCATGGCCGAGTTCAGCACGTCGCGGCCGATTTCGGTCATATGGTACTTAGCAATGGCGGTTACTACCGAAGGTTTTAGACCCATGCCCAGACCTTCTGTGGTGAGCACACGCATGGCTTCTTGTAAGTAGGTTTTACCGGCGATATCGGCCAGCTTTTCCTGAATACCTTCAAACTGACCTATGGCCAGACCAAACTGTTCACGCACCGCGGCATACTCGGCGGCGCCCTTAAAAGAAACCTGAGATACCGACACGCCTAGAGCTGGCAGTGAAATACCACGGCCGGCACCCAAACAGCTCACCAGCATCTGCCAACCGCGACCGATGTTCTTTTGTCCGCCGATAATAAAGTCCATAGGAATAAAGACTTTTTCACCGCGCGTCGTACCATTGTAAAAACGCACGCCCATAGGGTCGTGGCGATTACCCAGCTCCACACCCGGGTGGGTATTTGGAATCAGCGCACAGGTAATGCCGAGGTCTTCCTTATCACCCAGCAGGTGATCCGGGTCCTGCACCTTAAAGGCTAAACCCAATACGGTGGCGATAGGTGCCAGGGTGATATAACGCTTGTCCCAGGTTACTTCCAGGCCAAGTACCTTCTCGCCCTGGTATTCACCTTCTTTAACCACGCCGATATCCGGAATACCACCGGCATCCGAACCCGCTTCCGGGCTGGTCAGGGCGAAACAAGGAATATCGCGCCCATTGGCAAGGCGCGGCAGATAATGATTTTGTTGCTCTTCGGTACCATAGTGCAGCAATAGCTCACCCGGGCCCAAGGAGTTTGGCACCATCACGGTCACGGCAACCGCCGATGACTTAGTTGAAATGGTGGCCACTATGGTCGAGTTGGCATAGGGGCTAAATTCAAGACCACCGAACTTCTTCGGAATGATCAGCGAGAAGAAACGTTCTTTTTTCAAGAACTCTAGAATATGCTCAGGCAGATGCGTGCCCGATTGAATCTCGGACTCATCGATCATTTCCAACAGCTGGGCCACGGGGCCATCTAGGAAAGCTTGCTCTTCTTGGCTCAAGGTTGCCGCTGGCACATCGCGCAGCGCCGCGAAATCCGGTTTACCACGGTAGATAGAACCTTCTAACCATACATCACCGGCGTCCAGCGCCTCTTGCTCTGTGATGGAAATACTAGGAAGGATTTTTTTTAATTTTTTACGTAAGCTCATAACCAACTCATCTGACCAGTTAATTTCCATTATTACGTCATAAAAATCTGAATAGATCAATTGGTCCAACCAGTTTTTTTAACACAAATTTCAAACTTTATTTGCCTTATTCGCCCCAAGCGCCTGAATTACCGCGCTTTGAGCGTACAGGTGTACGCAAAAATAATTTTGCTCAGTACGTGACTCAAGGAGGGGGTTCGAGTGCTCCGCTAGTGAAAAAGCATGAAACAAATACACAGGGAGAAGATTGTTTGGGGAAAAATGAGCGCCGCAGCAAGCGCCCAACAACACAGAGCGCGCTCGATAGAGAGCGCAATAAAGGCACTAGGGCTAAAACTCACCGCTACGGGCATTTAGAAGGGTAATTAAATCCTTTGGTGCCAAGGCCAGCTCAACACCGCGCTTGCCGGCACTGACATAAATTGTTTCCTGCGCCAGGGCGCTTTGATGCACATACACGGGCAGTCGTTTCTTTTGCGCAAAGGGGCTCACGCCGCCGAGCACATAGCCGGTTACCCGCTCCACATCGGCCCCCGCGGCCATGGCCGCTTTTTTACAGCCCGCCAGTTTGGCCAGAGATTTGGTATTCACCTGTTGGTTCACCGGGGTAATGGCGACCACAAACCCTTGCTCTGCGGTTTCCAGCACCAAGGTTTTGAATACGCAGGCCCCGTCCAGTGCCAATTTATCTATGACTTCCTGACCATAATTATCAACCTGGGCGTCATGCTCAAAACTGATGAGCTCAAACTTCACCTTATGCTTGGTTAAAAAGGTTACCGCTGGGGTCATGTCCAATCCCTTGTTCAAAGAATTACCATCAAGCAGCATACTGTTTACTTAGGGCATTTGTCTATGCTCCATCGGGTCTATGAGATCCAGCTTTTGCTGATGTGCTGTTTGGCACAAAAAGTAACGGAACACGACACTTTAATGTATTGATTTAAACGAGTTGTGCGGATATGATAATAACTATCATTTACAATTAGCCTTGGATCCCCACGCTATGAATTCATTGTATAAATCAGTCAAAACCTTGGGCGTGAGCCTGTTATTCGCCTCTGCATTTAGCTTTCAGCCGGCCTTTGCCAACGGTCCTATCGGCGAACACGTTAATCACCTACAAGAAAACCTAAAAGATTATTCCGAAGAAGTACAATGGATGATTGGCAAGGTTGATGCCATGGTCAGCGATTACGAGGCTAAAGGCAACAAGGCGGTCAATAGCGATGACCTCGTTGAATACTGGGAATCGGTTAAATTTCACAGCGCCATCGAAACTAACTATGTGCCCGTTTATGCTTCTATCTGGCAAGGGCTTTACGGCATCAAGATGGCCATAGACAATAAAGCGCCAGCGGCCGAAGCACGTAAGCAACAAGCAGCACTCAATGCCGCGCTTTGGCAAGGCCTGGGCGCAGTTAAACTGGCGGCGCAATTCCAGCAAAAAGGCCTGCTTCAGAGCGTTAAGGCTACGGCTACAGAGACCATGACACAAAGCGCCACCATGGACGAGATCAAGCATAAGCTCGACCGTGTCGTTGCCAAATATGCAGAACGCCTTGGCGATGAAGCCACGCAGATCGTTCATGACACCTACCTGCACCTGTTTGAAGGCGTTGAAGGCACCTTAATTGAGCAAGATGCCAACCTGGTTGAAGAATTGGAAAAAGACTTCAATGTGACCTTGCCAAAGGCGATTGCCGATAACCAAAGTGTCGATGACGTACGTGCCGTGGTTGTTGCCATGCAAAGCAAGCTTGATCGTGCCAAAAAACTAATTGAAAAGGCCGAAAAAGCCCGTAAGGACGTGTTCTAAGTGAAACGCAGAACCTTTATTCAGGGTCTGGCCGCCTTTGGGGTAGCCAGCACCTTGCCGCTCCCCCTAGCGCGGGCATTCGCGGCCACCGCTGCCAACCCGGTATCGGTGGACAGTCTGCCCGCCCTCGAAGGCAAGCTAACCTTATACCTTGGCCGTGGCGAAGGCGGTCTGTATGAAAATGTCCTGCAAGCCATTCAAGATAAAAACCCGAATTTAGAGCTGGGTATTCGCCGCGGCCCCACCGCAGCCCTGGCCAACACCATAGTCGCGGAAGCGAAAATGGGCGTACGCCGCGCCGATTTATTCTGGGCGGTGGACTCCGGTGCCATAGGCTTGGTAACCGATGCCGGGCTGGCGCAGCCACTGCCTGCTGACTTATCGGCACAACTGCAACCTCAGTTTCGCTACGAGGGCTGGGCGCCGGTGACCGGCCGCATACGCACCCTGCCCTACAACACAGATCGTTTGACCAAGGAGCAGATCCCGGACAGCATTATGGCCATTGCCGACAGTGACCTGAGTATTGGCTGGGCCCCGGCCTATGCCTCATTCCAGTCCTTTATCACCGCGATGCGTTTGCTTGAAGGTGATGATAAAACCGCCAAGTGGCTGAAAAAGGTGAAAAAGAAAGCCAAATCCTATGCCGGTGAACTGGGTGTAGTGATGGCTGTGGAGCGCGGTGAAGTAGACATAGGTTTTGCCAATCACTACTACAGTCTGCGCCTTAAAGCGGGTAAACCCGAAGCCAAGTTAGATCTTGCTTTTACCCAAAATGATGCCGGCTGTTTGGTTAATGCCTCAGGTATTTTGGCCTTGAATAAAGACCCGCTGGCAACCAACTTTATGCGTTACCTATTAAGCGCTGAGGTACAGGGTTATCTGGCCCGTGAGGCCTATGAAATCCCGCTTATCGAAGGCATTAAACCGCCCGAAGGATTGCCCTCACTGGCCAGCATTTCACCGCCTAAAATAGACTTAACGCAATTGGCGGACTTGCGCCCGACCCTGGATTTAATGCGTAACAACGGTGTGCTCTAATGCGCCTACCCGCTTCCTACCCCATGGCGCTGCTTGCAGCGCTAGTTGCCTTAACCCCTGTGTATGTGCTGCTCACGCTCGCCAGTGACGCCAGTAATGTATTCGACAGCCATAACCTCACCATACTCGGCAATACCCTGTCGCTGATGGTACTTACTGTGTTGGGCTCGATCATTATCGGCGTGCCCCTGGCCTTTATCAGCGCCTACGTGCATCTACCGCTGAAGAAGATGTGGCTAGTGGTGTTTGCCGCGCCCTTAGCCATCCCCAGCTATATCGGCGCTTTTACCCTGTATGCGGCCTTTGGCGCGGGGGGAGAAATCAACCAGCTGTTTGGCATAGCCACGCCGCCCATGTATGGCCTCAGTGGCGCCGCCATTGTGATGACCCTGTACACCTTTCCCTTTGTGATGCTGACCACCCGCTCTTCGCTGCTGAGTCTCGATGCCAGCATGGTCAATGCCGCAAGAACCTTGGGCATGTCGATGACCATGAGTGTATTTAAGGTAATTTTGCCCCGGGTGGTAAACGGTATTGCCGCCGGCGCCTTGTTGGTGGCCTTGTATACCCTGTCCGATTTCGGCACCCCGGCGATGATGCGCCTCGATACCTTTACCCGGGTGATCTATGTGGAATACAACGCCTTTGGTTTAAACCGCGCCGCCATGCTGTCGTTGCAGTTGATGTGTATAGTCGGCTTTTTGCTGTTTTTAGAATCACAAATAAAAACCGCCACCGAGCGCCATGGTCGTCCCTTGATCTTGTTCCCCAAGCCCTGGCAAGTAGCGGCCCTGTTCGCCACCTTCGCCCCCGTACTGCTATTGGCGATAGGCCTGCCTTTGGGCATTTTTTCGCTGTGGCTGGCCCGCGATGGTCTGGCCGAGTTCGACTTTACCATTGCCTGGCATTCGGCCTACGCCTCGGGCATAGCGGCACTGGTGGCGGTGATCGTGGCTATCCCTGTGGCCCATGCAGCGCTCAGCGGTAAGGCCGGTCGTGTTATGGAACGTATTACCTATTTTGGCTTTGGTATTCCCGGTATCGTCATGGGCACCGCACTGGTTTACGCCGGCCTGCAACTACCCATGCTTTATCAAACTCTGGCTCTGCTGGTTATCGCGTATGTGCTGCGGTTTTTACCCTTGGCGGTGGGCTCGGTGCGCACCAGCACCGAGCATATGGACGCCAGTTTAGTTAAATCGGCGCGGGTATTAGGAGCCAGCCCACGAGAGGCCTTTACCCGCATCACCTTGCCGTTGACCGCGCGCGGTATAGTCGCAGGTGCTGCCTTGGTATTTTTAGAATCAATGCGAGAATTAGAGGCCACACTCTTGCTCGGCCCGACTGGATTCGAGACATTATCGACGTACCTATGGCGCGTCTATGAAGCGGGCTACTTTGGCCGCGCCGCCATCCCCGGGCTCTTGCTTGTAGTGATCTCCGCCTGTGGTTTAGCTATTATGCTTTCCGGTGAAAAACGCAGTCACTAGGGTCTGTTGACCTTTGTTGTTTGTTTCTGCAGCAGGTTGCTGCCCTACGGGTTCATCTAAACACATCCTGCTCTGTGTTGCTCGCTATGTACATAGAATGACTATGCACCATAACGAGCGTCGTGACCAGAATGCGTTTAGATTGAACATAAAGTAAACCGAAAAGATAAACAGACCCTAATAAAGGATCAAAAATACATGTTATCTGTTAGTAAGTTGGCTATCGATTATGGTAGCAGTCGGGTCGTAAGCGACTTAGATCTCTCATTGGGTGAGAGCGAGATCCTGATGCTGGTTGGTCCTACCGGCTGCGGTAAAAGCACCATTTTACAGGCCCTCGCCGGGCTTATTCCAATCAGCGCCGGAGAAATCAACCTTGGCACCTGGCGCGCCACCCCAAAGTTACATGTGCCCCCGGAAAAACGCCGTGTCGGCATGGTGTTTCAGGACTTTGCCCTGTTCCCCCATCTCACCGTACAGCAAAATATCTGCTTTCGCTTAAAGGACACCTCCTTAGCGGAGCACTGGATTGAACTGCTTGGTCTTGGTGCCTTTGTCGATAAAAAGCCCGCCACACTGTCAGGCGGCCAAAAGCAACGGGTGGCATTAGCGAGAACGCTCGCTCACCAGCCAGACTTTGTGCTTTTAGATGAGCCTCTGTCGAATCTGGATGCGGCGCTTAAAGACACCTTGCGCTGGGATATTCGCAATGCCTTAAAAGACGCGGGCGTCCCGGCGATTTGGGTGACCCACGACCAAGAAGAAGCCCTGTCGGTAGGCGACCGAGTCGGGGTGCTCAAAGACGGACGTATTCAGCAAATCGATTCTCCTGAGCACTGCTTTAGCCTGCCGAGCAATCGCTTTGTAGCGCGCTTTTTAGGCGAAGCCAGCTTTATTGCCGGCGACTATCAACACGGCCAAGCCAGCACCGCCATAGGCATAGCGCCAGCGCAAGGCATAGATTGTGATGCAGGCGCCGTGGATGTATTACTGCGCCCGGATGACGTGCTGTTGGCGCAAAATGGCGATAACAGTAACGGCACTGTAACCTGGGTGCGCTTTGAAGGCGGCAGTCGCCTGTGTGCGGTTGAGTTGACCTGCAATACCCTAGTCACCAGCCGAGTAAGCCACGAGGTGATGGTACGTCCCGGCGACAAGGTGCATATCTCGCTCAGTACCTCCCATCCCTTGGCTGTGTATCAGCAGCATCAATAAAAAAACCTTACTAGGAGCCCGTGATGCTGGGCTCCCGCTCCCCACTCTCACCTGGCCAATTCTTTACCGCCTAAATTGAGGTAACTTATTGCCTTTACTAAATAAAGCCTAGTTTTTAGAATTCAAAAGGTGCTAAGGTAATCATCATATTTTCTCGCTCTACAGCCTTAGCCATCCAAGGAAGACGGCATGATAGTCCCCAAGTATTGGTCCGAATCGCAAGCAAAAACCCGCGCCAACAACCGACAATACACAATCAAGCGCTTTGGCTGGTCAGATCTCAGTGAAGAAGATGCAAAGCAGCACGCGGATCAGCGTCTTGATGACGCACTCAAGACCCTGAGCGAGCAAGGCGATGTGCGACGCATTGATCATAAAATTTCCTATAACGGTGCCGAGGGTATTCCCATCCGCGAAGAGGTCGTCTCTAAGCATCAAGACGTGGTTATTTCCAGAAACTCCTATGGCGCCCTGTGCTTAAATACCCCGGATGTGATGTTTGCTGACATAGATCTCGATAGTGCACCTTCGACGAGACTCGTTACCTGGGTGTTTATTGGCCTGGCACTTGCTGGGGCTGTTGTAAGCGTGGTCACTGGCTCCTGGTGGGTTTTATTTGCCGCGCTACTGGCGTCGCTGATGCTCTCTTCACCCATTGCGGGTTTTATCAATAACCAGCTAATTAACCGCAGGGGGGGTTTGGAGCAAGAGGCCATTACCCGCTTTCAGCAGGTCTCTGCCGATAATCCAGCGCTTCATATGCGCATTTACCAGACATCCATGGGCTTTCGCATTCTCTTTATGGAGCAAACCTATGAGCCCACCAGTGAGCGCTCGGCGGCGCTGTTAAAAAGTCTTGGCTCGGACAGGGTCTATATGCAAATGTGTCGCAATCAGCGCTGTTTTAGGGCCAGGGTCAGCCCCAAACCCTGGCGAGTGGGCATAGAAAGGCTTCGTCCGCGCCCTGGGGTCTGGCCTATTAAGGCGGAGCGCCTTAAAGAGCGGCAGGACTGGATAAACGCCTATGAGCGCAAGGCCAATGATTATGCCTCGTGCAAATTTATGATGAAACTCGGCTCCGATATCACCGACCCAAAGACAATTCATGTGATGGCGCTGCACGACGACTTGTGTAAGGCTAATCGCGAATACAGCCTTGCCTAACGGCCCAAAGAAGATGAAAAAATCCAATAAAATAATCATCTTGGCGCTATTTTCTTACATCCTTGCGGCCTTTATAGACAGCTATTTTCTCTATGCCCACGACAAGGAAAGCATTACCTTTTTGCCTCATACCCTGTTTATTTCCTTTTGCTGTTTTGTCTGGTGTAAATACCACGGCGCAGAGAACTCAATAACCCATCTTGGTTATTTTCCCTTGTTTTGCGCCCTAATCGGTTTTATCGGCATTCCCGCCTATGGCTACAGTAAATTCGGTTTTAAACGAGGCAGTAAGATATTCGCCGGATTTTTAGCCTGCCTATTTGCCACTATGCTGTTGCTCAGTGCTGTCGATTTTGGGGTTAAAGCCGCTTACACATAAGTGGCTTATGCCTTGTTTATCTTAAATATTTTTAACTTGTAATATTTACCGCTAGAATGGCGCCGAACCCAAGCCCCATGCCTTGGGGCCAAGAGATTTAATCGAGAAGGGAATGTTATGTTTTCATGGATTTTTAAGAAAAAGCCCAAAATGGCAAAAGAGCTAAACCACACCATTTTAGGCACGCTAAAATACGATAGCGAGAGTAATAAATGGGTGGGCAACTATAATAACAAGGCCATCACCCTGGAGCACGAACAGGGCGCCTTAGAGCCAAACCCGCAGCTAATTTCTTACGCTGTACAAATAGTTAGGGACTCGGCCTGGGTAGAAACGAATTTAGAAAAACAAAAATCCACATTTGCCCAGCAGCAGAGCTCGCTCTCACCGACGCAAATAAAGGATCTTGCCTCCCTCTATATTCAAAGCATGCACTTTTATCTGATAAAGGATAAAGGCTATACCTATTTTATGTTGGGCCCGGATGATTGCGAAGACGTCTGGCAATTGGAGTTGCTCAACGAGAAAACCTTTGAACTTACGGTTAACTAGCCTCATATAGGCACAACCACGGCCTTAGTTATAAGTTGTGCCTTCAACACTCCCACTAATCTACAATACCGCCCTTACCTATCCAATTAACAAAAATACGCCCTAGTTCAGTGGCTTAAATAGCAATTTTCACACCTAAATAGCAGGCTTAAAATTAGGCACTATACTAATCTATCTAACGGGTTTGGTTTCAAATTGGTTGTTCCGATAGGGGTGTTACATACCTGCTGGGGGAAGCCGATAGGCAAGGAACAAAGCAGTTAAAGAAGTTTGCAGCCAAACGATTATTCACCTTAAGGACGCTCAACAATAAAGCGTTCGGGTTGAACAGAGGGAACTATGAAGGTGCCTCTAGGTTTGGGATTTCTTTTAACTTACCTTGTTTATCAGGCAGGGCAGACCCCCTTTTATGTGGGGGCCTGGCAACTCGATGAGGCCAAAACCCTTGCCAGTCTGCTTTCGCAGGATGAAATCCCCGCAGAAGAGCGACTTATGCTTAGGGATAATATCAACTCAGGTATTGTCCATGTCTTGCATGAGCATGCCTTTACCACCTACCCCGCCAACCGCATGCCCGAGCAGCTCAAGTTTACTCCCCATAAGGTGGAAATCCTTGGTGACACTACGATTAGAACCACCTATTTTAGCCGCCCCCAAAGAGCGGATATCATTCAGATCCTCACCTTTGAAAGCAATTGCTACTATATACGTGCCAGTAAATGGCAATTTAAACAGTATTATTGCCGGGTGGAGTAAGGGTGCAAACAAGCAACAGGCCGCGCCAATAAAATGTTCATATAACGCTTTTAGCTTCTCTATAACCAGGCTGTCTAATAACCGAGTTCAAAACCAAGCACATCTGCTTGTTGCCCCCTAGGTATACTGCTAACTTATTGCTCTAAATGAAAAAAGTTCACTTTATCAATAAGGGGTTAGATATGAATAACGAACAACGCCGCGAAATAATCAAAACAAGCTGGGAAATACACAACTTAGTTGAAAGTAGTTATTTAGCCCTTACAACGGCTAAAGGAGAACCGCAATGGCTGGAGAAACAGCGGGTTTTGCTTGCTGACATGGCAATTCATCTAATGCAAACGTCACTCAACCCCGGTGAACTCGACTTAGAAAAGCTTAAAAATAACCTGCATGCAATTTTGACCATCTCAGATCAATTTTTACCGCATGCCGAGCTAAAAAAGGTCACCGAAAAAATCTATAAATAACGCCCAAGTGTAACAATCCCGCCTCTCGAACCTACTGACACAGAGCCAGCCAACCAGGTAGTCACTGCACGCTTCTACGCGCTTCTTTTAACACTCGACACCTCACTAAATAAAATCTGCTTAGGTAGGCTCATTGTTTTTACACTAGAGTTAAAGTATCGGACTTTAGTGAGCGGAGGCGATTATGCTTTTAAAACGACTAAGGGTGTTCACCCTGATTCTGGTCTGCCTGCTGCTGACCTGGTTGGTACAAGCCGAATACAGTTACTGGCAACAACAGCGCCAATGCGTGATGCGCTGCGAACAACTAACCCCGGTGAAGGCTGCTGCCATCAATGATATTCGTTACAGCGACAGCGCCGAACTGTGCCAGTGCAGTACGGACGGCGAACAGGCCATTTTGCTAAATTGAGCCTGAGTAAAAGGCCATAAAAAAAGCGCCTTACGGCGCTTTTTCACTATTTTCTGCTTATACCAAATCTGTTAAGTATGTGAGCAGAGATAGCGCTGGATAAATGATGTGATAACAAGGCGGAATTTTTCTTATGTAGTTATTCTACATAGAAAAATTCCAACACAGTGAGCACGATATTTAGCCCGCTAGAATGATTAGCTATTTAAGTGAATTGGTATTACTTCGTCAGGTCGTCAAAGAACTTTTTCACGCCATCGAAGAAACCTTTCTCCTTAGGACGGTACTTTGAGCTGTCTTTGCCCATGCTCTTTTCCAACTGCTCCAGCAGTTCACGTTGTTCGCTGTTCAAGTTAACCGGGGTTTCGATCACTACTTTACAGATCAGATCACCCACTGAGCCTGAACGAACCGATTTCACACCTTTACCACGCATACGGAACATTTTACCCGTTTGCGACTCGGCCGGTATTTTCAGTTTGGCGCGACCGTCTAAAGTCGGCACTTCAATCTCGCCACCTAAGGCAGCCGTGGTGAAGCCAATCGGAACTTCACAATACAGATTGTTGCCATCACGAACAAAAATAGGGTGCTCGCGCACGCTCACCTGCACATACAAGTCACCCGCTGGTGCGCCATGGGCCCCCGCTTCCCCTTCGCCGGCTAGGCGAATACGGTCGCCGGTATCAACACCCGCCGGGATCTTCACCGACAAGGTCTTGGTCTTTTCTACACGGCCCTGGCCATGACAACTGTTACAAGGGTCCGAGATAACCTGACCTGTGCCCTGACAGGTTGGACAGGTTTGCTGCACCGCAAAGAAACCTTGGCGCATCTGTACCTGACCTGCACCGTGACAGGTGTGACAGGTTTTCGGCGTTGAGCCGGCTTTAGCACCCGAGCCATCACAGGGCTCACAACTCACCCAGGTTGGAACCTTGATTTCGACGTCTTTACCACGAACCGCCTCTTCCAGGCTCAGTTCCATGTTGTAACGTAAATCGGCGCCGCGTTGTTGACGAGACTGGCGACGGCCACCGCCGAAGATATCGCCGAATACGTCACCAAAAATATCACCGAAATCACCGCCGCCACCAAAGCCGCCGTGACCACCGCCACCGCCTTGTTCAAATGCAGCATGACCAAACTGATCATAGGTTTGTCGTTTCTGCGCGTCGTTAAGAATTTCGTAGGCTTCTTTCACCTCTTTGAACTTGCTCTCAAGTTCCTTGTCGCCGGCAGTACGATCCGGGTGATATTTCATCGCCAGGCGCTTATAAGCCTTTTTAATGTCGCGGTCACTGGCGTCTTTGGCTACACCCAGTACCTCGTAATAATCGCGTTTTGACATATCTACCACTATTTTTAAAAATCTACATACACTAAGGGCGCGTCAAGCGATTTCCGCCAGCGCGCCCCGTGTGCAACAAGTATATTACTTGTCGTCTTTCACTTCTTCAAACTCAGCATCAACAACGTCGTCGTCTTGCTTTGCTTGCTGCTGGCTACCTGCATCGGCGCCACCTTGCTGCTGGGCTTTCGCTTGCGCGATTTCCATTAGCTTTTGTGACTTCTCGATAAGCGCTTGAGTTTTCGCATCGATTTCTTCTTTGCTTTCACCCTTGATAGCCGTTTCTAGCTCGGCTACCGCCGCTTCGATAGCTTCTTTATCTTCTGCAGGTAATGCATCACCGGCTTCTTCGATTTGCTTACGGGTACCGTGAACCATGGCATCGGCTTGGTTACGGGCAGTTACAAGCTCTTCGAACTTTTTATCCGCTTCGGCATTGGCTTCAGCATCACGTACCATTTTTTCTACTTCTTCATCGCTTAGACCTGAAGAAGCTTGGATGGTGATCTTTTGCTCTTTACCTGTGTCTTTATCTTTTGCAGACACGTGTAGGATACCGTCGGCGTCAACATCGAAAGTTACTTCGATTTGTGGCTCACCACGGCGTGCCGCACGAATACCTTCTAGGTTGAACTGACCCAGCGACTTGTTGTCAGCCGAGCGCTTACGCTCACCTTGTAACACGTGAATGGTTACTGCACTCTGGTTGTCATCTGCAGTCGAGAAGGTTTGCGACTTCTTCGTTGGAATCGTCGTGTTTTTCTCGATCAGCGTAGTCATAACCTGACCCATGGTCTCGATACCTAGAGACAGTGGGATAACGTCCAGTAATAGTACGTCTTTTACTTCACCGGCTAGTACACCACCTTGAACCGCAGCACCTACGGCTACCGCTTCATCTGGGTTCACGTCTTTACGTGGCTCTTTACCGAAGAACTCAGCAACTGTCTTCTGTACCAGAGGCATACGTGTTTGACCACCAACTAGGATGATGTCGTTGATATCGCCTACAGACAGATCTGCATCAGCAAGGGCTTTCTTAAGTGGTTCAATAGACTTGGTTACCAGGTCTTCAACCAGTGACTCAAGCTTCGCACGAGTCAACTTCACGTTCATGTGCTTAGGACCAGTTGCGTCTGCAGTAACGTACGGCAGGTTCACTTCGGTTTGCTGTGCACTTGAAAGCTCGATTTTCGCTTTTTCAGCCGCTTCTTTAACACGCTGCATGGCTAGCGGGTCGTTACGCAGGTCGATGCCTTGCTCTTTTTTGAACTCGTCAACCAGGTAGTTGATTACACGGTTATCGAAGTCTTCACCACCTAAGTGCGTGTCACCGTTAGTCGCTAGTACTTCAAAAGTGTGCTCGCCTTCAACTTCGTCAATCTCGATGATTGAGATATCGAAGGTACCACCACCTAAGTCATATACTGCAACTACGTTGTCGCCTTGTTTGCGGTCCATACCGTAAGCAAGTGCTGCAGCAGTTGGTTCGTTGATGATACGTTTAACATCAAGACCCGCGATACGACCGGCATCTTTAGTTGCCTGGCGCTGTGAGTCATTGAAGTAGGCAGGAACTGTGATTACCGCACCTGTTACTTCTTCACCAAGGTAATCCTCGGCGGTCTTTTTCATCTTTTTCAGTACTTCGGCTGAAATCTGAGGTGCAGCGCGTTTTTCGCCCTTCACTTCTACCCAGGCGTCGCCATTGTCTGCTTTAACAATTTTGAACGGCATGATGCCGATATCGCGCTGTACTTCTTCGTCTTCAAAACGACGACCGATAAGACGCTTGATTGCAAATACTGTGTTTGTAGGGTTAGTTACCGCCTGACGCTTCGCCGGCTGACCTACTAGCGTTTCACCGTCTTCGGTAAACGCAATGATAGAAGGGGTAGTGCGATCGCCCTCGGCGTTTTCAATTACGCGCGGCTTGTCGCCATCTAGTACTGCAACACACGAGTTAGTAGTACCTAAGTCGATTCCAATAATCTTACCCATGAATCTTCTCCAACTTCAAAAATCTGTTTAACTGTTTGATGCTTTACTAAATAGGGGTCAGTTTTGCTAATTCAAGCGCGATAGCTAAAAAAAATTCGTTTTTTTGAAATTTTTTTCAAATTGACCACTCTACAAACAAGGTTTACGCGTTAAACTGGTCGGACAAGAACAAATAGGAATCAGATTATGACTTTTGATCAGCTTATGGCCTTGGTCAGTGAAAAAGACACCCAAACCCTGCAGTTCCCCGAGACATGGACTCAGGGGCGCACCGCTTTTGGCGGGCTCTCCTGCGCCTTTGCTTTGCAATCCATGTTGCTGCATTGCCATGACGAGCGCACCCTGCGCTCCTTTAGCGCCCAATTTGTCGGCCCCATCGCCCCGGATGAGCCTTTTACCTTGTCTTTTAACTTGCTGCGTGAAGGTAAGAATTCAAGCCAATATGCGGCCACTATTACCCAACATAATCAGGTCTGTTTAACTGTGCAGGGCTTGTTTGCCAAAGACCGCGCGTCCATTGTTGAAGTGCCCTACGCCCAATTGCAGGGGAAACAGGCGCCTAACGCCGATAACTGCTTGCCCTTTGTGCAGGGGGTGATGCCCAATTTCTTCCAGTATGTGGATTTAAATTTAGTGGCAGGTGGCATGCCCTACAGCTCCAGCCAAGCCACTGACTTAAGTGGCTGGATGCGCTTTAAAGAGCAAACTCAAGATTATGACTGGACTCATCTTATCGCCCTGATTGACAGCTGGCCACCGTCGCAGCTGCAGATTTTCCCAAGCCCGGCGCCGGCCAGTAGCATGAGCTGGCATGTGGAATGCCTGCATCTGCCAAAGCTTAGCGCTGGCGACTGGGTGGGGGTGGATATCACCACCACGGCTGCCCACAACGGCTATGCCTATGAAGATGCCACCTTATATACCGAGAGCGGCGATGTGATAGCCCAAAGTAAGCAAACCGTCGCCTTATTTGCCTAGGCAGGTTTTAGCTAAATTGTGGTCGGTGTCCAGGCACCGGCCATGGTCCAGGTTGCCAATGTTCCCGCCACTGGATTGTCACAGGCACTTAGCCGCTTTTAAATTTCCCCTGCCCTAACCACATTTTTATCTTACTCAGTCACCACTTAGCTGCATTTATGTAACAATAAGTTACTAGGATTAAGCGGCTAAAACGGCTATTCTTACCAGATACGCGGTAATTTATTATTTTTGGGAAGCCATGCGTCTAGCCTGCTCACATTGTGATTTCATTGTTGAAGTTCCAGACTTAGCAGCCGGGCAAGTCGCCAAGTGTCCTCATTGTCGCAGCCAAATTAATCTTCGTACCGAAAATAATGATGCCCAGGTTGTCGCCCTAAGCCTGAGCGCTATCATACTTTTGCTCAGCTCGGTGTTTTACCCCTTTATTTCTTTTTCCAGCAACGGCCTGACCCAGACCATCACCCTGCCCGATGCCGGGCGCATGCTATTTAACTACGACAGCACCTTGCTTGGGGTGTTTATCGATATCAGCATTATTATCTTGCCGCTGCTGATGCTGATCTTGCTGGTGCCCTTGCACATGGGTTTACTGCGCAGCCTGCCCAAACAATGGGGAAGGCGCGTTCTAAAGTTCACCCTGGCGCTGGAGCTCTGGGTGATGTCGGAGATTTTCCTGGTCGGCGTGTTGATCAGCATGGTTAAGATCATGAGCCTGGCCGATGTGTCCTTCGGGCAGAGCTTTTGGGCCTATGCCGGTTTTGTGATCTGTTATATCGCCACCATGAGCCGGGTTAACAATGAGCGTTTATGGCAGCAGATCAGTCCCTATCAGGATGTGCCGGTCAGCAGTGGTATTCGCGCCATAGATGCGCAATTACGCGCCTGTCATACCTGCCATCAGTTAACCACAGAAAAACGATGCCCCAGGTGTCACACCGCCACCCATTTTCGCAATATGAAAGGGCTGCAAAAAGCGGCGGCCTGGCTGATCACCTCTGTGCTGCTTTATATACCCGCCAATGTATTGCCAATCATGTATACCACCAGCCTGGGCTCTAGGGAGCCATCGACGCTGATCGGCGGTGTTATTTTATTATGGGAAGTGGGCTCTTACCCCATAGCGACCATTATATTTTTAGCCAGTGTGGTGGTGCCTTTCGCTAAGGCCATGGTGCTGGCCACCCTGTGCGTACTGGTCTATCGTCAGGTTGGCAGCCGTTCAGGCACCTATACGCGCCTGTATCAGGTGACCGAATTTATCGGCAAGTGGTCGATGATCGACGTTTTTGTGGTCGCCCTGTTAGTGGCCTTAGTGCAGCTGGGCAATCTTATGTCTGTGGAGCCGGGATTCGGCGCCATGTGTTTCGGAGCTATGGTGATCTGTCAAATGCTCGCCGCTCATTCATTCGACCCAAGATTGATTTGGGATCCCCCCGAACAGGTAAAGGGAGTGGTAAATGACTAAACCTGCATACATACAAGCCGCGGCAAGAATTTCACCGATTTGGTTGATCCCCTTGCTGGCGCTGTTTGTCGGTGCATGGATGTTGCTTGAATATCAATTAGATAAAGGGCAAACCATCTATATAAAAATGGCTCAGGCCGAGGGCATAGTCGCCGGTAAAACGGAGATCAAGGTGCGCAGCGTAAAAATAGGCACGGTTGATGCCATTCGCCTGGCCAATTCACGTGATCATGTCATAGTGCGAGCCCAAATCGATAAACATTACGACTCCTTACTGAGCGAAGACGCTAAGATGTGGGTGGTAAAACCACGCATCGATGAAACCGGCGTTAGCGGTTTTAGTACCCTGCTTTCGGGCGTGTATATCGAATTTGCCCCTGGCGAAAGCGACGAGCTGGTTAACCGATTTGAATTACTAGAAGAGCCGGCCCTGATTGGCAACGATGTAAAAGGCGCCCGCTATAAGCTCTCCAGCCGTAATGCCGAAGTACTTGAAGTTGGTACAGGCGTCTACTTTAAAGGTTATCTTATCGGCCAAATCGAAACCGCCCACTTCGACTGGGATCAACAGGTGATGCGCTATGGCCTGTTTATCAATGCACCATACGAAAATCTGGTTACACTCAACACAGTGTTTTGGGTGCAATCCGGCCTTGAGGTGAACCTGGATGCAGATGGCATCAGTATCAAAACCGGCTCACTGTCTAAACTGCTTAAAGGCGGCATTTCGCTAGGAATTCCCGAGGACAATTCACCGGGTCCCGTGGTTAAAGAAGGCCATACCTTTAGTCTCAGTGAAAGTTACAGCAAGGCACTAGAACAACGCTTTTATGATTTCGACCATTACCTGGTCCAGTTTGAACAGTCGATCCGTGGCCTGCGCGAAGGCGCACCGGTGGAATACCGTGGCATGCGCATAGGAACGGTAGAGCAAGTGCCCGCCGAGGTGATCATAGATGGCGCTCCGGCCCACTTTGGCGATACCAGCAGTGCAGTGCCCGTGTTGGTGCGCATCGAATACGGTCGTCTCTATCGCGATACCCAACAAGCAAGGGAGTATTGGCAATCCCGCGTTGAAGGTTGGTTGGCCGAGGGCTTAAGAGCCTCGCTTAAACCCGGCAACCTGCTTACCGGCGCCGTGTATGTGGATTTAGACATGTATCCGGATGCCGAGCCGGCGGTGCTGACCAAACGTGGTGAATATACTGTATTCCCAAGTACATCGAGCGGTATCTCGGCGTTAGCGAACCAGCTCAACGATGTGCTTAACAAGGTGAAAAACCTCAAGGTCGAGCAAAGCCTGTCACAATTTGAGCAGACCATGGCCAATTATGAAGCTCTGGCCGCGGATATGCGCACCTTTATTAATGAACCTGCGACACGCGCCCTGCCCGGTGATATCAGCAAGGACATGGCCGATATCAGCCAAAGCATGCGTCAGTTCGAGCAAAGTATGGAGCAATTTGAGCTGACCATGGCCAGCTTCCAAAACGGCTCCGGCATGTATCAGGAGCTGCAAAGCACATTACAGCAAGTACAGCGCCTGATGGACGAATTACAGCCGCTGTCCCGAGGCCTGAACGAGCAACCGAATATGCTGATTTTCGACAAGGAGCTGCCCGTCGACCCTACCCCAAGGAGTAAAGATTAATGTCGCGATTACTTACATTACTGATGGCCTGCGCCCTGCTCGGCGCCTGCTCAAGCAGCAGCACGAGTTTGCATCATTATCAGTTGCAAGGCACAAATCAAAACGAGGCGCTGGGTTCCCTGTTTAGCCGCGATCATCTGCAAAGCGAACACCTGCTGCGCCTAAGCCCTATTGCTGTGCGCGGTACACTGAATAACCGCGCCATGGTGATCAAACGCTCCGAGCATCAGGTGTACAGCGCCAACTATCATTTTTGGGCCGATGCACCGGCGCATTTACTGGCCACCATGGCGCAGTCGCAGTTGATGCAAGAACTCGATAAGGTGATGGTGGTCAAGGGTGCAGATGTCTATGCCGAGCAGTTGCAAGCCTCATTTTTTCAGCTCGATGTCAGCATAGAGCAGTTTAATGGTGGTTTGGACAACAATGCGGAAATAGCAGGCACCTGGCGACTGTCTAAGGTGGATGCCAAGGGCAAGCTGCATGTGTTGAAAATTGCCCGCTTTTATCACAGCCAAGCCCTGGCCGAAGATGGCTACGAAGCCCTGGCTAAGGCCTTAAGCCAAGCCTGGCAACAAGCCTTGAGCGAAATGAGCGCTGAGATTAATAAGTTAATTTCAAATACCTAATGCAGCAATTGCATTGTAGGTCGGGGTTTGCCGCCAGGGTTGTAGGTCGGGGTTCACCCCGACAAAGTGTATATGCTGTATATTTTGTCGGCCTAAAGACCGACCTACAGCTCAGTGTAAAAAGGCTCCCGAGGGAGCCTTTTCTATTTGCTTATTGCCAGCTTACGACGCGGTGGAAATCAGCCACCGACTCTATTTTCGTTTGCTTGGGCAAATCTGCGAACGGCTTGTCGGCAAACTTGGTGCCGCGCAGCTGCACGTTTAGACGTGCCGCCTCCGGGTTCATCATGGTCTGCTGATAGAAGTCCTGCATATCTTTAAGGGTCAGCGCTTCAACGGCGGCCAGTAACTTGGCACGACTGTCGAACTCAAAACGCTCACGATACCAATCCGGCATCAAACGACTCAGCTCGTCGGTCAGGTTCTTCGGCTGCTCTTTTAACGCCACAAGAGAGGCATTCTTTAACTGAGCAAAGGTGGCTTCGTCCAGCTCGGCTAACACCTTGGCGTATTGCACCTTGAACTCATCGAAACGCGCCTGCATCGCCTTGGCATCCTTCACCGGGGTTTGGATATACAAGCCAATACCGGCGTAATCTTCCAATGGACGCGCGGTGGCGCCAACGGCGTAGGCCAGTTGCTCTTCGGTACGCAGCTTATCGAATGCCACGGTACGGAAGTGACCCTGTAACACGGCGGCTGCGGCTTTTTGCGCATAGCCGGATTGTGGGTGATACGCCATATCGATAATGGCCACATCGGCAACTTCTATATCTTTTTGTACCACATAGGTTTCACCGGCTTTAGGCTTCCAGGTTTTCGAGCGGGTATAGTCGCTGTCTATTTGTTGCTCAGGCAGGGCCTTGGCAATGCTTTGGGCGATGGCGGCAACGCTGGCATCGTCATAGTTACCAAAGGCGAATACGCGCACATTATTGCGGCTTAGTACGTCATCCATCAAGGCATTAAGATCCGCAACAGTAACACTGTTAGCAGTGGCGATCAGCTGCTCGCTGTCATGGCTACCAGAGCGCACCAGATCCGAGTACAAACCAAAGGCCTGATAGAAGGGGAACTGCTTCTTGGCATTTTGCAGACCACGGGTATAGCGGTCTACTGCCTGAGCAAAGGCTTGCGGCTCAACATCTAGCTTCAGGTTGCCCAGCGCTTCACTCAGTAACACAGGCTGTTTATCGGTAAAGCCACCGACGCTTAGGCTAAAGCCATTGCCCGGATCCATATTGACCGCCATGCCGGCGATCGCCGCCTCGGTCGATAATGCCGCTTGCGACAGGCTGTAAAGATCGGCCCACAGGCTTAGCAGCACACCAGCCTTGATATCCTGCTGCGCTTTCGGACTGTTCACATATACCTCAACCACACCCTTAGGCTGCTCGGCAAAGTACTGACTCGGCTGCAACCACACCTTAACGCCATTTTTATCATAGCTGATGCTAGGCTTTTGCTCTGTATTAGCGGCGGCGGTTTTGATATCAAAATGCTCTGGCAATAAGCGGTTTACGCTAGGCAGAGCCAAGGCAAACTGGCTCGGCTGCTGCCAGCTGGCTTGCTCTTCGGCGCTGATGTCTTCGATGCGGTATTCACCATCATAGAAGTGCAGCTTGCTGTCGGTTTGCTCGCCCTTAGACACATACCAAACGCGCAGGGTATCGGCATTTAGCTGATCTAACACCTCATTAATAGCGCGCTCGTTAAACTCGGCGTAATAATAAGGAGCGTTAATGGCATTATTAAGCGGGTAATCCTGCATGCTTTGCGTCAGGGCCGACACATAACCAAATTCGTCGCTCTTTTCCAGGAACTGGAACTGGTTATTAAGTGAGGTACGAATTTCGCTGAAGTACTTGGCGTCAACGCCATTGGCCTTAATCAATTCGATATAACGCATAATGGTGGCAAGGATCTCTTCGCGATTTTGCATGCCGGCATCGGTCAGCTCGACATTCACATTCAATTCGCCATAGTTGCCATACTTGTTGTATGAATCCGAAACGCTTAGCTGTGATACCCAACCTTTATCACGCAAGATTTGCGCCGGGCTGCCCGGCATTTCATTGCTTAGCAGGTAAGAAACGAAACGGTTAGGCTTGTAGGCAAAATCGTCACGGTTGTTTTCAATAATAAAATCAAGCTTAAGCTGTTTTACGTCTTCGTTTGGCTTGTAGTGTACACGCTTGCCGCCAACGTTTTCGTAGTTGAGTGCATGAGTCACGCCTGGCTTGTCGATGCCCTTATTTTTAATATCGGCAAAGTACTGTTTCGCCAGTTGGCGCATTTCATTTAGGGGACGATTTGAAATCATCGCCACCTTCATAATGTTTGACGAATAATAGGTATTGTAAAAGTCTACGGTTTCCTGATGCAGCGAGCTGCCTTCTTTATCGCCCAGAGTTTCCAAGTTACCGATAAGGAAGCGGTTGGCCGGGTGCTCACCCATCATTTTACGAGCCAGTTTAAACTGACCGAAAAAGTCCATTTCGCGGCGCATCGACCACTCAGCGTTTACCGCGTTTTTCTCTTTGTCTGTATATTGCGGGTACAGCTTAGGTGATTTAAAAAAGTCGCTAAAACGGTCCAAAGCTTCGCCGTAGGCATCGTTATTCACCTTGAACATATAGTTGGTGATATCCAGCCAGGTATAGGCATTATGGGCGCCGCCGTTTTTGGTCATAAAGTCGCTGTAACCCTGGGTATCAGGATAACGCTCGGTGCCAAGAAACAGCATATGCTCCAAATAGTGCGCCATGCCCTGCTGCGTCATGGGGTCATTTAACAAGCCCACACCCACACTTAAGGCCGCCGCCGATTTTTCCGCACTCGGATCAGACACCAGGATCACCTCGATTTCGTTATCGAGTTTTAGCGTTTCATAAGCACGCTTATCGTTAGGGCTGACTACCAAAGTGTCTGGAACAAGTTGCACTGCGGTGTTAGTGGGTGTCGAGGTTGCGCTGCAACCAGCCAACACGGCCAGCGCTAGCGCGCTAAGGACGATTGTTTTCTTCATTATGCTGAATCTTATTGATGAATATTGCCCTTCATAATCAAAAATCACCGTTTAAAATGCAATAAAAAAACACCTAAGTTTGTAACAGATTATGAAAATCTTGTTTGCTTATTAGCCATAGAATTGTAATAACTATGCTAACCACATGGTATTTTTGCGAATTTAATACCAATACTGTTATGTATGTGCTCAGAGATAGCGCTGGATAAATGATGTGATTACAAGTCGGAATTTTTCTTGTGTAGTTATTCTACACATAAAAATTCCAACGCCGTGAGCATGATAATTAGCCCGCTAGAATGATGAGCTACTTAAGTAATTGATTGCAGACCTAAGGAGTCTTAACGTGACCAGCCAGCTTATACTTGCCCTGTTTGCCCAGGTGCTACTGACCTTGATAGTGATGGTAATAATGGGGCGCCGCCGCTTTGGGGCAGCGAAAAAGAAACAAATACAGATGCGTCAGTTTGCCACCATGGAGCTCGGCTCAGCGCCAGAGTCGGTGCAGGTCGCAGGACGAAATTTTATCAATCAATTTGAAATCCCTGTGCTGTTTTATGTGGCTGTGCTCTGTGCCCTTGCCACCAACAATTCGGGTTATGCGTTTGTTGCCCTGGCCTGGTTGTTTGTCTTAACCAGAGTCATTCACAGCGTCATCCACCTAAGCACAAACCACCTGCGCAGCCGCTATTTTACCTTTTTAGCGGGTTGCGTGGTGGTTCTGGCCATGTGGCTGACGCTGGTTTGGCGATTTATCTAACTATTTATTAGCGCGTTCTTAGCGTACAGTGCGGCGACGTAATGCCACTAACAAAGCCAGCGGCGCAAACCACCAGACGGCGCCGGAGTCAGAGTCCGACTGGGGCTCAACCTCATCGATCAGGGTATTTTCAACCGGGGTTAGATCAATTGCCGAATTAGGGTCGTTATCAATAACAACAATATCGTTGATCATCACCAGGTTGGCACGCACCGCATCTTCGCCTTGGCTACATTGCTCTGCACTGTAATCCAGCATGGGGATCTCGCCACAGGTTTGCAGTGCATTAATGGCATTGACCACCTTCATGCCCTCGCCGATAACCTGACCAAATACGGTGAAACCGCCGTTTTGCAGATCTAAATTGGCACTGTTGTCAGCGATATTAAAAAACCACTGGCTGGTCGCACTGTTTACCTTGCCGCCAACCTTAGCCATGGCGATGGTGCCAGCCACATTGGAAAACACCGGCTCATTGATAATGGGTGCCTGCGTTTCAATGGCTTCGGCCTGACCGTCAAAGCTGTATGCACCGCCTTGAATAATAAAGTCCTCAACCGAACGGTGAACATAAGTCGATTGATAGTCGCCACGCTCTACATAACCAAGAAAGTTAGCTACCGTGGTTGGCGTTTTTTGGTCGAAAAGATTGACCTGGAAACTGCCTTGTGAGGTTTGGAACTCAACTATGGTGGCATGGGCCTGTGTGGCCAGGGTTGCAGCAGCGATTGTCAGGCCGGTGGCCACACTGGTTGCTAGAGGTGTTGCAGCGCGAGAAGCTTTCATAAAAATTCCTTGATTATCTTTTTCGCCTACCTTAGCGCCCACCGCCCCCTTTCTCCACGACTAACTGAGCGCAAAAACAAATTGATACCTAAATGTAAACGGTGATTACATTTAGCCTAAACTTTTATAATAAAAAGTTATAAATATTTAAATTTATAAAACAAATTGAGCTTATCAAACCAGCTGCAATTGCCTACTATGGTGTGCATGATTTCAGCAACTATTCGACAGTGACCATGAACAAGAATAATAATGTCATTTGCGACTTTGGTGTACATAAGGGCGAATCTTATAAACAACTCCCTGCTTGCTTCCTCAATTGGATGATAGGTGTAAATCACCAACAGGCGGGTATCGCTAAGGCCGAACTAGCGCGCCGCGAGCAGGCGGTACAAAAAAGTGTTAATGCCATAAATCACTGAAGAGAAAGACAATAGCCGCATACCATCAGAGTAAAAAGCTAGAGTAAATAACCTAATTAGCCTTTGATGCTAATGAAATCTTCATAAAACTACATTAAGATCGGCGTACTTATTCGTTCAAGGGAATCGTATCGTGCGCCTTTTGTTTTTAGTTTCAGCCGTTTTTCTCGGCGCCTGCACACAATCAAGTAACATGGATGTCGCGCCAGACGCGCCTGCCCAAACCCAATACCTCACAGTTTTGCATACCAATGATCATCATGGCCGTTTTTGGCCCAATGCTCAGGGTGAATATGGTATGGCCGCCCGTGCCACGCTGCTGACACAATTACGCGCCCAAGCAAAAGAACGCAATGACGCGGTGATCTTACTTTCCGGCGGCGATATCAACACCGGCATTCCCGAGTCCGACTTACAACAAGCAGAACCGGATTTTAAAGCCATGAGCATGCTCGGCTATGACGCTATGGCCATAGGCAACCATGAGTTCGATAATCCATTATCTGTGTTGGCTAAACAGCAAAAATGGGCGAATTTCCCGCTGTTAAGCGCCAATATTTTAAATAAAGACGATGGCAAGCATGCCTATCAGCCTTATGTAATGCTCAATAAACAAGGGCTTAAAATTGCCGTGTTAGGCCTTACCACCACGGATACGGCAAAAATCGCCAACCCGGATTTTATCGGTGCCTTCGACTTTATCGACCCCACCAAGGCGACCAATGCCATTTTGGCGGATTTGCAGCGCCAGCAAGCGGATGTGATTATCGCCGTAACCCATATGGGCCATTACACTAATGCCGGTCATGGCATTAATGCCCCGGGCGATGTGACCCTGGCACGACAGCTGGCCCCTGGCGCCATAGACATGATAGTCGGCGGCCACTCGCAAGAGCCCGTGTGTATGCAAGACACCAATGTTGCAGTTGCAGATTATCGCCCGGGCATGGCTTGCCAGCCGGATAAGCAAAACGGCATCTGGATTATGCAGGCCCATGAGTGGGGCAAGTATGTGGGTGAGGCGCGCTTTGCCATCGAAGGTGAGCAAGTGACCCTACTTAACTATCAACTTCATCCAGTAAATCTAAAAGATAAGCAAGAACAATGGGTTGGCAACTATATTGAGCCAGACCAAAACATGGTGAACTTCCTTGCCCCTTATCAAGCCAAGGGTCAGAGCAAGCTAAGCGTTACCCTGGGAAGTACCCAGGTGCGTCTTGAGGGCGATCGCAACAAGGTGCGCTTTATGCCTACCAACCTGGCACAGGTGATCACAGAAGCACAAAAGCAGCATGTAAAGGCCGATTTTGCGGTGATCAGTGGCGGCGGAATTCGCGACTCCATCGTCGCCGGTGAAATTAACTATAAGGACATCCTGCGTGTTCATCCGTTTAAAAATCGCATCGGTTATATCGACTTTAGCGGCCAAGATGCGCTGGCCTATATTCGCAAAATAGCGGCCTACCCGGCAGACTCTGGCGCCTATGCTCATTTCAACAATGTTACTGCCATCTGCGACGGCGCTACATTAAAGTCGGTACGTATTAACGGTGAGCCGATCAAGGCAGACAAGAGCTACCGCATGAGCATTAACAGCTACAATGCCGCCGGTGGAGATGGCTATCCAAGGCTTAATAATGATCCGCGATTTGTCGATAGCGGCGATGCCGATGCCAGCGTTTTAAGCGCTTATGTGCAACAGCACAGCCCGCTCGACACCATTGAGGTGCCCGCAGCCTTTACTTGCCGATAACCTCAAACGCCGAGGGATCTGTGATGCTAAGCCCATAGTGATGGACCCGCGAGCGTGACCCTTCACCATGGGCTTTAGGCGGGAAGTAAGGGTCTTTTTGCTCCCCGTCCTCGGTGAAGGCTTCGTCTAACGCAGCGCGGATCTCGCTCAGGGTTTTCTCCAGGCTATTGCTGAAGTTCGGTCGCTTACGAATGGTGTGGCCTAATTCAATCAGGCGTGAGAAATACTTGTGCGCCAAATCCAATAGCTCAGCCGGCACATCTTTATTTTGATTCAGGGTCACAGTCGGGTGCTCTATGGCAAACTCCAACAATGCCAGATAAAAGCACAGCGGCTTATTGGCCAGGGTCACACGCATCCCATGTTCACCATAACGTATACTTTTATCGGCCAAGTCCAATAACAGGCTCTTTTTCTCCACCCTAATTTCTGGCTTCTCGGCCAACACCTGCAACTTAACCTCCATAGCCTTAAACCAGGGCCAAATAAATAAGGCCGCCAAGATGCTCAACAACAGGGGTAAAACGCTAAGCCCATGATGCAACGGCATGGGCATCAATGAATATCCTATACTCAGCTCACCTGCTCCTGGGCGCTGCAACAATAAGTGCTTTGGCGCCGCCGCAGAGTTGATGGTCGTTGTGCCTATTTGTTGTAATTGCAGCGGATAATCCTGAGCCTGCAAATGCGTGTTCAGTTTCTCTATGTAGGCTTGGGTAAGCTCAACATCGGCGGGCACTTCCAATAAAGGGTACGCCAAGCCAATATGGCTGCTATCTAAAGCGATACGTGTTTTCAACTGCGCCAATGCCTGTGCCTGGCCTTGCTGCCAGCTCCCCAAAGCGCCCAGGTAATAGGCCAGCATACTGATAAATAAGGTTCCGAGCGCAAACAAGGTGATCGCCTTTTGCGCATTAAAACTGCGATTGGCAAAACGTCGGCGCAACAGCGACACCACTAAACGTCTGGTACTCATTGCCCCGCTCCTAAATATTGACCACCGCCCTGTTGGCACAGCCAATAGGGTTTGGCGCCATTAAAATAACTGGACTCACGCCCTTGTGCCAGGGTCATCAACCTGGTTTGAATGGCACAGGCAAGATCAGGATTATCCGCAGCCCGTTTAAGATACCAGTGACTACCGCTGATATTGCTGCCAATGGCGGTGATATAGTTCTCAGAAAAACGCTGATGGTCCGATTGCTGCCAGTAAGAAGAGATAATATCTAATTCGCCCTGCGCTAGCTTGTCACGCAGCGCATCATGGGAGTTCACAAAGGTGATATCCAGGCTATCAAGGTTAAGATCCAAATCCTTAAATACCTGTTTGGGGATAATATGCCCCGAGCGACTGGTGGGATAGTCAATTAGGCCGATACGCTTATCGAGAAAATACGCTTTCTCTAATTTTGGCTTTTCATGACTGGCAATAAAGTAAGCTGTGTAACTGGGGTAACCAATCAGCGGCGTATAGCCATAGGTATTGCGGGCATCAAAGGCGTGGATCATATTGTCCTTGGCCAAAATCAGGTGCGCCAGGCCCTTACCAAGAAAATGCACCTCGTATTGAGACGAGCCGCTCCAATAAGCAAAGACCTCACCATATTGTTTTGATACCACCTCATCGACACAAAGTTGCTGTGCCAGTTCACTGGCTAGGGATTGACTGGGCGCAAACAGAGTCAGTCTGGTTTTATTCCCGACACTCAAGGTGTTACAGCTATATGAGGTGGAAAGCACGGATTCGAGCTGAGGCAAGTGGGCATTCAGACGATACTGACCGACAAGATAACTAATTAAACCAACAATGGTAATAGTTGTTAATATCAGCGCGCTGTCACGCCAGCGTTTGATCGATTGCAACGGACTTTATAGCTTATTGAAATTGCGTTGCCGACATTTCACCAGTTATTATTACTTATTGCAACAGGTAATTTTATTCATAGATTATAACCTATTGTTTTAATAGATTTATTAACAAGTAATTATGAATCCCCTTAAGTCCTTTTCTTTCACTGTAAAAACTCGGAAAATTTAACTCACAGGGCAACTATGCAACGTGAAAACAACAATGGATTTACAGCTGATTCGCCGCTCATTTAAAGCCGCTCTAATAGCAGTTTTGATGATGGGCACAACTTTTGGGATAAGTTTTAGCAACCAGGCATGGGCCTGGGGCGCAAATGGTCACCGTATTATTGGTGCCATCGCCGAGCAACATTTAAGCGCCGAAGCAAAAGCCGAGGTCATGGCTATTTTAGAAGGACAGAGTTTGGCAAGAGCCAGCACCTGGGCCGATGAAATGCGCTCTGCTCCCGGTCAATTTTGGCAACGTCAGTCATCACGCTGGCACTTTATTAATATCGACTCGCAGCAAGCATTTTTAAATACCGAGCATCAAGCCCATAGCGACAAGGCCGATATAAAAGATGCCTACAGCGCTATTCTCACCGCCATATCGGCGCTAAGCAAAGCGGATACCAGTGCCGCCGACAAACAATTTTATTTACGTTTTTTAATTCATCTTATTGGCGATATTCATCAGCCCCTGCATGTAGGCCGCAGCGCCGACCGTGGCGGTAATCGCATTAATGTCGAATTTTTCTCGCAAGTGACCAATTTACATCGCCTTTGGGACACACAATTAATCGCACACCAACAATTGTCATATTCTGAATACAAAGATTTTATATGCTGTACCCAAAGCCAAGTCACGCAAAATAAAAACGTTGACGTCAAAGCCTGGCTACTGGAGTCGCATCAACTGGCAACCAGCATCTATGCCCAGGGCAATGAGCAGTTAGGGTACGAGTATGTCTATCAATACCAGGCAATAGTAGAGCAACAACTTCGCCGCGGTGGCTTACGTCTAGCGGCGCTGTTAAACCAGTTATACCAAGGAACCGCGGCCTAGCCGCACAAAAATAAGTATCGGCCCAAGCTTTGCGGCCGATGATAATGAATTGTTTAACTAGATAAACTTAACACGGGAAACAACAACATGAAAATGCAACTTAGGAAAACGGCCATCTCTGCTGCTATCGCAGCAACCATGGGTGTATCCACTGGTGCTTTTGCAAACGAAACGTCATCATCAATTAAAGGTCAGATCACTGGCCCTGCCGGCAACCCTGCTGCTGGCACTGTGGTGACCATTATCCACCTACCAACGGGTTCATCTAAAACCGCCGTTGTTAACGACGCTGGCTACTTCAGTGCCAAGGGTCTGCGTGTAGGTGGTCCTTACAACGTAATCATCGACTCTGATAAGTTCGAAGATCAGTTGATCGAAAACGTACAGCTGTCACTGGGTAAAGAATATCCGGTAACCGTGCAGCTACAAGCAAAAACCGATATGGAACAGATCGTAGTAACCGGTCGTCCTATTAGTTCATTTTCTGGCGGTACCGGCCCAACAGCCACTTTCACTCAAGAAGACCTGGAAACGGCACCGGCCATCAACCGTGACATTAAAGATATCGTTCGTATCGACCCGCGCGTATACGTAGACGAAAGCCGTGATGCTATCCACTGTGGTGGTGCTAACCCACGCTACAACAGCTTAACCCTTGACGGCGTGCGCATGAACGACAACTTCGGTTTAAGTTCAAACGGTTACCCAACGGTACGCCCGCCTTTCTCATTCGATTCAATCGAGCAGGTTGCCGTTGAGATGGCGCCTTTTGATGTTCAATACGGTGGCTTTACCGCTTGTAACATCAACGCCGTAACCAAGTCTGGTACTAACGAAATCCACGGCGGCGTATTCTTCGACTACACCAATGATTCAATGAAGGGTGACGAAGTCGATGGTAAAGAATACGACAATGGTGACTACAACGAGAAGCGCTACGGCTTCAACGTAGGTCTGCCGCTATTAGAAGACAAGCTCTTCCTATTCACTTCTTACGAGAAGCTTGAAGGTGTTGCTCAGTTTAACTATGGCGCCCTGGACACAGGCAGTGTAAGCGCTGCTGACGTGGCACGTATCCAGGAAATCAGCCAACGCGTGTACAACTATGACGCCGGTACTACACCTGCGAGTGCGCCGGTAGATGATGAAAAAATCTTGGTTAAACTAGATTGGAACATCAATGATGATCACCGTGCCAGCTTGGTATACAACTATAACGACGGTTTTACCCTGTCACAATCAGATACTGGCAGCACGCGTTTATCGCTAAACAGCCACTACTATGAGCAAGGTGCCGAGTTCACCTCTATCATAGGTTCATTATACTCGGACTGGAACGACAGCTTCTCAACCGAAGTACGTATCGGTAAGTCTGAGCTGGACGCGCGCGTAGAATCTCTTGACGCAGCCTCTGGTTTTGGTGAATTCCAAATCAATACTGCCGATGGTGGTACGGTTTACATTGGTCCGGATGACTCACGTCATTCAAATGACCTTAACTACGAAACCACTACCTTCAAGCTAGCGGGTACTTATTACCTTGACCAGCACACCCTAACAGGTGGTTATGAGTACGAAGAAATCGACGTATTCAACATGTTTATGCAGCATACTCAGGGTGAGTTCCGTTTCAGCTCAATCGATGACTTTGAAGCGGGTCTAGCTAATCGCATTGAGTACAATAACTCGGCCGGTACCAACAACCCAGCGGACGCGGCAGCGAAATTCTCATTCGCTCAGCACACCTTCTACATTCAGGACGAGTATGCATTTAGCGACCTGGATGCAACCTTGACCTTTGGTGTTCGTTACGACAAGTACACCAGTGACGATAACCCGAACTACAATGCTAACTTCGAGAATCGTTACGGTTTCTCTAACCAGCAAAACCTAGATGGCATTGACCTGATTCAGCCACGCGTTGGCTTTAACTGGTTTGTGGATGAAGCCCTTGAAGTGCGTGCCGGTGTAGGTCTGTTCTCTGGTGGTAACCCGAACGTATGGGTATCGAATGCCTATTCAAACGACGGTGTAACCAATATCTATACCCGTTTAAGCAATGTTGACCTGTTCAACACAGCAATGACCAACTTCGATGGCGGCACACCGGGTTATGATATCCCTCAAGCCCAGTATGATCAGGTTGCCAATACGCCTATCGGTCAGGGCGATGGCACAGTTAACGTGATCGACCCTAACTTCGAAGTACCTTCTGAGTGGAAATACTCAATCGGTGCAACATACACGTTCGAAAGCGATTACGTGCTAAGCGTAGATCTATTACATTCACGTAAGCAAGACTCTGCGATTCTTACGGACCTGGCACTAAAAGACAGTGGTGACACTACCTTTGACGGTCGTCCTATCTATGAATCACTTGAAGGCCGTGATGGCGAATACATGCTTACCAACGTAGGCAGTGATGATGGTGAAGCCACTGTACTTTCTGCTGCCATCAGCAAGAAGTATGACAATGGTATCGACTTCAGCTTCGCGTATTCTTACACCGACTCTGAAGACGTAAACCCAATGACCAGCTCGGTAGCCGGCTCTAACTATGGCAACCTGGCAACAACCAACCCTGGCAACCCGGGTTCACATACGTCGGACTACAATGTGCCGCACCGCTTCACTTTAAACCTTGGCTATACCCATGAGTTTATCGATGGTTATGCGACGCGCTTTAGCCTATTCGGTCAAGCAAGTGAAGGCCTGCCTTACAGCTACACCTTCGCGGGTAGCGATAGAGGCACGGGTGCCCAAGGCGATGCCTTGTGGGGTGACGAAAACGCCAATGGCGGCCGTCAGTTACTTTACATTCCACTTGAGAACGATCCTAACGTAGTTTACGGCGAGAACTTCGATCTAGCAGCATTCAATGCCTTTATCGAAGAAGAAAATCTGAAGCGCGGCTCTATCACAGGCCGTAACTCAGAAAACGCCGATTGGTTTGTTAAGTTCGACTTAAAAGTAAGCCAAGAGCTTCCTGGCTTTATGGACGGTCATAAGGGCGAAGCCTTCTTCGTTATCGATAACCTGACTAACCTGCTTAACGACGACTGGGGTACATACGAAAAAGGTTCATTCGTAGGTAACCGTCTAGTAGGTGCCAGCATCAACGAAAATGGCCAGTACGTTTATCATAACTTCAACGCCAACAACGTAAATACAGCAGTTCAACGCGATGCGTCACTGTGGGAAATGCGTATCGGTGTTCGTTACACCTTCTAATAACCTTTAACGCAAATTTGCGCCTGGCGCAAAGTTAAGCCAAGGCCCATCCCTACTGATGGGCCTTTTTTATATCTGCGGCGCGCAGCTCCAGGCGGCGCAATAAATCCACCAGCAGTGCCTTTTCCTGCTCAGAAAATCCCGCCAGCAGTTCCTGCTGCCAGAGCAAAGCCTCTGGGATCAAGGCATTAAATTGCTGTCTACCCTGCTCACTTAAACGCACCTGTTTGGCCCGTTTATCCTTGGCACAGGCACTCACTGTTAGCCAATCAAGCTGCTCTAATTCATTAATCGCCCGCGAGGCCGTTGATTTATCCAACATGGCCGTATCGCATAACTGCCTTGATGTTAGGCCCTTTTCGGTCTGAGCCAGATGGCAAACGATGCGCCATTGCGGGTTAGTCAGTTGCCCGCCATAAACCTGAGCAAAGGCCTCGCTCACCTTGGCGCCGCTTAAGGTCATCAAATAGGGAATAAAGGTGTCCAGCTTAAAAGCCATAGTCTGCTTACCTTAAGTTAACGTAAATAATTTCTTACACCCGAATTAGAGATGGGATTTGAAATTAGTCTCACATGAGAGTATCTTCAAACACAATACAACAGGAGTGACACCATGACAAATAACAGCCTTGAATATATGACAGGTTTTGGTAACGAATTTGAAACCGAAGCCCTTGAGAATGCCCTGCCTATTGGCCAGTTCAGCCCACAAAAAGTAAACTACGGCCTGTACGCGGAGCAATTTTCCAGCACCGCCTTTACCGCACCTCGTGGCGAAAACCGCCGTACCTGGCTATACCGCATTCGCCCTTCAGTAATTCAAGGCGATTACGAGCTAATGGACAATGGCCTGCTGCGCTCAGCCCCTATTACCGAAGTGCCAACGCCGCCAACCATGTTGCGTTGGAATCCGGTTGCTATCCCTGAGCAGGCAACCGACTTTATCGACGGTCTGGTGACTATGGCCGCCAATGGCAGTGTGAATGGCCAAGCCGGTATTGGTATTCATATTTATGTGGCTAACCAGTCTATGGAAGGTCGTTACTTCTACAATGCCGACGGTGAAATGCTGTTTGTGCCACAACAAGGACGTCTGCGTCTGAAAACCGAGTGCGGTATTTTAGAGATCGGCGCCGGCGAAATTGCGGTGATCCCACGCGGTATGAAGTTCTCTGTAGAACTACCGGATGGCCCGGTACGTGGTTATATCTGTGAAAACTACGGCAACCCATATATTTTGCCTGAACGTGGTCCGGTGGGCGCCAATGGTTACGCCAACGACCGTGACTTCCAATACCCGGTTGCCGCATTTGAAGACATCGAAGGCGACTTCGAGATCGTGGCTAAATTCAGCGGTCAGCTTTATCGCGCCAATATCAAGCACTCACCACTAGACGTTGTCGCTTGGACAGGTAACAGTGCCCCGTACAAGTACGACCTGGCGCGCTTCAATGTCATGAACACGGTGAGCTATGATCACCCGGATCCATCAATTTTCACCGTATTGACCTCACCGTCGGGCACCCCAGGCGTGGCCAACGTTGATTTCGTGATCTTCCCTGAGCGCTGGATGGTTGCCGAGCACACTTTCCGCCCACCTTACTATCATCGCAACATCATGAGCGAGTTTATGGGTCTGATCAAAGGTGTGTACGATGCCAAAGAAGCGGGCTTTGTGCCTGGCGGTTCAAGCCTGCACAACTGTATGTCGCCTCATGGTCCAGAAGCTGAAGTATTTGAAAAGGCTAGCAATGCTGAGCTTGAGCCGGTACGCTACGAAGACACACTTGCCTTTATGTTTGAGTCTCGCTACATCATAGCGCCGACCAAATACGCACTCGAGGGTCAGGAGCGTCAAGGCGACTACCTGGATTGCTGGAAAGGCATCAAAAAGCACTTTAACGGAGCTAAGTAATGAAATTATATAGCTATTTTCGCTCTTCGGCGGCTTATCGGGTGCGTATCGCCCTGAATCTGAAAAACGTCGATCACGAATTAGTACCGGTTAACCTGCTTAAGTCTGAGCAAGAAGGCGAAGCGTATCTCGGCAAAAACCCGCAAGGCTTATTGCCTGCGGTAGAGACGGAGCAAGGCGTGCTGGCGCAATCTCTGGCCATTCTTGAGTGGCTGGATGAAACCACAGAGCAGGCCCCTCTGCTCAGTGGCGATGCCTGGCAGCGCGCACAAATTCGCAACCTGGCCTATGCCATTGCCGTGGACATTCACCCGCTTAACAACCTGCGCGTTTTGAAATACCTAAGTAATGAGCTGGGTGTGAGCGATGAGCAAAAAACAAAGTGGTATCAAGACTGGATCATCACCGGCTTCGACAAGGTTGAACAACTGCTTGGCGACACACAGTTTTGCTGTGGCGACCAGCCGAGCCTGGCCGATGTATGTTTAGTGCCTCAGGTATTTAACGCCCTGCGCTTTAAGGTACCCATGGATAACTACCCGAAGATCATGGCAGTTTACCAGCATTGTAATACCCTTAAAGCATTCGCAGACGCAGCCCCTGAGCAGCAAATCGACGCACAATAAGGGCCTAAATGCGGCTTTTAATAGCAAAGTGATACTCATACTGTGCTTGCCGGCTTCGGCAAGCACCTTGGCACTGTTGCCGCATCAAGCAAAGCATGGGCGCGAGCCCATCTATCCGCGCACAAATCTAATGCCCGCTTTAAGCCAGGGCTTCATCTATAACTTACCTAAGGCTTACTCGGTACCATCACTTTTAATGATGCCGGTTGCACCCTAATTTCCAATGACTCTGCCTGACGGGTTTCACCGTCGATAACATAGTCTATGCCCTCAGCACAACTCACCGCTACCCGCCTGGCGTGAGTGTGGTGTGCATGTCGGTCGAGCTGGGTCTGCGCCACACTGTTAAATGCCAGCTCGGCGATACTGAGCACATTCACATTGGAATTTTTAGTCGGCTCCAGCCAGTTTACATCGAGCAGGCCGTCGTCATGCTCCGGCTGACCCTGCCCTTGCGCCAATAAGGTAAAGACAGGCGCCGCATTGGCAATGATCATGCTATTGGTGTGAATTTCCTGTGCCGGCATATCATCCAGAGTAAGCGTATAGTCTTTGGCCTTATGTTCGCTGAGCGCCTGCCAAAAGCCCTGCAAATAGGCAAACTGACCACTGTTGTTCTTAGCTTCACGGTGCGCCGACTCTATCATCTTGTGCTCAAAACCTATGCCCACCAAAAGCAGTACCAGCTCGTCATTGCAAGTGGCTGTGTCCATGGCCTTTACATCGCCGCTGATCAATACATCCAGCGCCTTTTGCACGCCAAAGGCCTTGCTTTCAATGCCCATCAGCACATGGGCTAAGGCATTAGCCGTGCCTAAGGGAATAATCCCCAGAGCCACATCGGTATTGACTGTGACCGAAGCCACCTCGGCTATGGTGCCATCGCCGCCACAGGCGATGATCATATCCGGATGCTCAGCCATGGCCTCACGCGCTAAGTCCGTACCATTTTTAGTTTCCGTGGTGGTTTTTATCGACATATCAAAATAGCTGTTGAGGCTGGACATGATATCGTGCTTTTTATCGGTCCACAGCTTGCGCCCGGATACCGGATTGGCAATAAGGCAAACGCGGTTGCGCACCACCAGCTCGCCGCGCTGGTGCATTTTCTTCAGCGCTTTACGCTGGAAGCGGTTTAAATTGGCGGTTTCCCGGGTTTCCTGAATGCGCTCTAACACCTCATCGACATCCGCATCAGGTTCCTTGGCCAGCAAGTAGGCGGCCATCACCAGCACAGAGCGGCCACGGCCTAAAGCACAGTGTACTACGACGTTACGTTTGCGCTTACGGTGATGATGGATCCAGTTAATGGCCTGGCGCAACTGCGCCCTGTTTGGCGCGGCATGATCCAAAACCGGAATATTTAAATAACTGATATGCTCGCCCATTACCGTCCAGTCCAGGCCATCAAATTCACAGGTAGCATCTAAAATGGCGGTGACGTTTTCATGTTTTAGGGTATCAACATCGGGCGGGAAAAGTCGGCAGGCGAGGAATAAACCGGGCTCGACTTCCTGAATGGGCGGCACCTTATCATTGCGTCGCTGCCAGGCGTTATAAAGTTGCGCCCCCAGCAAAAAGGGGATAAAGGCCCAGCGGATATACCAGGGAATAGTGCCGTTTTGACGCTTACGGAAAACCTTCCCGGCGTTGGCAATATAAGCCAGAGACACCAAAAATAAGGACAACGCACTCCAATAAAAAAAGATTGCGATATAGGGAAGCCTTATCATCCAAGCCGTGGTGCATAAGATCACGGCCAACACCAAGTATGCAATTGCTGCAAACATCAACCACTCCTGGTAAGCGTTTATATTGTAAAAGTATCACGCTACCAAGTAGACGCAAGCCCGTCATCAATAATTAGCTGATAAAACACTAATTCCGTGGCGCAAATTCAATAATAAGCCCTTCGATGGCACAGGCGTTGGCACTAATATCGGTATTCAGCATACGGGTTTGCTGATCGCTGCGCAGGGTAAAATCCCAATACTGACCGCGAGTATATTGCGTGGCCAAGGCCATCTTGCTGTTTGATAAACACATGGCCTGAGTCAGGCTGCGCAACTTGCCATCATAGAGGATATCGCCAAAGCGCATTTGTGGCAGTGCCTGAGCGTCTGGGCCCTTGACCTCTATGGCCTTTGTATCGGTGGCTAAGCGCCATTGCTGCCGCTCTAACGTCAAACGCACGCCACTCGGATAATAGCTGTAACGAAAGCTGCGTTTATCCAGGGGCTGGATCTTAACAACCCCCGCCTCACCAAGCACGGTTCCTATATTGTCCTGACCGGATGTAATAACCACCAAGGCGCTGCCGGCATCTATGCCATAACCGGCCAGTTGCCCGGCCCCATATAACAGGCTGTGCAAGCGCAGGCTGCGGTTGTCATCGCTAAATTGCGTATCCAGCACCCCGTAGTTAAAGGTTCCCAGGCCCCCTTCGGGCTCATAGCTGATGGCTGCATAGCCAGAAGGCAAACTGGTTGGCTTGGTCGCAAGTTCTACCTTGTTTTCAAGGGCAGCAAAGGCATCGCCGCCGGTGATCATGGCCACGGCACCCTTGGCGTTACTACCGCCACTTTGTATTGCACTGCCAGTGCCATTGGCAAGAATAACCGGGCGGGTGCGCAAGGCTTCAGTCCAAGGATATTCCTTGCCCTGCTCGTCATACAGCACCGCGCTGGCAAGCGCTTGATCGCCGTCATTAAAAAATACCGCACTTGCTGCCTCTATCTGGGCTGTCAGGGCCTCGACTCCTTGGCTGCACAGTGCCTGCTCCTCGGCGATACGCTCAGGGTACACCCGCGCTCTGTCAAAGATCAGTGCTTGTTGGCGAAATTCGTTGAGCTTATCGCAGCGCCCCTGGCTAAGCGCCTTGGCCAGCGCTGGCGTGAGAGGTAGCCACTGGCTGTCGATGCCATCGCCAGCGAGTAACTGCTGATAATAATGGGCCGCCGCATAAGGGTCGCGACTGGCGCTAGTTAGCATCAGCGCCTGAGGTGGCTGCGCCTGTTGCCCCGCAGCAACGCTAATTGAGCTTTGCATAAAGGCAAGTATATCCCCAGTAGCCTCATGGCTATTTACGTGGGTATCGAGGCGCACTTTCTGAGAAGGCTCAGCCAACTCCAGGGTATCGAGTACATAATAATAAAGGGGACGAGCCAAAAGCTGAGCCTGAGGGTCTTGTTGATACCAAAGCGCTAGTAATTGCTCCTGCGTCATCGCTTGCTCGCTAACAAGTGCTTTAAGCGCCTCTACCGTGTTTTCTTTTTGCGCCTGATACTGAGATGGCCAGTGTGTCTCCAGACGAGTCAGGGCCTTATCGTCCACTAGATAGCGAGTGTGAGTTTTACCACCTTCACGACTTTGTTGACAATGCTCGGGCGTCATAGATGAGCATACCTGTAGACCACCGCCGACCAAGACCTGAGTTTGCGCCCATGCCTGGTAAGGCATACAGGACATAATCAAAGCACTGGCGCTCAGTAACAAGGCTCGGGGAGTCAGGCTGTAAAGGTGAAAGAAGGGATAGCTCATAGAAACACTCGCAAAATTTTATGCTGACACTTGTTTATATTGCCACAAAGCGGCCACAAAAAAGAGCGCTAATGCGCTCTTTTTATTGCTGATTTCTCAGGAAAATCAAGCTTATTTATTCATTTGCTCAAGCAAGAATGCCGAGATTTTTGCACCTTCACGCAACGTTGTTTCCGAGCTCGACTTACCCTCTAACGAGCTGTCGGTGAAAGGAGCAATCTCCATCATATCGGCGCCGGTAATGGGGAACTCGGCGGCCAGTGCGCCAAGAATATCCAATGCCTGTTGTGGATTAAGACCGTCTTTTTCCGGCGTGCCGGTGGCCGAGGCAAATTCTGAGTCCAGGGCATCAATATCAAAACTGACATAAAGCTCATCAACGCCATCAGCATGTAGCTGAGCCAATACTTCAGCTACTACCGCATCTGTGCCGCGCTCATTGATTTCGTGAGCCCAGTGTTGCTTCACACCAAAGGTGCCTTCCCAATGGGATTTAGGCTTGCCACTTGAACGGATCCCGAATTGGATCAAATGCGCCGGGCTTGGCAAGTACTCAAGGATATGGGTGCACCAAGAGCCGAAGCACAAATCGATACCCAATCGCTCTACCAAAAGATCTGTGTGGGCATCAAAGTGAATAATGGCTACCTTCTTGCCCTGCTCGCGCTTGGCTTTTAGGTACGCCTTGGTCAACGGATAGCTGATTGAGTGGTCGCCACCGATACCGAAGATCCCCTTTTCTGGGAAGTTGGCATAAAAGTCGGTGCACACGTCCTCTGTGATGGATAATGGGCTTACATGGTACTCACTGTCGGTATCCGCATAGAGGGCCTTTTGACAGTTGCTGATAGTGCCTTCGTTCAAATATTTGTCGTGCAACAGATGCGGAATGACACGCACATCGCCCAAATCAAAGGCTTTCGCCTGAGGCTGTTGTTCAATCAGGGTGTTGCGTAAAAATAGCGGACCCCAGTTGGCGCCGCGCAAAATACCGCCGCCACAATCGGAGCTGATCCCCAGCATCACCGCCTTGTGCTCGGTCGTTTGCAGACCATCGAGAGACGCTTGCCACAGAGCTTCAATATTGTCGGTTTGGCCATAAAGCTTCTGTTGTAATGCCGCCTTGCGCTCCTGCGCCGTGTTTACCGTAAATACACCATTACCCGGTGGACACAAGCACTGTGCTACCTTAGTTCGAAAGTCTTGCCACTTAGCGGTCATGCTATCTCCTCAATATTTATGCAGTTTTTCGATTTACCGCCGGTGTCGATGAAAATGACTCCAGAGCGCCTCAAGGATTTTCCTTAGCACGCTCAGGAAAATAAAAACCAACACATAAGACATTGATTTTTATTTATTTATTTATTTCACATCGGCGTTAAATCGGCACCAATACAGGATCAATATACAAGCCGAGCGCAGAAGTCAAACCCAAGCGAACAGGCGTAACTGGGGAAGGTGACTGGCTATGCATAAATGCTGCATAAGCCAGCCGATAAGCGAATTCGTCTACTCGTAACTACGGGGGCGCTTGGTTTTAATGGTAGCGATGTAACCGTGCCAACTGGCATAACTCAGCCAGGGCATAATCACGATAAAGCCGGCGGCGCCGGTCAGAAAGCCAAGTAAAATCAAACAGACAATACAGATACACCAAACCACCATGGCGGCAATATTATTGCGTACTGCATGCATGGAACTGACCACAGCGGTCATCAAATCCACCCGGCGCTCCATCATGATCTGTGGGGTAAAGGCGGAAATGGCAAACACGGTTACCAGCAAGACCCCACCTATAATACTGCCCAAGGTTAAAAACGCGCTCAACTCTTCAAAGCTGGGGTTCACAGTATTCGGATACAGGGCATGCGCCAACGCCGCTAAACGCATCCAGACTATCATGATCACCATCAGCAGCACCGCAAAGCCCCACTCTCCGGCTGGGTTACGAAACATGGACTTAAGGCTGTGCCATAAGGTGGGGGTATGACCCTTTTCCAGCTCCCAGGCAACATCATAAAGACCGGCGGCAAAGGCCGGGCCCACCAAGGCAAAGGCCACGGTTGCCGGCAAGATCACCAAATGAGTTTGACTGGAATAAATAAAGAATAAAATGGTGGCGGGGATCAGGGTAAAAACCAGACCATAAATCAGGCTTAAAATCGGCGCCCGCGCCATATCGTTAAAGGCCAGGGCTAACCAATGCAGTGGCGCCAAGGGGCTAATTCGATTACATTCAAAACAACGAGCGAACTCGCCATGACTGGTGGCATTTGACGATACGGCCATACGCTAACTCCTCTGATGATGTTATTTAACATCTAGTTGAGATTTACGGCGCTGGCAAGCGGGCACAGGAGCAAATTCGGACATATGTCCTTATAAAAAACGCCCCGGCGCGCCAGCATAGGCATACTTGCTCGCTTAACACGCATAGGGATCAGAGAGTTAATATGAAAACAATGTTTCACCTTGGCATTTCAAAAGATCAATTAAACGGCGCCACCCTGGCTATTATTCCCGGCGCTCCTGAGCGAGCCGCAGTAATAGCGCAGCAACTGGATAATCATCAATGTCTGGCGCAGCATCGCGAATTCCATGTTTATCTTGGCGAATTGAACGGCCACAGTGTGGTGGTCTGCTCCACAGGTATCGGCGGCCCGTCAACTTCCATTGCCGTTGAAGAGCTGGCGCAACTGGGGGTCGATACCTTTTTACGCGTCGGCACCACGGGCGCCATTCAGCCCCATATTAAGGTCGGCGAGTTGCTTATTACCCATGCCTCGGTACGCCTCGACGGTGCCTCGCACCACTTTGCTCCCCCCAGCTACCCTGCGGTTGCCGACTTTAGAGCCACCGCCGCCTTAGTCGCCGCCTGCGAGCAAAGCAAGGAAGCACACCATATCGGCATTACCGCCTCCAGCGATACCTTCTACCCGGGTCAGGAGCGCTACGACACCCACAGCGGCTATGTGCCTCAACATCTGCAAGGCAGCATGGCACAGTGGCAAGCCCTTAAAGTAATGAACTATGAAATGGAATCGGCCACCCTGCTGACCATGTGCAGCGCCTTAGGACTGCGCGCCGGTTGTATCGCCGGGGTGCTGGTGAATCGTTGCGATCAGGAGATCCCGGCTGTGGATATTGCCGCCATAGAGCAGCGCGCCATCACTCAGGTACTGGCAGCGGCGGCGCTACTATTGGCACAGTGATATTGAAACCTGGCCTGCGGCGCTAAGCGTCGCACCATAGCCTCGGTGCTGTCCCGATGTGATTTAAGGCTATCCAGCTCACAGAGGAACACCCTGTCTATGGCGTTAAAATCAATGCCCTGCCCCAAGAGCGCCACCTGACTAAAGGCCGCCAGCAAGGGATGGAAACTGGGATTAAAGGCGGCATTTTCAATATAACGGCCATAAAAATGCTGCTCGCCCATGCTTAACATCAGCGCCGCCTGACCACCACTGTAGGGCGCATAACTGAGCTGCAGATGCCGATGCAATTGCTGCTGCAGTGGCTCGACATCATCACATTTGCCAAGACCGCAACAATTGCCTTTTTGCTCAGCCAAGATACGCTCACTTACTCCTAGATCGTTTGGCCCAAACGCCAGAGGTAATAACTCACTCAGCGTCGCCTCAACCTCACCAATACTGATTGCAAGTCCAGTGCCGGCACAAAACTCCTTGATAAACTGGCGACAATAGCCACAAGGCGTGGCACTGACGTACAAGTGCAGAAGCTCACAGGCGTCATTGAGCCAGGCATTATGCAGCGCGGTTTGCTCCGCATGCACGGCGCTCTCTAGCCCGCAATGGGGCAACTCAACATTGACTCCGGCGGCGTAGAACTCTTCACCCTGATGATTGCGGGCATGCACCAAAGCCGCCACCTGAAACTGGGAAATGGGCGCAACTGCCCAGGGCTGTATCTGGGTTAACAGCCACTGTGCGGTGTCTTTGTGATTATTTCCCAGCAATTGGCTGAGATTTTCAAATTGCTGTGCGCTAATAATGCCGCGCTGTTGCTTGATACTTTCAAGCATGGGGGTTGGACACACAAGCTGTCCTTTTGTTTAGCAGTTTATGGCGATAGTAACCTAGTGGCGCTAACGCGGCAACCTGGCCCGCATTAGCGCTACTTTACACTAACTTAGCCGGTATTACGCATCCCGGCGGCGATACCGGCCATGGTGATCATCAAAGCATTGTCCAAGGCCACCGAGCCACCGGCGCGCACCCGCTTCAATAGCTCAACTTGAAGCACATTCAAGGGGTCGGTATAGGGGTTTCGCAGGGCAATGGACTCGCGGATCCAGGGCTGATGACCAAGCAAGGTATGCTCAGGGCTCAACTCCTTGATAAGCGCCGTGGCCTGTGCCAGTTCACTGCGCAGTTGCTCACCCAAGGGTTGCAGATGCGACGCCACCAGGCGCTGGTCATAATAAGCGCTAAGCCAGCTGTCAGCTTTACAAAACACCATTTCCAGCATTTCCAAACGGGTGCGGAAGAAGGGCCATTGCTGGCTCATCAAGGCCAGGTGTTGCTCACCAAATTCCTCTATGGCTGCCGCCAATCCCTGATAAGCACCCAACCAGGCCGGCAGCATTAACCGGTTTTGCGACCAAGCAAATATCCAAGGGATCGCTCTTAGGCTTTCTACGCCACCGTCCGGATTACGTTTTGCCGGTCGTGAACCTAGGGGCAGTTTACCCAGCTCCTGCTCAGGTGTGGCGCTGCGGAAATAAGGAACGAAATCCTTATTGCCACGCACTATGGCGCGATAATGTTCACAGGACTTCTCACTTATTACCGCCATGACCTCGCGCCACTGCGGCTCGGGTTGCGGCGGAGGCAATAGATTGCCCTCAAGCACGGCGCCCACATACAGGTGCAGGCTTTGCTTGGCGACACTGGCAAGACCGTATTTAAAACGGATCATTTCCCCCTGCTCGGTCACCCGCAGGCCGTTTTTCAAGCTGCCCGGCGGTTGCGAGCGCAGGGCTTGAGCCGCCGGTGCGCCGCCACGGCCCACCGTGCCGCCACGGCCATGAAAGAGTACCAGCTCAATATCACAGTCATCGCTTAGGGTAACCAGGGATTCCATGGCGCTGTACTGGGCCCAGCCTGCAGCCATCATGCCGGCGTCCTTGGCCGAGTCGGAGTAGCCTATCATCACGTATTGCTGCTCACCCATCACGGCGCGGTAAACCTCATTATCATAGAGAGTGCGCATCACCTCGGGGGCGCGATTAAGGTCGTCCAAGGTTTCAAACAGAGGCGCCACCGGCATATTGAACGCACAGCCAGCCTCTTTTAACAGCAACTTCACCGCCAGCACATCGGAAGCCTGACGGGCCATGGAAATTATATAGATGCCAAAGTTATCGGCGTGGTTGTCGGCAATCACCCTGAAGGTATCGAGCACTTCCTGGGTTTGCTCGGACGGCTGCCAATGGCGGGGCAACAAAGGCCGCGGATTGGCCAACTCCTTGGCTAAAAAGGCCAGCTTGGTCTGCTCATCCCAGGCACAGTAATCGCCCAACTCCAGATATTGGCTGATCTCCGCCAGTACCTGGGCATGTTTGTCACTGTCTTGGCGAATATCGAGCTGGCTCAGCTGCAGGCCAAAGCAGCGACAGCGCACTATAGTGTCTTGCAGCAGACCATCGGCTATGACCGCCATCTTATTGCTGCATAAAGAGCGATAACACATTTGCAGCACATTGATGATTTGCTTGATGTCGGTAATACGGTTTTCACCCCGACTTGGCTGACCGGTAATTTTTGCTTCCAGATATTTATGGGTCTGCTGTAAGTCGCTGCGCAGCGCTTTGAGCACCTGACGATAAGGCTCATGGCTTGGGCCACTGAGCGCCAATAGCTCTTCGCTGGCCGAATGCATGGAAAGCTCATTGATAAGCTGATTCAAATCGCGAATATACAAGTCCAGGGCCATCCAGCGGCCATGTTCGAGCACGCTTTGGGTCACCTCGGCGGTAACATAAGGGTTGCCGTCCCGATCGCCGCCCATCCAGGAAGTAAAACGCACAGGTCGGGCACTGGATGCCAGGCTCATATTTAACTCCTGCTGCAACAGGGTATCGAGCTCACGCACATATTCGGGCACCGCTTGCCACAGACTGTTTTCTATCACAGCAAAGCCCCATTTGGCCTCATCCAGCGGCGTTGGCCGGCTGTGCCGTATTTCATCCGTATGCCAGGCCTGGGCGATAAGCTGGCGCATACGCGCAAGCAACTGGGTGCGTTCGGTCGGCAAGAGTTTGTCGAGTTCAAGCTTATCGAGGCAATCACTCAATTGCACATGCTTGTTGATTAATGTGCGTCGAGTTACCTCGGTGGGGTGCGCCGTCAATACTAGGTTAATATCGAGTTTGGCCAGCGCCTGCGCTATTTGCTCGCTGCCGATATTACTCTGTTTCAGGCGTTTTAGCGTCTGTTTGAGAGGGTCGAGCTGGCAAAAACCTGTATCCGCATGACGCGAAACCGTGTGGTACTGCTCTGCCACATTGGCCAGATTTAAAAACTGGTTAAAGGCGCGCACCACCAGCAGGAGCTCATCGTCGCTAAGGCGATGCAACTCGTTCAGCAGCTGCTCCCGGGCTTGCTCGTCACCAGTACGTGAACTCTTGGCCAATTGACGAATGGCTTCAACCTTTTCTAAAGCTGGCGCACCTAAGGCCTGCTCTATGGTGTGTCCCAGTATTTGCCCTAACAAACTCACATTGCTGCGCAGTGCGCTGTATTGGTCGCTCATTCCTCTCTCCATATCCGGTGTGCAGAATTTAACTTGTTGTAGCATGGAATTGGGTCAAAATTAAAGGCTTGCGTCTTAGGCCGAGGGGATGAATAGACCGAAGCTTCGCCTTGAGCATAAAGCGGACATATAGCCTGCAATCAAAAGTAACAATTTTGTATCCTACTGCTAGGTCTTAGATATAACTAAAAAACTTCTAACTCTCTTTGGTTATTTCTCGATAGACTTTGGATAATAATGGATAACAAGGCTAGAATCAGATAGATAGCAGCCATTCTCGGAGACACACTATGTTGCGATTTACCTTATACACTGTGAGTCTGTGCACTGCACTCGTGCTCACCCCTCCTGCCCAAGCTGGTTTAGAAGAAGGAATTGCTGCCGCCAATGTGGGTGATTTTGAAACCGCCATCAGCGAATTTCAATATCTTGCCGACAAGGGCTTTGCGCCAGGGATTTATGAACTTGCCCAGCTGTATGAAAATGGTTATGGCGTCGCCAAAAATCAATACAAAGCAGCGCAACTCTACCAACAAGCTGTAGACAAAGAATACGCCGATGCCATGTTTTCACTCGCCGTGATGTATCAAGAAGGCCGAGGCGTGAAAGTGGACTCACAACGTGCAGTACAACTTTTTATCGGTGCCGCTAAAAAGGGTGTAGCCGCCGCCCAGTTTAACCTCGGCGTTATGTACACCAATGGCGAAGGCGTGCTCAAAGACTACCCTACAGCGGTAGACTGGTATCAACAAGCCGCAGCGCAGAATTACACTTTAGCCCAATTTAACTTGGCGCTGATGTATTACGAAGGCCTAGGCGTACCAAAAAGCATCGAAAAATCATACATCTGGAACAGTATCGCCGAGTTCAACGGCAATATGGATGCCAGCACCAGCCGCAAGCTCGATGAGCGTAGACTACAACCGGATGCCATTGAGCGCGCGAAAAGAACCGCCAATGATATGTATGAAAGGATCCTCGCCGGACGTTACGTAGGTGAAGGCCGACGCCTTTAAAGACAAGCTAAACGGGCTTTGTTTTTCAACAGCAAAGCCCGGCCAGCGGCGGCATTCCCTAGAGTATCCAGCTAATATTGAGCCCACAAGGATTTATATACGAGGCAAGGTGTGAGTTACCACCTACTGTGTTTTCATTGACTAACCCAAGGGAATAAACAAGATTAATGGACGCTCGCTCTTATATTTTTCTCCGCTGTGCTCGGTATATGGCGAAGATGCTCACAATACCACCTCAGTGGACAAGGGCATGCAACTGAACAGCTTTGCACAAAGCCATCGCGGCGTTATTCGCAGCAAAAATGAAGACGCCTTATTGGCACTTCCCGAGCAAGGAGTCTGGGTGGTTGCCGATGGCATGGGTGCGCACAGCGGGGGCGAATACGCCAGTGCGCAGGTGATTGAAGTCGTCAAACAGCAGCTGCTTAAGCGCCCTCACAACATTCCACTCTACCTCACCCTGGTCAGCGCTTTTGAAGACGCCAATAGACAAGTTTTCGACTACTCACAGCTGTATATGCAGGGAAAAACCATGGGTTCAACTGCGGTCGCCCTGGTCCTGGATGGCCCTGATTTCTATTTTATCTGGGTCGGCGACAGCCGAGGTTACCTATTTAGAAACAATCAACTGGAGCAACAGACCCGGGATCATAGCCGGATCAACCTGTTGCTTGATACCGGAGTGATCACCTCGGCGCAAGCGGCCAGCCACCCGCTGCAACATGAGGTAGTGCGGGCCCTAGGCGTCAAACGCCAAGTTCAGGTAGAAGTGATGCATGGTAAAAGGCACAAGCAGGATATCTTTTTATTATGCAGTGACGGCTTAACGGACAAGCTATCCGACTTTGAAATAGAAGTGTCACTAAACGCCACTAATATACACAGTGCCGGCAAGGCCTTGATGCACTCGGCGCTCTCTCACGGCGCCGGCGACAACGTCACCTGTATACTCGTTAAGCAGGGCGAGTAAAACCTGCCAACCTTTTTCCTTACCAGCGACGGCGATTTTTGCCCCAGCCCTTGCGCTAGATCAAAGTTCGGTACAACTGCGCCATCAATAGCCATGCCATACTGATTTAGATCAATAAGTTGCGCTCATTATCCTTGTTAAAATTTAACCAATCCAAATTATCACGTAAACAAGGATAGATCATGGCGCACTCTGACTTACATCCTCATATGGAGGCGGCTATGCAGCCCAATGTCACTCACATTAACAAATCCTCCGGGGAGCCCTCGGTGCAAGAGCAGGTGCACCTGTATAAACAATTGTTGCTAGAAAAAGAGCGACAGATAAGACACTTGCAAGAAGCGCAAGCACCGCTACTGGCACAAATCAATCAGGCAGACGAGCTCAATAAAAAAGCCTTGGCCCATATGGATAAAATGGCCGAACAGATGCAACAGGTGCAGATCCAGGCCAAACGCGATGTGCAGATAGAGCTGGCCGATCTGGAGCAAAAGTTAGAAGAAGCCAATACCAGCGGGCATGTAATGAAGCATCATTGCCGCGATCTTCAGGAGCGCAACAAGGAGCTGCATGAACTGCTTAAATCATCAACACAACAGGTAGAAGAGCTGCAACGACGTTTGCAAGGGCAGAGCCAGGACATCAACAGCATTCGCGAAGAAAAAGTAAAACTGAGCATGCAGGTGATCACCCAGGGCGAACAGCTCAAGCGCTGCGAAAAGCAACTTAGCGATGCTCTGCACGGCTATTACAGTGGCGTTATGAATAAAAACAAAAAAGTGAGCAAAAACCTGCCACGCTAATTTTCACTCTTATGCGCCAAAACACAGCGGGCTAATTAGCCCGCTTTTTTGTGTTATTTAGGTTATTTAAGAAGCCGGTAGCGATTTTAGCTCGCGACGGGCCATCACGTGCTTATAAATACCGATAAGGGAGGCGGCTATCCAGAATATCTCGATAACAAAACTGGCAAGGTTGAAATTGTAACAGAGGCTTACTAACAACAAGATGGCACCGCTTAGGTTCATCAGGTTATAGCCCAGACCCGAGGCAGGTAACTTCTCTAGCTGTAATAAGAAAAACGCACCCACCACTAAAAAGGTGCCGCTCATGCCAATAACATCAAATAATAGGTCCATTACCTAGCTCCACAAAACAAACCTCTTCAGCCTACCAAGGCCAGGCTGGACACCTAAGGACAAATGCCCTGCTGATACCAACTCACTTAAATAGCTAATCATTCTAGCGGGCTAAATACCATGCTAACCGCGTTGGAATTGGTATTATTTCATATACACCTTTTGGCCGATTATTTTTAATGCCGGCGTGCCGCGGATCAGGGTTTGTCGGGCAAACACCTGCTGACACCCCGGGCAGGTTGCCACCTCCTCGGTGTAGTCTTCGCTGATACGCTCAATAAAACATTTTACCAACGCCCCCTTGCCACCTTTTCGATACTTATACAGTTGAGTGCGACATTTACTGCAAAAGATATCCACGGTGCGAACCGGCCCCTTTTTATTCGGCTTGGCCATGCTTCCCCCATTATTGATGAGCAGTTAGCTTAACATTTTAACGGCGCGATGAGCCATTGGCGCGCCATCAAACGCTCGGGAGCAATGAAGCCCTTACCATAAAGCATAATGATCTTCAGTTAAGCCAAGGACATTATCAAGGCGATGCAGCCGACCTTTGGCATCTTCAATCTGGCCATTGAAATGACCGATATACTGGCGAAAGTTACTTTTTAACAGCCCCAGATTCAGGCGCTCCTGACGCTTGTTTAAGGGGCTGAAGGTCAGCGAGACCTTGCCATCTTGAGAGCTTATCTGCCAGTCCTGCTCACAGGCACGGCGAGTAAAATCAAAATGCACCGGGCCAAGCAGATGGCGCTCACCATCGCGCCAAAACACATTTTCGTTATAACCTGTCTCATTGACTCCGGCGGCCAGGTTGAGGCCGAACAATGACCCACCAATACGGCCATTAATACTGGCCCAGCGCCAGCTGGTTTCCCGGCGCATAAAGCCGGCGGAAAAATCATACCCCGCTAGGGCATGCTCCAAATCTTGAGCTTCTTGATTGATCACCAGCGAGCCCTGCACCCCCAAGGCGTTGTGTTTCTGGGTGTAGGTCCAGCCGCTGTAGCCGGTGGGATTGCACAGCGCCATGGGCAGGCTCGCCGTTGGCGGGATCAGGGTAAAATCGGCGCTAATTTGCTTGGTAGCAATACGCAACTGCCACACGCCGGCGTTGATCTCCATGCTTATCTTGCCTCCCGCACCACCCAAGCTGGAGCATCCCTCCCAAGGCGAAGGAGCCATGGTGCAGCCCAATGACAGGGGCTTAAGCCAGCTTGTTTCCACCAGCTTATTGGCTTCAATATCATAGAGATAGCAAAAGCCAGAGGCGGCATAACGAATATCGGCAATGGCCACGCCAATTAAAAATCTGGGAGTGATCACAGAGACAAACTGAAACTGCTTAAAGTGAAAATGCTTTGCCAATCGCCCGGCGGGCTTATCCATGGCATTGGTGTAGTTAAAGTGCTCGAGTCCAAAGGCTTGAATCGGGCCATTGAGGTGACCAAAGTGCACTTTGCCCGACTCGCTCACCAAGGTATCAAGGCCTGTTTCAGTGCCTAGGGCTATGGGGAGAATATCCATCTTCATCCTTTATTTTTCTTATTTTTGCACCGCCTTGGCTGAATCCTGTGGGGGCGGCACTGGAGTGTTAACTCTAACCCCTTGAGAGCCAAGTTAAAACCTCAATATGCTCGGGCACAATCTGCAGCGCCCGATCAGGCTAGTGCCATAACCCGAGGATCAGGCCAATCAGGGTAAATTGCAGAGTATGATAACCGCCGTTGACCAAAAACAGTTTCAGCGGTCTTTGCTCGAATAAATAACTAATGCCAAAAGAGGTTGCCACCCAGCATAAACCGGCGGCAAAACCGGCACCAACGGCAAAGCCGAGATCGGGTTTTGGGCCTAAAAATAACGCAAACACAAAGGCCGCGACCAAGGAGAGGATAAAAGCCAGGGAGAACACCTTGCCCATGGAAGCCTGAGCCAAGTCCACATCGGTTAGGCCACAACCATCGAGCCAAGCGGATTTAAACATGAGCGGCGAATACCATAGCCCGCCAAGGATAAAGGTGGCTAAGGCCGCCAACAGCACCGCAAAAAAGTTAAACTCTGCAAAATTCATAATCAAGCTCACGACAGTGTTTGCTTAAGCGTAGCCTGCTATCTGGCCGGCGGCAAAATTGCCGCCATAGCAGGGGCTGCGACATAATGTCGCACAAGCGCACCTAAGCATGGTTTTGCTTATTTAACTCGCTGAAAATAGGCGTAAGTTAATAACTAAAACCGAAATAATCATGTCCTATAAAACTCCTTTAGCGCTCTTGCTTAGCGCCTTTTTCTCCCCTGTCAGTGCGGCCCTGGAAGTGATCACAGTGCAGGGTCATCAGCAAAGAATAAATACCCAGCTAACCCAGGTTCCGGCACAACAATTTAGCGCCGATAGCAGCACCTGGCTTGACCATGTGGTTGGCGCCGGAGTCAATCGCAATGGTCCGCTCAGCGGCATTGCCCAATATCGTGGCATGTTTGCCGAGCGCGTTAATGTCAGTAATAACAGCCTGAGCCTGGCCGGAGCCGGCCCCAACGCCATGGACACACCACTGAGTTACGCGCCCACCATTATTATCGAAGATATGCAGATCTATCGCGGCATAGCCCCTGTACATGCGGGCATAGATACCCTGGGCGGCGCCATCGGGGTTAACCTGCGCCAAGCCGAGCTGGATATGCCCTTGCACCTAAATGCCAAGGGCCAGCTAAATGATAATGAACAAGGACTCAGCGCCAGCGCAGCCTTAGGCGCCGGAAACGCTGAATTTGCCTGGCTCGGTTATGGCGAGCTGCAACAAAGCGATGAACAACAAAGCGGCCAGGGCCTTATCGCCAACAGCGACTATAAACGCCTTCAGTATGGCCTACTCACCACCTTGGCGCTGGCAAACGGCCAGGTTCGTGCCAATGTACACAGAACCGACACTAGGCAAAGCGGCACGGCGGCCCTGCCTATGGACATAGATTACGTTGATACCTGGCGCTATGAGCTTGCAGGCGAGCATGATTTCAATAACATTGAACTGAGCTGGGGAGTGGGTTATCAGGATGGCGATCACGGCATGGATAACTATCAGCAGCGCCCGCTCGCTACCCCCGCAAAGGCCCGTTACACGCAAGCACAAAGCGACAGCCTTAGCCTGTATGCCCATCTGCGTTCTGATCCTTGGCTATGGGGCTACGACGCTAATGTAAGCCGCCACGATGCCGACATTCGCAACCCCCATAATGCACAGTTTTTTGTCACTAACTTCAATAAGGTGCGCGATAGCCGCCACAGCATTTTCGCCGAGTATCAATACCACGGTGACGCCTTATCGAGCAACCTTGGCGCCCGTATCAAGGTTAATTCTGCCGACTCGGGCGCGGTCGCCTCGTCAATGGCCATGATGATGCCGGCAGTCGCCGCACTGCAACAGCGCTTTAATCAGGCCGATAAAGCGGTCAATGACATCACCTTAGATCTGGTGCTTAACAACCGCTACCAGGTGCGCGAGCGATTACATCTGGATTATGCCTTGGCCTTTAAACAAAGGGCGCCTCAATACCAGGCTCGCTACCTTTGGCTGCCCATGCAAAGCACCGGCGGCCTGGCCGATGGCCGCACCTATGTGGGCAATATCAAGCTTAAAGAAGAAACCGCATATCAGTTCAATCTGGGCCTGGCTTATCAACACCAAGGCTTATCGATTAAACCTCAGGTGTTTGTGCAGCAGGTGGATAACTATATTCAGGGCACGCCGAGCCAGGATATGCAGGTCAATCTGGTGGCAAATATGATGTCGGGACGAGATGCCTTGCAATTTAGCAATATCGACGCACGCCTCTATGGTGCGGATATCACCGCCGCCTATCAACTCGATGCCCATTGGCAAGTGCAGGGCATGCTTAGCTATGTGCGCGGTAAACGCAATGATCAAATTGACGATAACCTCTACCGTATCGCTCCCCTTAATGGGCAAATTAGCCTGGGTTATGGGCAAAACGACTACCAACTGCAGGCTCATTGGCGAGTGGCTAAGGCGCAAAACAAGGTGTCGCACTATAACGATGAGCAAACAAGCAGCGGCTATGGCGTAATCGATATGGCGTTCAATTATGAACTCTCGTCACAATGGCAACTCAATGCCCGCATCGATAATCTGTTTGATAAGCATTATGCGCCGCACTTAAACGGCGTTAACCGTGTGATGGAGGGCGATGTGGGTCTGGGTGAGCGCTTAAGCGCCCCGGGGCGTACCCTGCATCTGGGGGTGTCGCTCTCTTTGTAATATTGCCGCAGCTATTTTACAACCGGTCTTAGCTTGAGACCGGTATTAGCTTGAGACTGGTTTTTTTTGCAATTTACGCTGCAGGGTGCGCCTGTGCATATTCAACTGGCGCGCGGTTTGCGAGATATTGCCATCATTTCGCGCCAGCACGGTTTGAATATGCTCCCACTCCAGTCGCTCCGGCGACATCAACACCTCAGCTTCGGCCTCAACAGGCACGGCCTTATCCTCTAAGGCCGCCAAAATCATCGCCAACGAGGCCGGTTTGGCCAGGTAATCGTCGGCGCCCAGCTTCACCGCCTGCACTGCGGTGGCAATACTGGCAAACCCGGTCAATAAAATAATGCGCGCCTTTGGCACAATCGCGCGCAAAGCTGGCAGCAATTGCAGCCCGGACTCGTTTTCCAGGTGCATATCTAAAATAATATGGCTGGGCCGCAAGCGCCGCGCCTGCAACAGCGCGGTATCCAGACTTATGGCATGTTCAAGACTTTGCACATAGGGAGTCAAACGCCGACACAGGGTTTGCGCAAATACCGCATCATCTTCGATTAGCAGGAGTTTCACCCATTAAGCTCCGGAATAAAGACATCGATACAGGCGCCCTGCCCGGCATTACTCAGTGCCAAACGCCCGCCCACTCTTTCTATAGTGGCATTGGAGAGCCATAGGGCCACACCCAGGCCATGATCGCTGGCCATCACAGCCGAGCCAAGGGAAGCCAGATGTTCGCTGTTAAAACCGCCGCCTAAATCTTCTATGCGCCAATGACTCTCGCCATTATCGATACAAATACTCAGGTGTATGCTGGTTTGCTGTGCCAGTTCATTGGCCCGCACCGCATTGGCCAGAAGGTTTAAAAACGCCGCGCTTAGTAGAGGGTCCGTACGCAGCAGCTGAGCTTTTAGGCCCTCAAAGCCAAAACACACCAATTGCTGAGTCGGGAATTGTAAGGCAAAGGCCTGTTGTATCTCACCAAGCAGCGCACCCACGGTACAGGCTGCCTGCTCGCCTTGCACCTCTTGCGCCGCCCGTAATTGTCCGGCGCGCTGGCGAAATAAGCTCAATTGCTGCTGGCACTGTTTAATCGGCACGCCAAGCTCAGAGACCACGGACGCTAAACCTTTATTTGCGGCCGCGAGCTCTTCAAGCTCTTCATGCAACAGGGCAATGCTGCCCAGCGGCGTGGCTAACTGATGAGTAGCCTGCGCCGCAGCATTACCCAGGGCCAAGAGCTGCTCGGCGCGCAATTGCTCTTCCCTGTTCGCGGCCATGGCCTGTTGTTGCCGTGCCAGGGTTCTGGCTAATGCACTGACCAGAGTCGCCACCACCAAGGCACTGATCACAAAGTTCACCCACATAGCGATAAAGTGGCTGCGCATTTGCGTCGTATGGTGGGACCCCTGATGCTCAGGCAACATCAGCATCAGGGTGCTATACAAGGCGATGGCCACAAGGGTTATCATCATGGTGTAGCGCCCGGGCAAGGTCACTGCCGCTATCATAATGGGCAGCAAGAGCAAGGATACAAAGGCATTGGTGGCACCGCCGCTGAGCGCCAGTAAAAGGGTCAAAAAGACTATATCCGCCAGCAGCTGCCAGACTATGGTCAGCGTGCCCACCCGCTCGTTACGACGAATGCGGCGGCGCAGCAGCCAGACACTGAGCAATTGAAAAACAGATTCAAGGGCAATCACTGTGAGCAGCGACGGCAGCGCCAACTCTAATTCAAGGAAAAATTGACAGATAAGTACAGCAACTAACTGCACCACTATAGCCAGGCTGCGCAGCAGCAACACACGACTAATACTGGACTGTAATAGCAGATTCAAAGGCGTAAACTATGGAGGAAATATTGCGCGCTATTGTACGTATATTGGCACCAGGAAGAAAGCAAAGCACAGGCATCACCTGACTTTAAGCGGCATTTATTCCAGGGTGAAGGCCTCGCAGGGGGTACTTTGGTGATAAACCACCCGCCAGTGTTGCTCACCATCCAAACGCCACAAGGACATACGCGAGGAAAAATGCCACTGACCGCCCTTAATACGTCGCAAGGCACTGCGATAATAAAGCTGCACCACGGTATCGCTGAGCATACGACCAATAAAATCCTGATTATGAAAAAGCGGCTTGCGGCTTTTCGACTGCTCCTTGGGCAGACGCTCCAGCACATTGGTCTTATTAAAACGTTTTCCGTCTGAGGACACCTCAATAAAGTCATCGTCAATCAAGGCATTGAGACGCGCCGCATCGGCACGCACGTCTTCACGCATCAAGGAGCGTTCAAGCTCGATAAGTTGCTCAAATAACTGCGCTTTAATCTTGTTCATAATGGCGTATAAATTTTCCTGCGTGCATCATCAAACGAACCGGCGTTAACTGGCCGAAATTAACTGATCGATATCGTTCAGCTGCGATTTATCTAAAGCGATTACATCAGCGTAGTAGCCAAGCGGCCAATTTGCCAACTTCATGTACCATATTCAATACCTTAGGTGCTATTAGGTGCTATTAGGTGCTATAAAAAGACTGACTGATTTACTTTATCACTGGCTTGCACTTTCAGTAACTGTCATACGCAGCATACAGAGAACAAAGCATACTTCTTTGCAAGACATAGGTAAGGCTCGACCAAGCAGGTTCATTTTGGTATAAAGCAGCAACATACTAAAGACGTCGGGCCAGTTGAATTAGGCTGTCGCCGATGCAATGACACAGGATTTTTATATGCATTACGCAGAGATCACCGGCTGGGGCAAGTGTGTTCCACCGGCGCGAATTAGCAATCAGGATATAGCCACAGTCGTAGATACATCCGACGAGTGGATCAGCTCACGCACTGGCATTAAAGCCCGTCATGTTAGCCATGTCAGCACCGCCGAGCTGGCCACAGTTGCGGCGCAGCGCGCCCTAGATTGTGCCGCCTGGATGCCAAGGATTTAGACCTGGTATTGGTCGCCACCTGTACACCCAGCACTGTGGTCGCCAACACCGCCTCCGAGGTACAACAACGCCTCGGTGCCACAGGTGCAGCCGCTTGTGACAGTAATGCCGCGTGCTCTGGCTTTTTATATGCACTGCAAATGGCCACTGCACAAATTCAGGCGGGAATGATTAAGCGCGCCGTGGTAGTCGCTGCAGAACGTATGAGCTGGTATATCAACTGGGCCCGCCGCGACAGCGCCGTGCTGTTCGGTGATGGTGCTGGTGCCGTGGTACTTGAGGCAAGCGAGCAAGCCCTGGGGTTATTGGCCAGCAAATCTGGCTGCGACAGCTCGGATCGCAGCATCCTGCACATTGAAAATTTTGGTTCCAACATCAATAAGTACGAAGCCATCGGTGGCTCGGAGCTGCATTTTGTCGGCCCGGAAATCTTTAAGCGTGCGGTTAAAGGCATGAGCGGCGCCTGTGATGACGTACTGAACCAGGCACAATTAAGCCTGGATGATATCGATGTACTGGTACCCCATCAGGCGAACCTGCGCATTATCCAGGCCATTCAGCAACGCCTTAAGGTCGAAGACGACAAGGTGATGGTCAATATCGATGAGTATGGCAACACCTCGGCAGCCACCATAGCCATCGCCCTGTGTGAAGCGGTAGAGCGCGGCATGATAAAACCGGGTGCCAATATTATGTCGGCGGCCTTTGGAGCAGGTTTAACCTGGGCCGCAAGTTATATAAAGTGGGGTCAAAGAGTAACTCCTGTGCGTGAAAGCAGCGCCGAGTTACCACCTTGCCCGCAAACCGGCCTGGAGCTTATCGCCGACGCCGTTGCTGCGTGTCAGAAATAAAAAACGGTAAACTTCCTTTCAATTCAAGGCCGCCTATGCGGCCTTGTTTCTTTTTGCTGTTTTATTGCGCTACATCATCGGCGTTCTCGCCACCCTTTTGCTATGTTAAATAAACACCTAAACACACCATAAGGGCCAGCAAATGAAACGTCATGGTTTACATATAGGCATAGAGCGCACCAAAGCGCGTTTTTACATTTCCATGGTGATAGTCGGCAAGTTAGATCATCACGACTATGAAGTGATCACTCCTATGTTTGATGACGCCCTAAAGGGGCTGGATGAGCGCATCGTCGATGTGTTTATCGATGCCAGCGAGCTGGAAGGATTCAGCGCCCGCGCTCTGTGGGATGACTTTAAGCTCGGCATTGCCCACAGCCATCAATTTCGCCGTATCGCCTTTTACGGCCGCCACGACTGGCAGGATTATGCGGCACGCATTGCCAATTGGTTTACCAGCGGCGAGGTCAAGTACTTTGCCGATGCTGATGCCGCCAGGGCCTGGCTCAATGAGCCTGATACCAAGTCCGACGGAGAATAAAAAACGAGCCGCAATTGCGGCTCGTGATTTATATGATGGGGTGAAAACGCGTTAACGCCCGTATTTATCTGCCAGCATGGTGTATACGGCGCGAATACCGAAAGCTTCACCGCCTACCGGGCGACCGGGCAACGCACGTAGGTTCCAGGCCATCACATCAAAGTGGACCCAAGGGGTTTTGGCGTCGATAAATTCCTGCAGATACAGGGCTGCGGTAATAGCACCCGCGAAAGGGCCCGGTGCACAGTTGGTTAAATCTGCCACATCGCTTTTCATCATATTCTTGTACTGGGCGAATAATGGCATGCGCCATACAGGATCTTGGCTATGTTCACCGGCTTGAGTCAGGGCCTCGGCCAGCTTGTCATCATTACTGAAAAAGCCCGGCAGCTCGGTACCCAAGGCAATGCGCATGGCGCCGGTCAGAGTAGCGAAGTCGATGATCATCTCCGGGTTTTCCTGCTGCGCTTCATCTAAGGCATCACACAAGACTAAACGGCCTTCAGCATCCGTATTATCGATTTCCACGGTCAGACCCTTGCGTGTTTTCACCACATCGCCCGGGCGAAACGCATTGCGTGATACCGCATTTTCCACAGCAGGTACCAGGACCCGCAGTTGAATATTCAACTCCATGGCCATAATCAGATTCGCCAGGCCAATTACATGGGCGGCACCACCCATATCCTTTTTCATCAAACGCATACCGGCGGCTGGTTTTAGATCCAGACCACCGGAGTCAAAACACACACCCTTACCAACCAGGGTTACTTTAGGCGCATCCGATTTGCCCCAGCGTAAATCCAACAACCGCGGCTTGTTTTCACTGGCACGGCCAACAAGATGAATGGTGGGGTAATTTTGCTCTAGCAGCTCATCACCCACCCACTCGCTAAACTCACCGCCAAAGCGCTGAGCCATGTCGTTCATCACTTCACTTAAGTGCTGCGGCATCATATCCGCAGCTGGTGTGTTAACCAGGTCACGTACCACCTGGGTCGACTCCATTAATGCCACTAATTCTTGGTATAAGGCAGCATCTTCAATAAGCAAACGCGCCTGTGGCAGCTGAATTTGCTTGTAGCCGCTGAACTGATAGCCACCAAGCACAAAGCCCAGGGCAATATCGCGCTCATTAGCGACATTTTGTAATTGATAATCACCCTTGGGCAATTTACCGATAATATCACCGGCCGCCCACATATCAGCGACATCTGAAGTCACCAAAATAGCGCTTTGCGGCTCGCCAGTTTCCGGATTCGGCAGCACACATAAGCCGGGTTGCTGTTGCAGTGAGCGGGCTACCCAGGTGCGGGTAAAATCATCTTGCTCTGCACACCAAGCCTCACAACCTTGTTGGTCAAAAATGAAAAGTGGAATTAAGGCGGTATCGAGACGAGGTTTATTGATGAGTAAATTCATTGCGGACTCACTTTTTATTACTGATAATAGGCAGGATATCAAGTTAAAAAAGTAAATGATATAGCCAAACCATGGGACCTTGCGAGCAAGCACGTCGACTGTTTTTTGCCTTGGGGCTGAGCGCCGAGCAGAAGCAACATATCAAGCAGTGGTTAAGCCACCATGCCACCTTAAGCAAGGCGCCAACCCAATGCCGTAACTGGCATTTAACCCTGATGTTTCTCGGTCAGGTTGAGCAAGAGCAGGCGCAGCAGTTAATTGATGGCGCCCACAATCTGCGAGTGCCGCGTTTTTCTCTGACCTTGGATGAGCATGATTATTGGCCGCACAATGGCTTATTCCATCTGCGTCCAAGCACTCCCGATCCACACTTGCTGACCTTAGTCGCAAGGCTACGAGCCTTGGCCGGGCAACATCAGATCCACGATCAACATAGCCGTTATCGCCCTCATGTTACCCTGGCACGTAACCTTAAAACGCCCCCTAAGGTCGAGCGCCCCATGCCACCATTACAGCTGGATATTGATCATTTCACCCTATATCTCTCGACTCGGGACGAGCAGGGGCTAGTGTATCGCCCCATCGCCGAATTCGCCTGTCGTTAGCGTCACTAAAGGCCGCTAGATTCCAGAACTAATCGTCTTTTGGCTTATCCAACACTTTGGTTTTGGGTGGTTTGGGGTTACTAAAGGAGCTGGGCAGGATATCGACCCCCACCATATGAGCAATTTTGACCACCAAAGGAATGGTAATGGGAGCAAACGGCAGCACGGCAAATACCCCAAGGCCGAGGCCTTTAAGGATATCAATAAACTGTTTATTGGCTACCTGTAAGTCTTGTTTAGACGCCTGTCCCTTGGTGTAGCGCTTATATATATCGAGCATTTCCCTTGTTTCTTGCCGCTCTTGGGCAAGCGCCCACTTAAGCGTCACCATGGCGCGGCGGAGTTTCAGTTTTTGTCGGCGCCGCGAAATCATAAGCACCCGCAATGGAGCGCGATGGAACGAACGATAGATTCGCATACTGTCTTGAATTAGGGATCTGATTGCGCATTGTCACATACTTAGACGCATTTCACTAGCGCCCGACTTCTGCACCAGCTAGATGAGGACGGCTTTTATCGGCCAACACAGGCGCCATGGATTGCGTAGCGAAACAAATTAAATTTCGCCGTGCCGTGCAAACCAGGCCTGCACATCCAGGAACTGATCCCGCACTGCCTGTGGATGAGTAAGCATATCGATATGACCATAATCATGGTGATGACCATGGCTGCGGCCATAGATTTTTAGCTCCTGCAGCCCGACCCCGGACTCCTGCATAAACTTCTGAATATCTATGGGCTGAGCCAGGGATTTATCCTTAACCCCGGCAATATGCAAAATCGGCGGTAAACTCTTCTCGCGCAGCGCTGCACCATAGTCAAAGCCATCGTCACTGTCGACCCAAGGCAACACCTTGGCCCACTGCATACTCTGATAGTGCGACTTAATGGTTTCATTGTCGCTGCCCCACTTAAGCTGACGCGCCGGCAGATAACCGTGCTTTTGCGCATACTTAGGTGCCAGCCAATACCAGATTAAATTACCCTTAATAAATTTCCCCAGATGGCGATTGTAGAGCGAGCGCTTTGAGCCAAAATAGGCACAGGCACTTACCTTGTCTATATATTCAGGGAAGCGGGCAAAAGCGCTGTTAAAGAGCACCCCACCCCAGGAATGCGCAACCCAAAAACGGGGAAACTCGCCGCTATGGGCGATAATCTTATCAATAAAAGCGGGGATCTCGGCGCAGATGGCCTCGGTTTGACCGTAGGCGGCACCTCGGGCTATGGCCGGTTTACTCTCACCTCTTCCAGCCAAATCGGCCACGTAGCAACGATAACCTAAACGCGCTAAAAAAGGCGCCAGCCCCTTATTACTGTGGGTATAGAAAATTTTGCCGTTTTCAACGGCGCCATGCATAAAAAACACCGCCGGACCCGTGGCATCGGCCTTGGCGATATAACGAAGATGTAATTGCTGCGCGGCATTAAGGTCAACAAAAAGCGAATGCTGCTGAAGATCGGTCATAATTCGGCCCGTTTAGTTACTTCATCTCATCGTACCAGTGATAATAATCGGCAACAAGCTGTTAAAATATATCCGAATTTCTTGTTCAGTTTCAGTTTAGGCTAGTGTGATAGCCTTTACAGGAAATTAACAACTCAAGAGTAAAAATTATGAACTCATTACGTCCACTAAGTGTTGCTTTAATGCTAGCTGTTTCTCTAGGTGTAAGCGTTGAAGCCAGTGCTCAAGATAAAAAAGAAAAAGAAGTAAAAGAGCAAAAAGCACAAGTTAAAGAAATGAATGAGCACGCTGAACTTAAGCACCTAAATGCTCAAGAGCACGCCCAAGAGAAGCGTGAAATGGCCAAAGAAAAAGCCGAAGCCAAAAAAGAAATCGTTGAAGCTAAAAAAGAAGTAGCTGAAGAAAAGCACGAAGCGGCCGAGGGCAAAGCCCACGAGCACAAAAAAGATGCGAAAGAAAAAATGAAAGCCAAGGAAAAGAAAGCCAAAGAAAAGGCTAAAGAGAACAACTAAGAAAGACTTAAATAGTGCGACGAGACGAACGTCGCAAAGGCGAGTGTAACTAATCTCCCTTTTAGCCTTCAGTATTGCACACGGTACTGAAGGCTAGCTTCATCCCAGAGTTAAGCTCTTAGTATAAAGCTAGACTCTCGGCGCTAAACTCTCGGCATTATGGCCCTAAAAACAAGCAGCCATAATCACCTAAATCTGTTAAATCAATCCTGTAGACCGAGTTTTGCGCGCTTTAGCGTCAGCCTGATCACGGTGATAAACTGCCAGGCCATAATCGCACCACCTACGCCTATTAGGGCATAGCTATTTTCAATTTCATTTAGAAACGAGATAAATGCATCGCCGTTCACGGCAAAGACGCCATACAAACCTAAACCAAATAAAATCGAGCCCGGCGCGCCTATTAGCTGTGCCTGAAGCATTTTTTTATTGATTTCACTGCGTTGTGCTTCCCTATTATCAGTCATAATTTTCCCTAATACTGGTGTTGTTAATGGCTGCAAGCATTTAGCTTGTTGGCTTAATGCTTTGTGCAACTTAAGAATATTTACCCGCAACCACAATGGCAGGTTAACTAATTAATAACCAACATATTTACACTTATTTTCTAAGCTGTAAATAAGGTCTGCACGCGGCCCAAATGGCTTGGCCGGCTTAGGTCTTAACTCGGTGCTACATTCCAGCCGGCCGATCCCTTATACTATGACCTTATTCACGTGATAGAGATCCCGCCCTTGCATCCACAAAACCGCCATCGAAACGGCTATGACTTCGACGCCCTGTGCAGCAGCTTACCGAGCCTACAAGCCTATGTGATTAAGCGCCCCGACGGGCAAGCCAGTATCGACTTTAGCGATGCCAAGGCATTGAAAACGCTCAATCAGGCCTTGCTGAAACATCACTACGATGTGGCCATTTGGGATTTGCCCGAGGGCTTTTTATGCCCCCCTGTACCCGGGCGCGCCGACTACTTGCACCATCTTTATGATTTGATAAGCCAGGATACTGAGCACAGCCTAAAACAGCCTAAGGTGCGGGTGATGGATGTCGGCACAGGTGCCTCGCTTATCTACCCCATCCTAGGTAACAAGCTGTTCAATTGGCAGTTTTTAGCGAGTGATATAGATGTGCATTCGGTTAAGTTAGCAAAACAGCTGGCACAGTTAAATGCGTTGCCAATCAAGGTGGTGCAGCAAAAGCAACCGACTCAGTATTTCGCCGACATCATCAAGGCGCAAGACACAATAGTGGCAACCCTGTGCAACCCGCCATTTCATGACAGTGAACAAAGTGCCCAGGCCGGATCCCAGCGTAAATGGCGAAACTTAAAGGGACAACAGAGTAATACCCTGAACTTTGGTGGCCGCGCCAATGAATTATGGTGCCAAGGTGGCGAGCTGGCCTTTGTGCGCAATATGGCATTGGAGAGCCAACACTTTGCCGAGCAGGTGATCTGGTTTACCAGCCTGGTATCGAAAAAGGAAAATGAGCGCCCGTTGAAAAGCACCTTACGCAAACTGGGTGCCGTGCAAATTGAATCGGTGGCCATGGCACAAGGGCAAAAAAGCAGCCGCTTTATTGCCTGGACCTTTATGGAGGCTGACGAACGCCGAGCGCAACTGGCTCGGCTATTAGGCTAAGCCTTAGGCTTCATCTTGGTTGAGCGCTTCTTTATAGTGTTTACGGCACACGGACACATAGCGCTCATTACCGCCTATCTGTACCTGATCGCCGCTGGCGACCACATCGCCATGGTGATCATAGCGCAACACATGATTGGCCTTACGGCCACAGTGGCACACGGTTTTTAGCTCCACTAGTTTATCGGCCCAAGCCAGTAAATACTGAGAGCCGACGAACAACTCGCCTAAAAAGTCACTGCGCAAACCATAGCACAAGACGGGAATATTAAGCTGATCGACCACCTCGGTCAGTTGCCATACCTGCGCCTTGGACAAAAACTGGCTCTCATCCACCAGCACACAATGCAGGGCTTCTTCCTGGTGTTGCGAGGCAATTAGATCATACACATTGCTGGTGCCATCAAAGACAAAGGCATCGGCCTGCAAACCGATGCGCGAGGCCACCTTGCCAACCCCGGCACGGTCATCGATGGCCGCGGTCATGATCATGGGACGCATGCCGCGCTCGCGGTAGTTAAATGCCGATTGTAATAAGGTGGTGGACTTGCCGGCATTCATTGCCGAATAGTAAAAATACAGTTGAGCCATGGTAATTCTTCTAAAAACTTCGCGCGCCAAGCTTACACTAAGGCCCCTATCAAGGCCAAGGCAAACTCATCCCAGGCCATTACTTGCTAATGTGGCCTTGCTCGAAGGCCAGTAGCCAGCGCTTGCGTTCCAGCCCACCGGCATAGCCGGTCAAAGTACCATTGGCTCCTATTACCCGGTGACAAGGAACAATAATGCTGATGGGGTTACGACCATTGGCCGCACCCACGGCGCGCACCGCCTTGGGATTATCCACCAAACGGGCAATATCACTATAACTGCCGGTTTCACCATAGGCTATGCTGTCTAAGGCTTGCCAGATCTGGCGCTGAAACTCGGTACCCTTGGTATCCAGGGGGAGATCAAACTGGGAGCGAACTCCCTGGAAATATTCTGCTAACTGGCTTTTTGCCTGCGCCGTGATGGCATTGGCACTTGCAGCCGCATCTACCTTGCGTTCAAGGTCAAAACCCACATAACACAGGCCTTTGTCACTGGCTTGGATCACCAGCTCGCCCAGGGGCGTGTCGATACATTCTTGATATAAGGTCATAATTGTTGCCATAGTTGAAAAGTCAGGTATGTGCGAAACGGTGCGGCGCGCTCAATATCAATGCCGCTGAACCCGGCCAGCGCTTTTTGTACACCCAAGTCGCCGCCGAGATAAATATCCGGGTCGCTGCTGCCGCGCATTTTAGCGTAATTGACCGTCCAAGGGCCTATGCCCTTAATAGCCAACCAGGCATCTAAATCGGCACTGCCATGCTCGGCTACATAGGCGCTTAAATCACGCAACGCTTCTCTACGCCGCTCCGGCATCTTAAAGAAGGCCAACTCGCTTGCCGCCATTTGCTTGGCGGTGGGAAAATAACGCCCCTGCTCGCCCAGCTCCTTCACTAAAGTAGTGGTAAGCGTGCGCGCCGCGCCAACGCTCACTTGTTGCCCCAGCACAGCACGAATACCGGCCTCAAAAGGATCCCACATACCCGGCAGGCGCAGCCCTGGAGTCAGTGCGAACTGCTCACCCACCGCGCTTTGCAGCTGGCCATTGATCACCTGAGTATCGGCATCCAAGTCCAGCACTCTGCGAATATTAGCCACTACTCCTTGCAGGCAGTGCCAGTTATCCAGGCTGATCTCGACCCTAAAGCCCTGCTTCTTGTCCTGATAATGAGCGGTAAATTCGCCCTTTGCGCCCTGATAGGTGAAAGCGCGGCCATAACTTTCGGCAGTTATCCATTCCATAGGCGCGACTAGCCGTTTATTAAAAAACGCCTGCATGGCCTGCCAGTCATAAGGGGGGCGAAAACTTAGAAACAGGCTGATAGAGCCAGCATCGAATTGTGCCTTGGTGCGAATGGCACTCGGCGTCAGCTGCATCAGCTTCTTAAAGGCATCGTTAAAACGGCGCACGCTATTAAAGCCGGCGGCAAACGCAATCTCAGTGATCGGCAACTGGGTTTGCTGCAACAGCTGTTTAGCAAACTGACATTGGCTAAAGAGCGCATATTGCCCCGGAGCAATGCCATAATGCTTTTTGAACAATTGATTTAGGTAGCTGGATGACACGCCAAGGCGAGCACTCAGTGCCTCGGCGCCGCCATTTGACCAATGACCCTGATCGATTAAGCGTTTTGCCCTGAGCGCCGTGGTTTGTGCCCCCAGCCAGGGATAGCTGCCCGGGCTGGCATCTGGGCGGCACCGTAAACAGGGGCGAAATCCCGCCTGCGCCGCTAAATGGGCATGCTCGAAATACTCGACATTCTGCTCTTTGGCGGCTGGCGCCGGACAGATAGGCCGACAATAAATGCCCGTGCTGCGCACCGCCACATAAAACAAGCCGTCAAAGCGCTTATCACGGCTTAAGCGGGCTTTTTGGCAGACATCGGCGGTGAACATAACAAGGTTCCAGTAAGGGTGATTTATATGCTTAGCTTACCCCATTGGCGGTGCGGCACTAGCCGGATTTTGCACTCAATGGTAAAAATGCGTGCCGCGCTCGCAATTAGAAGGATTATTGCTCAGCAAATTGCAGCAGCTTGTCGCCGCTAAGACGGTAGATTTGCCATTGTGCTTGCGCCTCGGCACCTATGCTGTGATAGAAATCGATGGCTGGCTGATTCCAGTCCAATACCACCCACTCAAAGCGACCACAATTTTTGCTGATGGCACGCTGCGCCAGGTACTTCATCAGTGCCTTGCCGGCACCGCGGCCACGTTTGTCTTCGCTGACAAACAAGTCCTCAAGATACAAGCCATTGCGGCCAAGCCAGGTTGAATAATTATAAAAATACACCGCAAAGCCTATGGCTTCGGCGTCGGGGGCATCGCTTTCAAAGCAGATAACGCTGTGCGCGGTCGCCCCCTCGTCAAACAAGGTGCGCTCTATATCTAGCTCGGTGGCGGCAACGGCGTCGGGCTCTCGCTCGTACACTGCCAATGCCTTAATAAACTGATAGATCAAAGGCACATCATTGATCACCGCATCGCGAATATATACCTGGCTCATGGTGGTTCCTGTTTACAAACTAAACCACCATCATACTAATGCTAAGCCACCTTGCAAGTTGTAGACCTGATGATAGCCCAAAGACTGCAAGTTCTTGATCGCCTGCCCCGAGCGGTTACCAGTACGACAGACCAGGATATAACGCGTATCCGGCTTCAACTGCTGGGCAAATAAGGCGTTGGCCATGCGACTTAGCGGCACATTGAGCAGTTGATCGTCATGCACACTAAATAGCGAGCGTATGTCTTTGGCACCATGCTCATAAGGTTCGCGAACATCCCAAAGCACGGTTTCAAACTCCTCACTGGCAAGCATCTGCTGTACTTCGGCACTGCTCAGTTGCTGGGCGTTGGCATGCTTAGGCTGATGGCTAAAACCACAAAGGGCGCCGCTTTCTGTACTCAGCTGCTGATCCAAAGCGCATTTTTGCTCGGCGAATTGCGCCTTGTTTATCTGCTCTTGCAAGACCTGCTGTAACAAAGGCGTGGCCTGAACCTGCGCCTGCCAACTCAAGGCAAAACACTGCTCGTAGTCATGAGCCGGACACAGCACGGTATCCGCAGCCAACTTAGTCGCCAGGGTGTGGATAGAGTCCAGCATTTGTTCTGTGTCGGCATCGGCAAATTGAGTGCTGCCCAAGCCGCTAAAAATATAGAGGTCGCCGCAGAAGCAGGCAGTAACCTTATCTCCTTGATAGAGCAAATAGCTGTGACTGTCGGCGCTGTGGCCAGGAGTAGACACACGAGTCAGGCGCTGCTCGCCAAGGCTGATGGCGTCGCCTTCGGGCCAGCCCAGGGGATCTTGCACCGGCGCCAGACCAAGACGCTCTGACAACAGAGTGCGCGCCGAGTCTTTATCCTGATGTTTATGGGTTTCCAGTACGGCTTTTACATGCAGCTGCTGCTGAGTAACCAGGCGGGCGATACGCGGGACCAGCTCGACAACCGGGTCGATGATCACGGCCTCGTTATTAATGCCCACATACAACCAACAACAACTGCCTTGGTGGCGCAGCTGAGTAAGGCCCAGGGCACATACTTCATGCTCGGGCTGAGTGGCATCTGAGACGATTAAACAGTTATTCGCCAACACGGGTTTCAAGGCGCAAATGCGCTCACACGCCAGGGCAATTTCCTGCTCTGTGGCGGCCGGGCCAAAAGACATACGAATGGCATTTTCGCTTTGCCAGTCATTGGCCCCCATGGCATCCAAAACAAAGCTGCGCGAGGCACCCGAGCTACAGGCAGAGCCACCGCTGACACGAATACCGGCAGCATCAAACAGGTCCATGACTTCTTTTGAGGTCAGACTGTTTACACAGAAGTTCAAAGTTGTCGGCACTGTGCCTTCAAGGGGAGCATTAAAGCTGATATCGCCAAAAGTTTGCTCCAGGGCATGGATCAATTGCTGGCGGTACAAGTGTAAAGTCGCAACCGGCTTGAATAAGTCTTGTGATTTATCGAGCAACATATCGAACAGCTCATACAGGCCGGCAATACCGGGCAGGTTTTCCGTACCCGAGCGCATGCCACTTTCCTGACCGCCACCGGCGATAAAAGGAGTGTATGGACTATTTTCACGAATATATAAGAAGCCTATGCCCTTAGGGGCGTAGAGCTTGTGACCAGAGAAGGGGGCATAGTCTATGCTGGTATCGCTGAGCGCCAGGTCTTGCTTACCCAAAGCCTGCACACAGTCCACCATCCAGCTAACATGGTCGTTATTAGCGCGGATCACCTGCTCCAGTTTGGCCAAGTCCTGATACACACCGGTTTCATTATTCACCGCCATGGTGCAGATCATCAGCGCCTTACCCACATGTTGGGCGATAAAGTCCAAGTCCAGCAAGCCCGCTTCATCCACAGGAATGGCCATTACCTTGGCCCCCAAGCCCAGCACCTGGTTCCAGTGTTTCAAAGTGTTAGGCACCGCCTTGTGCTCGGTGGCACCGTAGAGCAATACGCTGTGCTCAGTGGCCTTATGTCGATTGGCTAAAAGTGTAGAAACTACGGCGGTTTGGATACCTTCGGTGGCGCCCGAGGTAAAGAGAATGTCGCCCTGCTCGGCGCCTATAACCTGACGCGCCTTGGCACGCGTTTGTTCCAACAGATACTTGGCCTGTACCCCGGTGATATGCGAACTAGACGGATTACCAAAACACACCTGCATGGTGTGAGAGACAACATCGGCAATGCGCGGCAACACAGGAGTGGTCGCATTGGCATCGAGATAAACGAGATCTTGGCTAGTCTGGGTGAAAAAACGCTGGGTCATGGGCACCATATTCCAATTAGCTATAAGTTATAACCATTGTACACAAGTGCCCCAGCGCTATTAATACCAATTTGTTTGCATGGCGCTAACTTTTATCAGCTTTTCATCTAACCAGCCGAATAAAGTGGGCACTACTCCTGGGCCTGTTTGGCACTGGCGTCTTCCAAGGTCGATGACCAGGCATTCGCCAAGGCGCGCACTAAAGAAGCCAAGGGTATAGCAAAGAATACGCCCCAAAAGCCCCATAAGCCACCAAAGAACAGCACCGCCATAATGATAAACACCGGATTTAAATCCACCGCCTCAGAAAACAGCAGCGGCACCAAGACGTTACCGTCGAGCGCCTGAATAATGCCGTAGGCTACTAGCACAGACCAAAACTCACTGCTGACACCAAACTGGAACAAAGCCACGGCGGCAACGGGTATAGTCACCAGGGCAGCGCCGATAAAAGGGATCAACACGGACAGTCCAACCAAAACCCCTAATAAGGCGGCATAGCGTAAATCGAAGATGGTAAAGACCACAAAGGACACACCGCCGACGATCAGGATTTCAAACACCTTGCCACGAATATAGTTCATGATCTGCTGATTCATTTCCAGCCACACCTGCTGGATCAAACGGCGCTGCGCCGGTAACAAGGCACTGACACTGTGCAGCAGCTGGGTTTTATCTTTGAGCATAAAGAACACCAGCAGCGGCACCAACACCAGATAAATTAACCAGGCCACCACATCTTTAAGGGAGGTAAGAGACACAGATACCAAGACCTGACCGAATTCCACCGCCTTGCTTTCGACGCTGGCAACCAGGGTGCGCACCTGCTCCGGGGTGATCAAGGTAGGATAGTCGACAGGTAAATGCATAAGATAATGTTTTCCCTGCTCCAACATGGTGGGCGCTTCTTGCAGTAAATTACTGGTTTGTTGCCATAAAATTGGGCCAAAACCGAACAAGGTGCCTATCACCAAGGAGCAGAATAAGCTGACCACAAGTATGGTGGCCAAAGTGCGCGACAGACCTAAGCGCTGCAAGCGCACCACGGGCCAATCCAATAAATAGGCGATCACCACGGCAACCAGCACAGGCATTAATAGCGCGCCGAAGAAATAGAGCACGGCAAAAGTGCAGAGCAAGAGTAAAAGCAGGGTCACCGAGTGAGGATCGGAAAATTTTCTTTGGTACCACGAGCGCACAAATTCAAACACGAGTTTCTCTCTCCACGGTTATTATTAATTGTTCTGCCGTTGATGTGACAGTGAATGCTAGCTTTTGTTTGGTTAAATAACGCTTAATATCACTGATACCTTGTAGATCGTCGCCCTTGAGCATAAAGGCGATATCCTGCTGCTCGGCCTGCGCCGCCATTAACGCCAGTTTAAAACGAACAAACAGCTCAGGACAGTTATAACAGCGTAGATCCGAATTTTTCATAGCTTCTGGCGGTAATCCCATTAAACCACATACTTTTTAAATATTCTTTGCATCTAGCGGGCCTTGTATAAGACGTTTGCTTATGTGCAAGCCTTAGCTAGGGCTTTGGCGCGTAAGGCATAATACCGTAAAAACACTTAAAAGCATCGCCACATTCGTTTATCCTAAGATTAGTCTGGTCAAATACACAAAGGCGAATAGGCGCGGCTCATTCATCTTCTATGTACTTAGGAAAGTGCATACTAGCGGGACTTTATTGCCCTTGAAAGTGAACGTTCGTCGCATGCGCAGGGTCTGAAGCACTAAACAACAATGGCTAGACCAATTAATTATACGCCACTTATAAGCTTCAGATTGCTTATACCAATTCTGTTAAGTATGTGATCAGATATAGCGCTGGATAAATGATGTGAAAACAAGGCGGAATTTTTCTTATGTAGTTATTCTACATAGGCGAGCAAGGCCGAAGCAATGCTTCGCAGCTTAGCGAGGTGAGCGCATAGATGTGCGATGTAACCAAGCTTCATGGATGTATTTAACCGCAAAGATAAACAGATCCTAGCTATTTAAATGGGTATTAAACGCCTGTTGCAAAATAAAGACAAAGACCGCAAGGAATAATATGTTATTTAGACGTCTGCTGTTATGCGCTTTGGTATTGGCTACCAGTGTGACCGGGGCCCGCGCGCAAAACTCTTTTAAGCTGCCCGACTTAGGCACCTCTGCATTACAGGCTATGCCGATAGAAAAGGAACGCATCATAGGCGATGTAATGATGATGCAAATTCGTGGCAGCTCGCCGGTGATCAACGATCCCGTGCTTGATGAATACCTGCGCGGCTTGGGCAACCAGCTGGTCTCCCACGCCGACGATATCCGCTTTCCTTTTTCTTTCTTCTGGATCAATAACAAGGAAATCAATGCATTCGCCTTCTATGGCGGCCATGTTGGCGTACATACCGGGCTTATCGCTCAGGCCGATAACGAAAGTCAGCTAGCCTCTGTACTAGGACACGAAATCGCCCACGTGACTCAGCGCCACCTGGCGCGCCGACTGCAACAACAGCAGGACAACTCAGGCCTGACCATAGCCGGCCTTATCGCTGGTGTGTTGGCAACCATGGTCTCTCCCGATGCCGGTCTGGCCATTATTACAGGCACGCAAACGCAAAGTGCGCTAAGTCAGCTCACCCATAGCCGCGGCGCCGAGCAAGAGGCGGACCGCATAGGTATGCGGACCTTGTACGAAGCCGGTTTTGACCCTAAGGCCTCGGGAGAGTTTTTAACCAAATTATCGGCACAAATTCGCTATAAGCAAAAACCGCCTATCTTCTTGCTGACCCACCCGCTGCCGCAAAGCCGGGTGAGTGACGTGCGTCTGCGGGCACAGCAATATCAAGACAGGCCCTATGCAGATAACCTGCTATTTCACCTTGCCAAAAGCCGGGTCATTGCCCGCTTTAATGGCGACAGTGAAAATGCCGAAGCCCAGTTTCGTAAGCTGCTCAAAGAGCACAGTTTTGGCGATACCTCGGCGTTACGTTATGGTTTGGCCTTAACCCTAATCGACCAAAAGAAGTTCGCTGAAGCAAAATCTCTGCTTGATGCACTCCTGCAAAAAGCCCCGGACAACCTTTTCTATCTCGACTCACTGACCGATTACTATGTGGGTAAAGGCGAGTCGGAAAAGGCCGTAGAGCATCTTCGCCCTTTCCATCAACTGCGCCCGAATAACCAGGTGATCACCCTGAACTACGCCCACGCCGCCATTGAGGCTAAACAGTACGAGCTGGCCGAAGACCTGCTACGCAGCTTTGCCCTGGAAAAACCCGAGCATATCCTGGCCAAGCAATTGCTGACCGACACCTACAAACATCAGGAAAACAGAGCCGCCTACCATGAAGCCAATGCCGACTTACTGGCCCAATATGGTGCCTATATGAAGGCCGCCGACGAGGTGCAAAAAGCGCTTAACCATATCGAGCCAAACGAGGCCCTTAAGCAAAAACGCTTAAAAGCCCTGCTTAGCCAATACCGGGCCATGCAAAAAGAGCTTTCAAGGCTATAAGTACACCCAGCCAACCTGGAAATTCTGCCAGGTTGGCTAATACCACTTCTCTTAAATAGCTAGTCATTCTAGTGAAGCTAAATATCATGCCCACATACTGGACAGAATTGGTATAAAAAACACCCCTCAGGTGGCGCGCCCCTACCCTTAACCGCCAGTATCTTTTACACTATCGCCATTATCTGTATTTAAGGAATTATTATGTCTGTCGTTATTTATCATAATCCGCGCTGTTCAAAGTCGCGCCAAACCCTGGCTTTAATTGAAGAGCAAGGCACGCCGGTCACTATCGTTAAATACCTGGAAGAAACGCCAAGCGTTGCAACTTTAAGCGAGTTAGTTGCCAAGCTGGGTTTTGGCTCGGCGCGCGAACTAATGCGTACCAAAGAAGACCTGTACAAAGAGCTGGAATTACAAAACGAGCAGGACGAGCAGGCATTGCTTAATGCCATGCACGCCCATCCTAAGCTGATCGAGCGACCTATCGTAGTTAACGGTGACAAAGCAGTGCTTGGCCGACCGCCTGAAAATGCCCTGGAGATCATTTAATGGCACCGATTTTGGTGCTTTACCACTCTCGTAGTGGCAGTGTGCAGGCGCTGGCGGAAGAAATCGCCGACAGCATAGAAGCACAAGGCTGCGATGTCTGGTTACGTTGTATCTGTGACGATGGCGCTCACCCTCAGGTGAGTAAGCAGGAGCTTATCGACTGCGCCGCCCTGGCCTTTGGCACGCCGACCCGCTTTGGTATGATGGCATCCCAGGCTAAATCGTTTTGGGAGCAAAGCAGCGATATCTGGCTGAAGGGTCAGTTGATCGACAAGCCCGCTTGCGTCTTTACCTCGTCAAGCAGTATGCACGGCGGTAATGAGACCACCTTGTTGCACCTAAGCATCCCCTTATTGCATCACGGCATGCTGTTGGTGGGTGTACCCTATGACGTGCCCGCTCTTAATGCCACTACCACAGGCGGAGCCCCTTATGGTGCCAGCCATGTTTCTGGTCTGGATAATAATTCCCAGCTCAGCAATGATGAAAAACAGATTTGCCAAGCCCTTGGTCGGCGTTTGGCTAATTTAGCGAGAAAACTCAATGACTAATATCGCCAAAAAGCCGCTGACTCAACGTTATCAGCGTCTGGCGCTGGTCGGTTATATCGGCCTGTTGCTATTAATGCCCCTGTGGCTGTTTGTCTTTTCGCCGCGCAGCGATTACAGCTTCGCCTTTACCTTTGGCCTGTATATAGTGCCCCTGCTCTTGCCCCTTAAAGGCATTATTCAGGACAAGCCCTATACCTATGCCTGGGCCAACTTTATCGTCATGATCTACTTTATTCATGGCTTTACCCTGCTATGGGTCAGCCCGGACGAGCGCCTTTGGGTGATATTGGAGCTGGTCTTTTCCAGCTGTATGTTTATCGGCTGCACCTACTATGCCCGTTATCGCGGTCAGGAGTTAGGCTTAAAAGTGGGTAAATTAAAAGACGATTTAGCCAATGAAAAGGCAGCGCAGGAATATCACCGCCAGAATCAGGATAAGCAATAACAAAAACGCCGGGCTACTCGCTCGGCGTTTTTAGTTTGGAATTATGATTTAGCCAATCATACCAATTCTGTTAAGTATGTGATCAGAGATAGTGCTGGATAAATGATGTGATAACAAGGCGGAATTTTTTTATGTAGTTATTCTACATAGAAAAATTCCAACGCAGTAAGCACGATATTTAGCCCACTAGAATGATTAGCTATTTAAGTGAATTGGTATCAGAACTTAGCCACCCAGCTGACTTAAGAATGCCAGCCCTACCACGCTCAGCAATGCCAATTGCGCCAACAAGGACAGCACAGAGCCCACCCTTAATAAGCCAAGCCCAAATGGATGACGCAACTGCGGATACAAGGCGCAGCGCTTTAGGCTAATAGCAAAGAATATCGCCACCACGGAGAGCATGGTAAAGACCATGGTCAGCTCGCTTTTATAGTCGATACCGTCATCAAAAAAGAAAAACAGTTGCAGCGGCAGGAGCAACATTACCAAGGCATGCAGGGCATGCACCTTGGCAATACGCATATACTGACCCTGAGGTGATAATTCCTTGATGCCAAACTCGCGCTCCATAAGACGCACTAAGGCCTTACGGTTTTGCTCCACCGCATAGCGATAGCAGCTCAGTCCGGCATTGTTTTTAGCATGGAAATTCGCACCGGCGCGCAGCAGCACGGTTAAACAATTGCCGTTGTCGGCGCCAACCGCATAGTGCAAGGCGTTGTTACCCTGATGGTCCTTGGCATCGAGCGATGCGTGGTTAAGCAAGGCTTCAATCACACTGACAAAGCCTTTCTCGGCGGCCAACATAAGTGCCGTTTGCCCTTGCTCGTTTTGTTCACTGCCCCGTGCGCCCTGTTCAATAAAGCGCATCGCCAGGCTTTGTTTGGCATGCTCACTGTGTAAATGAGCCAGTAAGGCCTGCTCTAACAGCTGTTGCAGATTCTCCTCATTAGAGAGGCACTGCAACAGGGTGAAAAAGTCATGGCCCTGGATAAGTTCGGTCTTCGCCGCTTCCAGTAAATCAGGCAAGTCTGCCGCACAATCCGGCAGATAAGGCTCCAGTTTAGGGCGAAAATCCACTTCCTGCCAAAGCAGCAAGATATCAGCGCTGCTCAGCTTTACATCGCGCTCCAACAGCTCCGCCAACAAAGAAAAATAGCGCTGCTCAAACAACAGCTTGGCAAGCGAAAGCGGTGATTCAACCTGAATTTGCGCATTAATATCGGCGTACTGAGCCAGGCGTGCAAGCAGCATTTCGCTGATTTGCTCGGCGGTGTAGTCATTGCTCAGGAAATATTCTTTAGCCGCCTGAATATAACGCAGAGCCTGCTCGTCAACGTCGCTGATATGCTGGAAAGTGCACTCTTCAAAAGGGTCACGCGGCTGCAGCCAAATTAGATAATACAGAGGTGGCAGCGTGGTGGTGCTGACCTCTTCCTCGATTTTTGTACTACAAGCTGGCCATGCTTCCAAAGCATCGAGTATAAAGGCGCCGTTTTGCTCAATAAGTCCTTTGAGTAATAACGGATATTGTTCCGGCCAAATTAGTACCTTTTCCATAGCCTATGAAGACTCCACTAAATCGTTCTAGATGTTGCATCGCAACTAGGTTGTCAGTTATAAAGGGCACTCCCTTACCCTGCACTTAATATAGCGGACACTGCAATGCAAACCTGGCATGTAATCCTGATCATCGTCTTGGTATTGGCGGTGATCTGGAGCAATATCGCACTGTTAAAATATTCGGCGAAAATGGACCTTAAAAAGTTCAATCAGGACCCTATCGAAAAGGCCAAACGCAGCCTTTCCGAAAAGGCCAAGCAACAGGACTCAAAGAGCGACGATAAAGAGTCCTAAAGCCTTGGTGTATGTGCCTAGGAAAACCCTAGGCTACCAGCCATTTTGCCATCAGGGTGATCACTGGCAAGGTGATCAGGGTACGCAAAATAAAAATTACAAAGAGTTCAAAAATATTCACCGGGATCTTACTGCCCAGCAAGAGCGCGCCCACTTCCGACATATAAATCAACTGGGTCACACTCATGGCCGCGATAATAAAGCGCGTTACTTCACTGTCGATATTCGACGCCGCCAAAATCGACGGGATAAACATATCGGCAAAACCCACCACTATGGTTTCTGAAGCCTTCACCGCCTCGGGAATACCCAAAAGTTCAAGATAAGGAATAAAGGGTTTACCCAGCCATTGGAATACCGGTGTATATTCAGAAACGATAAGCGCAAAGGTACCCACGGCCATTACCACAGGCAACACAGCAAACACCATATCCAGTGCATTGTGCAGGCCTTCTTCTACCGTGCCTTTGACTCCTTTGGCATGGCGCGCCTTATCAAGAGCCATATCCACTGACTGACGCCACAGGCTTTTATTCTCTGGCACCGCCTCGTTGTCGTCGCATTGGCTGGTGCCATCGACATAAATATTTTTCTTCAGGCTAAGAGGAGGAATACGCGGCAGAATCAGCGCACACACCACACCGGCCAAACACACGGTTAAATAGAAGGGCGCAAATAGATGCTCAAGGCGAACCTGACCTATAACCACAAAACAGAAGGTAATAGACACGGCCGAGAAGGTGGTACCGATAATGGCCGCTTCTTTTTGCGTATAATGCTTTTCTTCATATTGTCTGGCGGTCATCAAAATACCGACACTGCCATCGCCAAGCCAAGAAGCAGCGCAGTTTACGGCGCTACGGCCGGGCACACCAAACAAGGGTTTCATAATCTTGGTAAACAGGGTACCAACCAGCTCAAGCAAGCCGAAATTCAAAAGCAGTGGCAATAAGAAGCCAGCCAGAATAAACACGGTAAGCAGTAACGGCAGCAACTCAGTCAACACAAAGGCGCCAGTAGCGTCTGAGTAGATAGCCTTGGGGCCAAGCTGGAAATAGGTCATAACCACAAACACCATGCCCACAAGGCGCACAACCAGCCAGGTCGGGGTTACCAGGAAGAGATGGCGAATCATGGGCTTTTCAAACAGGGAGCGCGGTTGTATCAGGGTCATCAACAAGGATAACAGGCCGGTCATACAAATAATCACCAACAGCAAGGTGCTGGCGATGGGCGCTAGGGCTTGACGTAACATATCCGCCAAAATCGCCACGCTGATTTTTATCTGACCATCCCAGGGGATAGGCACCATAAAGAGAAAGACGCCGATCAGCGAGGGAATTAAAAACGTCAGTAAAGTGTTGGTCATTGACCGTGGCTGGCTTGTTGTCATAATCGTTACTTATTTTCTTTGTTATCTTTGGGCTGCCCTGCCTCTTTTAGCTCCAAATAAAAAAGGAAAGGTGACTCAACCCCTTTCCTTTTTTACAGCAAAATCAGATGATTACAGTTGAATCCCGCGAGCGCGCAGGGCCGTTACTAGGGCTTGCTGTAAATCATTCATGGTGCCGGGCTCAAGCACCTCACCGTCTTTATCCATCCAGGTAATGCTGGTACCGCCAGCTTTGGCGTTATCCAATAGAATCTGATATTGGCCGTCTTCTAAAGGCAATTGCATTGCCTCTTCACCCCAAATCGAATCCCATACACTAGATTCAGGCTGGGTGTAGTCGGCAATAATACGGCCTTTTTCGGCATCCACTTCAATAATAGTAAATTGTAGACGCTCTAAGAAGGCACTGAAGCGCTCTGACACCAGGTTTTTGTCCTGCTCGGTGATCAGCGCCGCATTGCCTTGATTATCAAAGCCTAAAGCCAGAGAGATAATGCCTTGGCGCTGGCGCAGTTCAACCTGTAACTGACGGTAGCGATAATCGAATTCGGCAATCGCGCCATTTAGGGCACGGGTTTCCAAGCGTTGTTGTAATAGCGGCGTTAGCGGCACTTGCTGCGAGCGATAATCAATCATCTCGGCACGCAAAGACGCAGTGCGCTGGTGATCTTTTTCTTCAACGGTAAACTTGTAGCGCTGCTCGGCAACGATTTCATCGTCCCATAACCAACCTTCTTCAACTTTTACGATAGAAAACCAATCACTTTCGATGCTGGTTTGTGACCTATTGGTCACAGGTGTGTTGTAGTTTTCCAGCACGCCTTCTACGGCCGCCAAAATAAACTGGTCAAGATCTTCAATACCATCGTTTTTATCGAAGTAAACCCTGGCTACCTTGTCGCCTTCTTCAATCCAGCTGCCCTGGGCAATAGGCATAATCTGCATTGGCGGCTTAACTGTCTTGGCGTCTTCGCTGTTATCGTAGCTCGCCACGTCCACCTTATAGGTAGGGTCCTGGCGCGGTGCATCGAGTCCCTGAGGGGTCACTAATGGCTGATTCGCCTGATAGTTACGCTTGTGGTGTGCCTCGTTGGTAAAAATGCCACAGCCACTCAAAGTGACTAAAGCACTCAAGATCAATACTTTAGGGATCCAATACTGCACGTTGTTGTTCTCCTTTACTCACCATTATTATTGTACGGACTTTGAGTCAGTGAGTGGTAATTGGTTCAGTGTCAGATTCAACTTAACAACGGCTTAGTTGTCTTGCCTATCATACCAAGGCGTTCAACCCGAGTATCGACACCCACACCAGTGTTGTGCTGGCGCACAGCAATGGCTTATAAAAATTTTCACTATGGTACTTTTACACGAGGTTAAAAACAAGAATGTCGCCATCGAAAAGGTAATAAAGCAAGGTACGGCTAAAAGTTGCCCTTTAAAACCCCGTTTATGCTACACTGCGCCGCCAAAAGATTGTTTTCATATAGCAAGGGCAAATCAATGGGCGAATTGGCCAAACAACAGTTAGTGATCACCGCAATTGGCGAAGACCAAGCCGGGGTGGTTAGCGCCTTAACGCAATTGGTCAGCGATTGTCACTGCAATATCACCGACAGCCGCATTGCCATTTTAGGCAATGAACTCACCTTTATTATGCTGCTGTGCGGCGATATGGCTGCCATTAGCCGAGTCGAGCACCTGCTGCCAAATAAAGGCATGGAGCTGGGGCTGTTGACCATGATGAAACGCACCTCCAGCCACACCGAAGAGCTTTTTAGTGGCGGTTATACCTTGGAATACATGGGTATAGACACGCCGGGCACCCTGAGTAAGATCACCGGTTATTTTGCCGAACACAATATCAGCATCTGCTCTTTAAAATCGGACACCTACGCGCAAGGCGACGACATTCAAATGCGCTGTGAACTCGAGTTTAATGTGCCACAAGAGCTTGATATTGATGCCTTTAAGGTGGCCTTTGAGGCGTTATCTCAGCGCCTGAACATAGATTATACTTTTAAGCGGATCAGATAAGGACGCAGCATTATGAACACCTTGCAAGCGGGCGATAAAGCGCCACTTTTCACCCTTGAGGATCAAAACGGCGAAGCGGTTAGCCTAGAAGCGCTATTAAAGAACCATGAAGTTTTAGTGTACTTCTACCCCAAGGCCATGACTCCAGGCTGCATAGTACAAGCAGAGCAACTGCGCGATCATAAGGCCGAGTTGGCCAAGTTCAATACAGTGGCTGTGGGTATCAGCCCGGATCCGGTGAAGAAACTGAAGAACTTTGAAACCAAGAAAGAACTTAACTTCCAGCTGTTAAGCGACGAAGACCACAAGGTGGCGGACGATTTCGGCGTATGGGGTTTGAAGAAGTTTATGGGTAAAGAGTACGATGGCATTCACCGCATCAGCTTTTTAGTCGGCCAAGACGGCAAGATTAAACATGTCTTCAATAAGTTTAAAACCAAGGATCATCACCAGGTGGTGATCGACTATTTGGCTGATAATACTTAATTAAAAAGACAAAAAACGCGGCTTAAGCCGCGTTTTTTATGTTTAATGAGCCAAGCCTAGTTAATCCCCAGATACTTATGCACCTGTACAGATAATCGCCAGTTTTTCTTGATGCAGGTATCTATGGCCAGTTTTGTTGCCTTGGCCTTTTGACTGATGGGCTGCAGATAAACCAGTCGCGGGTGCACACCTGTCACTTTAAACAGCTCTTCTAGCTCGTCCACATGCTTTTGCATCGCCACCGGATGTTTAATTTCATTGGCGCGCTTCATGGCGCTGGCCAGCACCTCATAACCACCGCGCATATTGATTTTCGGCGATACCGTCACCCAGGTTTGCGCCGGCACTTTGATTTCAAAAGTGCCGCTGGTTTCGACTTGGGTGCTGTAGCCATGCTGATGCAGAAGTTCACACAGCGGATTGAGGTCAAACAAACAAGGTTCACCACCTGTGATCACCACGTGCTTGGCGCGATAGCCACGGCTTTGGAACAGCGCCAAAATATCTTCGGCATCAGCCTTGGCCCAATGTTCGGAGTCGGACTTTTTTTCCACCGTTTGTTCCAAGGACACCACATAACTGTCTTTGGCATCCCAGGTTTGTTTGGTATCACACCAGGAGCAGCCCACAGGACAGCCTTGCAAACGCACAAAAATTGAGGGCGTACCGGTAAAACTGGCTTCCCCTTGGATGGTTTCAAAAATCTCGTTTATTTGGTACAAAAATCTAACCTGCTGCTAAAACTTAACAATCGCTCTTCACAAATACCCGGCCTAAAGCAAATGCCAACGGCGAATAATTGTGATCTAAGCTCAAACCCTGTAGTATACCGCGCCCTAACGTAAACCTCTATGATTAAAAGGCTCGCAGGCAAATGGCAGAAAAAGTCGTTGTAATATATTCCGGTGGCATGGACTCCTTTACCGTGCTCAATAAGGCACTTCGTCAAGGTCACGAGGTCTATGCCCTTTCCTTTAACTACGGCCAGCGCCATGTCAAAGAGCTGGAAGTAGCCAAGCAGGTATGCGAGCAACTCGGCGTTAATCATAAGATAGTCGATATTTCCGCAATTAATCAGTTAATTGGCGGCTCATCACTGACCGACGATATCGACGTGCCGGAAGGGCATTACGAAGAAGAAAGCATGAAGAGCACCATAGTGCCGAACCGCAATATGATCTTATTGTCTTTGGCGGTGGGCTACGCGGTGTCACTGAAGGCCAGCAAGGTATTTTACGGTGCGCATTCGGGTGATCACGCCATCTATCCGGATTGCCGTCCTGAGTTTGTGAAGAAAATGGACGATGTGTGCCGTATCGCCAACTATGACGAAGTTGAAATCGTTTGTCCTTATCTTGATAACAGCAAGATAGACATTCTCACCGACGGTCTGAAAATGGGCCTGGACTACAGTCAGACCTGGACCTGCTACAATGGCCGCGAGCAAGCCTGTGGAAAGTGCGGTGCCTGTCAGGAGCGTTTAGAAGCATTTGCCCTTAATAACGCCGTCGATCCCCTGCCGTACGAAGCTTAAGCCCCCTCTTTCTACCTAAGCCACTGATAATTTTGCCCCATCAGTGGCCTTGTGGCATTTTGCAGTTATACTGAGATTATTCTCGCTAGCAAGATATAGCCATGCTTATATACATGATATTACTGCTGATTATCGCAGCCTTAGCATTTAGCTTCGGCCTGCGCACGCAGCGCCGACAAGGCCAGCAACTCTCCAAGCTACAAGATCAATACCAGGCGGCAAGCCAGCAAACAGACACAATGTCAGCGCAAATCAGCCAGCTTAAAGAGCGGATACAGGTGCTCGAAGCCATAGTCACGGAGAAAGGATTTAGTGTCGAACAAGAGATAAATAACCTCTGAATTTAAGCCGTACAGTGCACCTAATATGACAAGACGCTCCATACTCCTGCTTATCTTGCTCAGCACCCTTTATTTGGGGGCCAGTGCCTTCGTGATCGAGTATTTTGCCCACCTCTATCAACAACAAGAGTATGTGGAAGAGCAACTCTACCTGCGTAAACAGTCGGCCTTGCTGCGTGCCAAACTTGAAACCACCTTGAATCAAGAGATCTTTGCCGCCGAAAGTCTGGTGGTTATTGCCAATATCAATCGCGAATTTACCGCCCAGCACTGGCAGCATATCGCCGCCCAATTGGTGGCGCGCTCGCAACTGGTGCGCAGTATCACCCTGGCTCCAAACAACATAGTCCAATATGTCTATCCCTTAGAAGGCAATCAAAGAGCCCTGGGGTTTGACTATCGCACCGATGAAAAACAATTTGCCGCCATAGAGCAGGCGCAACAAACTCAATCCGTGGTGCTCGCCGGACCATTCACTCTGGTGCAAGGCGGTGAGGCACTGTTGGCTCAGTTTCCACTGTTTGCCACCCCCGCCGATAAGAGCAGTTACTGGGGCACCCTAAGCCTGGTATTGGACATTACTACCCTTTATCATTTGCTGGAGCTGGACTCTCAGGAGCAGGTGCAATACGCATTAAAAAACACCGCCGAGGGCTCCCTGGTGTTTTATGGTGATGCCGACACCTTTACGCATGCCGATGTGATCTTGCCCTTACATCTTCCCAATGGTCGCTGGGCACTGGCGGCAAAGTTTAATGCCGAGCCCCAGCGTCATGCCACCCTTATTCGCGCCCTTGGGGCGCTCTTGTGCCTGGTGTTATTTGTATCTGTCGCCATCTTGGTGCGCGCCTACTTTTTGGTTAAGGCCACCTCCTTGCAAGACGACCTCACCCTGCTCGCCAACCGCCGTGCCATTATGCTGCATCTGGACGACCTCACCCGAGGCTCGGATGTACACAAGTACTTTGCCATTATCAATATCGATGTAAATGACTTTAAAGCGGTAAATGACAGCTACGGCCATGATTGTGGGGACGCACTGCTGGTGCATATAGCGAAGGAATTACAGCGCACCTTGCGCGACTCGGACATTATCGCCCGCCTCGGCGGCGATGAGTTTTTAGTGCTCTTACATCGTATCAACAGCGACGAACAAATTGCCGCCATAGTCGAAAAGCTGCGCCTGCATATTGAGAGCTCACCGCTAAACTATAAGGGCCATATCATATATCCATCGATCAGCTGCGGCTTTAGTTGCCACACCGAGTGCACCCTGGATATCGCCGCCCTGCTGGCACAGGCCGATAAACGCATGTACGAAGACAAGCAGAGCAATAAATTAAGCGGCAAAAAAACTGTAATTGCTTAAGTTAACGCTGGAGTGGCTCTAGCGTTAACTCTTGATCAGTTGCTGTTGCAACAGATGCACCTGGTCACGCACCTGCGCCGCCTTTTCAAACTCCAGGGCTCGGGCAAATTCATGCATCTGCGCTTCTAAGCGGGTGATCTCCTTGGCGATTTGCGTCGCATCCATCACCACCTCAGTATCACCGCCCTTACGTCCCTTGCCTGCCTTACGGGCACCGCTTGGCTGCTGCTTGGGCGTCTCTCCTGTATCCATCACATCGGTAATGCGCTTATTCAGTGCCTGCGGCGTAATGCCGTGCGCTTCATTGTGGGCAATTTGTTTTTCACGACGACGGTCGGTTTCGTCCATGGCCTGGCGCATGGACTTGGTGATCACATCGCCGTACAGAATTGCCTTACCGTTAATATGACGGGCGGCACGACCTATGGTTTGAATCAAGGAGCGAGCAGAGCGTAAAAAACCTTCTTTATCGGCATCGAGAATGGCGACCAGAGACACTTCGGGCATATCCAAGCCTTCACGAAGCAAGTTGATACCCACAAGCACATCAAAGACCCCGGCGCGCAGGTCACGAATAATTTCCATGCGCTCCACAGTGTCTATATCACTGTGCAGATAACGCACCTTAACATCGTGGTCGCTTAAGTAGTCGGTTAAATCCTCTGCCATGCGTTTCGTTAAGGTGGTCACCAAGACGCGCTCGTTTATTTCCACGCGCTGGTAAATTTCCGAGAGCAGATCGTCCACCTGGGTACTGACCGGGCGCACCTCTAGCTGAGGGTCGAGTAAACCGGTGGGACGAATGACCTGCTCGGCCACCTCGCCAGCTGATTTATTCAGCTCATAATCGCCGGGGGTCGCCGATACATAGATGGTTTGCGGCACAATCGCCTCAAACTCTTCAAACTTGAGGGGCCGGTTATCCATGGCCGAAGGCAAACGGAAGCCGTATTCCACCAGGTTTTCTTTGCGCGAGCGGTCGCCGCGGTACATAGCGCCTATCTGCGACACGGTAACATGGGACTCGTCGATGATCATCAGGGAGTCATCGGGCAGATAATCCAATAGGGTTGGCGGCGGCTCGCCGGGGGCGCGCCCAGACAAATAACGGCTGTAGTTTTCAATGCCGGAGCAATAACCGAGCTCTTGCATCATTTCGATATCGTACTGGGTGCGCTGTGACACCCTTTGCTCTTCGACCAGACGATTGTCGTCGAGCAACTGCTGGCGACGTTCTTTAAGCTCGACCTTGATCTTGTCGATAGCGCCTAAAATCTTCTCTCGCGGCGTCACATAGTGGGTTTTTGGATAAATGGTGGCACGTACCAGGTTCTTTTGCACCTGCCCGGTCAGGGGGTCGAACAGGCTAAGACGCTCGATTTCATCATCGAACATTTCCACCCGCACGCCAATATCGTCCGATTCGGCAGGGAAGATATCAATCACCTCACCGCGCACTCTATAGGTGCCGCGACTGAAGTCCATATCGTTGCGGGTGTACTGGAGCTCGGCCAAACGACGCAACATCTGCCTTTGGTCAAGGGTATCGCCAACCTTAAGCAAGAGCATCATTTTCATATAAGAGTCGGGATCGCCCAGACCATAGATGGCCGACACAGAGGCAACGATAATAACATCACGGCGCTCCAACAGGGCCTTGGTGGCCGACAAGCGCATCTGCTCTATATGCTCGTTAATCGATGCGTCTTTTTCGATAAAGGTGTCGCTGGCAACCACATAGGCTTCGGGCTGATAATAATCGTAATAGGAAACGAAATATTCCACCGCATTGTTAGGGAAGAACTCTTTCATTTCCCCATAGAGCTGCGCCGCCAGCGTTTTGTTGTGCGCCATAATAATGGTAGGGCGATTCAAGGTGGCGATAATATTGGCCATAGTAAAGGTTTTACCCGTACCCGTGGCACCTAATAGGGTCTGATGCGCCAGGCCCGATTCCAGGCCCTCTACCAATTGAGCAATGGCGGTGGGTTGGTCGCCACCGGGCGAATAACTCGAATGTAGCTCAAAAACATCTTTCACTATAACACCCCTTGGTTAAACGGTTTGGCGTTCAAGCTCGCGGCTGAACCACAAATAAGCAACGATGGCCGTTAATAAATTACCCACTGCGGCACCGATAAACAAGCCTGTTAAATCGCCAATCAGGCTGCCCAGGTAGGCAATCGGTACGTAAAACACAAACAAACGCACAACACTCAATACCAAAGCATGCATGGGCTTGTGCAGGGCATTAAACGACGAGTTGGTGAGGATTATCACTCCCTGCAAACCGTAAGTCAGAGGCAGAATATAGATAAACAATTTAATCAACTCACGCACCTGTGCCTCAGTGGCAAAGGCACCGGCAATCCAAGGAGCCACCACTATAAGCAGCAAATAAATGGCAAATTGCCAAAACATCACAAACTTCAGGGTTTGCTTATAGGCCTGCTCCACCCTGTCCTTATTGCCGGCGCCAAAGTTTTGGCTGATAAAGGGAGGCAATGTCATAGATAAGGCCAGCACTACTAAAGAGGCAATGGACTCAATCCGACTGCCGACGCCGAAGGCGGCCACCGCGGGGGCACCAAAGTGGGCGACAATGGCGGTCATCACCGCCATGGCTAAGGGGGTAAGCATATTCGCCCCGGCCGCTGGCAAGCCTATTTTAAGGATTTTTCGCGTCGCCACGACGAATGACTGGGTGCGACAACGAATACCAATTAACTGACGATGGACAATAAGAATATATAAAATCGCGGCAACACCGATTAACCAGGAAATGGCACTGGCGATGGCCGCCCCGCGTACGCCCATGGCCTCTATGGGACCAAAACCAAAGATCAAAATAGGGTCGAGCACCGCATTAACCAGCCCAGATGCTCCCATAATCAGACTCGGCGTCTTGGTATCGCCATTAGCACGGAGCACGGCATTACCTATCATAGGCGTTACCAACAACACACTGGCTAAAAACCACACCTGCATATATTCATCTATCAATGGCAGTAACTGCGGCTCGGCGCCCAGTAATAGAAAGATAGGATCACTGCAAAAATAACCCACTAGGGCCAGTATTGTGACTAAGAAGGCCGAAACCATCAGGGCCACCGCACCATCGAAACGGGCTTGCGATTGCTGCCCAGACCCCAAGGCGGTTGCGATAACCGCAGAAGTGCCTATACCTAAACCTATGGCCAGACTGATCAAAGTAAAGGTAACGGGAAAAGTAAAACTAATGGCAGCCAAGGGCTCGGTGCCCAACATACTGATAAAGAAGGTATCAACAAGATTGAAAAGCATTAAAAAGATCATCCCGAAGATCATCGGAATGGTCATTTTGCGTAAGGTTGGCACAATGGGCGCACTGAGGATCATTGCAGGTTCGGCTTTAGCCATAACAACGCTTATTGCTGCTGATACAAGCGCTCTATTCTAAAGCATCGAAGCCTCCCCTTCCATGCTTAATTAGCGCATAAAAAATGTTCATTTTTCGTTGTTCAGCGATATATACAAATGAAACCCGTCAAAAAACAATTAATTTACACCTTTTAAACATCTGCACAAATTAACGCTGTATTTTTGCACAGCAGCGGCGTTATCCCCTCAGTTCTAATTATAAGAATGTCACTTTTTGTAACTTTTAAGTATATATAAATAACCCATTGATAAATATAAGAAATGTTTTTTGCATTTTACCTATTGCTTTCTTCTCAAGTGCTCCTTGTCGCCTATCAATGCTGCATTCCCCCCATTAATAAACAGACTTATCCACAGATTTCGTGGATAAGTTAATCGAAGCCTTTAAATATAAGGGTTTGATCGCTATAGGCAAAAAAGCATTCTTACACTGATAAACCCAGGTTCCATTTTCATTCATTTTTTGGCCTCGCAGAATTTAACTAAGCCTTTGATTGTCCTTTGACGAGCCGAATTATCTATGAAATTACCAGAGGGACAATGCAGGGAAACCCAAACAGGGGTCATTTTTGCCTGCTTAGCAGGCAATTTGAGTGAAAAAACGGCGAACGAGTCGTTTTTTTTATTTTTGCCGATTTTATTAGTTGACACTAGCAGGTGGGGTCATTAATATTTCGCCCCGTTGAGAGACAGGCGCTTCCCCCTTAGCTCAGTTGGTTAGAGCGACGGACTGTTAATCCGCAGGTCCCCCGTTCGAGTCGGGGAGGGGGAGCCAATATCTTTCAACACTAGGTTGTTCCCCCTTAGCTCAGTTGGTTAGAGCGACGGACTGTTAATCCGCAGGTCCCCCGTTCGAGTCGGGGAGGGGGAGCCACATCCTAGTATTATTTTGTTCCCCCTTAGCTCAGTTGGTTAGAGCGACGGACTGTTAATCCGCAGGTCCCCCGTTCGAGTCGGGGAGGGGGAGCCAAAATAACTCCTAAAACCACCCTGATGTTCCAATTTTAAAAACCCCTTCTCTAGACAAGATTTTCCCCATAGACTAATCTCTATTCATAATTATTTTTATTATTCAATACACTAGTAAATATAAATAAACGCCCTGCACTACTACAATCATGTCTCTGTACATTGCCATTCTCATGCTGCTGCATAATAATATGGCCGCAAAAATACAAAGCTAACTTATTGTGGTGCCTGGTAAATAAACATGGATGTAAGTGCACAAAACGCTCGCAGCACCAAGCTGTTGGCGATCGCCTTGTTGTAGCACTGGTGTAATACCAACTCTGTTAAGTATGTGTTCAGAGGTAGCGCTGGATAAATGATGTGATAACAAGACGGAATTTTTCTTATGTAGTTATTCTACCTAGAAAAATTACAACCCTGTGAGCATGATATTTAACCCGCTAGAATGATTAGCTATTTAAGTGACTGGTATAAAGACACTTGGACCACATGCTTCAACTAAATAAAAATAAGGGAAAGGATAAACTACCGTGAAACGATTCACACTACTGCAGTTTACGTTATGGCTGCTGGCTCTAGGCGCCGCTGTAATAGTCAACACAATGCTCTTTCATTCCTATGGCATGCATAAGCAGGAAGCGATGCAGGCACAACTACAACGCTTTTTAGATCTCCAGCCGAGCATGAATGCCGAGCAGGTCAAAGAACAGGCTCCGCTTATGGCTGAGCAGCTTGTCGCCTTGATGCCGGTGCAAAAACTGTGGCTACGCGATAGCAATGGCGAAGTGCTCAGCAGCAAAACTCAGCGCACCGAAGAGAGCTTTATTGCGCAAATGGCCCAGTTCCAGTTTGGCACCCTGCGCAGTCAATTTGCCACAGATCAGAACGCCGAGTTACGGGTAGAGTTTGTCGCCGATATCAAGGACATGGCCCACGCCTTTGAGCAAGGCTTGATCTATTTCGCCCTGCTGATCACCTTTCTCTGCTTTATTCCCATAGCCAGCCTGAAAACCGCATATCGTGGTTATCGCCGTCGTATCGCCGATATCGTCAGTGACATTATCGACCAGTTCATTACCAGCAATAATATGCCAGAGCCGATCAACCGTGCTTTTGCCGATGATAGCTTAAAGCTCAAACTTGCGAATCAAATCTCCCCCGCCCTTAATCGTTTACAGTCCCATCTAGGCCTGCAAATAGAGAATATTGCCAGCTCGGCGCTGGAAATTAAAAAAGAAGCCTATAAGGATGTGATCACCGAGCTGGGTAACCGCAATATGTTTGTGGAGTATTACGAGCGTCATATTGAACATGTCAGCGGTGATTGTTTTGGCTGTATTGCCTTGGTGCGCGGTACCGAATTGCAGCACATTAATCAGAGCAAGGGCTACCAGGAAGGGGATGAGTATATTCGCAGTATTGCCGACATTTTAACGACCGGTATTCGAAATTACGGTTCCGCCACTGTGTTCCGCCTTAATAGCTCGGACTTTGCCGTGGTGTTGCCTAACACGCCTCCCAAAGAAGCGGAGCGCTTTGCAACGCAAATACAGCTCAAATTCAATCAGTATCAAAAAGTGTATAATTTGGCATCGGTCGCCTATACCGGCATAGTGTCTTTTGAACAACATAAGCCACTGGGTGAGTTGCTCGCCAATGTCGATATCGCTATGAGCATAGCGCAAAGCAATCACGCCAACGCCTGGCACATGTTACGCTTGGAAGATATCAGTGACAGTGCTATCCAAGGGACACAAAACTGGCGTAAGATGATCAATGAGCTGCTTGAAAAACAGTCTGTTAAACTGGCCATTCAACCCATTATCCCTCTTGGTAAAAGCAGCGTGGCCTACTCTGAAATTCAGGCCGTTTTCGCGATGAGGAAGATCATATCCTACCGACCTCCTCCTTTATGGCCATGGCCGATCAACTGGGTAAGTCGGTCGAGCTTGACCAGATGATTATCGACCACGCATTGAATGCAATAAAGAATCAAAACCTCACCGCCCAATATTTTGGTATTAACGTCTCTGCTGCCAGTGCTCATGACGATAAGTTTATGATCTGGTTAGAGCGCCGCCTTATTAAAGAAGGCGATTTCGCCCAGCGCCTGGTGTTTGAAATATCGGAATTAGGTTTACAGCAGGATATCACCGCCAGTAAACGTTTTATCAGCATGCTGCATCGTTGTGGTTCCCGCCTGACGGTAGAGAGATTCGGTGTTGGCCTGACCTCGTTTAAGTTTTTCCGCGAGATCAAACCCGACTATATCAAGATGGACGCCAGCTATACCCGCGGCCTGGAAGACGACAAGAACAACCAGTACTTTATGCGTCTTATGGTCGACCTGGCGCACCGTATTGGCGTGCGCGTCTTTGCCGAGGGCGTAGAAAGCCTGGAAGAAAAGCAGATTATCGAACAACTTTGTCTCGATGGTGCCCAAGGCTACTTTATCGAAAAGCCGAAAGAGCTGTTATAACACAGTGACGAGTTCCCGGGTCAGCCCCCGGGGACTTCCTTTATCGGCTTACCTACACATATCACCCCACGCCCTAACATAATCACTGCCATCGTGCGCACTTGCAGCCGCACTTACACAGCTCCCGATCAGGATGACTCCTGAGCACTAATAGTTTCTATTGAAACAACGCACCCGTTAACAACAAAACGAACCCGAATATTGTTATTGATATTTATTTTCATTATCATTTGCACAATCATTTAATAATAAAGGTAATCTCCGTGCGTTTTTCACTTTCTCTTTTGACCATAGCCCTTAGCGCTCCCCTGTTTGCCGAGCAAACAACTCAAGACCTAGAACATATCATAGTCACTGGCAGCCGTGTGGTGGAGAATATTGACGAAGTGCCCGCGTCGGTGACTGTGATCACCCGTGAACAAATACAGGCCCAGCTCAAGGTCAGTCCCGAGTTACAAAACCTGCTCGAAGTACTGGTGCCGGGCATGGCGCCAAGCACCAATAGCTCAAGTAATACCGGACAGACCCTGCGCGGTCGTGCGCCGTTAATCATGATTGATGGCGTGCCGCAATCAACACCACTGCGTAATGGCTCTTTGGGAATTCGCAGCCTGGACCCAAGCGTGCTGGAGCGTATTGAGGTGATCAAAGGCGCGACTTCGGTCTATGGTAATGGCGCCGCCGGTGGAGTGATTAACTACATCACCAAAAAACCAAGCAACAGCAATGACTTTTCCGCCACGGTTGATGCCTCTACCCGTTTTAGTGCCGTTAAAAGCGACGAAACGCTGGGTGCACGAGTGGAAGGCTCAATCAATGGCCGCATGGATAAGTTCTCATATCTGGCCACCCTGAGCTATGAGGAAAATGGCGTAAAACGTGACGCCGAGGGCGACATTCTTGGTCTGCAATACGGACTGAGCGATGTAGAAACCGCAAACTACTTCACCAAATTAGGCTATGATCTCGACGCCGAAAAGTCCCTGTCATTAACCTATAACTATTACAAATCCCAACAAAAAACCGATCTTGGCGATGTCTTTGGCAATATCAATCAAGGCGATAAGTCCTACGCCATTCACGTACCCGCAGAGCAACAAAAACAAGGTCGCCCGCAAGGACCAAGCGGCAATACCAATATAATGCTCAAATATACGGATAGCGAGGTGTTTGCTTATACCGCACTGACCGTCGACTTATACGCCCAAGACATTGAAAATGTCTTCTTCTATTCACCCAATCTAGCCAATCCAAGCGCCGGATATGATGGCGGTCAGTCAATTATCGCCTCGGAAAAAGAAGGGTTGCGGGCCACCTTTAACAGCCAGTTCGACCTGCAAGGTACCGAAGCCACCTTTATTTATGGAGTTGACTTACTTCATGACGTTACCTCACAGCCCTTGGTCGATGGCCGGGTTTGGGTGCCGGAAATGGACATGAGTAACCTTGCCGGCTTTATCCAAAGCAAATGGGTTATTGATGACCATTATGTGATTAAAGCCGGTGTGCGTCATGAAGATATCGACCTGGAGGTGGACGATTATCGCACGTTAGAGCTGTGTCGCAGCGAAACTCAGTGCTCGGTGCCCATCGATGTCAAAGGAGATACCCTGAATTACACCGCCACCACCTACAATGTCGGCGTTAAGTACAATGCTTTCGAGACCTTCAGCCCCTTTATCAGCTATTCACAAGGCGCCGATATCTCGGATATTGGCCTTTTACTGCGCACTGCCACGGTTGACGATATCGCGCTTATTCGCACCGAGGCCTCAGTGATCGATAACTATGAGCTTGGTTTCACCTCGGTGCTTGATGGGCTGCGCCTAGAAGGCTCCTTGTATCGCAGTACTTCGGAGTTAGGTACCACCAACAGCTTCGACGAAACCACCGGTGTCTATATGCCGGTACGTGCACCACAAAAGATTTGGGGCTATGAGCTACTGGCGGACTACCGCTTTAACCCGGCCTGGCGCACCACGTTGACCTACGCCTATGTGGAGGGTAAGAACACCGAGGACGATATTTACCTTGGCGCCAAACAGATCAGCCCACCAAAAACCACCGCGAACCTGCAGTGGCAACCAAGTCGCGAGACAGGTTTAAGCCTGACCTTGCTGTATGTGGGCAACCGCAAGCGTTTTGAACCCAATGCCGATGGCAACTATGTGGGCGATCAGGGCCCGGTGAACGATTACCTGGTCGTCAATCTCAGTGGTCAGCATCAGTTTACCGAGCAGCTCAATGGGTACTTTGGCGTTGAAAACCTCTTTAATCGCGACTACTACCCTGCCCGCGCCCAGGCCTATACCTATGGTGGCTATAACATTAAAGGCTTAGGCACCAGCATAACCGCCGGTGTGAAGTATCAGTTCTAAGCCCGATTAGACCCCCACTTTGTTGGTCAACAAACTGAGCAACAAGGTGGGCTTTCATTGCCAAATTATGGCGGCGTTTATGCATAAACCCTAACGGCAAATATAAATTGGAATGCGAATAAGTTACAATTGTAACCACCTGATTTATAATGAAAATATTTGATTTATTGGCAAGATAGACTACACTTGTTCCATCAATGCACAACGAGGCCGTGGCAAATGCAAGGTAAACAAAGAGTTATCGATAGCTTCAATAAACTGCTGGCAAATGAGCTCGCCGCAATCGATCAATATTTCATCCATTCACGCATGTATGAAGACTGGGGTTTGAATAAACTTTATGAACGTCTTGAGCATGAGCGTGAAGAAGAAACCCAACACGCCGACTGGCTAATCAAACGCATTCTGTTCTTAGAAGGCGTGCCCGATATGACCAAGCGTCGCGATCTGCTCGTAGGTACCAATGTTAAAGACATGATGGCCAATGATCTAAAGCTTGAGCTTGAAGTAGTGCAATGCGTCAAAGAAACCATCAAAATTTGCGAAGAAGAGCAGGATTATCAGTCTCGTGAAGTACTGGAAAAACTCTTGTTCGACACCGAAGAAGACCATGTTTACTGGCTTGAACAACAACTGGGTCTTATCGATAAAATTGGTCTGCAAAACTATCAACAATCGCAAATGGGCGATGCCGAGGTATCATAATGAAAGGTGATATGGACGTAATACGCGCGCTAAATAAGGTATTGGCCAATGAGCTGGTTGGCATAAACCAATATTTTCTCCACGCCCGTATGTTTAAAGACTTCGGCTTTAGCAAGCTAGATAAGGCTGATTACAAGGTTTCAATTCAAAAAATGAAAAACGCCGACAGATTGATTGAGCGTATTTTATTTTTAGAAGGCCTGCCTAATTTACAAGACTTGGGCCGCCTGCGTATCGGTGAAGATGCCGAGGAGATGATTACCGCCAATATGCACTTTGAAACAGAGTCGTTAAAAGACCTGCAAGCAGCAATTAAACTGGCGGAAGAGCGCCTTGACTATATCAGCCGTGAAGCTCTTGATGCCATACAGCATGAGCAGGAAGAGCAGATTGATTGGCTGGAAACTCAGCAGCACCTGATCAAGGTCACCGGAATAGAGAACTACCTGCAATCGCAGATGTAATTCACCTAAAAAAGCCGCTGTTACAGCGGCTTTTTTGTGTCCATATTTACTAGCTACAGCAAAAGCTTTGCTAGAGCACGCCCTCAATGGGCAATAAGGACATCAGCCACACGCTAAAGCGCTGCCACCGGCTGGTATCTGGCTCATGATGGTAAATCTTATCGCTGTCTACCCCCTGCCATTGCAGCTCACCTTCTTCATCCAGGCTTAATCGCCAGGCAAATTTCGGCATATCGTTTTCCACCCAACGACGCAGTAAGCGATTAAACCGAGGCGATGTGATCACCAACCCCTGCTCGGTATTAAGATTGAAAGAACGGGGATCCAAATTCAAAGAGCCAATAAAAACCTGCTCGTGGTCAAAGGCCATGGTTTTGGCGTGTAAGCTGGCGGCGGAAGAGCCGGTAAAGCTTTTTATCTTAATTTTCTTCGGGGTTACCTCGAAGTTACGTTTCAGCTCCCAGAGGTTGACGCCCATGGCCAATAACTCCTTGCGATAACCGGCATACCCGGCGTGCACCACGGGCACATCGGTGGCGGACAGGGAGTTGGTTAGAATAGTGATCTTCACCCCCTGCTCGGCCCAGCGCCGCAATAGGGCCATGCCCGGCTCTCGCGGTACAAAATACGGGGAGATAATAATCGCTTGCTGTTTGGGTACGCCCAAGGCACGGATCATTTTAGGTGCCATATGGGTGCTGGTATTGCTACTGTCGGTTAGCAGTTTGTTGGGATCATCGACATATAAATAGCCCAGTGCCCAATCGAGGTTCAACTTACCGCGGCGCAACGACTGCACCAGATCCGACTCTTTTACCCGCTGTACATAGGGGCTGCTGTCGCTGTACTCACGGCTGACAAAATAAGCCAGCTTGCCCTTGAGGGTATCCAAGTGGCTGTCGTCGACCTCGGTGAATAGCTTGTCGATATCCTCAGCTAAGGGGTGGTTCCAATACAAATCAAACGCCTGGGTAGCCTTTTCGACCACCGGGCCAATGCTGAGCACATCCAAATCAACAAACTGGGAATTATCTTCTCCCGAGAAGTAAGCATTGCCGATATTGCGACCACCGGTAATAAACACCTGGCTGTCGACGATAAAGCTCTTGTTGTGCATACGTCGCGACACCCGTGAATAATCGGTAATAAAACTAAGAAAACGCAGCTTACGGTGATTAAGGGGATTAAACAGGCGGACTTCTATATTGTCGTGGCGTGCCAAGGCGGCCAAGTCGCGTTCCGATTCGGCCTGTGACATATCGTCGAGCAGGATACGCACCCTGACGCCGCGCTCCGCCGCCTTTAACAGGTAGGCACTGAGCACCTTGCCGGTTTCCTGGCGGTGATACAAATAATATTGAACATCGATGGAGGTTTGTGCGACTTCGGCTAAGGCGATACGGGCTGCGAAGGCATCCAGGCCATCGATCAAGGGATAAAAGCCAGATAAGTCGGCATTGGGTTGTTGTTCAAAAAACGTATTTAGCAAGTCAGCATCCTCACTGGGTAATGCATAACTGGCTGGACGTTCGGGCATAGATTCGAAGTCTGACACCGAGCTACAGCCAATCAAATACCATGTGCATAGCGAGATAAGCAGGATTCGGAGATGAGTTTTTGCGTGCATGAGCCCTGGCCGTTCGCCATCATCATGCTACTCAATATAACAAAAACAGGGAGATATAACAGAAATTAGCTAAATTTGCTGGTGATTAGGCCACTTCGTCGGTGACATCGACGATATCGATAAGCTTTTGATTAAGGATCTTTTTGGCACAGTTACAACATTTGCCGCACTGAGAGCCGACCTTAAGCTCGGAGCTAAGATCACGCATAGAACGAGCACCTTGATCGATTGCTTGTTCAATTTTCTTATCGGACACACCATGACAAAGACAGATATACACGAATAAAAACCACTCTCAGTTAGATTATGCCGCCAATTTTAATCTAAACGAAAATAGTTATCAATAAAAATATTGATTGATTGTCATCCAGCTGTTTTGCTTAACATTTGATCAAAAAAGTCATTCCACCAGAGCGGGCTGACGTTTTATTTTATCAAGGCCAATATGTCGCGAAACTGCGGGTGGCGACAGCTATTCATCCAGGCGAAGATGGCGGTTTCCGAAGAACAAATTTGTGCCCCGTTGTGGCGCAGTTGCGCCAAGGCCAGCGCCTTATTTTCCGGGTCGCGCGAACACACAGCATCGGCCAACACAGTTACCTGATAGCCTCTGGCGAGCAGTTCATTGGCGCTATGGTACACGCATACATGACTTTCCATGCCGCATAAATACAGGTGGGATTCTCCCAAGGGCTCGAGGGCGGCAATAAAGGCTTCACTTTGCACCGCACTAAAGGTGTCCTTGGCCACCACCTTGGCGCTGGGAGTAACCAGACAAGGATCAGTAGCCCCCAAACCCTGTGGGTTTTGCTCGGTAATTATATGCGCCAATTCAAGTTTAGTGGCCACCTGGCTCAGCAAGTCGACACGGGCGCACACCTGCTGATAGTCGGCCATCGCTGGGGCTAAGCGAAGCTGCATGTCGATAACAATAAGTGCGGGTGCAGATTCTGGGTTGGGCGAGAGCTGGGGCATGTGGTCTTCCTTGAGCTAATAAGTTGCTTCAATGTTAACCATAGATTCGGGTTTTTTAGAAGCGAAATTATAAAGATATGGTGACCACGGACACTTCTATGCTAGATTTACAAATTATTATGTTAATTCCCTGTTGATGGCCTAGTTCAGTTTTGGGGATGCCGCCTACTAGGTGGGTTTCAGCGCCTTATTGGAGTCAAGAATTGCGTCGCTATATCAGTTTGTTGCTCAACGCATTACTTAGCTTTTTAGTCTTCCTTTGCAGCGCCAATGTCGTTTTCGCCACCCCGGTCAACTATGGCTATCAGTTACAACGTCTCTCAACCGAAGAAGGGTTAAGCCAAGGCACGGTCAATGCCATAGCTCAAGACGAGTTTGGCTACCTTTGGTTTGCCACCGACCGCGGCCTGAACCGCTACGACGGCTATCAACTGAACCTCTTTAAAAGTGGCGATCCCGCCCTGGCCAGCGATGCTATTTTAACAATTGCGCCCTTGAAAAACGGCAACTTCCTCGTCTCCGCTCAGCTCAATGGCCTGTTTTTAGTCAACCCGGCCACCCTAAACTCACAACAATTGATCAATAATCCGCTGTCCGAAGTCGATGCAAAATACGCCACTGTGTGGGCTATCAGCCAGGATAATAGTAACCAGGATATTGTCTGGTTGGGTATTAATCATCAGGTCTACAAATACAGTCTGAATCGGCGGACCCTGGAGCTGGTGTTTACTCTGGACAACCGCACCCATATGATACGCGCCCTGCTGCCTCATGATAACGCCTTGTATATTGGCACCTCAGACGGCCTGTTTCGTTATCACAATGGTACCAGCTCGGCATTGACTCATTTACCCAAAGAGCAAGTAAGCAACGATCAGCGAAATATCAAATTCTTGCAGTGGGATAACGAATTTGGCCTCTTAGTCGGCACGGTAGAAGGCCTGTACCGGCACAATCTCGACACTGAGAAGCCAGTTATAGAAACCCTGATCGAGCATCATAATATTTGGTCGATGCAGCGCTACGGCGCAGTGGATTTCGTCGCCACTGGAGACGGTCTGCTGCAATTTGATCGGCAAACTCGGCAGACGCTCAATTTAATTCGTTTTAGCGACTCTCGCTATGCGGTCAACGACAACACCATAATGACTATGTTTCGCGATAAAAGCGGCATGCTCTGGCTCGGCTCGCAAGCCCAGGGAGTGTTTTCCTGGTCGCCTTTGGCCATGCGCTTTAAGCAAAAGGCTCTGCCCACCGGCCAATACCAGCACGGTCATGCCGCCTGGGCCATTTACGAGCAGGACAATGGCACCTTGTGGGTTGGCAGCGGTAATGGCCTAAATAAAATCCCTAAGGATGGGCCAAGCAGTACCTTTTTAAGTGTCGATGATAAAAAAATGGCCCAGGGCCAACAAACCGTCTATCAATTACTGCCGGCCACGCATATTGACAACAGCCTGTGGGTCGAGGCCATCCAGGGCATAGCCCTGCTTGATATGGATACCGACCGCCTGAGTTATCCCCTGGTAAATGCCGCTCATCCGTTAGAGTTCGATGCCAATAACGTTCACTGGGGACTGTATCAACTTGCCAACGGCACCGCCTATTTTATTGCCGAGTCGGGATTCTATCGTTTCGACCCGAGCAGCAATACCATAGAGGCACTGCCGTCAATCGAACAAACGCTGCAGCCCGAGCACGCCTCGCATTTTCTGGCGCCATTGCCTACCCATAAAGATGATCCGCTGCTGAGTTATGGCGGTGGTTTATATCGTTATGACGTCGACAACGACAGCCTGCAGCCCATTTACCAGCCACAACACCCAAGCGCTCAGTCAAACAATTTAGTCGATTCCTGGACCTTGGATCAGAATAACAGTTTGTGGCTCAGCGTAGACGGTGAGGGCGTGGTCGCCCTGGACTTGGAAACCCTGGAAGAGCGTGACCGCATAGGTCCGGCGCAAGGCCTGCAAAGTCTGAGCGTGTTTACCCCGGTGCTGGATAACTTCGGTTTCCTGTGGTTTGGCTCTAATAATGGCTTATATCGCTATAACATCAACAGCGGTCACCTGCGCCACTTTAGCGTCAAAGACGGCCTCTCAGCGGCAGAATTCAACGGCTACTCCGCAGCCAAGCTGGCCAGCGGCGAGCTCGCCTTTGGCACGGTTAAAGGCCTGCTTATTGTCGACCCCGCCGACTTTATTAACAGCAATAATCATTATATTGCCCCGGCGCCGCAAATTACCGACATTAACCTGCTCTCGCGGCCTCTGGGCTATACGCCGAGCAAATATGCCAACAGCCCGTTAAAGTTACAACATGACGATCTTGGCCTGACCATTTCTTTTTCCAGCTTCGATTATATTCATCGCGATCAGGTGCGCTATAAAATCAGTCTCAGCGGCGCCAGCGAATTTAAGTACCCCAACTACGCCAGTAACAATTTACAGTTCGCCACCCTGAATCCCGGCGCGCATCAGCTCAGTATTAGCGCCTTCGACCCTGTGTCGGGGAAATGGTCCCGCACCCTGCATATGGGCATTGAAGTGGCTTATGCCCCCTGGCGCTCACCGCTGGCGCTCACCCTCTATATCGTTATCAGCGTTCTGCTCCTTGGCAGTTGGATGCTCTGGCTAAGACGCCAGCAACGCCGCCTGCACCATGCCCATGGCAAGTTGCTGGCTTCACAGCAACAAACGGACTTGGCACTGCAAAGCTCCAACAGCGGCATCTGGCACTACCGGGTTAAGCAACGACGCTTTATGCAGCGTCGCTTAGCAGCGGAGTTAGGTTATAGAAGTACTTATAATCAGTGCTCTTTTGAGCAATATATGGACTTGATCCATCCTCAGGATGTCGACCGTTATCGCCTGAACTGGAAGCGCTTTTTAAACCAGGGCGAGCAGGCCACCTGGGATTTCACCTACCGCTTATGCCATAAACAAGGCACCTGGCACTGGTATCACGAGGTGGGACGCATTACCGAATACGATGCCAATGGCCAACCCAAGGAAGTATCGGGGATCTACACCAATATCACAGATGCCAAGGCATCGGCGCAACAAGCCACTGTGCTCGGTGAAGCCATAGGACAGATCAGCGATTGGCTGTTAATTTTAGACGAGCACCTGCAACCGTTTTCTGCCAATGACAGTTTTTTACGGGCATTTTCCGACCCCGACAGCCCAGGACTCAGCATACAGCCTTTTGTTCGTGCCCTTGGCAAACAAAAGTTCCAACGCTATATGGAGCTGATCGGCCAATTGGCGGCAGGCGATAACTGGCGTATCGAAGAGAAGATCCGCACCAAGCACGATATTCGTCACCCGGTACAGATAAGCGTGACCGCCGTGTGTCGCGACAAGCAAGAAGAGAGCGACGAGATCAGCTACTATGTGGTGGTGATCACCGACTTGACCGAGCAAAAGCGCGCCGAAGACGAGTTGCGCTACCTGGCCAATTACGATCCCCTTACCGGCTTGCCGAATCGCACCATGATGCGCGGCAAAATCGCCCAGGCCATAGACTACGCCAAAGAAAACTCATCCCTGTTGGCCCTGCTGTTTATCGACCTGGATAAATTTAAGCCGGTGAATGATTCCTTCGGTCATGCGGTGGGCGATCAGGTACTTTGTTGCATCTGCGAGCGCATCAGTGAGCAACTCGATGATAATTCACTGCTGGCGCGCCAAAGCGGCGACGAATTCCTACTCCTGATTGAGCAGGTGCAATCGCCGCAGGTGCTCAGTGAGCTATCCGAGCTCCTGGCGAAAACCTTGGAAAAGCCGATTAAAATCGGCAATATCACCATCAATATTTCCGTCAGTATAGGTATCGCCCTGTCGCCTTTTGATGCCGATAACGCCGAAGACCTGATCCGTAACGCCGATATGGCGATGATCTACGCCAAAAATGCCGGCCGCAACGGCTATAAGTTCTTCACCGAGCAGATGAACAATCGCATCACCCATAAACTGATGTTGGAAAATGCCCTGCAGGATGCCTATCGCGACGAACTGCTGACAAACCATTATCAGCCCATAGTGCATATTCATCAAAAGCGTATTGTTGGCGTGGAGTTGTTGCTGCGGTGGCAAAGTGAAGGCCAGTTTATATCGCCCACCGAGTTTATTCCTGTGGCCGAGGAAATCGGCCTGATCGATGCCATTACCGAGCAGGCCCTGCACCGCGCCCTGCGCGAGCTGAAACAATGGTTTAGCACCTATGACGATTTCTATCTGTCGGTGAACCTCTCACCCATACATATTTTGAAATCCAACCTCACCGAGCGATTGGTGGATATTCTCGCCATGCATGATGTCAGCCCGGGGCAATTGCGCCTGGAGATCACCGAAAGCACGCTATTGGACGATAAGGCCAAGGCCGCGGCTCAGCTTAATAAATTACGCGCCGCCGGCTTAAAGCTCTTCTTAGATGATTTTGGCACCGGCTACTCGTCGCTGACCTATCTCAATCAGTTCCCCATCGATGTGATCAAGATAGACCAAAGCTTTGTGCGCCAAATTGGTATCAACCCCACCAACGAAGCCATTATCCGTACCATACATAATCTCGCCGGCAGCCTGGGTCTGTATTGTATTGCCGAAGGGGTGGAAACGCGGGAGCAGATCTTCTTCTTAAATAAGCTGGGCTGTCATCACTTACAGGGCTTCTTCTTCGCCAAGCCGTGCGATGCGACCACCTTGGCAGCCAAGTATTACCTGGAAAAAACCCTGAAAAAGATGAACAGCCTTTAGGTCGGGATTTGCCGCAATGTCTGAGTCGGGATTCTATACCGACAAAAGGCATTGCTCTCCCATTGTCGGCGCCAGGCGTCTAACTCGCCTCGCTGACCCCACAGGGCTGATGATTACCGTCGATGGCACTGGCTTCAATCTGCAACACGCTATGGGCTATGCTGAACTTGCTCTGCAGCATCTGCTCCGCAGCGGCGCGACATTTGGCATCATGGGCGGCCAAGGTACAGTGATGTTTCAACACAATATGCGCACCGACCGCGGGGGCATTATCCACCATGGACACGGTAACATTGTGAACACTGGCGACATGGTCAAGCTGAGCCAGCGCCTTTTCCACCCGAGCCGCTTTGGGCAAGGCAGGGGCGGCGCCACGCAAACGCTGCAGGCATTGAAATATCAGGCGCAAGCCAGTCACCAGCACAAATACCGCTATCAACATGCTAAAGAGCACATCCACCTGCTGCCAGCCGGTCAAGACAATAATCACGCTCGCCACCAAGGTAGTGACCGTGGAAAGCAAATCGAAAAAGGTATGTAAAAACACCGCATACACGTTAATGCTTTCTTTGCGGCCCTTATAGAGCACCCAAGCCGCAGTGCCATGGAACACAAAACCCAGCATGGACACCAGCGCCATAATTTGCGGATTCACATCACCGCGTTCATGGCCGTGGTGCAAATCAACAAAGCGATCCGTACCCAAGGTTAAAATGGTCAAACTGATGGCCAGATATAAACTGCCGTTGATAAGCCCGCCAACCAGCTCTGCCTTGTTAAAGCCATCGTTAAAGTTGCGCGCCAGATGAATGGCGATGGACGAAGCCAGAATAGCGATAAACAAGGTGCTGTTATGCACGAACAGGTGTCCGGCATCGGCAAACACCGCCAGGGAATTAGCAAAATACGCCGCCACCAGCTGAATAACCATAAAACTACACGTGATGCTCAAAGCGATAAGCAAGCGTTTACGTGAAGCCTGATGGGTGGTGATGTCGGTCATGGGCGCAAGGTCACTAAAGAGGAGAAATGATATATAGTAGCAATTGTAATTGTTTTGCGACAACATTACACCCGTTTTCCACACTTCACCGCTGCGTATGCTGTAAAATCAGCCATGGTGACATGAGAGACGCGCAACAGCTCCCCAGCCCTGACAAAGTAAAGCGCCGGCACTGGTCCCATTTTCTGGCTCCCCTGACCGTTAGGTGGTAGGCTGAATTTAAAGATAAACTCCCCAATAAACAAAGTGTTGGTTTTTAAACATGGCAACTTCTTCTCTTAAGCATGCCCTGGTCGTAGAAGGCGGCGCAATGCGCGGCATCTTTGCCACCGGCGTACTCGATGCCTGGCTGGCGGCCAATTATCAACCCTTTGATATGTACTTTGGTGTGTCGGCGGGCGCCACTAACATCGCCGCTTTTTTGTGCGCCCAGCACGGCCGTAATTATAAGGTGATCACCGACTACTCCTGTCGCCCCGAATTTATCAGCTATGGGCGCTTTATCCGCGGTGGCCACCTGTTTGATTTGGACTGGTTGTGGCATAAAACCATCAGTGAAATTCGCTTAGACCTGGCGACCTTTGCCAGCCAAAGTGCCCCATTTTATGTGGTAGCGACCAATGTGCACAACGCCCGAGCCGAGTATATTCAAGGCACGGCTGAAAACCTGGAGCAGGTGCTAAAGGCCTCCTGTGCCTTGCCATTGGCGTACAGAGATTACCCCGAATATCAGGGCCAATTCTATACCGATGGTGGCATTGGCGACTCCATCCCCGTGCGCCAGGCCTACGCCATGGGGGCTCGTAAGATCACAGTGATCCTCTCTCAGCCTCTGGGCTATCGAAAAAAACCGGCGAAATTCAACTGGCTCACCCAACGCCTGTTGAAAAACACGCCGGCACTGGCAAAAAGCATGACTAACCGCTGGGCTGACTACAATGCCAGCCTGGATTTTATTATGCAGCCGCCGGGCGACTGTGAGATAGATATTATTGCTCCACCGACTGAGTTTGACATCTCCCGCACCACCCGGGATTTAGCTAAACTCGATGCCGGTTATGCCATGGGGCAAAAAGCCGCACAGGCGTTTATCAGTGCGCCTTAAGCGCCTTCTCTTCCTATTTTCCAGCCTTAATGGCCAATACGACAGGATGTCAGATATGAATAACGCAGTAACTAAACCCACCACCGCATCGACTTATTCTCGAGGGACGTCTCCCTGGCAGGGGCCAGAGCAACACACACTCAGCCTGGCAGAAGCTGTGGCCGACGAATTTGACTTCCCACGGCCCTCCTCTGCCTATCGCACCCTGGACAAGGTGTTCTTTATACTTGCCCTGCTTGCGGTCCCCGTACTGCTCATTGGCATAGGAGTAAGCGTCGGCCTGGCTCTTAGTCATGGCCTGTTTTGGCAAAACATCATAGCCGACAGCCATGCCTGGCAATTTGCCGGTTATTGGTTTGCGGTCGCAATCGTGGCGGCAGTGCCTTGGCTGCTTTCTCACCTCTACCTGCGTTGGCGGTATCGAGAATACCTGAATGCCGGCGGGGATATGCTCTCTCCCGAGGAGCACGTTAATATGCATAGGCTCGACTACAGCACGCTGATCAATTTGCAGCCGCTGCATATCCTATCTTTGCTAGACATGAAGCCGTCACAACGACTGGATAAAGCCCATTTTATTGCCAAGTACCGTTATTACTGGAGCGATACATCCCTGACTTTATATAGCTGGCAACGCTCCTTACTTGGCAAGTTGCTGTGGGGGTTAAATGCCCTGAACTTCTTGATGATATTTTTAGGCTGGCCTTTTATGCTCATCCAGGTGTTGTCAGAGCCGGTCAATACTCCCGCCTATATCGCGCTCTTTCTATTTTCCGCCGCCCTGCCCTTTATCTATAAAAAGACCAAGGTGCGGGTCACGCGCTTTTATCCCTATTTGGTTTTTCATCGCCTTAGCGGCATGGTCGAGCATTACCATAATGAGGTGCTGCAGTGGCGCTGCCACTTTTCCGAGCTGAACGCCTACGCGAATTTTAGCCCGGGCAATCAGACCCAGCCGCCAAGCACCACCTTGGAAATTTACCCGCGCTACCCACAAAAAACGCCTAGACGACGCGTGCCCTTAAGCACCTGGTGCGCCATTAACGTCAGCGCCGCCACCGAGCTATGGGGCGTTTTACAAGCCTTGATGAATATCAATTGCCCCCTGCCCTTGGTGTTGCCGCTTATGGATAAACGCGATAAAGACGACGCCAGTCGCGCTCACGCACAGGCGTTTGCAGAGCTCGCAACTAATGCAACGGGTCCAGACTCCTTTGAGATGACTCCCACGGACGATGGTGCCTATCGGGCCTGGGTTAAAAAACGCCTGACCCAGGAAATAGGTGCTTTTTATTGGCATGTTGGCGAGTTAGATGTGCAACATGAAGAGCAACAAATGGCCGTACACTAAGCTAACTCAACTTAAAAAAAAAGCCGCTCTATTGAGCGGCTAGGACACTGCACCACTGGAGATTTCAGGGTGTAAGTGCAGTAGCTGGTATACCAATTCACTTAAATAGCTAATCATTCTAGCGGGCAAAATATCGTGCTAACTGTGTTGAAATTTTGCTATGTAGGATAACTACATAAGAAAAATTCCGCCCTGTTATCACATCATTTATCCAGCGTTATCTCTGATCACATACTTAAAAGAATTGGTATTACTCCTGGCCATGGCGGATCAGGTAGTCAAAGGCGCCTAGGCTGGCGGTGGCGCCTGAGCCCATGGCAATAATAATTTGCTTAAAGGCGGAGTTGGTAGCATCGCCCGCCGCATACACGCCCTCTACATTGGTGGCACCGCGATTATCCACTTCGATTTCGCCGAATTTTGACAAGGTCACGCCGCTTTCTTTCAACCATTCGGTGTTAGGCACCAAACCGATTTGTACAAATACCCCGGCAATGCTGAGCTGATGCTGCTCGCCCGTGTTGCGATCCGTATAGGCCAGCGCCGTTACCTTATTGCCATCGCCCAGCACCTGTGTGGTTTGCGCGCTTTTAATGATGGTGATATTGGCCATGCTCTGCGCCTTGCGCACCAAGACCTCATCGGCACGCAGGGTATCGGCAAATTCAAGTACGGTGACCTGCTCTACGATATTGGCCAGATCAATGGCCGCCTCAATACCCGAGTTACCACCGCCAATTACCGCCACGGGCTTGCCTTTAAACAAGGGGCCGTCACAGTGCGGGCAGTAGGCCACTCCGCGGCCGCGATATTCGCGCTCACCGGGCACGTTCATTTCACGCCAACGGGCACCGGTGGCCAGGATCACGGCCTTGGCCGTTAAGGTGGCGCCGTTTTCAAGCTCAATGTGGTTGCCATTGTCACTGTAAAGTCGCGATGCACGCTGGTTATCAATCACGTCCACATCATAGTCTTTAACATGCTCCTCAAGCTGGGCCACCAGCTTAGGGCCTTCGGTGGCCTTGACCGAGATAAAGTTCTCAATCGCCAGGGTATCGGCAACCTGGCCGCCAAAGCGCTCCGCCACCACGCCGGTGCGCAACCCCTTACGAGCCGCATAAATGGCCGCGGATGCACCGGCCGGACCGCCACCAACAACCAGTACGTCATAGGGGTCTTTTTCATTTAACAGCTCGGCCTGACGGGCACTGGCGCCTTCGTCCACCTTGGTGAGGATATCGTTTAGGCTGATGGCGCCCTGGCTGAAAACTTCACCGTTTAGGTATACCGTGGGCACCGCCATAATATTGCGGGCCTCCACTTCCTCCTGGAATAAGGCGCCATCGACCATGGTAGTGGTGATCCGTGTGTTCAGTGCCGCCATGGTATTAAGGGCCTGCACCACGCCCGGACAGGTCTGACAGCTTAAGGAGATATAAATCTCAAAATTCAGTTCCTTATCCAGTGCTTTAATTTGCTCAACCTGAGTCGCATCGGCCTTGGTGGCAACGCCACCACTGTGCAGTATGGCCAGTACCAAAGAGGTAAACTCATGGCCCATGGGCACACCGGCAAAGGCGATGGCCGTACCCTGCTCGCCCTTAACCGTCATCGATGGACGGCGGGCTTGTTCGTCGTTATTTGTACTGACGCGAATGCGCTCGCTTAGCGATGCAAGATCATTGGCCAGCGCCTGTAATTCGTTACTTTTGTTCGTGTCGTCGAGGGCAAGAACCAGCTCTATGTCACCCGTCAACGTACTAAAATGGCTTGATAATTGATTTTTAATTGCAGTGTCTAACATGGTTTGCCTCAACAATTTAGAAGAAAAAGGCGGTGTCTCCACCGCCACAGTCTGGCTTATTTAACTCGGACGACTTAGATTTTGCCGATTAAGTCCAGTGAAGGCGCAAGCGTCTCTTCACCTGGCTGCCATGAGGCCGGACATACTTCACCATCGTGAGTGGCGATGTACTGAGCGGCTTGAACCTTACGCAGTAGCTCTGACGCGCTGCGGCCAATGCCCAGGTCATGCGTTTCAACGACCTTGATTTCACCCTCAGGGTTAATCACGAAGGTACCGCGCAGTGCCAGACCTTCTTCTTCAATCATTACCCCGAAATTACGGGTAATTTGACCTGTTGGGTCGCCAATCATAGGGAATTGGATTTTCTTAATGGTGTCTGATGCGTCGTGCCATGCCTTGTGGGTGAAGTGGGTGTCGGTTGATACCGAGTACACCTCTACGCCCATTTCCTGTAGCTTGGCATAGTGGTCCGCCAAATCGCCCAGCTCAGTAGGACATACAAAGGTAAAGTCCGCCGGGTAGAAGAACACGATTGACCATTTACCCAGTAAATCCTGCTCGCTCACCTGAGTGAAATCGCCGTTGTGGAAGGCAGTGGCTGTGAATGGTTTGATTTTAGTGTTGATTAAAGAGTTGCTCATTTTATCCTCTCATTTATCTCAATGATTTAAGTAAATTAGTGCGGGAAGTACCTTGCCCCGCTGGCTTGATTACTAAGATAACGATGAAGGGTTGATAAATAAAATTGATTGTTTAGATTACTTCAATCGTATTTTATGATTGATCTTGGGTGCAAATGATCTGCCCCTTTATTTTTCAGGGTTATCCACTCACAAAATTCAGGGCAAATCATGGCCATGAGCCAGCACAAACTAGGCTAGCTCGCTGGGTAAAGCCATTATTCTATGCTAGATTGACAAGTCTCTTCTTTAGAAACAAAGCAACAAGATGCCGCTTATGATCAAGAACACCCTTATTCTCGCCTTAGCCATAAGTGTGGCGGCTTGTCAGGATGAACCTGAGGCCACTAAATCAGCCCAAATGCCTGCCAAAGCAAACACGGTGGAGGATGCCAAAACCAAGCCTGTGCCAAGTGCATTCAACCCGGCCGGTAATTATGTCAGCGGCGAATACCACAAACGCGACCAAGGTTATGACTGGATGGCGGTACAGGTGAGCCAAAGCGGCCCCGAGCAAATCAATGTATCAATACGCTCTCGTATCGATAGAAAGCGCCCGACCTGTACCTACACGGACACGGCACAGCGATTAAGCGATACCCGCTATAAGGCCGAAACCCAGGGCACCGCCATACTCTTTGACTTCAATGAGCAAGGCATTGAAATCAACACAGAACAGCCAGAAGCCGAAGGCATGCTTAATTTCTTCTGCTCCGGCGGTGGCTCGATTAAGGGCGGCTACAGCAAGCTGAGTGAGCCTTTGGATAACAGCCAGCTGGACCAAAGCATATTCAATAAAACTATGGTGTTACAAGGCATTGGCTTTAATGTCACGTCTTTTAAGGGCGAAGGTGAAAACCGGCTAACCATAGCGCCCTTTGGCTTATCCATCAGCAATGAGGCGGTCAGCCATGGAATTAATGGCCGTGTGGTGGGCGCCGAGATTGAAGACTTAAACTCCGACGGCTCTCCCGAGCTCTTGGTCTTTACCCAATCCGATGGCAGTGGCAGTTATGGTGAGGTGATCGGCTATTCGGTGAATAACAAAAAGTCCATGAGCCAGATTTATTTTCAACCCGTGACCGAGCAGCCTAAGATCAGCGCCGGCTACATGGGCCATGATGAGTTCGCCATCGTAGAAACCTCTCTGGTGCAGCGTTTCCCTGTTTATGGCGAAAGCGACACCAATGCCGGACAAACGAAGAAAATGCGTCAGGTGCAGTACAAGCTGGTCGATGGCGAAGCTACGCGCCGCTTTGTTATCGATAAGGTGGTGGAGCTGGATTTACCTCAGTAAATGGCTTTACTTAGAGAGCCTTTGGCTGCGGGCGGGGCGTTTGCCGATAGATCTTGTGGCGTTGGGCGACGAGCGACCCAAGCAAGGCTTCGCAGCGCAAATCTAAACGGGAGGAGCCTGATAGTCTGCGTTTTTTAGTGAATGGGTATAGCTAAAAACTGATATCAACGCCGTTGGAAGGGCATACAAGCCAACGGCTTGGCTGTACCGCGCAGACCCGAAGGGCTGGAGAAAACTTGACAACCTTGCTAGGCATTTCTTTCCAAATCATCCGTATACTTTTTAAGCCCTTCAGCGTACCACTTTAGAACGAGTATTTCCCTTTTTGAAGGCTTTTTCATCCATGAGAAAGGCTTTCTATGGTTAGGGAACATGAACTTAAGAGGCATAACCAACAAGGTAATAACACCAAAGCCAGAGACAAGTGCACCCAATCCAAAAAACAGAATTAGCACCCACAACTTTGGTGATAAAGCTGTGTATGGGCCAACCAATATTTCTGGGCCAAATAACTTAACTGCAACAGCTTCACCACCGTATATACCAGCTACACCTGCGGATAATGTAATCCCAATGGTAACCACAAATAATAGAACTCTTTGAATCAACATTTCAGATGCCTAATAGGTTATTAGTAATTCCTTACAAGGTAGCTTACCTTGCAAGCTTGATACCTTCCACGGTACACGATTCACTTTAACTGGACTATATTAAGGTGCATGGTGGCGCGCTAAAAACTGCACGTCAAAGTTCATTAGGGTGCGAATTTCACCAGGGTGTGGTTTTCACCGGCAAGCTCGGTTTCAATAATTTGCGAAATGACATTCCAGTCACCACCCGCCAACCCAGCGCCAATTAGAGGGTAGCCAAAGCGAGAGCCACTGAACTCTTTTTTAAGCCGCGAAAAGACACTTTGGATTGCTTGGTAGTCTGCTTTTACACCGCGTCCATGCCAATTAAACTGGGTGTAAGCATTGATGACAGTTATGGTGTTACCGTTTCTTTCAACACTGGCTTGAGAATAAGTACCCAGTTTTTGTTTTGAACCTTTTTCAGTATTCAGGTCGGCCTTGAATGCTTCAGGAAATTCAGCTTTTATTGCTTTTGCAATACCTGCCCCCATGGTGCAAAAACAATTGCACCCATGAATGATGACATCAAATTCACCAGCCAGGGCGAGCTTAATTAAATCACCTTCTAGGATTTTCATTATTACTCCCTGGCATCAGAGGCTTGTTTCACAGTTCCACCTTAACACCTTATTATGCTGAGCTTTATCTATGCCATTAACTTGAGTGCGATATAGGGTGTGAGGTTTAAAAGCAATATACCGAGTTTATAATTACCCATGAAATTAAAGTATATACGTGGTAATTCGGAAGGCGCGACATCTGCAATTTTACTGTGAAGATTAATAGTGAAATCTTTAAATACCAAAATAAAAAATGCGGACAGCAAATAAAAAGCCAGATTTATTACCGTACACCAACCGAAAAAAACAGTAAGTTCATTTACACCGAGCATAATTTATATCTCCGTTGTTTGGGTTCAGCCTAACGCGCCGCTAAGGGGCTGCACTTTAGCGCGTCCCCATCACCTTGAGGGCAAAGTCCGACATAACTTCAGCACCTTATTAAGTGATAAATTCATGATTTTCCTTAATGTAATTTGCCAGGTCCCAAGCCTTGGACCTTAAAAAACAAAACCTTTCATCTTTTTCTTTGCTTGATTGGATCCAAACATCATTAAATGAACCCAGCCCGCCATAGCCAGCCAACAAATGCTCTATCCCTGAAAAGTCAGACTTTTTTAATCGGGTTTCAGCAAGGAGCAAAAATTTAACCCAATGCTCTTGGTCATCTTCTGATGTTAACTGCCGAAGCTCGGTTAACACTTCAATTAATTGATTCGTTTTTTCACCCATACATATCACGCCATGTTAGCTATCTTGTTCCAGCTCTGCTCTGAGGCTAGCTATGGTATATTGACTGAATACGCGAATGCCCTCACGTTCTAGTAATGCGGCCGTTACTCCCAAACCATCTACTTTAGTGCCGCTAAATGTACCATCGTAGATTTTTGCACTACCGCAGGAGGGGCTGCCCTCAGCGAGCACCGCGTACTTTATTTGTTGTTCTTGGCATAGCTTCAACGCATTTTTGGCGCCAGCAATAAACTGATGAGTGACATCAATACCATCGTTGCCAACAACACTCGCAGCACCTTGCAGGACGTCAGCTCCTTGACCTGCGATTATTTCAGCCTGGGCTCTGGGAATGGGTAAACCTGCCGAGACCTCGGGACAAAAAACCACAAGTTCGACACCTGATTGCAGCCAATTTAAATCAGACTCTGGTACAGATAAGCAACTCGCATTGTAGCGAACCTTGTTTCCAAGCAAACACGCACTGACTAACACCTTTTCCAAGTGTAGCTCCTTAAATTTAAAAAATAGCTAACGCGGCGGATCGCCTTGTTATAAATTATTTTGGTGCTTTGTCGCCCCAACCAAAACACCCCCATCAAAGTCTTCAATGTAAGCAAACACGTTATCATCTCCCTGATACGAAACGCGCGCTAGCGGTTTGCATGGGCAAAGAGGCAATTAAACTTTCTAACCAGGCCGATAACAAGGGCCACCACTAGGGTAACAACCACAAACTGGCCAATAAAAAGAAGCGCGAGCTTAGGCCAAAAACTCACTTCTTCTGTGAATAAAGGGTGCCACACATGGACCAAGGTCACATTTCCGGGAAACAGCAATGCCTGAATTCCAGGCATGGGGCCGCCCCAGAATTCCCACAGATTCCAACTGAGAGTAAAGGCAATTGCGCCAACTACAAGGGCAACAATGCCGGCATAGATGGCGAGGGTAAGAGTGTTAACTTGAGTCATTGTGCTAGCGATCTATCGGCCGTGATACTCAAAGAGGTTATTTTCTAAGCCATACAGCTCCTTGGTGCCTGTTAAGCTAAAGCCGATACTTTCCAATAAGTGCATGGATCTTAGGTTATTGGGAGCGGTAACGGCTAAAATAGTGTGCATGCTATGCTCAGCCACAGCTTGTTTTAACACGGCTTCGGCCGCCTCCCGGGCGTAGCCCTTGCCACAAAATTCGGGGAAAAACGCGTAGCCCAAATCCGGGTAATCCAACTCTTCTCTTTTTAATAACCCGCACATGCCTATGGCTGTTGATTCACCTTTTAACTGCACCAGGTTCAGGCCAAAACCATGGTTTTTGTAACTGGCTATTGGGCCATTCGTTAGATGATTTATCGCATCTTGGTGCGTACGAACATTTTTATCCGCGATATAACGTATAAAGGACTCGTCATTGAGTAAGCGCAAGATAAAGTCGGCATCACCCAAATCCAGTTGCCTGATGATTAATCTTTCGGTTTCACAGAGCACGGTCATTGGTAAACCCCTCACACATCCAGCATAGAAAAATGATGACTGGCAATATTAAAGCCCTCACGCAGATAAAAACGGTGGGCGGGGAAGCGCTGGACACCCGAGTCGAGGTGGATTTGCGTGCATTGATGGGCCTTAGCGTAGTTCTTAAACCAGCTTATCAGGAAATGTCCGACGCCCTGGCTGCGACAGGCGCTATTGGTTACCAGGTCGTCGATATAAATGCATTTGCCCCAGGCGAGTTTCTCTGTGACCACAAAGCCGGCCACCGCCAAAATTCCGCTATCGGCTTGCACATATACTAGCTGGTAACCCTGGGCCAGTTGTTTTTTCACCTGCGCCGCCAAGGTTTCCAGTGTATATTGGCCACGCAACTGCAATAAGACTTCAAGTACCTCAGAATGCTCTCCTGGGTAATCCTGATCTTGGGTTAAAAAATGAACCTGCATATCCCTATCCCCTTCTTATTAATTTGCTTAATCCTTAAGCTAACAGCACCTTGCAGCGCTGGCAATTGCCCAATAAAAGCAGGCGGAAAGATTATTGAACTTAGTGCCCGCTGGCACGTACAATTGGTAGGTTGCTAATTTGCGGAGTTATTTGTGGCTATTGAGCGCTATGTAAATCATATTCAACTGGGTTATTTGGGTTTGTTGCCCTTTTTGGCCATGCAGGGCTGGACCTTATTATCCGGTCAGGGCGAGTCGGTTGCGCCTTTATTTATCTATTACAGTATCGCCATTGTCAGCTTTTTAGCCGGTCAGCTGTGGCGCCCGGGCAATCAGCCCCACGGCCACGCCATTGCCGCCATAGTGCCAATTTTACCCATTCCGCTGTTGGCGTTAGGCAACAGTATTTTCACCCTGGCCTGGCTCAGTGCCAGCTATTGGCTGGTGTTGCTGTTTGAGGTCAAGGCGCCCGCCTGGCAAGAGCACCATAAGGACTATCGCAAGATGCGCTTTGTGCTGACTTCCGTGGTGTTTGTAACCCACCTGCTGATGATCGCCAGCCTTCTCGACTGAACCCTTAGACAGTCCGGCGCCTATGCATTACACTGCGCCGGCCTAACAGAATACGAGCAAAATTATGATAGATGCCCTGCGCCGCGCCCTGGATGAGATCGGTGAAATTTACATTGAAAAAAATGCCGCCTTTAAGGTGAAAGTAATCCCGTTTTTCTGCGCGGTAAACATTAAAAAAGACCACAAGCGTGAAGGCAAACTCACTTTCTACAGCAATCAACTGCTGGAAATTGCCATGGTTTTGCTGTTTATCATGTTTGGCGCCACCATTTATAACCCGGAGTTGGGCTTCACTCATGGTCCGGTGCATTTTGCCATTGCTGCCCTGATTGCCTTGCATGTGATTATTCGCCAAATCGCCATCGAATCACTCAAGGCGCGTTTATATGCAGCCGGGGCTCTGCGCCGCGACGAGCCGCAGCCACAAGGTGAATAAGTAATCATGTATTTGCAGCGCAACTGGCGGGTGTTAACCGTAGGCGATGGCGATCTCACCTTCACCAAGGCTTTATTGGATTTCTACCCGGCGTCGCAATTACACGGCAGTGTGTACGACAGCGAAACAACGCTGCGCGATAAATACCAGCACCACGGCATAGATGCGCTGCGCGCCGCAAAGGTCAGCCTTGATTTTGAATTTGACGTCACCGCCACCGAAAGCTGGCAGCGCCTGGGTGAAAAGCGCTTCGATCTGGTTATTTTCCAATTTCCGCTGTTAAGCCAGCTCGGCTCAGAGCAGGCCTTTGCGGCGGCAAAACAAAACGGCGGCTTGAATATTCTCAATCGCGCCCTGTTGCACCAGTATCTGCTCAACAGCGCTCGTTATGCCCTCGCCCCTCAAGGCGCGGGCCTGTGCTATATCACCTCCAAAGACGTTAAACCTTACAGTCATTGGGGCTTAGACCATGCCTTAACATCGCATACGCCGATGCACTTCTTAGGTGAGCAGCAATTTGATTTACGCCGTTTCCCAGGCTACAAGGTGCGTAATGTCGACCGCGACAAGCATGTTAAAGACACACTAGGCATTACCTACACCTACGCCCTCAATGCCGACAGCGAAATAAGCGCGCATTGCCATCGCCGCCATCATCTTGATGACCCCCACTGCTGCCTGCTGTGCCGCGCCGGCCCGTTTCAAAGCGAGCGAGACCGCGAGGGCCATCTTAACTCCAAACAACATCGCCATATGCAAGGCTATGACAGCCAATGGCAACGCTGGCTAGCGGACTTTCATAAAAACACCGACTAAGCGTTAACGCTTGCCAGCATGGTGCCAACGCTTGCTTGCATGGTGTTAACGCTTGCTCGCACAGTTTGAACACTTGCTTACATATTGACCCTTGCACTCGAGTGCCGCTGTTGGCACTGTAGTAGAAATAATGCGAACTATTAGAGTTGATCATGAAGGGATTTCTACACACAGCACTGTTGGCCAGCCTGCCATTGGCTTTTATGGCAACGCCCGTGGCGGCCGCATCCGTTCAGGGGGAACCATTCCAAGCTCTGAGCATAGATCTTGATTTTAATATCAGTCGTACACCGCTGAGCGCCGATCTCACGCCTCATCCGGGCAAGGAAATCGTGGTCTTTGGTCGCAATGAAGCCAAGGCCCATCAAGTGGCGGTGCTGGCTGTGATCGATGGCAGGCTACAACAGGTGGACCGCTTTGCCATCGGCGAAGAGTATTTCGCTTACGATATCAGTGAGCAGGAAAAGAGCGAGCACACGCTATACTTTTTAGCCCATGATCATGTCGGTCGCTATCAGTATCCACAGCAACAAGGCGAACCACGCCTGTTTGCCTTTGCCGATGTGTCTTCTATTTATCGCATTGAGCGCAGTAACTTTATGCGCCAAATCGACTTTATCCATGACTTTAATAACGATGGCGACAGCGACATCATGCTCGCGGATTTCACCGACTTGCATGTATGGCTTTCACAACACGAAGGTGGCCATAAAAAGGTGAGCCTGGATATTGGCAGCCACAGCGTACTCAATGGCGTCGAACTTAACGCCTCACCGGCGCAGGTATTTACCTTAGATCTTAACCAAGACGGTCGCCTTGATATCGCCAATTTGCACGAGGGCAAGCTGCACCTTTACTACGCCCACGGCCGCCATTTTGAACATCAGCAACTGGCGATCCGTGGTGGCATCTACAGCATAGATTGGTGGGATCAGCTCGATGATGATGGCCAGCCCCTTGACCAAAGCGACCTTAGGTACCGCAAATTAGAGCGTTTTGAAGATATCAATGGCGATGCCATTCCTGATTTAGTGGTGCGCTACACCAAGAGCTCCGGGGTGTTCGATAGAAGCAATGATTACGAAATTTATTACGGCAGTTTGGATAAACAACGCCAACTAAGCTACGCCAATAAAGCAGATACCACGGTCAGCGCCGAGGGCACCTTAACCGATCTGCAACTGCAGGATATCGACGGCGATGGCCGCCTGGAAGTGATGGTCGCCAGCTTTGAGCTCGGGGTATCGCAAGTGATATCAGCCTTGCTCGCCAGCAGCATAGATCAGGATATTCTGCTGTATTGGCAAAACACCCAGGGCCAGTTCCCGAAAAAGCCGTCATTGGACTATGAAACGGAAATGAACTTCAGCATCAGCAAGGGCCGCGCCAGTCAACCCTTGGTCATGCTCGCCGATATCAATGGCGATGGCCGCAAAGACCTGCTGTTCTCCGAAGATAACGACACCCTGGTCTATCGCCTTAACCAAGGCCAGCAGGCCTTTGCCCGCAGCCAAAAGCAAAAACTCGCCCTGCCCCAATCCGGCAGCCATATTAGCAGCACGGATATCAACGACGACGGTAAAAGTGACCTGCTGCTCTATTACGGCCAGCTCGATAAGCCCGAACTCAAGCGCCGCTTAAGCCTGTTGTTTGCCCGCTAACTCAGATTTTTTGGCCCTCACTCAGGGCGCTTCAGGCAGCGCTGTTGATTTAAAAACAGCGCTTGTTCATCCTCGCTACTCTTTAATAACTCACTGAACTTGGGTAAATTAGCCCTAATTTATGCCGTTTTGACGGCACTGGATACCACTTAAAGTCGGTATTTCAATAATAACTACAACGGGATTTCACTATGGGTTTAGTCCGAACCGGATTAATGATAATAATGCTGGCACTGCTCAGCGGCTGCTCCAGCATATCGCAGCAGCAGTGCGAACGGGGGGACTGGTTCGATATCGGCTTCAGTCATGGTCAGCAGGGTCGCTCCTTGGCCAATGGTAAAAACATTATTTACGACTGCCTCGAATATGGTGTGCGCCCAACCCTGGAAGACTATAAGCGCGGGCACCAGGAAGGCCTGAAAGATTACTGTGAGCCGGAAAACGCCTTTACCCAAGGCCTTAATGGCAGAGACTATAATCCCATTTGTCGCAGCGAAGAATTTCGCCTCGCCTGGCAACAAGGCCATGACAGATACGTGGTGAACCGCCATCGCCATGAAATATCCTCGCGCCTCAACCAGATTGACGACGAACTGAAACACATTCACTGGCAGTTGCACTCTGAGGAGCTCACCCGCGAGCAGCGCCGCGAACTTAAACACCGCCGCCATCGCCTGGAGCATGAACAGGACGACTTACGTCGCGAGCGCGCCCTGCTACCCATACTGGATAATAAGCTAGAGCTGCATATCCACTGATGCTGCCATCTCCACCCGCGTAATGTGCTCCAAATGGCTATAAATGCACTCGAACAGCAGCCGGTGTCCGGCGCTGTTAGGGTGCACGCCATCGGCGGTCAAGAGCCCAAACCCGCCCCGACTATTGGAAAACAAGGCCGCAACATCGATAAGCGGCACCGAGGTATCCTCGGCCAACTGCGCCAAGGCCTGATTATAACTGGCTATATCCTTATTCAGGCGGCGCTTACCTAGGTTATTGGGAACACCATCCAAGTATTGGGCAACGGGCAGAATATTGATCAATATCGGCTGTACGCCCAACTCCTGGGCATGTTCGATACAGATGCGCAAATTGCTTATAAAACGCGCTAGGGGTACGCTGTGCTGCTGCGCCGTAATCGCCACATCATTAGCGCCATAAGCCAGGGTAACAAAGGTGCGCTGCGGCGCAGCCATATGCGGCGCAGCCATACGCGGCGCGAGCTCATTCGCAAAGCGCTGCACCAGACCATCGCTGGTCTCTGCGCCTATGCCCATATTGAACACACAGGTTTCGGCCCGTGAGCCGGTCACAAAGCGACAAATTTCTCTCGCTTTTAACCTGTCAACCCAGCCGCCTGCCGCCGCGTCGTTTTCGCCCCGGGTAATACTATCGCCAAAACAAATGATATGAGTCACGATATTGCCTCCAAAAATTAAGCCAGCCGTTAGGCACCGTTAAAATGCCAAGGTCTGACCGTCATCGGGGATCAGCACGCGCTCGCCCAGATCGGCATCCAGCATCGCCTCACCCAGTTGTAAACGGGTTACCGGGCAGTGATCCAGCGCTTCCAGGTGGTTGGCTATCACCTGACCACGAGCGATGGATGCCAGCTCCAACACATCCTCGGCACCCATAATGATTTCGCCACCAAAATCAAAACGGGCACCACCTGCCGGAGCAATGATCACATCGGGCTGTCGGGATTGCACAAAGTCGATAATGGTCTCTGTCAGCAGGGTATCGCCGGTGATATAGACGCTGGGCTCCCCCGGCATTTCAATGTAATAACCAACGCCATGGGCCATCAGCTTCCCCACTAAGCCATGACCATGAACACAGGGCACCAACTCTATAAGCCCGCCGGCAAAGGCATTAGCTGAGCGCGATGACAAGGGCATCACATGCAAACCCCGCTTTTTTAAAAACGCCTCATCGGCGTTAGAGGCCAGCACCGGAAGTTGCTTTTGCCTTAACCAGCGCACCGCGGCACGGTCCAGATGATCAAAATGCCCTTTTTGACAATGGGTGATCAAGCAGTGAGTGACCTTGACCAGTAACTCCTCGCTGTTATCCGGCAACTCCACCAGTGGGTTTTTGCGCCGCTTTACTCCCAGGTATTTAAGCGCTGGCGCCTTGCCCTGGGGCGCCAGCATGGGGTCCACCAATAGGGTCACTTGTTTATATTCAATGATCACTGTGGCATTACGTATTTGGGTAATTTTCATTGGCGTGCTCGAAAAAGTAACAATGACCTTATTGTATTTCGCCATCGCGGCACCTAATATGGCCAACTAAGTCACAATTAATGCAATTATTGCCAACTATGCGTATAGGTCTTGTTGTTTACCCCGGCTGCATCCCCTCGGGCCTGATGGCCTTTGCCGAAATACTCACCGCGTGCAATCAGAGAACGCAGCAACGCACCTTCGAATGTGTCTTTACCAGCGTCGACGGCACCCCCGTCACCCTGACCTTGGCCTCTCAGGGCCCCAGCATCACTATTGAGCCCCAAACCAGCCTTGCCGAGGGCCAGTTTGATGCCCTTTTATTGCCCGGCTTCTGGGCCAGCTCGGAGCAGGATTGCGCAAAAGCGCTGGCGGTAAATCGCGAGCTGATCGACACGCTCAGTCGGCTGGCGTCAACGACCCAGCTCTGGGGCTACTGCTCCGCGGTGTGTCTGCTGGCCGCCAGCAGGCAGCTGGAAGGCCGCCGCGCCACCGCCACCTGGTGGTTAGCCCAATACCTTAGCACCGCTTTTACAGGCGTTAATTGGCAATTTAACGACACCCAGGTAGAGGACCAAGAGTTAATCACCGCCAGTGGCGTCCAGGGCTATCTGGCCATTGCCAATACGCTGATCCAGAATCATTGTGGCGCCGCTATTCTCGCCGAAATCAATAAACTCATGGTGATCGCCCGACCTCAAAAAGCAGCCTTGCCTTGGCAGCGTATCGAGATGATAAAATCAAAATCGCCAGAAGTGGCACGTGCCTATCGCTGGGTTGAACAAACGCCGGCGCAGGATTTAACCCTGAACAATTTCGCCGCTGCACTGAATATGTCGACCCGCACCCTGGCGCGGCGCATCGCTAACGGCACGGACGCATCGGCGGCGCAATTTATGCGTTTGGTAAAAATTCAGCAGGCGTGCGATCTCATCACCTACCAGGGTTTGTCGGTGAAGGAGGTAGTAAATCGATTGGGCTATGGCGATGAAACCTCGTTCCGGCGCACCTTTAAGCAAGTTACCACCCTAACTCCGGCGCAATATCGCCAACTGATCGCCTAAAACAACGTCCTAAAATCAAGCAATAAAAAAGGCCGCTAGGCGGCCCTTGGTTAGGAAAGATTTTTCTCTAAAGTCTGTTAACCATAGAATTTAGAAGCCCAGCACTAAGGGGGCCAGGGTTAAGGTCACCAGGGTGATAAGACCAATTGCTATTAGGTTCAGCGCAAAACCGGCGCGTATCATGTCTTTGATCTTGAGCTCGCCTGAGCCAAAGACGATGGCATTAGGTGGCGTGGCCACCGGCATCATAAAGGCACAACTGGCAGCGATGGCTGCGGGGATCACCCACACCAAAGGCGTGCCGGTAATGGACTCGGCCACCGGGCCAAGCAATGGCAAGAAACCGGCGGCGGTCGCCGTATTACTGGTGATCTCGGTTAAGAAGGTGATAAGCGCGGTAACGATTAAAATCCCCAATGCCAGTTCCATGGCCCCGGCGCCACTGAGCATATTGGCAATGTAGTCGGCCAGGCCCGATGACTTAATCTTGGCCGCCAGGGTTAAGCCCCCGCCGAACAACAATAAGATCCCCCAAGGCACCTTGGCGGCGCTGTCCCAGTCAAGAATACGCTCCTCACTGTCTTTTTTGGCGGGCAAAATAAACAGCAACAGCGCTGCGGCAATGGCAATACCGGTGTCGGAAATAGCCAGCCCGGTGGCCTTGGCCAGCAAGGGGCGCAATACCCAGCTGACGGCGGCAAGTGCAAACACGGCTAATACGCCTTTCTCCGCCCGTGACATGCTACCCAGTGCTGCAAGCTGTTGCTTAAACATGCCTCGGGTTTCCACCTGGGCCGCAGTTTTATCCACCTTGTACATCACCTTGGTGAGCCACAGCCAGGTCAAGGCCAGCATCACCACAGACAGCGGCACACCAATCAACATCCAGGTGGCAAAACCAATTTCTATGTTATAGCTGTCGGCCAAATAAGCGGCCATCAGCGCATTAGGCGGGGTGCCGATCAGCGTGGCAATACCGCCGATACTGGCTCCATAGGCGATAGATAAGAGCAGCGCCTTGCCAAAGTTATCGCACTCGCTGCCGTTATCGCGCAGTAAATGAACGACAGAAAGCGCTATGGGCAACATCATCACCGCAGTGGCGGTATTCGACATCCACATGGATAAGAATGCAGTAACCAGCATCATGGCCATAATCTGGGTGCTGGGTTTGCTGCCCGCCAACAACAAAGTAGTTAGAGCAATACGCTTATGCAGGCCCCAGCGCTCCATCGCGATGGAAAGCAAGAAGCCACCTAAAAACAGATAGATAAGCGGATGCGCATAGGGCGCGGCTACGGCCTTAATGGAGGCAATATCGGCTAGGGGCACCACCACCAAAGGCAACAGGGAGGTCGCCGGAATGGGCACCACCTCGGTGACCCACCAAGAGGCCAGCCACACGGTTAAACCTGCTGTGCGCCAGGCCGCCACCGACATGCCGCTCGGCGGGTCGATTAAACAGGTCAGCAGCATCACCAGGGGCCCTAGCCATAAGAAGACCAGGCGATTGATTTTATTTGGTTTGTTTTCGGTCATTTGTTGCTCCCCTTAGAACATATACTTTAGACCCAAAGCGGTGCTGGTGTCATCGCTGGTATCGAGTTCCAATTGGCTGGCAAGGAGATAAAAGGTGGTTTGCTTGTCGACCACATAGTCGACGCCCACCGTAAACTGCTCGGCATCGCCCTCATGGCGCAGGCCACTGTCATCGCGGCTGTATTGCAACTTGGGCTGCCAGGCGTCGCTGAGCCAGTAGCGCGCGCTCAGTACCAGGCCATCGCCCTCTTTATCGCCGGCCAGGTTTTCACTGCGCTGGACTATGGCGCCCAGTTGCAGCTGCTGCCAGCGATAGGCGGCCGTTACCCGAGTGGCCTGTAAATCACCCAAAGCATCGGAGTAGCTCAAGGCAACAAAATAAGGGGTGCGCTTAAGCGCACGGTCGCCATAGCTTAATAGCGCCGCAACACCATTGTCTTCGCTGTTGCTGTCATCTTTAGGAACCCAGGTTACCGCTGCCGCCCAAAGCCCAAACTTCGGCGTGCTGTAGGTGATGCTGTCGCCAACCCGAGATTGCCCGGCCAATACCTGAGCGATATCGCCCTGCGTTTCGTTAAACTGATCAACCTTGCCCTCGGAGTATTTAAAGCGGGTGTCGTTGCGTCCCACCAGCACTGTGCCATATTGAGATTGCACGCCGACATAGGTGTTACGGGCGGAAAATGGATCATTGGTTGAGTCGCCATCAAACCCCTTCACCTGTACCTCGTATTTAAAAACTAATTGGGTGGTGTCGTTGAGGGCATGCTGACCCTTGACGCCGATGCGCGAAAAAGGTGCATCTATCTGGGTGCCTTCCTCGGTATAGCGCATCACCCCTTTATCGGTGTGGGCAATCTGCACCTCGGCCTTGCCATAGATATCATAGTCGGCCGCGTGGGCCGTGGTGGCTCCAGCCATAAGCATGGCGGCGCTGGTAAATGTAAGTTGTTTTATCATTGCTGTATCCTACTTGTTGTTAACAAAGACACATACAAAAACCTAACCAACTTTTTAAAACGCTATTTTACAATGACTTACCAATAAACCAGCGAAAAAGACCAAGATAAATGTGCGGATTTCCGCACACAGAATTACGTATTTATCACCAAACCCACACACAGTTTAGGTGTACATGGTGCGCTGTAGTGCATACTTGGCCATCTTGTCGTACAAGGTTTTACGCGGTATCTGCAACAAGGCCATCGCCTCTTTAATACTGCCTTGACTTTGCGCCAGGGCATCCTCGATCAGTGACTGCTCGTAATAGGCCACCTTTTGCGCCAGACTTAACACTTCCTGTTCCTGTGTGCCAACGGATTGCTGCGCCAACTGCTCTCCCAGCAGCAAGGTGCGCTCGGCATGATTACGCAGCTCGCGCACATTGCCCGGCCAGTCATACTGCATTAACCGACCACGCAACTCCTCACTGAGCGGCTGGGTAGGCTTATGAAAGCGGGTCGCAGCAATGGATAAAAAGTGCTGATACAAAAGCGGAATATCCGCCTTACGCTGGCGCAGCGCCGGGATCGGTACCTTCACCAGATTCAAGCGAAAATAGAGATCGGCGCGGAACTGCCCGGCATCGACCAGGGTTTGTAAATCCACCTTGGTGGCGGCCACCACGCGAATATCCAGCTCAATGCCCTGATTGCTGCCCACCGGCGTCACCTGGCGCTCTTCCAGCACCCGTAGCAGTTTCACCTGCAAGCTTGGCGACATGGCCTCGATTTCATCTAAAAAAACCGTGCCGCCGTTGGCATAGGTAAACTTACCCTCGCGGGCCTGATTGGCGCCGGTGTAAGCACCACTGGCGGCCCAAACAACTCGCTTTCGATCAATTGCTCGGGAATGGCACCACAGTTAATGGCGACAAAGTGATGTTTGGCACGCTGACTTTGCTCATGCAGATAACGGGCGACCAGCTCCTTGCCGGTGCCGGTTTCCCCTTCAATAAGGACATCTGCCGGGGTGTCTATTACCGCATCGAGTAGTTGCATCATCTGCTGCATTTGCTGGGTCTCGCCCAAGATTCTCACCCCGGGGGCCGATTGTTTTTGCACCTGGCGTTTTAATTCGCGGTTTTCCAACACCAGGGTGCGCTTGTCCAAGGCGCGCGCCAGGCAATCGAGCAGCTGCTCGGTAATGGGCTTTTCAAAGAGATCATAGGCCCCCAATTGCATGGCCTTCACCGCGATACTGACATCGGCATAGCCAGTAAGAAAGATCACCGGCAGCTCAGAGTCAAATTGCTGCACCTGCTGCAAAAAACTGATGCCATCCATATTCGGCATGCTGATATCGCTAAGCACCACCCCGGCGAAACTGCGATTAAGACTATGCAAGGCCTTGCTAGCATCGTCAAAACATTGCACCCGATAGCCTTCGAGTTCGAGCAATTGTTGCAGCGAATGACGAATGCTGGCTTCGTCATCAATAACGTAAATGGTTTTTTCTCGGCTCATAGCTGTGGCTCTTGTTGGTGCAGGCTAAGCAAAAACTCGGCGCCACCATCGTGGTGATTATGAGCGCTGAGATTACCCTGAAAAGATTCGATAATTTGTTTTGAAATTGACAACCCCAAGCCTAAACCATGTTCCGACTTGGTGGTATAGAAGGGTTCGAAAATGGTGCTTAAGGCATGTTGGTCGATGCCAGGGCCATTATCGATAATGGACAAGTACACCTTGCCCTCCTTGCTGCTCGCCTCCAGGCGCAGCCATTTATCCTGAGCGTGCTCCATGGCCTGACAGGCATTGGAGAGCAGATTTACCAACACCTGCTCAAACTGATAAGGGTCGACCCACACGGGTACCTCAAGTCCGGACTCCTGCACGCTGACATGGTGTTTTTTAAGCTCGGGGCCGACCACCAAGAGGGCGTTTTGTACGCTTTGTTGTAGCGAGATGCGTTGCATCTTCACCGGACGCTTTTGACTGAAGGATTTAAGTTGGGCTGCAATGGCGTGCACGCGGCGGATCAATTGCTCAATCAATTGCAGGTTTTCCATCGCCTTATCCGGCTCGGCGCGCATCAACAGGCGCTTGCAGGCGGCCACATAAGCACTCATGGCACTAAGCGGCTGATTGATTTCATGATTCACACTGGCGCTCAACTGACCTATGGTCGCCAGCTTGGTGGCGCGAATAAGCGCGTCCTGCGCCTGCTCCAACTCCTGGGTGCGCTCATGCACCTGCTCTTCCAGGGAGCGTTGGCTAAACAAGAGTTGCCGGTAGCCAGCGACCTTGACCGAGAGATATTCGATCAACACTATCAAGAGTAAGAGCAGCAACATGGCTAGTCCAAGGCGCGCCGCATGCACCTCATTAAACGGCACTATGGGACTGAGCATCAAGAGTCGGTAGGAGGTATCCGCCAGGGTCGAGCTACTGACCAGATACCGGCGCTGCTTGGTGATCAACTGGCCACTGGGCTGGGAGTCAAACTGAGGTTGGTCCGACAACCAGCGCCAATCAAGGGGATTAATGGCTTGCCCTAAAAACTGCTGTGACTGTGCGACTTGCTGCTGCTTCTTGGCGCTAAGCGCTTTGCTGGCGCGCAATTGCCAGTCGGGATTATCGGAGAGCAACACCACCTCATTGGCATCAAGCAGCGCGAAATGGCTTTTTTCCCCCGTATCCAAACGGGCCTTATCGGTTTCAAATTTACTGGCGTTGACCTTAAGCGCAATTACGCCTCGACCGCCACCAACAAAATCCACCGCCTTGGAAAAATAAAAACCGCGGCGCATGGAGCGTTGCCCGAGGGCAAAATCAATCACGGTTTCCCCGGCCATGGCCCGGTCAAAATAAGGACGAAAGGCAAAGTTATTGCCCTTATAACTGTGCGGCAGATGTGAGTTACTGCTGGCTACCACTGTCCCTTCGGCATTGAGTAGGTAGATATCGGAGGCGCCGCTGGCCTGTTGCACATCGCTTAGATAGCGGTCGGCAACGTTGCCCTCTTGAGCACTTTTAAGGGCCTGTTGCACTAAGGTGCTCTCACTTAAAAACGCAACGATAGTGCTATAGCGGCCAAATTCGCTTTGGATATAATCCTTCAAAGCCGAAGCATGACGGGCGGTACGCTCCTTATTTTGCTCCAGTAACTGCTCCTGCGTCAGGGTATGGGTCAGCCCAAGGCCGAGCACAAACAAGAGCCCATAAGCAGCAAACTTTATTAACTGATGCGACACCCAATTCTCCTGCGGCGAAAACCAATAACGAATCCCGCAGTGTAACAATGCAGCCGCCGCAAGGGTAGTCCAAGGCCCTGTTCGACCCAGCATCATCCCAGAGTAAGACCAAAACCAATAAAAACACGACCAGTGGCGCTTTGCAGTATTTACCCAAACAAGGTGCTTAGCTACACTAGCGCCACTTCATTAAACACGGGTTTTCAACATGTTTTTTGCTCACCACCGTGTGCTACTGACCGCCATCGGCTGTGTTTTACTGGCCATGGTTACCATACAGTCCGGCGCTTCCATCGCTAAGCAACTGTTTCCCTTGATCGGTCCCGAGGGCACCACGGCGCTGCGCCTGGGGTTTTCGGCCCTGGTTTTGTGTCTTGTCTTTCGACCTTGGAAAGCCCTGCCCCAGGGTCAGCAATGGCGTAGCATTATCGTTTACGGCCTGTGTTTAGGCGGCATGAACATCGCCTTCTATTACGCCATCGAACGTATTCCTTTGGGCATAGGCGTGGCATTGGAATTCACTGGGCCACTGGCGGTGGCCCTGCTGAGCTCAAAACGTAAACGGGACCTGCTGTGGGTCGCCTTTGCCATTGCCGGTATCATTCTGTTATTGCCGGAAATCGACGCCGAGACCGGCCTAGACCCTGTGGGTGTTGCCCTAGCGCTTGTCGCCGGTGCCTGTTGGGCTGGTTATATTTTATTTGGAAAACGCACAGGTAACCAAAGCTCCGGGGGACGCACAGTGGCCTTGGGCATGACGGTAGCAGCCTTTGTGTTGGTGCCTTACGGTGCCGCCCATCAAGGCATGGCGCTACTGAGCTGGGAAGTTATCCCGCTGGGCTTTTTAGTGGCGATTATGTCCAGCGCCCTGCCTTATACGCTGGAAATGGTGGCGCTGCGCAATATGCCGGCACAGGGCTTTAGCGTGATGATGAGCATGGAGCCCGCCATTGCCGCGCTGGCCGGTTTTATGATCCTCAGCGAATTACTAACGCCACTGCAATGGCTGGCCATCGCCCTGGTGATCATCGCCTCCATCGGCAGCTCGATGCAGCCAGAGAGCAAGAGCGATAAGGAAGCAGAAGCATCACACACCTAGGGCTTAGCCCAAGGGCTTAACCCTAAGGCACTAAGTTTTGTTGGCTAAACGCTGACAGAGCGCATCAAGCTCGGCCGCACTTGTTTTCAGTAGCCTGGCGGCCTCGGATTTTAAATTGGCGATGTTACCCCGGGTGACATCGTCCATATCATCAGAAGCAATGTCCAAAGTGGTTTGCAAGCGATAGTAGTTTTCCCCGAGCAGCTTATCCATTTGATAGTCGGCGGCATCCGCCACCCCATCAAAAATACAACTAAGCAAAGGAGCCACCCAACCTGCCTTGCCCCAATCCTTGGCATCGCGCAGCTCTATGGGACGATTAAGCTCGCCAGTGCCGATAGAGACAAGCAGAAACTCCTTTTCTTCGGGGAAAATGCGCTGCGCCTCGGCATAGGCCGACACCGAGGGCGAGTTTATAAACACGCCGCCATCGACCAAGGCGCGCTTAGCACCATCAACTGGGATATGAGCGGGTTCAAAATAAGTGGGAGCAGCGGAGGTAGCCCGCGCCGCATGGCGCATCAGTACGGTACGATGCTCTTGACGCCAACTCTTTAAAAACAAAGGCTTGCGGTTATGAATGTCATAGCTGGTAAGCAGTAATCGGGTCAGCGACGCCCCCAGGGGCTCATCGTCAAAGTAATGCTTAAGCAGGCGCTCTAGGCCAGTATGGCTATAGGTTTCATCGAGCAGTCCACCGACCGAGGAAACACCTCGCCACAAAGAGCGTGAAAATATTTCCTTACCGTGCTGTTCATACATATCCGCCAGCGCCTGGGCACTGTATTGCGGTATCCCCTCACCGTTATCCTTACCTAGGCCCAAAGCGAGAATTCCCCCGGTCGACGTGCCGGCGATCAGATCAAAGCACTGGGCAATGGGACGACCAAGCCGGGTTTCGATTTGCGCCAACACTAGGGCGGGAAGCAATCCCCGAATACCACCACCATCAATGCTGAGTATCGCCTTCATGCTTCCTCCTTGATTTGTTTACGCCTGGGCCTAAATAGGCTTATTTTTGAACTGCAGTGGCTACTTGATAAAGTAACCCACCGGGCGCCAATGCTCCTGAGTTTTACTCAAAGTCAGGGTTTCCACGGCACCGGCTTTATTGGCAAACTCGGTGTTAAATTGCAGCACCAGGTATTCGCCTTCAGGGGCGCCTGGCAAAGAGGTAAAGTTTTGACGGCCCAATTCGGTGCGGCTGATAACCTTACCCAAGGGCGCGCGCACCGCCTTGATAATATCCCGCCACTGCTCCTTGGTAACCTGCTCCTGAAAAAGCGCACCAGCCTCATCCCAGCTTTGCCCATATTGACCTGCATCTATACCGCCTAACCAGGATTTAGCCACTTCGACGCTCGGCGTTTGCCCGGCCCAACTTAGACTGGTCACCATCAGGCTTAAAATTAGGAATAGTTTTTTCATCATAAGTCCTTTTTCTTTAAGGTTAATTTTCCTTATTAACCTTAGCTTATTTTGCCGCCTTGTAGTGGCGCGCCGTCATTATTCTTTGTAGGTCAGGCGCTGCCCGGGCAGTCTGAGCGATCCAGAACTGGTCGCCAGCGCACATAAGTACAGGGCCAAGACAAGATCCACCATGCCACAAAATTCTGGCCACCAGGTGGGCGTGCCGGCATTACTAAAGAGACTATCGTGAAAGAAGTCATAGCCAGCGTGCAAAAACATCCCGAGCCCCACCAGCCACCAACGGACAGGTGTTCGACTTTTAATGGCCCACCCGGCGAGCAGAAAAAAGACCACGGCGGTGGCCGCTTCATAGAGCAACGCCTGAAAGTCCATGGCCCAGAGAGCAAAAAGCCAGTAATAAAGGGGGAAGCTGGCAAGCAACAGGGGATAACCCTTTCGACTTGCCCAAAGCCCACGCCGTGCGAAGGTAATCATGATGATAAGGGCCACAGCCAAACCAATTAATAGCCAGACGCTGTTCATAAGCGAGTGCTCATTCAATGTAATTGGCTAAAAACATATCATATTTTTCATTTAGTTAAATGACAGATTCAGGTCATTCCTTTCCAGCAGGGCAATAAACTCATCGAGCTGCTGGGCCAGCTGCGTCAGCGCTGGCCGTTGGCATTCTAGGCCCTCACTGAGTGTTTCCCGCCATTTTTTTGCCTTGGGTGCCAGGGCTATGCCCTGCTCCGTCAAGGCAATCTGCAATTGCCGCTCGTCCTGTTCACTGCGCACTCTGCTGAGCAAGCCAAGCTGCTGCATGCGCTTTAATAAAGGCGTTAGAGTGCCCGAGTCGAGATGCAAACGTGAACCCAGGGCCTTTAAGCTTAAAGGCAACTGTCCCTGCTCGTTAGCCTGCCACAATACCAGCAATACTAGGTATTGGGGGTAGGTGATCCCAAGGTCTTTCAGCATCGGCTGGTAACCGCGGATCACCAGCCGAGAAGCGGTATAGAGCTTAAAACACAGCTGGTTTTGCAAATAGAGATCCTGATCCATGCTCATGTTTAGCTCGCTAGCAGGGCTTCGATGTCGGCGCGGATCGCTTCGGGCTTGGTCAGTGGTGCATAACGCTTTAACACCTTGCCGTTTTGGTCGACCAGAAACTTGGTAAAGTTCCATTTGATCTTCTTGGTGCCCAACAGGCCCGGGGCCAGAGCCTTGAAGTAGTCAAACAAGGGATGAGCACCCGCGCCATTAACGTCTATCTTGCTCATAATGGGGAAAGACACGCCATAGTTCAGCTGGCAAAACTCGCTGATCTCGCTATCGCTGCCCGGCTCTTGCTCGCCAAACTGGTTGCAAGGGAAACCTAGCACCACCAGCCCCTTGGCTTGCAGGTCTTTATATAGATCATTTAAGCCCTGGTATTGAGGCGTAAAACCGCACTTGCTCGCGGTATTGGCGATCAACATCACCTTACCCTTAAAGCTGGATAAGGCCACCTCTTCGCCTTTGTTATTGGTCGCAGAAAATTCGTAGATAGACATAAGAAACCCCATTTAGATTGCGCACAATATAATTGATCAAAATTTAGTTTACCGCAAGAAGAGTCTCAGCTAGCCCGCTAGAATGATTAGCTATTTAATTGAATAGGTATGATATATGCTCGGTTTCTTATGTTTCTCAATAAATTAGGTTGATTCATGAAGTTAGTCACCCCTAGCCTGGAGTTTGCACAAAGCTACCGCGACTATATCGCCGAGTTGGGCGATGAAGAGCGCTATCCTTTTCCACTGGATTTTGAGCATCAGGATTTCCCCGCGCTACTGGCACGGCTGGATGAATTTGCCAAAGGCATAAACCTGCCTGAAGGCTTTGTGCCCAGCTCAACCCTGTGGTTGGTCGATAAGGGTGAAATCATCGGGGTCACCAATATTCGCCATACCCTCAATGAAGCCATTGCTCATTGCGGTGGCCATATTGGCTTAAGCATTCGCCCCAGTCAACGCGGGCTTGGTTTGGGCAAGGTGCTGATGGCCAAGTCCATTGCGTTTTTGCAGCAGCGCCAGGTCAATGAGGTGCATATCCATTGCTACAAGGATAATCAGGTATCTGGCCAAACCATCATCGCCTGCGGCGGCCGGCTCGACTCAGAAATAGAGGTCGGCGATAAATGCGTGCAACGCTATCTGGTTAGGCTCTAACTCATTTCGGCGCAAACCTGCCACCCTAAGTGACCTCCTGGCTTCTGCTCTGGTGTTTAGTACCTAAATTTGCTTTTATTAAGAACAGGCTTTTATTCAACAAGTTAGAACAGAGGAAACATGGCTGTTAAACACCTTTTCTATCGGACCTATCACCTGGGTTTACGCCTGGCGGCCATGCTCTTGCCCATTCCCGAGCCCCATGTGTTTTATGGTGATAAGGCCATTGAGCAATGGCTGGCTCACTTGTGTGCGCAAAAGTGTAAACGCATCCTGCTGATAAGCGACCCGGGTGTTATCGCCCTTAATTTACATGCCTCTTTGCAGGAGCAACTAATTGCCAATAACATTGAGGTGACTATTTTTAGCGACCTTGGCGCCAACCCCAGTATCGAACAGATAGAGCAAGGCGTGCGCTGCTACCAGGCAAACCAATGCGACACCCTGTTGGCCATTGGGGGCGGCTCGGCCATGGATTGCGCCAAGCTGATCGCCGCACGTATTGCTCGCCCCAAAAAGTCGTTACGACAAATGCACGGGCTGTTTAAGGTGTTGCGCACCTTGCCCCCTGTGTATGTTGTCCCCACCACCGCAGGCACCGGCTCCGAGGTGACGGTAGCCGCCGTGGTCAGCGATACCGAACGCAAGCTTAAGTTTTCCATCAATGACCTTTGCCTGGTGCCCAAGGGCGTGTTGTTTTTGCCCGAGCTCACCACAGGCTTACCGCCGGGGCTAACGGCCAGCACAGGCATAGATGCGCTTACCCATGCTCTTGAAGCCTATATTGGCATCAATGCCAACGCCTATACGCGTGGTAAAAGTGAAAAAGCCGTGGCGCTTATTCTCGGCGCGCTGCCCAAGGCTTACAACCAGCCTCACGACCTGGGCGCCCGCACCGACATGCTCTGGGCCGCCATGTTTGCCGGTCAAGCCTTTACCCGTACCTCGGTGGGCTATGTGCATGCCATCGCCCATCAGCTAGGGGCTTTTTACGGCCTAGGTCATGGCCTATCCAATGCTCTGGTGCTTAGACCCATTTTGGATTTTTATGGCGATAGAGTCGATGCCAGTCTGGAGCAATTAGCAAAGCATACTCTAGGCGAGCAAAGCAGTGCCGCCCAGTTGCGCGATAGCATTTATGCGCTGCTGGATGAGTTGGGTATTCCACCCTTCATTGCCGATTTAAAAGCCGAGGATATCCCACTAATTGCCAAGCAAGCACTGGCGGAAGCGCACCCGGATTACCCTGTACCCTGCTTTATGACGCAGCAGGAGATGGAAAACCTGCTGCGCTCCTTGCTACCTAAGGCTTAGCTGGTTTAGCCTTCGCTCAAATAGTTCTCTAATTGTTCGGCCAGCCATTGGGTCAAGCCGCCGAGCTGACTATAGCGATTTTGGATCATGCCATAGGCCTGGCGCTGCATCGCTTGATCATAGTTGAGCACCTTCACACTGCCATCGCGCAGATAGGGGTTGATCAGCACCGAGGGCACATTGGAAAAACCCGTGCCATCGAGCACCGCATTGCGCAGATGCTCATAAAACGGCAGGGCAATATAATTGCTTGAGGCTGGTGACACGGCGCGTAACCCCTCATCGTCTATGGTCGCCAAGGCAAATTCGGTATAGCGAGCCAAGTCAGAGCGCACAACCTGAGAGAGCTTACACAGGGGGTGATCGCTTTTGGCCACCGTCATCATGCGAATTTCCCCCAACTTAACATGATGAGTGTTCGGCAAACGGTTGCTATGAGGTAATAAGCAATAGGCGATATCAACCATATTCTGCTCCACCATATCGTTAAGCTCCGGCGGCGGCGCCATATACACAGACACGCTGGTGCCGGGAAACTGCACACTCATATCATGAATAAGCTGGCGCCAATAAGACTCGGGCAAGGCATCGTCCCGAGCGATGCGCAGAACAGACTCAACCCCCTGCAAATGTTGCTGACAGCGCCCGGAAATATCATTGGCTATCATCACCATACGCTCACAATCGTTCTTGATCACCTGGCCGATATTGGTAAGCATCACCTGATTACCACTGCGCTCTAAGAGCTCAACGCCAAGCTCATCCTCCAGCGCACTTAATGACGAACTCAAGGTGGTGCGGCTTTTCCCCAGCCGCCGCGCGGCCTCGGCAATAGAACCCGACTCGCTGATGGCGAGAAACATTTCCAACTGGCTTATTTTCATCAATTACACCCGCACAAATCCATTGAAATCTAACTAGTTTGCAGCCAAGGCAAAAAGAGCAAAATAAAGCCATGGCAACCAGCGCCGATAATATCGTCGCTCAGCGATTATGGGAATAGCCAAACCCACTATAAAATCTACGCCAACAAGTAAAACGCCAGCGATAGCTGACGAAAAATTGCCAAAATAGAGGTGGGTATGTCGTGCATTATTTCTTTAGAGAAAAAATTATTAACCTTCTCTACCGCGTCGGCCTTAGTGTTTGCCCTTATGGGCATAGGCCTGGGAGTCTGGATGGGCTCACTGGTGATCCTCTTCGATGGCGCCTACTCGCTGGTTAGCCTGTTTCTAACTCTCATTTCCCTGGCTGCCGCCTGGTATATCCGCTCCCCCAAGGCAGGTCAGCATAATGTGAATATCAACTTGATTGAGCCGGCGGTGATCGCCTTTAAGGGCTTTGCCATTACCCTGATGTGCGGCGCCTCTTTTGTCTCGGCGGTTTTGGCCATTTTAGCGGGAGGGCGCGAGGTAGATACCGGCCTTGCCTTATTATTTGGGGTGATAAACCTTCTTGGCTGCCTAGGCACCTATTGGCTGCTAGCCAAGCGTGGCAACCAATCTAAGTCGGCACTGATTGAGGCGGAGTCGAAACAATGGTTGATGGACTCGGTGATAAGCGCCGCGGTGATGGCGGGATTTATTGTCGCCTCCGCGCTGAGCTATGCGGGACTGGTAGAATACGCCGTGTTTGCCGATCCTGTAATGGTGATTATCGCCTCGGTCTATTTTACCCTGGTGCCACTGAAGATGATGCAAGGCGCCCTGCGCCAGCTAATCACTGTGTACCAGCAAAACGACGAGGCTATTTTTGACCGACGCATGCAAAAGGCGGGGTAAAATAACCCCGCCTTGTTGGTATAACTTTTAGCCTAGAAGCTAAGACTAACGCTTAGTTACAGGCTGCACCCACGCATTGAACATCGCCATCGTAATACACAGACGTCAGCTTAGTATTTGCCGTTAAGTCCAACGATGACAAGGGGTTATTGTTTAGATACAGGGTATCAAGCTCTGTGTTATTGGCCAGATCAATGCTGGTCAGTTGGTTATCGTTAAGGGTCAACGAGGTAAGCGCTGGGTTATTGGTCACATCGATACTAGTCAATTTATTGTTCTCGATATTAAGATCGTAAAGCTTCTGGTTTGCAGCCAGGTCTATCTGAGTAAACAATTGATAACCCAACCACAGGCGCTCTAAGTTTTTGTTTTGACTTAAATCCAACTCCGACATAACACCGGGGCGCGTCTCGTTCATATCAATAAAAAGACTGGTTAGCTGAGGTAATACGGATACATCGATTTGCATCAGTTGCACATTGCCACTCAAAGAAACGGTTTCAAGCAGCGGATTGTTTGAAAAGTCTAGGCTGCCCAATTGATTGCCTTCAGCATACAGCGTTTTCAGATTTGGGTTATGAGCAAGGATAAGATCTGTGAGCAGCATGGCACCGACATTCAGTGAAGTAAGGGATTCGTTCTGAGATACGTCAATCGCAGCAATGGCATTGGCGCCAACACTTAAGTAGCTTAACTGGGTATTTTGGCTGACATCGATCGTCGTCAGGTTATTCCCATACACACTGAGGTTTTCTAGTATGGAGTTATGGCTGATATCAAGGTGAGTCAACTCATTATAATCGGCGTCTATCCAGGTTAAATATGGATTATTGGTCGTGTCCAACTCGGTGAGTTTGTTTTGATCAACTAACAGATTACCTAATCTGGCATTTGCCGAGATATCTAAACTACTCACCCCTGAACGGGTTAGATTAAGAGTTTCCAAATTTACTAGATACTCAAGCCCTTGCGTTGAGCTCACCGCTTGATCCATGCAATTAAGAATATAGACCTCATCGGCATAGTGATTACCTTCAAGATTGTCGTCGTTCTTGCCTTGCGCGCAAGCCAGTAAGGTTTCATCGGCTATAGCTGTACTTAGTTCAATGCGCTGGGCAAATGTGACTGTTACTTCACAGTTAGAAGTCATGGCCTGTGAATAGGCTGTGACGCTGTCCGTGCTGTTCTTTTGTTCAATGCTAAGTTCAACACCACACCCGGTGAAGCTTTCCAGCAAATAACCTTCATCTGGGGTCACGGTAAATACGGCCACCTGTTCGTTAGAATAGCTGCTGTCATCCGTGGTAACCGAGCCGTTGCCATTGATATTAATGCTAACCGTATAAGACTGTACAACGGGTTGAGGTTCAGGATCACTTGAGCCACCGCCGCCGCACCCCACTAACGCCAAACTCAAGATCCCAGGTGCGAAAAGCGTTGTTTTTGTTTTTTTAATCATAATGCCGTTAATTGTTAATCATTTGTATGGTGCAATTTAAATAATTGTACCCGACAAATCAACGAGCAAGGCATAAATAAGCTAAGAAGAGAAAGCTTTTTTGGATAGGTACTAATATTGATTAAAAGTTAAAGCCTTTGCATAAACTCACTGCTCAAGAGTTCTGTTCTGATGATATCCAACTTGCAACTTACTTCTGCTGGCGAGCTAAATACCAATTAGCCAGCGCCACTCCTAACACAAAGCAAAGCATAAAACTCAAGCCCAAACCTACGATTAAGTTTTCATCTCTATCGAAGGCCTTCAACATTAAACCAATTGAAATTAAGGGAATAAAGATCACTTCCTTGATGCGTAATTTCCTGGCCGATAGCCACCGAAATAGAATTGCGCCGACACTTCCATATAAAAAGAAAACAGCCGGTAGCGCACCAGGGTAGAATACCAGCTCCCCACTAAAATAACTGATACAGACATAACCGACTAAAAATATGATCAGATATATAATTGATTTCATCGCAACTTCCAGGTGTTCATATACTGCCAATGCAACTATCTTGGATTGGTAAAAGAGTGAGGGCATTCAGCCTCCTTGTCAGTAAGTTTAGAAAAACAAAAAAGTTCATTACCCTAACCGTCACTCTATTATCTCAGCTTAGCGCCAACAGCGTTTTTTCAGCCCCCTAAAATAAACTGCTGCGGCGCCTGGGTCAGGCAATCATAACCATTTGCCGTCACTACTATGTCTTCTTCTAGACGCACGCCACCAAGGCCCGGGATATAAATGCCCGGCTCTATGGTGATCACATTACCGGCTTGCAAGCGGTAATGCTCGCCTGGCTTCAAAAATGGAATTTCGTGCAAGAATAAACCCAGGCCATGGCCTAGCCCTTCCCCGGCATATTGGCCAAACGGACTGGCTTGCAGCACCTCATGGGCTTTGGCATTAAGCTCATGGGCGCTTATTCCCGGACGCACCGCATCAAGGGCAGTGCGCTGGGCGTTTTGTACCGTATCGAAAATCGCCTGCTGCTCTGTGCTAGGCTGCCCCCATACATAGCTGCGGGTCATATCCGAGCGGTAGCCCTTCACCACGGCGCCAAAGTCGATGAGAATAAAGTCGCCCTCAGCCAGCTGCTTCTCCCCGGGATTACCATGAGGCAAGGCGCTGCGCTCACCAAACAGCATGATGGTGTTGAATGAGGTGCCGTTAGAGCCGCGCAATTGCATCTGATAATCCAGCTCAATGGCCAGCTCACGCTCTGTGATACCAGTTTTAATTTGCGTTAACGTATGTGCCAAAGCACTGTCGGCGATGCCCGCAGCCTGACGTATGCAAGCAATTTCATCCTCGTCTTTTATCCGCCGCAAGGACTCAACCATATCGGTTCTTGGTGTGAGCGCGGCGGCGTTCAATTCACTAGCTATACCCTGCCACTGCGCCACGCTAAAGTGCGCCGCTTCAAAGCCAATGCGCAGATTTTTGCCGCTTAGTCGCGCAATACAGGCGCCTAAGCTTTCATTATCACGGTCCCGCTGCACCACCTCGATATTCCGGGTTTCACTCAGGGCGCGCTGGTAATAGCGATAGTCGGTGATCATCATCACCTTTTGCGGCATCACCAACAGGGTCGCGGCATTGCCGGAAAAGCCACTAAGATAAGCGATATTCTCAAATCCCTGTACGATCAGCAGTTCATCGCCCTGCGAGAGCATAAGATGTTGTAGTCGTGCCAAACGCGTTAAAAAAACCTGACTCATAGTTAAATATAAACCCTTGTAAGAAGACCCTAAAAATGAAGTAAAACGGCTGTTACGGCTAATGCTTTTCTCAATTAAGGCGCTGACAGCGCCAAGCGCGCCTTTACGCTATCAATATCTCAGCAAACCCAATTTAAACAAAGCATCATAGCTTCTTTTTAATTTCGCTGCGGCAGGTAAAGGTGATGGCTCACGCCTTTAGTTTTCTATAACGTCTGCGATATACAGGAGTGTTCCTCTATTGAGTTGCAGACAATATCCAAAGGCTTAAATGATGTCATTTCCTAAAACGACACACAACCTCTTCGTTATCGCAGCGGATATGCAACCTGGCTCAAATGTTAAGTGACTGATACTAATAAAATAATAGAGTTTATATTCTAACAACAGTAAAAAGTATTAAATGCCAACGCCTGATACAGAACAGTACAAATTAACACCATTTAGCACATGTGTTTCGATGCCAATTTAACACCCTGTTAACACTGATTTTTTAATTCCACCGCGCTTTCTCCCGCCCCATTTCCAATACTTTGCGCAAAGAGCGGGCGTTGTAATCAGATGGCGAATGCTCTACTAATTTTTGTAGGCAGTAAATCGCTGCTTGTCGGTAAAGCGCCTGAATGGCCTTTTGCACAACAAGCGGCATCACATATAAAAACAAAAATCTTAAATTTTTGGGGAAGGTCCAATGAAATCAACATATCTAGGATTACTCATACTTGGGGCAATGACCACGTTAAGCGGTTGCGCCAAGCTCGATGGCCGTGTGGCGGTCGGCGGCACCTTGCACTCGCAAGGCGGTGACGGCAAGGCGGTCTTTACCGCTCATGCGGCACGCTGTGATGGCGACATTAACGGCCGCGTAAATTACCAGGATAAAACCGCCATCGATTGGCAACAAGTCGGCGGCGTAGCATTTAGAGCCAGTGTCTCTGGCGCCGGCTTATGCAGTGTTGACCCTGTGGACCCAGATGGTCTTGAGGATGAAACTCAACATTGCAAACAAGATATCTGTACCGAGGGCATGTTCCAGGTTGAGTTTAATTATGACTCTACCAACCCAGGTGCGCCCGGCGAAGGAACAGGCTTTGCCTGCATGATGGATATCGGCGAGGGGATCAACTCGGGCTTTGGTGCCAATGGCATCTTAAATGTGATGTTACTCGAGTCTGGCCCGTATGAGGGTTATCACAATGCCGGAACCATGAGCGGTAACGTTCAAGTACAAGATTGTCCATCAAGCGATGACGACGCCTAAACGCAAGGAGCCAAAAATGAAAGCACTAAAAAATAAAACCCTACTTGCGGCGAGTATCGCCACCCTACTGAGTCTACCCGCTACGGCCGCCGAGCCACTGCGCATGGTTCTAGAGGTCAACACCAACGACTTTGATAGCGTTAAATCACAGCTTGTTGCGCAAGGCATTCAAATAAATCGCGAACTATCAGATTTGGATAGTCTGGCGATCACCCTAGATAAAAGCCAGCTTGGCAATGTTTCCGCATTAAAGGGCATTCAAGCATTCTATCCGGACATGCCGCGAAAGCTGATGTCTGAGGGCAGCACCCAATTTATTCCCTATGGCCTGCCCATGGTGCAAGGTGATCAAGTAAGCTACCAAGGCGGCCAGAAGGTGTGCGTAATAGACAGTGGTTATGGCTTAAGCCACCCAGATCTGCCTAACGCGGCTGTAACAGGTGCCGAAGACGGAGGCGCTGGCGTATGGTACGAAGACCCATTTGGTCATGGTACCCATGTTGCCGGCACCATAGCGGCCGTGAACAACGACATCGGCACCGTGGGCTTGGTCTCTGATCACTCCCTTGATATGCATATCGTCCGCGTATTTGCAGGCAATGGTGCCTGGGCTTATGCCTCGGATCTGGCTCATGCCATCAATGAATGTGAGCAAGCGGGCGCCAATATCATTTCTATGAGTTTAGGCGGCACCTTCTCTAGCCCTCTTGAGGAACGTGCCATCGCCAAGACCGCGCGTAACAATGTGCTGATGATTGCCGCCGCAGGTAACTCGGGCCAGCCGAGCCACAGCTACCCAGCTTCATACGACAGTGTGGTTTCCGTAGCCGCTATCGATAGCTCTAAAGGTCATGCGTCTTTCTCCCAGCGCACGAGTCAGGTTGAGCTCAGCGCCCCTGGCGTGGATGTTTTCTCGACCGTTCCTCAGGGACGAGGTGCTCGCTTTAATAAGTTTAATGTGGTGCAAGATGGCCTAAACGTGCTGCACTACTCAATGGAAAACTCGGGTATAGGCAGTGTCACCGGCGAACTGGTGGATTGTGGTCTGGGTACCGAAAGCTGTGGCGATGTCACTGGCAAAATTTGCCTAATGGAACGGGGACAAATCCCTTTCTTTCAAAAAGTGGACCAATGTGAAGCCGACGGTGGTGTAGGTGTTATCGTGCGCAATAACATGCCAGGTAAATTGATCCCCATGATCAATCCAACCGACATGATTGCCGGAGCGGTCACCTACCAAGAAGGTCAGTTGTTGATGGATAATCTTGGTAAAGAGACCACAATTTCATCGGCAAACTTCCCGGATCACGATCTAATGTCCGGCACATCCATGGCAACCCCTCATGTATCCGGCGTCGCTGCCCTGGTATGGAGTAATTTCCCCGAATGCTCTGCAAATGGTATTCGCATGGCGCTTCGTGCCTCGGCGCAGGATCTGGGTGAGTCAGGCTATGACTATGCTTATGGCTGGGGTCTAGTACAGGCCAAGGATGCAGTCGACTATCTCAAGGCCAATGGCTGCCAGGTACCGAAGGGCAACCTAAAAGGCGGTCAAGGCTAAAGGGGTTCGTTTCATTCCTTTATAATCGTTACTTTAAGCGCTCCTAGTGAGCGCTTTTTTGTTTTTAGGTAATTTAATCTGAGTTCTGCTCCTTGTATCTCAATGGATATACCCTCACTGGATTGGCATTTATTTCATGAGCAAAAGCTGGCCCTTGGGCCTAGGCTGAGCGCCAATATTAACTTTACGCTTTTATTACTCAGGTAGGCGATGCCGTATCACCAAAAGCGCTGAGCAGTCATCTTTTTGATACATTAGCTCAGGCGGGCGCAGAGTATGTGGCCCTACGTGTTGAGGCGATACATCCTTATCAAAGGTTTTGCCAGTTATTTAGCGCAGACCACACACACTTATCGCAAACCGGTTGTGTGTATCGCTGCATACAGTAAAGTGCTGTGCCAGCGGCTTGGTTACACGCAGCACTGAGGACTGACTCAAGTGGCAACAAGGAGCAAGCTGATAGCAGCAAGTATTAACGAACAACCCACTGCGATGAATCTCGATGCATTTTGCATCTCGCGGTTTCAATAAGTAAGGAGCTAGGCGCAATGAAAGGCATTGGCTATCAAACTCAAGAACAAGCACTGGCGCAGCTAAGCGACATGACCACGGATATTAAGCCCATTGAAGAGGCGGAATACCGCACCCGCATCGCCAAAGCCCAGGCCTATATGCAAGCCAACAACATAGACGCCGTCTACCTTAATGCCGGCACCAATATGACCTATTTCACCGGCTTAAAATGGTACGCGAGTGAGCGTTTGGTGGGTGCCCTTCTTCCTGCCCAAGGTGATATTGCTTTTATCGCCCCGTTTTTTGAAATTGGTTCGCTACGTGACTACCAGGTGATTGATGCCCCCATTCATGCCTGGCAAGAAGAAGAAAATCCCTATGAACTGGTGCGCGAGGTGATGACGCAACTGGGTTATGGCGACACAGCTACTTTGGCCATAGATGAAAGCGCGCAATTTTTTATTGCCGATGGCATCAAAAAAGCCGCGTCCAATTACACCCTGATTAATGGTGGCGAGGTGACCAAGCATTGCCGTATGCAAAAATCAGCCAATGAACTAGCGCTGATCCAACGTGCCATGGACATGACATTGGAAGTACACAAGGCCGCGGCCTCCATTCTTTATGAAGGGATCAGCACCCGCGAGGTGGAAGCCTTTATTAATACGGCGCACAAAAAAGTAGGCGCCGTTGCCGGTAACTATTTCTGTATCGTACTGTTTGGCCAGGCCACCAGCTTTCCCCATGGCGTAAAGGACGCACAAACCTTAAAACAAGGTGACATGGTGCTGATTGACACAGGCTGTCAGCTTAAAGGTTATTTAAGCGATATCACCCGCACCTATGTGTTTGGCGAGGCCACCGAGCGCCAGCGCATGTTCTGGGAAATTGAAAAGAATGCCCAGCTTAAAGCCTTTGCCGCAGCGCAGGTAGGCAACACCTGTGGTGATGTGGATTTGGCCGCACGCAGCTACCTTGCCGAGCAAAACCTTGGCCCGGATTATCAACTACCAGGCTGCCCGCACCGTACCGGCCATGGCATAGGCTTAGATATTCACGAATGGCCCTATCTGGTTAAAAACAACCCGCAGGTGCTGGCGCCGGGCATGTGTTTCTCCAATGAACCCATGCTGGTGCTCCCGGGCGAGTTTGGCGTGCGTTTGGAAGATCACTTTTATACCACGGAAAAAGGCCCGGTGTGGTTTACCGAGCCGGCACACAGTATCGATAACCCGTTTGGGCTTTAAATATAAAACCAAACACCTATGCAGCACTTTTCTGGTGCTGCATTTTCACCACTAACTCATTACCTTGTAGATATAAATCCGGGAGTTTATAGACCTACTTTGGTTTGCTTTCTCACCGCTATCAAGGTCTGAAGAATTAGCTGGAACACAGCAGTTCGCCTGCATAAATCTCACCCCTCCATAACAAGAACACACAGGGCCAAAAAAACTTCACCTATACTAAGAATCAAGGGTTAAGCTTTATATTAGTTACGAGCTGAGTTGGTCGATGAATGAAAAGCAATATCATAAATTTCTTAGCTTCAAATACTTTGAATACATTATCGGACTGTGTTTAACCTTATTTATAGCCGCATTAGTGTTTGTGGTTCTAGCCTTTGTCAGTAAGAGTGAGCAACAAAAAGGCTTGGAGCAAAACTTTAACCTAGTACGACTCTCTCAAGAACTGCGCTTGAGTTCAGATCAACTCACCATGATGGCAAGAGCCTAGTGAATTAGCTAGACACCCACCTTAAATAATTCTGAGGCCAAGGTTTAAACCTTAGAGCTTCAAATGTTGGCTCACAACGTACTCGCTGTAGTAAAGAGGTAAAACAAGGTGCTCTTTTTCCAGTGGTGAAGAGCCTTGAGTACCAGTTAATTTAATGCTCTTTTTCGGAGCGCATTTGGTGATATAGGATTGAAGCGATTTTGCTTTGGTGCGCTTACCGCTTTTCACTTCAATCGGAATAATATCGCCCAACTCATCTGCAGCAATAAATTCAATTTCTGCCCGCGCATCACCCCATGAAAAGGTTGGTTCAAGGCCTTGTGCAGCAAATTCCTGTTGAACAAAGTTTTCTGCAATAAAGCCTTTATATTCGTAGCCTTGCTGTTTAATTTCTTTATAGCTAGTACCCAGCATATAATTGAGTAGCCCGACATCGAACAAGAATAGTTTCACCATATTCTCTTTACGATAAGCAGCAAGTGGGCTTCTTGGAGTACCATCAACAGGGTAGTTTCTTAGTACCAAGTGACATTTATCCAGCCAGCTAATGGCACTTTCAAAATCACTGTAGCGGGATTTACGCTCATGAACGCCCTTGAACTTAAAGCGTTTAACCGATTCATCTATTACAGAGGCTAACTGAGAAGGCACATTGGTAAAGACAGACTCAATAACAGTCGCATCGGTTTTACCTGAATATTTACCAAAATCTCGCTGATAACCCACTATTAAGTCGGCATGAATGGCACTAACGGCTTGTATTCGCTCAAGAATGCTACCTTGCTTCAAATCAAACCAAGTTTGTACTGCTTCAGGCATACCACCAGTAAAATAATAATCGGTCAGTTTATCAAATAGCTTGGAATGAGCAGCAGCTGAGTTGGCCTGAGATGCAAACGCCTTGATTAAAGCCATTTCACCGGATGCAATTAAAAACTCTCGAAACGTGAGTGGACGGAGATTATATTGTTCCACTTTACCAACCGGAAAAGAGTTCAATAAGCCTATATTGGAGCCACTGGCGGCTACAAACATAGTTGGAGCCTGCTCTGCGAAATATTTTAAAGAGGTGACAGCGCGCGGACACTCACCTATCTCATCCAAAATAAGTAAGTCAGTCTCTGGGTTAAAAGCAATACCGGTCAGCAGCTCCAGATTAGCAAGCAGAACATCGGGGGAAAGTGAACCTGCAAATGCTTCTGCCATCTCAGGTGATTCCAAAAAATCAACACGAAGGAGATTGTCAAAACTGCGACCAAGTAGCGTTTTGAGCAGATAAGTTTTGCCCGTTTGACGAGCACCGTCAATCAACAATGGTTTTCGTTGGGCTTTATTCTTCCAAGTAAGTAGTTTGTCCAGTAGCGTTCTTTGTATCATGATGGTCGTTCCACTTATGTCTAATCACTAATATGCGCATAAAAACACAATTAAAAACACTTTTACGCGCACATTAGTGTATTAACTTTTCTTTTCACGCGCAATAAAGTGTAAAGATAAGCAAAAAAATAAATAAAAATTAGCTAGACACCCACTCTAAGTGGCCGTTACTCTCAACGCTTTCCACATTAAATAAGAACAGGGGGATTGATGAAGATTCACGGAGATATTCAGTCTGGAAACTGCTACAAGATCAAATTGCTATGCTCGTTATTGGGCATAGAGCACCAATGGATTCATGTCGACATAATGGCCGGCGACACAGCAAAGGCCGACTTTTTAAAGAAAACCCCCAGCGGGAAAATTCCGCTTCTTGAGTTAGCGGATGGTCGTTGCCTGTCCGAGTCCAACGCAATTCTCAATTACCTAGCCGCGGGCACTGAATTGCTGCCGACGGACAAATTTGAGCTCGCTAAAGTTCAACAGTGGCAGTTTTTCGAACAGTACAGCCATGAACCCTATATCGCGGTGGCGCGCTTTATCGCCAAATATCTGGGATTACCCGATGAGCGCAAGGCCGAGTACACAGCCAAGCAAGTTGGAGGACACAAGGCACTGGCTGTGATGGAAAAACAGCTTTCCACTACTGCCTATTTGACCGGGGATTCACTGACTACGGCAGACATCAGTCTCTATGGGTATACCCATGTTGCTCACGAGGGTGGTTTTGACTTGCATCTGTATCCATCGATCTTGGCATGGATTGCCAATATACAGAAAAATAAAAACTACACCGGCATGTAGTAAGGCTAGCGCCTTTAGCTAGACACCCACTCTAAGAGCCATAAAAAACCCACGCCTAAGCGTGGGTTTTATCGTTTCAAGCCAGATTACTCGGCTCTTTCGTCGCTGAGCAGGTACTTATCCAGCCACTGCTCTTGCTCCCACAAAACATGCAGCAGGCTCTTGCGGGCACGGTAGCCGTGAGCTTCGTAGGGCAGCATCACCAGGCGGGCGTCTTTACCCAGACCTTTCATTGCCGCATACATGCGTTCACTTTGCATCGGGAAGGTGCCGCTGTTAGGGTCTTCCTTGCCGTGGATCATCAGCATGGGCTCGTTAATCTTTTCCGCATGGAAAAACGGTGACATATTGGCGTACACCGCCTGGCCTTCCCAGAAGTTACGCTCTTCGCCCTGGAAACCAAATGGCGTTAAGGTGCGGTTATAGGCGCCGCTGCGGGCAATACCGGCTTTAAACAGGTCGCTGTGGGCCAGCAGGTTGGCCACCATAAACGCACCATAGGAGTGCCCGGCAATCGCTATCTTGTCCTTATCCGCCACGCCTTTTTCAACCAAGACATCCACCGCCGCCTGGGCGCTGGCGACCAGCTGCTTGCGGAAGGTGTCGTTCGGCTCCTTGCCATCCACGCCCACTATGGGCATTTTCGGGTCGTCGAATACAGCAATGCCTTTGGCCAAATAAGGCATAGGGCCCCAATAACCTATGTAGGTAAATTCATAAGGCGATTCACGCACCTGCGAGGCCACCGATTTATCCTTGTACTCCAGTGGGTAGGCCCACATCAGCACAGGGATTGGGCCTTGTGACGGTTCATAACCAGCCGGTAAATACAGGGTGCCGGATAGCTCAACACCATCGTCACGTTTATAGCGTACCTGCTCTTTTTGAATACCCTTAAAGGCCGGATACGGATGAGGGAACTGAGTCAGTTGCGTTAGCGTGTCGTCATCCAAGTCGCGCACGAACAGATTGGGTTGTTCGGTTTTAGACTCGCGCACGGTAATAAAGCGCTCACCCTCTTCGTCTAACAGGTCAATAACGCGCTCATAGTAAGGCGCTTCGCTGCGCCACAGGCGCTCGGTGCTGTTGGTTTTAACATCGTACCTGTCTAAAAATGGAATATTGCCCTGCTGTGAGGCACCATCGCCGCGCAGGTAAATATAGCGGTCGCCCACCACCTGCATTACGCGCACGCCCAAATCATTGTGGGTGTAAATGGGATCGCCCGGGTTTTTATAGGCATCGTTATAGCTGCGCTCGGAGAAGAGCACCGGCGAAGCACTTGCATCGTTTGGCGCGATAATCCAGCTGCGCACCTGACGGTCGCTAAAGCGCCACTCGGACAGCATGGCCAGGTTCTCATTGCCCCAGGTTACCCCGGAAAAGCGGCGCTCGGTTTTAGCAAACAGCTTAGGCTTGCGCTTAAACGGCGCACTTAGAGTGTAAATATGGTCATGATGCGGCACGTCTTTTTTCATGTCACCGCCATCTTGGGCTTCGGCCCAGATAAGCGTTGCACCTTTATCGCTGCGCCAGTCAAAGTCACGAGGACCGGTACGCACGCTGTCAAAACCCTGAGGAATGTTGTCGGCCAACGGCTGTTTAACCAGCTCTGTTAGCTCGTAGCCACTCATTCCCCACACAGACCAGGTAGTGGCAAAACGGAAATACGGCACCTGATAAGAGAAGGGCTGATCCAAGGTGGCAACAAGAATATTGTTGCTATCGGGTGAGATACTGAAATTACTAAATAGCTTGGCCTTACCTATGGCTTTGGCCTGACCATCCAAACTCACACGCATCAACTGACCCTGACCATAGAAGGAAAACAGCGCTTCGTCGTAGGGACTGGTCAATAGATTCTGATAGGTACGGGCCGGCGCCTTTTCACCCGTGGTTTGTTGGATCACCGGGACAACCGTGCTGGCATCGTCTTGTGGCTGGGCCTTACCCAGGTTCACCGCTTGGTTAATGATTAAGCCACTGGCATCGGGCATCCATTGATACGGGGTGGCGGTAACCACTGAGTTAAGTGCATGCTCGGTCAACTGTTTCAGGGTACGCGTACTTATGTCGTACACCCACAAGGTGGCCGATGCTGGCGTTTCATAGACAAAGCTCAGATAACGGCTGTCGCTCGACCACTGCGGCGAGCGCATAATGCCCTCATCCAGACCGCCTACGTCCAGGGTAATATCCCCCTCGAGGGATTTAAACGTCAGCGCCGTGTACTTGTTGCGCACTCGCGAGCGAGAAAAATTATCTGGATTGAGCTTGATACCGGCCAGTTTCAGCTCTGGCTTGGCCAGCTCCTGTAAGCTCTCAACGCGGCGGCGTTCAAGTAACGCCAGCCATTGGCCGTCCGGTGATAACATGGAACGCGGTGCCAACTTGGCATCGACGACCTGCGCCAGCTCTTTCGATGGCACTTGATAGCCACCGTCATTTTGTGCAGCGACCAACGCTTCTTGCTGAGCAAGCGCGGTGGGCGCCGAAATCAAGCCCACTGCTCCGAGGAGCACGGAGGCGATGAGGTGTTGTTTCATAGAAAACCCTTTTGTTGTGATTATTATCCTCTTGGGCCTATTTATCTAAATAAACAGACTCTTGGGTACAGTCTACCTGGGGATATAAACTAAACAACTCATTGCGATTAACTGGTTAGTTTGGCGCAGAATCTGCTACCATATAACGCTTAATCAGCCCCCGATAGCAACATGACCAGCACAGCACCTCATCCTAAAATCACCATCATTGATGTTGCCCACCAGGCCGGAGTGTCTAAATCCACCGTATCTTTGGTGATCACCCAACCGGATAAGGTCAGCGATAAAACCAAGGAAAAGGTGCGCCAGGCTATGGCTGAGCTGGGCTATGTGTATAACCGGGATGCGGCGGCGCTGCGCTCAAAACGCTCGACCTTGGTGGCCATTATGCTGCCGACCTTGACTGATCCCAGATTCAATGAGCTGGCAATCACTTTGCAGCAAGGGGTACTTGAGCTGGGTTTTGTGCCCATGTTGCTGTGCAGCAATGATGAGCTTGAGACCCAACAACAACTGATGGAACGCCTGCGGGAGTCTAATGTTACCGCGGTGATCTTGTGTCCGGCCACAGGCACGGATGTCACCTGGCAAAATGCGCTTAGCGAAAGCGGCATGCAGATCATTAATGTGCTCCGTGAAGTGCCTTTTAGCGAAGCTCCTTGTGTACTTGCCGATACCCAGCGCGGTGCTTTTTTGGCGACTCAGGCATTAATAGCCGAGGGCTGTAAATCCCTGACCCTACTGGGCGCTCCTTCAATCAGCGATTACAGCCAGCTGGTGGAAGGATTTGAGCAGGCGCTGCATTTGCACCAAGAGCCTCTGACGCGCCAATTGATTGCCTGTGACAATACCCGCCTAGCTGGCCAGCAAGCCCTAAGTAACTCGGCGCTGGCAGACGTGCTCGATGAGGCGGACTCTACGGAGCTGGCATCGCCCCTGGGCATATTATGCGCCGGCGATCCAATCGCTTATGGTGTGCTCGATTCCCTGCCAAGTCTTGGCCTAAGTGCTGGCAATAAGGTGAAGCTTGTGGGCGTTGGCGACCTGCCGGACTCCGCCATCTTGCCTTGCCCGCTTAGCTCTGTGGCCTATCGCAGTGCCGACCTTGCCGAGCACAGCTTGAGCACCTTAACCGCCTTACTCAATGGCCAAAGCGTACCCCGTCGCACCCTTATCGATGTAACCCTTATCAAACGAGCGTCTTGTTTATGACCCAAGTATTAGTGATTGGCTATGTGTGGCCAGAGCCAAATTCCTCGGCGGCCGGCAGCCATATGATGTCGCTATTAAAACTGTTTCGCGCACAAGGATGGCAGGTAGAATTTGCCTCACCGGCACAGCGCACCGAGCATATGGAAGACCTGGCGCAATATGGCATCAGCAGCGCGGATATTGCCCTCAATTGCAGCAGTTTCGATGCTTATCTTGGCGAACTAAAGCCGGATATTGTGATGTTCGACCGTTTTATGATGGAAGAACAATTCGGCTGGCGGGTCGATACATATGCGCCTAACGCATTAAAAATCCTCGATACCGAGGATCTACAATGTTTACGTGGCGCCCGCCATGAAGCCCATAAAGCGGATAAGGAATTCGATACCGCCGACCTGCACACGGATTTGGCCAAGCGTGAAATCGCCGCTATTTTGCGCAGCGATCTCAGCCTGATCATCTCCAGCTACGAGATGCAGCTGCTCAACCAGGTATTTAAAGTCGACTCTCAGCTCTTACATCACCTGCCCTTTATGGTCGACTTAAGCGCCCTGCCCACGCACACCCCGAGTTTTGCCGAACGTCAACATTTTATGACCATAGGCAACTTCAGACATGCGCCCAACTGGGATGCGGTGCTCTATTTACAACAGATCTGGCCGCTTATCCGCAAGCAACTGCCCAAGGCGGAACTGCATATTTACGGCTCCTACCCGCCGCCAAAAGCCACCGCCTTGCATAACCCCAAGACCGGCTTTTTGATCAAGGGCTGGGCCGATGATGCCCTTAAGGTTATGAGCGCGGCGCGGGTGTGTTTGGCACCGCTGCGTTTTGGTGCCGGTATTAAGGGCAAGCTGCTGGAAGCCATGATCACCGCAACGCCGTCGGTAACCACCTCTATTGGCGCCGAGGGCATGCATTTGGATTTACCTTGGAATGGTGCGCTGCACAACGACCCGCAAGCGTTTGCCGATGCCGCGGTGCAATTGCATGAAAATGAGGCCGAGTTTACTGCCGCTCAGGAGCATGGCCGAGCAATACTGAACCAGGTTTACGACAGCAACACCCTGGCGTCCGCCTTATTGGCGCGCATCAATGACATGCAACAAAACCTAGCACTGCACCGCCGAGAGAACTTCACCGGGCAAATGCTCAAACACCACACCATGCGCAGTACCCAATACATGGCACAGTGGATTGAGGCAAAAAATTCAATAAAATCTTGATAGAAATCAGTAGACAGGTAACCTTAGATTAATAAAATGCGCACGCGCTGTGCATTTTGAACAACAACCGAGGACCCCGCGTGGAAGACGCTCTCTTTAAAGAAAAACGTAAATTTATCGTTAAGCTCGGTAAAATGCTGCATAAATACGGCACTCCGGCCTATCGACTCGAGGCGCACCTGATGGAGGTCGCGACCTATTTGGAGCTGAAATCTTCCTTTGTTATGTCACCCACCTCGGTGACCTTTGTGATCTGGACCGAGGGTCATGAGAACGAGTACACCCATGTCGCCCGCGTTGATCCGGGCGATCATGATCTCGGCTCGCTAGCCAACACCGACGAAGTGGTAAATTCCCTTATCCAGGGCGAATTGACCATTAACGAGGCGGATAAGCGCCTCGATGAAATCGCCGTGATGCCCGCCCCCTACAACCGTTTGGTAACTGCCGGTGCCTTTGCCATGTCTGGTGGCGCCTTTGCCATGCTGATGGGCACCAGCTGGACCGATGTTTTTTATTCCAGCTTGCTAACCCTGGTGGTGTATTTATTCGTGCTCTGGTCAAGCTATTCGCGCCGTGTAGGACACATGCTTGAACCCTTGGTGGCCGTGGTTTCTGCCATTTTAGCCTGTGCCGTTAGCGTGTATTTAGACGCGCAAATCAATATACGTTTAGTGGTGCTCTCCAGTATTATCGTCTTTATCCCCGGCCTCGCCTTGGCGCTGGGTCTGGCCGAACTGGCGGCGCGGCATCTGGTGTCTGGTACGGCGCGAGTAATGGACTCCTTTATGCTGCTGTTTAAGCTTTATTTCGGTGCCTTTATCGGCATCGGCATCGGCTTTGCACTCTTTGGGCAGGCAGAATTTGTAACGCCTGAGCCCTTACCCAAATGGACTGCCTGGCTCGCTATCCTCCTGCTTTGTTCGGCGCTAGTGGTTATTTTTAGAACCAAAGCCAAACATGCACTGTGGTCGCTGGCCTCTGGCTTTATCGCCTATGGTGCCAGTATCGGCTCTGCAGCTTACTTGGATTACACCTTGGGTACCTTTGTTGGCGCCCTGGCGGTGGGGATTTTTAGTAACCTCTTTAACCGTATCGCCAATGCCCCGGCCTCCATCGTTGCCATGCAGGGCTTGATCGTTCTGGTGCCTGGGTCAAAAACCTATATAGGGCTTAATTCACTGATTGAAGGGCAGGATTTTGTCTATGCCGACCATATCGGCCAGCAAACCTTTTTGATCTTTATGTCCCTTGTAGCCGGGCTTATTTTTGCGAACGTGGTGTTGCCACCAAAGAAAAGTCTCTAGTACCAATTCACTTAAATAGCTAATCATTCTAGCGGGCTAGATATCATGCTCACGGCGTTGGAATTTTTCTATGGAGAAGACTACATAAGAAAAATTCCGCCTTGTTATCACATCATCTATCCAGCGCTATATCTGCTCACATACTTAACAGAATTGGTAGCAAAAAAAAAAGGTGAACTTATTGATAGGAGGCCACAGGGAAAAGGCCATAAGTTCACCTGAAAATGTTGTCACAACAATAACAACAACGTACTAGCAAATTGTACTCACCGTATTCCAGCAGAAAAAAAAGGGGGAACTCCTAGGGAGGGAGCCTCATGGGTTAAGGCTACAAGTTCACCCCAAAACACTGCAGGACAGAACTCAACATTAGCCCTTGGCTAACAACTCTTGATTCACCTGGTCGATACCCACCTCAGAGATACGGGCAATAATTTCTTTTTGCTTGGCATCGAGTAGTGAAATACCCTCGGCGACCAGGTCATAGACGCGCCAGCTTCCGGCCTTGTCTTGGCGCAGTTTAAAGACGATATCTATGGTCGGTTTGCCCGCCTCAACTATCTCGGTTTTCACCGCCGTATAACCATTGCTTGGCGCCGCATTAGGCTTAATAAAGTGTACTTCCTGGCCCTTGTAGCTCATCAAAGCATTGGCATAGGTATGAGCCAAATACGACTCAACGGCATCAATAAAGGCGACTGCCTGCTGCTTATTGATTTCGCGTACATGCTTACCAAGGAGTTTAAAGGACACGAATTTGGTGTCGATATGCGGGATCAACTGCGTCTTAACCAGGGTGCGTAGCTCGGCCTTTTTCTGTTGTTCATCGGCCTCTATATTGCCGATATCTACAAATAGCTGTTCGCCGACCTGCTTAAGCATAGTATAAGGCTCTTCAGCATTGGCTGCCTGAGCCTTGGCGGCCGACAAGCTCAGCATGGCGGTGGTAATAAACAGTAAAAACAGCTTAGGTGCGCGCATTGGCTACTCTCCTCACATCGAATTGGCAGCCATGGTAGCGGAACGTATTTTGAAATATAAGCAACAAATACGCACATTATTGATTCCATTTATGCACATATAAATTTATTCTTAGTATTCATATAGTTAGATTATTGGTGCCAAGGCCGCACCACCACTGTGCATTTTCCTCCATTGATCCCTAGCCCCTCACAATGAATAGTACGCGCCCTTTTTGTTGTGAGGTTAAGCGTATGAAATCACTAATGTTAGCCACCTTGGCCGGGGCCTTAAGCCTGGCTCCCCTAGCTGCCAGCCAAGCACAGGAAACGCCACGACATGGCTACACCCTGCATTACATTCAGGGTGAAGGGGATGTACAAGGGATCAAATTAGGTTATCAGTATTATCTCAGCGAATACCTGCCGGAGCGCTTCAATAATTTTGAGGTGTTTTTTGAAAGCAGTGTGAACTTCTGGCGCTATGGCGACAACAATGACTATGATCGCAACTTTGTTGTGGCACTAACCCCGGTATTTCAATACCCCATCACCCAATATCGGGGCCACCCGGTGCTGTTTGAATTTGGCATAGGGTTGTCGCTCTTAGATGACACCCAGTTCGCAGGCAAGGACGTAAGCACCCACTACCAGTTTGAAGACAGAATAGGCGTAGTCTACAAACTGGATAATGCCGAGTTTGGACTGCGCTACCTGCATTATTCCAATGCCGGTTTTGAAAGCCCTAACCCGGGGCTGGACTTTATTTCCTTGTCCTACTCACGTTCATTTTAGTGTGGCCCAGATAAGGGCTAATTTTATTCATGCGGTGAGCCTCAGCGTGGCTTAACCGCTACCACGGGGCGCACGGCGGTACTTTGTTGATAGAGTTGACGCAGCGCTTCGCCTACCAATTCGGTATCAAAAGGCAAAATACGATGGCCGGGTGCCTGAATCTTACCCGAGCCCACATCCTGCAATAGCTGTTGCCCCATAAAGCTTAATTTTTGCTGCGCACACAAGCTATTAGCCAGCCAGGCACCGCCTAAAGACACGGCGGCGATAATGGGCGCGCGGCTAAATAACAGCTCTTGAGGAATTTCGGCAAAACCATTTAGGCAGGCAATACGGCCGCCAAAGCGCAGATGCGCCAAATCGGTAACAAAGGTGTCACCACCACAACTATTGAGTATGGTGTCAAAACCATCGGGGCCGAGTTCATGCTTAATATCCCGCGCCAGTTGCTCTTCAGTGCTGGCAAAGACTACATCGGCGCCCAACGCCTTAATGCGCTCGTGCTCACGCTCAGGAGCACTGACAAACACCTTGGCACCGCGCTGACGCGCATATTGAATGGCAAAGTGAGCCACCGCCCCACAGCCGGAATTAATATAAATACTCTCGCCGGCCTGCAGCTGAATTTTGTCCAGCGCCGCCAGCGCCGTCATCCCGGCATTGGGCAAGGTGGCGGCCACAGCACTGGGGATGGACTCGGGCACTTCAGCAACCGCATAATTGGCCACCTTGGTATAGCGCTTAAGTACCCCTTGATCCGCCAAACTGGTAGTAAAGATCACCCGGGTGCCACGCTTAGGAAACACGCCGACCGGCGCCTCAACAACAGTGCCTACCGCATCAATGCCAAGCACATGAGGATATTGCCAACGACAAAAGCCCTCCGCACCAAGGCGCGCATCTATATGGTTCAGACCCACATATTCGACTTCCACCAGCACCTCGCTGGCACCAATGGACGGCACCGGCAATTCTTGCAACTGCAGCGCCAGACTTGGTGAAGCTTCATGTAGTACAAGAGCCTGCATGGTGGGGTTGGGGCCGGACATAGCTATTTCCTATGATCAAAAAGTGGTTTCAACGCCTGATGGCGAATATCATTATCGCGATTGACGCCGCTGCAATACTCATACTGAGCAAATAGGCGCCAAGATTCAACCTTACCATGGTAAATAACCGCCGCGTCATCAGATACACTGGTTTTATAAAAACATTAATGCCAGAATGGCATCAATAAATTCTTGCCCCACCGAGACGCCAGCTATGGATACCACCAGCCGACTTATTATGCTACTTGAGGTAGTGGAACAGGGTTCTTTTTCCAAGGCTGCGGCCATGCGCAATATAGACAGGTCGGTGATATCTAAACAGATCAGTAAACTGGAAGACGAGCTCGGCGTACGCTTACTTAATCGCACCACCCGCTCGTTTTCATTGACCGCCGCCGGAGCCGAAATGGTCAAAAAGGCCCGAGACTTACGCATGCTGCTGGCCGACACAGTGCAACTGGCGGAAAACTACCATCAGGAGCCGCGCGGTCTGTTGCGCATCGCCACCTCTCACACCCTGGGGCGACGCTATATTCAGCCGGTGATTAACGACTTCCAAAAACGCTTTCCTCAGGTCAATGTGGATATGCGTCTGGACGACCGCCCGGTGGATATGATCTCCGAAGGCTTTGATCTGGCGTTTCGCATCGGCGAGCCCAGAGATTCGTCATTGATTGCCCGTAAAATTGCCCGCAACCGCATGCTCTTGTTGGCCAGCCCGGAATTTATCGCCACCTATGGCGAGCCCAGGACCATGGAGGAGCTAGGCGCATTGCCCGCGGCCACCTATACCAGCTCCCATAAGCGCTTAGACTCAATAAGCTATATCAATGCCGAAGGTGAGCATTGCGAGCAGGTGATTAACGCCGTCTATACCTCCAATGATGGCGAGGTGCTGATAGACAAGGTGCTTTCCGGCACCGCCTATTGCCTGGTGCCGGCGCTGCTGATCCAGGATGAGATCACCTCTGGCCAATTGCAGCCGCTGCTGAGCGAGATAAACCTGCCGGACTACAGCGCCATGTACGCCCTCTACCCCCATCGCGATCTACCTGTGCGCACCCGCTTATTGTTGGATGCGGTGCGACATTATATCGGCGAGACCGTGCCCCGCTGGGAGTTGAATATCCCCGATCTGGACTCCCTGTATCGCCCTAAATAAGCGCCTTATGTTGATGCACAGCGCTCGGGTTTCTGCGGCGCTACATATGTAATTATCCGGCGTAAAATCGCACACTTTTTAACACTTGTGTAAACATCTGTTAAGCGGAGTAATACTATGTAAAACATGGGATTTTTTTGTTTTTTATCGGTCATACTGAGCATCTAGTTCACGATGGAATCAAGTATGAAACACAACAATAATAAAGGTCTTAAGCCAACCCTGGCGGCACTCGTTGGCACCGCCATAGTCAGCCTCAGCGGTTGCGGCGGCAGCTCCGACGGCAGCAGCGACTCCGGCAGCATTCAGCTGTACAACGGCACCATCAATGGCCCGACCATGACCCTGAGCATCGCCGATGTAGCGCGCACCACGGCGGAGCTTGGCAATGTCACGTCAACGCACAGCTACACCACGGATGACTATGATTTTGCCATTCAATACCGTAACGATCAGGGTAACCTGGTCGATATAATCAGCGACACCTTAAGTATTCGTAACGACACTAAGACCTTACTCATGATGTATGGCAATATCGAAGAGCAGAAGCTGCTAAGTGTCGACTTGCCCTATCGTGAAACCAGCGATATGTTCTCACTGAAAATGCTCAATGTGACCAATGCAGAACGTAATTTCGATCTTTATATGGCCGCGGATGATGGTGTATTCGAGCAAGCAGAGCTGGTTGGCTCGGCAATGTTTGAAACCCTGAGCGCAAGCACAGAGCATAAGATAGATGATTATACCTTTTACCTGACCGAGGCCGGCGGCACGACGCCGATTTGGCAATCCGATGAAACCCGCATCAATGTCGATGATGCCCTGGTCATGGCCATTCGCCCCAGTTATGACAATAGCAGCGACTATCTGACGGTGGACATTATCACTAATGGCAATACTCCCTATAGCCTGAAAAACAAGGATGCCCAGGCTCAGGTGCAGTTTTACAACAGCATGGACGAGTATCCAAGCGCCCAATTCACAGCCAGTAAGGGGGATTTCCAGCTAAGTACGGCGAGTACCGACGCTGATACCCTGTCGCAGACACTGCAACTGGCACCGAACAGCTATTCCATTTCCATGCTTGATGAACAAGGCAATACCCTGGTAGATAATTACCTGCTAACCCTGGAGCAGGAGCAAAGCGCTCTGGGCGTTTTTTATAAGGATGCCGAACACGGCCCAAGACTGATGAGTGTGGCGCAAAACCTGGTGCCTAACAGCGTCAGCCATCAGGTGACTGTGGTGAATCTGGTCGATGAGTACGCCGGTTTGCCGGTTAATAAACTGGACATTTATTTTACCCTGGATGGTCAGCCCATTTCGCAAACCGAACATCATCTCGACAGCCTAAACAGCTATGGCGCCAAGTCTTTAACCCTACTCGATAAGACGTACGGATTTTACGCCATTTTAGAGGATAATGGTCAGGAGATAGTGCTGCATCAACAAGGTGCGGTAGATGTGACCGCCGATGGTAACTACATAATGCTCCTAGAGGCCGATGCCAGTACAGCTTCCGGTTACAAGCTTACTAGCCTGCATACGGTGGCGGCGCAAGGCGAAGAGCTGGCTCAGTAACGGACAGGATAAGCTCCTAGCGCCTGAGATCCTTACCCAGATCCCAACCCTGTTGGTGGGTAGCTGCTCCCCAGTTCCCACCGACATCTTACTGCTACCCGTTGTTTAACCCACCGATTCCGAGCTTAATCGCAAACACTGGCTTTCGCAGTGCGCTTTTGTAGAATAGCGACCACGAATACCAATTCACTTAAATAGCTAATCATTCTAGCGGGCTAAATATCGTGCTAACGGTGTTGGAATTTTAATATGTAGAATACTACATAGGAAAAATTCCGCCTTGTTATCACATCATTTATCCAGCGCTATATCTGATCACATACTTAACAGAATTGGCATAACAACAAGCGAAGGACAGAGATGAAATTATTGAAATCGACGCTAGCCCTGGCCATGGCCGTGGGTGTAAGCGCTCCAGCATTTGCCAATGACACCATCACGGTTGAAGACATTCCAAAAATAAAAAGCGTTTTACAAACCGCTATCAGCCCGGATGGCGAGCAGGTTGCTTTTACCCGCTCCCTGCCACGTGAGCTCTACAAGGACGAAAACGGTCTTAACTACAGCGAATTGTATGTTATTGATGACGAAGGCGTTGAACGTCCGTTTATAACCGGCAAGGTCAATATTAAGAGCATCAGCTGGTCTGCCGATGCCAAGCATGTTTATTTCCTGGCCAAGCTGGGCGACGATAAATTCACTGCCCTGTACCAGATCCCTGTCGATGGTGGTCAGGCACAAAAAGTCATGGCCCTTAAAGGCCGCGCCATTGCCAGCTATCAGCTAAGCCCCAATGGTGAACAGGTAGCGCTACTGGCCATGCCAGCCAAAGACAAGTCTGAAAAAGAGCTTAAAAAGCTTGGCTTTATGGCCGAAGTGTATGAGCTAGGTCTGGATAACAAACAGCTGCACCTGGTTGACCTTGCCGCCTCTGATAAGCCTCTTGACCCAGAAGCCATCAGCATCGACGGCTATGTCAGCGATATGAACTACTCTGCCGATGGCAAAAAGCTATTGGTTAAGACCCAGCCAACGGCGCTGATTGACGACAAGTACATGAAGTCTCAATGGCACCTGTTCGATCTGGCCTCCAAGCAAGTAACCCTGTCGTTTAAAACCGAAGGCAAGCTAGGCGCCGCCGAGCTGTCGCACGATGGTCGCTACGTGGCGATTCTCGGTGCCGATGACAAGCACGATCCAGCCACGGGCCGCTTATACCTTGCGGACACCGAAACCGGTGAGATCAACGAATGGCTGCCTGACTTTATGGGCCATATCAGCGATTTTGAATGGTCAAACAAGCGCAACACCCTGAACTTTGTGGCCCAGGTCAGCCCTGAGAGCTTTATCGGTCAGATCAAGGTTGGCTCAAACACATACAAGAAGCTGGTTAAAGAAGGTAAGTTTATCGCCGGCTCATTGAGCATTTCCGACTCAGACAAAACCCTGGCCCTGAGCGCCAACAGCGCCAAGCACCCGAACGAGGTGTATATGGTGCGCGGCTCTAAGGCGACCCGTTTAAGCGATTCAAACCCTTGGTTAAACGACAAGCGCTTCGCCAAACAAGAAGCCCTGACCTTCAAGGCCCGCGATGGCGTTGAGATCGGTGGTGTGCTGGTTTACCCGCTCGATTATGAAGAAGGTAAAACCTACCCACTGATCATGGCGGTACACGGCGGTCCTGAAAGCCACGATAAAAACGGCTGGGTAACAAGTTACTCAGATCCAGGCCAAATGGGTGCAGCACGCGGCTATGCAGTTTTCTATCCTAACTACCGTGGTTCAACGGGTAAAGGCGTTGAGTACTCTAAGCTGGGTCAAAACGACTATGCAGGTAAAGAGTTCGACGACCTAGTCGATATGAAGCAATACCTAGTAGATATGGGTTTGGTTGACAGCAAGCGCGTGGGTATTACCGGTGGTTCATACGGTGGTTATGCCTCGGCCTGGGGTGCAACTAAACTGACCGAGCACTTTGCCGCCAGCGTGATGTTTGTGGGTGTAACCAACCAGCTTTCCAAGTTTGGTACCACGGATATTTCCAACGAAATGCACCTGGTACACGCCCGCTCTTACCCTTGGGATAAGTGGCAGTGGTACCTGGAGCGCAGCCCAATCTACTGGGCCGGCCAGTCAAAAACACCTTTGCTTATTATGCATGGTAAAGACGACCCGCGCGTTCACCCGGCACAATCCATGGAGCTATATCGCTATATGAAGGTGCAAGGTAAAGACGTACGCCTGGTGTACTACCCGGGTGAAGGCCATGGTAACCGTAAGGTTGCAGCGCAATACGACTACAGCCTGCGGTTAATGCGCTGGATGGACAACTACTTGATGGCTGGCAACAAAGAGATGCCTGAATTTGAGATTGACCATGCCGCCAAACTAAAAGCGGTAAAAGACGCACAAAAAGAAGATTAAGGCTTTGTTACATTAAGCCACCTTTACCACAAGGTGGCTTTTTTATTTACCTCTTCCCTGACCAGAAAAGCGATCAATAATTAGCCTCAAATTCTCACGCTGCGAAGAGTGTTGCTTGCATGCTATCTAATAGATAACAACTCAAAAGCAGGCTTTACACCGTGCATTAGTTTTTAAGGCTTTCAAAACATAAACTTTGTTTTAACTGAGTCTCAGCATAACAAAACATCTCTTGAAAAAGTTGATGCCTCTTTGTTTGCCAATAATTTCCCTAACGATAGGCATAAAAAAGCCCCAATAAGTGGGGCTTATTTCAACTATCTTTTTAGGATCAATTGAATAAAGATCTTAGCTCACAGGTTCATATTTTAGAACTTGTAAGATACGTTTACATATCCAAATCGACCGATGTTGTCATAAGATGCTGAACCAGAACCTGTACCACTTGTACCAATTGGTAAGCGACGGTTAAAGATGTTGTCTACACCCACTTTAACACCCAAACCAGATTCAAAGTTATAACCTACTGTCATATCAGAGATGAAGTAAGAACCGAACTTGGTTAAGCTATTAGGGTTTGGATTGTCAGCAAGTGACTGAGGAGTATATAAGCTGACTTCGTCTAAATAGCGAGTGCTCCACGTAGTGAAGAAACCATCTCGGCTATAGTCAATGCTCATATTAGCTTGCCATTCTGCTTCACCGGTAGTGCCTGCGTACTCTGTAACGTCGTCAGGGTTGTCCTGGAACGGGAACTCATTACGCTCAATTAGGTATGTACCGATTAACTTAGTTTTGAATGAACCATCTAGTGCATCGAAATCGTATCCGAACTCAAAGTCAATACCTGAAGCTTCTTGACCAGCAACGTTTAGTACTGAGTTTTGAATCAAAGTGATTTCTGACGAGCCAGCGTCACGTGAAATCAAAGCACAGTATTGGTTGTTGATACCGGACTCACTATCAACACAGCGATCTAGGATATCTTGAGCACCAATCGCCGAGATTGCATCTTCAAGATCAATCTCCCAATAGTCCACAGTAACAACGAAGTTTTCAATGAAGTCAGGTTGATATACCAGACCTACAGTTGTACTTGTCGACTCTTCAGCATCGACATTTTCGTTACCACTGATTAAACCTTCAATTGACGCTGAGTCATACTCTGAATTGAAGTCTGCAGGAACACCAAGAGCGCTACAGTTTGCGCGACGCGTGTCACTATTTGCAAGATCATTTAAGTTTTCTGCGCGGCACGGATCGTCAACATTATAGAAGGTTTGACTTGCAGCACCGAAGATTTCACCGATGTTTGGAGCACGAATAGCTTCTGACTGTGTTGCACGGAAACGTAACTGATCATTTACCGTCCAGTCTAGGCCTAACTTCCAGCTCGTTGTGTTGCCGATTGTACTGTAGTCTGAGAAACGAATTGCACCATCTAGTACTAGATCTTGGATACCTGTCACATCAGAAACTAACGGTACTGAAACCTCGGTGTAAAATTCAGTTACGTCAAAGTCACCTTTGTCTTCACCAAGAACGTTAAAGAAAGTACCAACTGCGTTGTCTGGCTCTTTGGTTTCACTTTCTTCTTTACGGTATTCAGCACCAGCAGCAAAACCAATCATACCAGCAGGAAGCTCATAAATAGCACCGTTCGCAATTGAAGCAGAAACAACGGTTTGCTTAATTTCGCTGGTACCTTTAGATACTGTATTAATATAATCAATTGCTTCTTGGGTAGGCGCACCGAAGCCCATAATGTTTACCGGTACACAACCTTCCGCACGGGCTTCTTCACTACGACAAACGATATTTCCGCTATTATCACGAACTGCATCTAACGCATTAAAGTAGTTTGCCATGATCATGTTATTGCCGTTGACACGCTCAAGATCAGTTACACCGTGAACAAGTGAAAAGTCGTAATCCCAAACATCTGCGATTACACCTTCTAGTCCAGCAACGAAGCGAGTAGTTTCACGGGTATTATCTTCAATACGACGACCTAAGTCAGTCATCATTCGGTTAACAAAAATCTCAGAAGCACCAACGTCGTCCATCATGCCTGCAACGTCACTGCTTAGGTATGGGTTATCACGTTGAATAACGTTATTGAAGTTGTAGAAGAAGAATGCCGGTTGACCGATGTTTTGGCCTTCACTCTTAACGTACTTAGCTTCAAAGTAACCATTCATGTTATCGGTAAAATCGTAACTGGTTTTGAAGTTTATGTTAAAACGCTCAAATTCAGGCTGAATTTCGTTGAATTGATTAAGGTTGAAGAAATCACAGTCAGCACAACCAATACCGTCTACCTTATCACCGATATAGATATCGCGGTTAGAGCCATCAGGGTTGAACGTGTTGTTTAGAGAGAAATCATAGAAATCCCAAACACCGGCATTGTTGATAGCGTAGTAACCTGCATTTGGAGTGTAAATAAAATCAGGAACATTCGGATCGTCTTTGTTTGCTTCTGTCTGATTTGGGTTTCTCAAACTACGATAAGACGTAGATGTCCAAGGGTGGTCCAAAGCATTAAGAGAGTCTTGTGCTGAGTACTCTGCGGCAAAGGCAATATTACCTCTGTCATCGTCAAAGTTCATACCATACGAAAGACTTACCTTTTCATTGTTATAATCGCTTAAATCAGAAAAACCACGGGTTCCATTGATCGAAAACCCTTCGATTTTATCTTTAAGAATAAAGTTTACAACACCAGTTACAGCGTCAGCACCGTATACAGCTGAGGCACCACCTGTGATGATTTCTACACGCTCTACCCAAGCACTAGGAATAGTATTCGTATCAACAGAGGCACTACCGGCAGAGCTCGAAACATGTCGTTTACCGTTTACAAGTACAAGCGTACGATCAGTACCCATATTACGCAGGTCGAGTATGTTCAAACCAGCGGTACCAATGAAGCGACCCGAGTTTGCCAATGAGAACGTTGGTGCAAGAGACGGAAGCTCGTTCAACGCTTCACCGATGTTGATAGCACCAGAATTTTGTAGTGCGTCACCGGTAATTACTGTGACAGGAGATGGTGCGATAGCGCCTTCACGTAAAATACGAGAACCTGTTACTTCAATGCGTTCGACGTCTTCTGCGCCTTCATTTTCTTCCGCATATACGTTGTTAGAAACTGTAGCACTAAGGCCTAATAGCAAAGAGTATTGAATCGCTCTGCCGATTTTAGATTTGTTAAACATTTTTATTCCCTAACATTATTATTATGAACTGCCCAAAGTACCTTAAAAATTGAGCTGAATAGCTTTGTTGAGATTGGGCCCTGTTTTGTTTTACCTACTCTACTAACTTTTTACAACAAAAATAGACAAAAAAATACACACTTTCTCATTAGGGTGAAGTATTTAATTTACCTTAAAGAAACAATCAAGCTTATACCGCCTTAAACCGTACAAAATAATACAATTTAACACCCTTTAATTCATTTTTTCACTTGACAAAAAAGAGTAGAAATGAAAATAAAAAACAGTTTGGTTTGAAAATAGCAACAACGTGAATTTAAATAAAGCAGTTTAAATTCATATAGTTATAATTTATTTCCTTTGCTAAATGTCCTAACAAGGTTTTATTTGGCTGCTACTTTTTTTCCATTACCCCAACGAATAAACGATGCCATAAGTTTGCTTTCAAAGGCTTTCCTTGTGAACAAATTGCTATTTCTTCAGGTGTGTTAGCAGCTGCATGGTAATGGGACATAAATCTCATCCCCAAATATTCAGCACTTAACTTAAATGGCGCGGCAAATGCGTCTAGGCCTAGTTCTACATTGCTGGTAGACAGCAGCGACATTTGCTTTTTACGCAATAGTCTCAATTGCGGACGCAACTCGTGTTCAGTCATATATTCGGTGAGGCGATCAAAGAAGTTCTTTAGCTGAGGTGTGGTGTTATACCAGTACATTGGTGAGGCAAAAACCCAATGCTCAAACGTTAGTAATTTAGCCATTAGTGCTTGGAAATCATCCTCGCCATCATTGTTATACTTATTTATTTCATAGCGATAAGGTTTTATTCTAAAATCGTCTAAAAACACGATGTAGGTATTTAAGCGCCGCGCCAGCGTTTGTGCCGCTTTATAAGTGTTACCGTGGCGTCTGGCACTGCTGAAAATAATAATGTGTTGAGTCATAACTAATTGCCTTATTTGAAGTTTAGCAATAGGCTAAAAGCTCAACTTAAGTTTAGGTCAAGAAACATGACACTAGAAGCGAACTTGTCCGTGGGACTGGTGGCCAACCGCGCCGGCGTGAGCATTTCAGCATTACACTTTTACGAAAAAAAAGGGCTTATTCGCAGCTGGCGCAACCAGGGTAACCAGCGCCGTTATAAACGTGATGTGCTCAGGCGCATTGCGGTGATCAAAGCTGCGCAGAAAATGGGCATCACCCTTGAAGAAATAAAAGAAACACTCAGTACCCTACCGGACAAGCGCACCCCAACAAAAGCCGACTGGCAACAGTTGGCGCAGCATTGGCAGCGGCAATTGGATGAGAAAATTGCCTATATGCAAAGACTTAGAGACAGGGTCGACGGCTGCATTGGCTGCGGCTGCCTGTCCATGGAAAATTGTCCCATTTACAATTCCGACGACTACCTGGGCGAGCAAGACAGTGGCGCCGTGTTACTCGAACATCCAGAACTAGAACGAAGTGGAGATTAGACCCGCTTTTCTATATCTTATTAACTGCGAAAAAAAATAATAAATAGCGCCCAGCTAAATTGGCGCAAAAATAACAGGGTTAACAATATGAAGAAGTTCGGTCCCGGCCTGCTCGTTGCCGCCGCTTTTATCGGTCCAGGCACCATTACCACCGCATCGGTAGCCGGTGCCAATTTCGGATTTACCCTGCTATGGGCGCTGTTATTTTCGGTCGTTGCCACCATTTTGTTGCAAACTATGGCCGCCCGCCTAGCTCTGGTAAGCGGGCAAGGCCTAGCACCGGCCCTGCGCGCCAATATTAATCAACCCTTATTAAAGTATCTGGCGATCTTTTTAGTGATCAGCGCCATAGGTATCGGCAGCGCCGCTTACGAGGCAGGTAACCTCAGCGGCGCCAGTCTCGGCTTACAAGGTCTGTTCGGCCAGCACACCGGAAGCATCTGGACACCCGTCATAGCCCTGGTCAGCGCCCTGCTTCTTTATAGCGGCAAATACAAGCTGATTGAGCGCACCTTGATACTTCTGGTTGGCGTTATGAGTGTGGTGTTTGTCGCTACCATGGTGCTTGCCCAACCATCCCTTAGCGATCTCTTTGCCGGTTTTAAGCCCAGCCTGCCAACTAACTCATTAACCACAGTGCTGGCGCTGATAGGCACCACCATAGTGCCTTATAACTTGTTTTTACACTCGGGAGTCATTGCCAGGGAAGATACCCGGCAACAGGAGGTAGACCAGGCCATTCGTGTTCATAATTGGGATACCGGACTGTCGGTTGGTCTTGGCGGCCTGATCACCCTGGCCATAGTCGCCACCGCCAGTGTTGCCTTCTTTGGCCAACAAACGGGTACTCTCAATGCCGCCACCATGGCTAAACAGCTTGAGCCCCTGCTCGGCACCTATGCTCAGTACTTCTTTGCCATCGGCTTGTTTGCCGCCGGCCTCACCAGTGCCATTACCGCTCCATTAGCCGGTGCCTATGCCGTTTGTGGCATGCTCGGCGGTAAAGACAAGGTAGAAGACACCCGCTTTAAACTGGTGGCCATTGCCATCTTGGTATTTGGCACTGTGGTGGCGAGCCTCGGACTCGACCCCGTCGCCGTGATCATCTTTGCCCAAGCCAGCAATGCCTTGCTGCTGCCCATAGTTTGTATCTATTTATTGTGGCTTCTCAATAACAAAGCCGTTATGGGTCAGTATAAAAATGGCTGGCTCGTGAACCTCTTGAGCCTGCCTGTCATTATTACCGTGGTAGGTTTAAGTGCTTATAAGCTAGTTTCACTGCTCTAATGCCTGAAGCTCCTTTATTGTCCGCAAAGGGCCTAGGGTGTACATACTAATTTGCTGTATTCATTGCTTCTTTCTTGATCCATCAGCAAATTTCGCTCACTCTTAGTGCAACAAAACATTCACAATTAGAGATACCGATGAAATACCTGATCAGCACCCTCTTGCTCCTTTGTACCCATCTAGCAAATGCCAACGGCAAACTTGCCAGCGAGCTGCAAGTGTTTGAGCCCTACCTCGGCACCTGGGAGTCCACCTTTAGCATGGGCCCCGAGCAACCGAGTGTCACCGACGTTGGCAAGTGGGAACGAGCACTTAACGGCAAAGGTATACGCACTGTGCACAGTATTAATGACGGTGCCTATGGCGGCGAGTCCCTGATTTTTTGGGATAAAAGTAAAGAATCCCTAGTGTTCTACTACTTCACCACCGCCGACTTTTATACTCAGGGTACATTGGAAGTCACTAAGGATGGCTCCTTCGTTGCCTATGAAGATGTTACCGGCAGCAGTGAGGGGATCACCCAGGTGAAGTCCACCAGCTCTTATGTGGACGGCCAGTTTGTGGTCACTACTCAATATCTAAAAAATGGTGAATGGACCCCAGAACAAAAGCGTCACTACAGCCGCTCACAAAAAGAAGTGGTGTTTAAATAGCCTGAAGGTCGGTGCTTCGCACCGACAAAAAGAGAATAGTATGCATCGTTGTCGGGGCGATCGGCAATTGCTCTTGCATTGTTACCTACACGAGAATAGCTGCGATTATCTGTGGGCGAGGCTTTAGCTTGGCTAATGTACTCTCTTGTCGGGGTTTTCGACAATGTGCTCCTGCATTGTTCTACTACCTCCATCCATGGCGGTAAACCCCGACCTACAGTATAAATTTCAAACTAAGTCATAAAACCGTCATATTTATAGCGCATAATTGTCCACAAATCGGCAATAATAGACAGGATATGACCCAGTTTCGCTCCGCGTTGGCAGTATTTTCACTGCGTAACGACAATGCTTTAGCAGACTTTGATAGTTTAACGCAGCAGCCCGTGCTTTTAGGTGCGCCGGGGCAGCCGCCGCAACTGCTTTGCCGTCTGCCCAGCAACACCCAGCCTGGGGACTGCTTACATGCCAGCGTGAGTTTTGCCGAACAGCGCCATGCCTTGTTGCAGGCGCGCCATAGCGTCCATGAGCGCGATCTTCTAAGCACCATGGTGGTGCTGACCCTAAGCCCAGGCGCTGAGTCGATGCAACAGCAAGTTCAGGGACAAGGCCTGTTACAGCTGAGCCTTCATGGTCGCCATGAGATCATCAAAGAAAGCGCTCAGTTCAGCGTTCATTTGCACCCGCAATGCCTGTACCAAAGCCTAACCCCTGGCCTGCAAAGTAAATCCAAAGCACGCCGTTTGGTTGACTACTGCCAACGTATTTGGGGTGATACCAATTCATTTAAATAGCTAATCATTCTAGCGGGCTAAATAGCGTGCTAACTGCGTTGGAACTTTCCTTATGTAGAATAACTACATAAGAAAAATTCCGCCTTGTTATCACATCATTTATCCAGCGCTATATCTGCTCACATACTTAACAGAATTGGTATTAATCAGGAAAGCTGACTTTACCCATGGTAACGCCCGGCATGCCCGGGTGGCCGGTATCGCTGGTTGCGCTGCCCGCCAAGGTGTCATTGGCCAGCAGGGCAAACAATACGGCTTCCTTAGCATCCGGATTGATGCCCAGTTGCTGCAATGAATTTAGCTCTATACCTGCACTGCAATGCGCCCTAATGCGGGCCATCAGTAAGGGGTTATGAATACCACCACCACTGGCATACACCTTAATGTCACCGAGTTTTTCCGCCAAGCTATTCAGCTGCCTGGCAATTTCCAGCGCCGCAAACTCGCACAAGGTCGCCAGCACATCGTAATGGCCCAACTCCTGAGTGTGACTCTGCGTTTGGCATTGTGCCAAATAGGTGAGGTTAAACACTTCCGGTCCCGTGGTCTTGGGCATCGCCTTGGCAAGAAAGGGGTGGGCCGTGAGCGCTTCCAGCAATGCCGGTGCAACCTTGCCCTGCTTTGCCAAAGCACTCTCTTTATCATATTCAAGGGGAGCAAAGTAGCGCTGCACATAGGCATCTAGCATGGTATTGCCTGGGCCAATATCGGCGCATAAAGTCTGCTCTAACGGCGCATCTTTCGCCAGCACAGTCAGATTGGCAATACCGCCCATATTCAACAGCACCCTATGCTCATCACCGCTGGCGAAATACCAGTAATCACCATAGGCGGCCAAGGGCGCCCCTTCACCTCCTGCGGCTATGTGTTTTTGGCGAAAATCACTCAGGGTAATAATTCCAGTTTCTCGCGCCAGGTGACAGCCATCGCCAAGTTGCAAAGTGGCATTGCCATAATCGCTAAGCCCATGCTGACTTTGCGGGCAATGATAAACGGTTTGCCCGTGACTGGCGATGATATCAACACTCTGTGGGTCTATATGCCAACTTGCCAAACACGCATTGACCAATTGCCCGTGCAACTGTCCTATCCAGGGATTGAGCAAGGTGAGGTGCTGCAGATCTATATCGCGCCTAGCAAAAATCTGGCGCACCCGCTGCTGATAGCTTTCGGGGTAGGGGCAAGTGGTAAATTGCAGCACATCCACCTGAGTATTCGAGCCGGCGCCGCGAATACGGCACAGAGCCACATCAAGGCCATCCATGGACGTGCCACTCATTAATCCGATAATAAGTCGCTCAGACTTGGCGGCGATACCATATAGGCGTTCAATATGTGCGTGCATAGGGTCTGTTGGCCTTTGTTGTTTGTTTCTGCAGCGGTTTGTAGCGGATTTGTACAAGGCGGCACATGTGTGGTGTAGTTATTCTACATGAACATGTAACAACACAGTAGAAATGCGCTACAAGCGCTGCCCTACGGGTTCATCTAAACGCCTCCTGCTCTGTGTTGCTCGCTATGTACATAGAATAACTATGCAGCATAACGAGCGTCGTGATCAGAATGCGTTTAGATTGAACATAAAGTAAACCGCAAAGATAAACAGACCCTAAGGGAAACCTAAAAATTAATTACCGCCAATCTAAGCGAATGACCGGCAGAACTCAAATCCCGTCCGCATCTTATTCCCGTAGAGATGGATATTTGTGCGCATTTTTGCCCTATTCAATACACTACAACGCCTTAAAGCAAAAATTCTAGATCATGTTTTTGCAACTTGGCCATTATATATGCTGCTCCAAGCCCCGGTTATCAGGAGGCGGGTAAATTTCTGCGCGCCTCTTTTTAGCGCCCACGGTATTGCGTATTATTGCGTTTTCGCCAGGTAGTAAATGGGGTGCTATGAATATCCAACAGGTAATTGACGACATTAGCGCGGACGTTCGGGCCCGTTTGCCTGAGATGGCAGGCGAGGTAGCCAGTTATATTCCGGCGCTCGCCGAGGTAAAAGGTGAGCAGTTTGCCATGGCGGTGCATACAGTTGATGGACAGAGCTATTTCAGCGGCGACAGCGAACAGTGCTTTAGCATTCAGTCAGTTTCCAAGGTTTTGACCCTCACCCTGGCGCTGCAGCGCTATGGCGATACCCTGTGGCAACGGGTAGGCAAGGAGCCCTCGGGCACGGCCTTTAACTCCCTGACCCAGCTCGAATTTGAGCAGGGCATTCCCCGCAATCCCTTTATCAACGCCGGCGCTATAGTCACCTGCGATGCGCTTTATTCGCGTCTCAGTGCGCCCACCCATCATATGCTGGCAACGGTGCGTCAGCTCAGCGGCAACCCGCGTATCAATATCAATCAGCGGGTATCGCGCTCCGAGTATCAGCATCGTCACCGCAATGCGGCTATGGCCTATTTGATGGCGTCGTTCAATAACTTTGAAAATGAAGTGGAAGAAGTGTTGAAGGTGTATTTTGGCTTTTGTGCCATTGAAATGAATTGTGCCGAATTGGCGCGCACCTTTTCCTATCTGGCAAACAGGGGCGTTGATGTGGCCTCAAAGCGGCGTATTCTTGCCGCCAAGCAAAACTCCCAGCTCAATTCCCTGCTCTTTACCAGTGGTTTGTATGATGCCGCAGGGGATTTTGCCTACCGCGTTGGTATGCCGGGTAAATCCGGGGTGGGCGGCGCCATTATTGCCGTGGTGCCGGGGAAGTTTACGGTCGCGGTCTGGTCGCCTAAGCTCAATGAATACGGCAACTCCAGCGCCGGTATTTATGCGCTGGAGCAGTTTGCCGACAGGCTTAAACTACAGCTCTTCTAGTGCTTCCTGAGCGGCTTGTGCGGTCGTTTTTTTCGACTCTGCTTTTGACGCCGACTGCGGCTTATCAAAAATACCCAGACGAATGCGAATAAAGTGGAAGATCTCTCGCGCCACATCTATGGCAGTGGCCTGCTCCAGGCCTTCAAAACCCGGGCTGGAGTTGGCTTCACAAATTTTAAAGTGCTGCTCATCGAACAAGAGATCGATACCAGCCACATCCAAGTCCAGGGCATTGGCGGTTTGCGTTGCCAACCATTCGATTTCCGGGGTAATGGCATACAAGGAGCCTGTGCCGCCGGCGCTGACATTGGCCTTAAAGTTATCGCCACCACTGTTGCGCTCCATGCAGGCAACCGCTCTGCCACCTATGGTCAGAACCCTTAAATCACGACCATGGCTGCTTTTAACAAACTGCTGCAAAATAATATTGGCCTGAGGGCTGGTCGCCTCAATAAGCTGCATCAAATCGTCAAATTCATTGCGGGTTTTGCTCAGGAACACGCCGCTGCCCTGCGAGCCGGAAAGGGTTTTCACCACCACGGGAAAACCAATTTGCTGTTCAACCAGGGCGATATTTACCGGGAACTTAACCAACATGGTTGTCGGCGTCGGCAGATTTTGCTTGGCTAAGATTTGCTGGGCATAAAGCTTGTCTTTGACCGTTTCGATGGCGTGGGCACCATTAACGCAGTACACCCCAAGGCGCTCCAAATGGCGGATAATGGCAAGGGCGAAATAGGTGGTTCCGGCACCCATGCGCGGCATAACAAAATCCGGTAAGGGCACGGGTTTACCGTCAATCAGGATACTTTTTTCGTCTTCACGGGTCACCAGCAGGTCGAATTGATCCGGAGCATAGACCTCCAGCTCGATATTCTCTTCTTTGGCAACGGCCACTAACCGTTCAATTTCATACCGCTCTGGTTTTAATAGATTGGCGCCATCAGTGTAGATAATCCAGCCGCGCATAGTGCCCTCTCGACAAGCAAAAGGCGGCATTATGCTTTGAGCGTCAACATGGGTAAAACAAGAATATTTTATCGTGGCGATAAAATATCACACTGAAAACTTACTCTTTCCCCATATTAATTTGCATCCCTGGTGGCAAATTCCGACCTACAAGGTGTCGGCAAAAGAGTCGGCTTGCTCTAGCAAGGCCAGTGCCTGGGGTAGGCTGACCGGCTTGGAATAATAATAGCCCTGGCTGAAATGGCAGCCATAATCATGCAGCTGTTGGTGCTGATCAGCGCAGTCGACGCCCTCGGCGATCACTTCCATATCCAGCTCTGAGGCTATGTTGATCAGGCTGGCGATCACCACCTGATGCTTATGTTCACTCAGCAGTTTATGAGTAAAAGATTTATCAATTTTCAGGTAATCGGCACGTAAATCAATAAGATGACTAAGTGAAGAATAGCCGGTACAGAAATCGTCCAGGGCTACCTTAACGCCCTGCTCGCGCAAAATATTGAGTTGATCCTGCACCTGTTGCACGCCTATGGCCACAGACTCGGTCACCTCTATGGTGAGCTGATGGGTGGCGATCTGATGTTCGTGCAACGCCGCTAAAATGGCTTCGACCGGCTGCAATAACTGATTGAATTCTGATACCGAACGATTGACCGACAGACAGATATGAGGATAACCGCGTTTGTGCAGGGTGGATAAGTCTGCCAAGGCCCGCTGCAGCACAAATTGCCCGAGCTGGGAAATCAGCCCAAACTCCTCAGCAATGACAATAAATTCTTCGGGATCGATGGCGCCAAGCTCGGCATCATGCCAACGGGCCAGGGCCTCAAACTTGATGATTTTACCACTGCGAAAATTGACAATGGGCTGATAGGCGACGGTCAATTCATTGGCTTTGAGGGCCTTAGCGAGTTTATCGCGCAATTGAATTTTACGTAGATACTGACCTTCAATTTCGTCGCTGTAGATGGCAATGCTCTGCGACTGAGTTCGTTTAGCGCTGAGCATGGCATGATTGGCATTGCGTACAAACACAGTGGCGCTATCTATCTGCTCGTCGATATGGGCGATACCCAGGCTACAGCTGAGCTCGATATTCAGCTCGCCCAGGCGAACGGGCTGACATACATGGGTTAAAATACGCTGCGCACAGGCATAGGCCTGCTGCTTTGTGCTGTTGGCCAGCAGCAGGGTAAACTCATCGCCACCATAACGGCTAAGCACATCCGAGCTGACAACGCAGTGCTGCAGTCGTAGGGCCACCGCCACCAACACCTTATCTCCAACCTCCGGGCCATAGAGGTCGTTAATATCTTTAAAACGGTCGAGATTTAAAAACAACAAAGAGCTGGGGGTGTTTTGCTCATGATGCAGGCTAATATGCTGCTCTACCCGCTCTAAAAAGCTGCGCCTGTTGTGTAACCCGGTGAGCGGCTCCTGAGAGGCATAAAAACGCAGTTGTCGCTCGCTTTCTTTCCAATCGCTGATATCGCGAAACAGACCGATATAATGAGAGATCTCGCCCTGTTCATCGCGGTTGACGGTGATCGATAATTCCTCCGGATACACCTCACCGGTTTTGCGGCGATTATAAACCTCACCACGCCAGTGCCCATGGGTGTGCAACTGCTGCCACATATTGGCGTAAAACTGCTGATCATGACGACCTGAGGCCAAGAGCGCGGGAGAGCGCCCTAACAATTCGCTTTCATGATAACCCGTGTAGAATTCAAAGGCCGGATTCACGCGCAGGATTTTATTCTCAGCGTCGGTGATCATAATGGCTTCTTTGCTTTGCTCAAATACTATATTTCGCAGCGACAGCTCCGCCAGCATGGCATTTTTTCTTTCTATGTCTATCTCGTGGCGGGCTTGCGCGGCTACAATAAAGGCCAGGTCTTGAAACCACTGCAGGCTTTGCGCGCTGAAGTTTTGCGGTTGCTCAAACATGGCCACCAGAATACCTATGGGCCGACGGGACACATCGCGCATCGTCATGCCTAAGTAGGCCTTAATACCCAGCTCATTGAGCATGGCATCGTGAGGAAATAGGGCCGCGACTTGATCCTGATAAATACAGACATCGACGCTGCAGATAGCATCGGCACAGGGAGTCGATTCAAGCTCATATTCTATGTTGTCCAGCACCTGACCTTGAGAGTGAAAGGCCAAGGTGCGCACCTGTAAGCCATCGTCACTAAGGCGACCAACAAAACAGTATTTAGCGGCAAACACTTCGTCAATCATTGACAAGGCCAGCTCATAAGCTTGCTCACTGCTGCTTGTTTGGTACAGTGCGTTGAAGGACTGGGTCATGAAATAGTGTTAATCTTTTTGTATTATTTTCTTGTAGCTTAGCACAATATCGCCGCTGAACCTGAGTGTATTGCGATATATGAAAGCGATATAAAACAACGACTTCAAGATGACAGCTTTATCACTGTGACAAAAAGTCAGCTTTTTATTTGTACCACTTATAAATACAAAGAGCAATCATACCAAATTCTGTTAATTAGGTGATTAGAGATAACGCAGGAGCTTGTCCTAAAGCTCTGCAACTTCGGTGCGATTACGGCCATTGTTTTTTGCCTTGTACAGCGCATTGTCAGCGGCTTTTAATGCCGCCTTTAGTTCTACACCGCCCTGCCACAGACTCACACCCACAGACACTGTAACCTGCGTCACTGGCTTAAAACTATGCTCGGCAACCTGCTGGCGCAAGCGATCGGCCAGTTCTTGTGCCCTGTCGATATCAAGCCCAGGCAACAACAGCATAAACTCCTCACCACCACTGCGACACACATAGTCATACTCGCGACATCCCAGCTTAAGCAATCGGGCCAGGGTTTTGATCACCTGATCACCAACATCATGACCAAAGCGATCATTGATACACTTAAAATGGTCGATATCCAGGGCCAGTACGGCAAACGTTTGTCCCTGCTCTCGCATCGAGTCCAGACAGGTTTGCAGGTAGCGACGATTACCTATGCCGGTCAGGGGATCGGTATTACTCGCCAGATTAAGGGCACTGATACGTTGCAACTGTTCATGGCTATAGGCTGCAATGGCCCGCTTCAGGGTTTTCGCCTCGGCATACCAGGCGGGAATATCGTTAAAGGTTTTGTCGTTATCGCGCACCCGTTGGGCCAGGATTTGCAATGGCGCACTGATGGTGCCGGCAAGCAACCAAATGGCCAAAAGCGTGATTAAGGTCACCGGTGCACCTTTTTCCATCAGGTTGCCTATGGTATTGCCAACACTGTTGACCACATGCTGCTGTGCACTCGAAACCAACACCACCCAGCGCATGTCCTTAACCGGTGCATAACCTATTAACTGGGCGCTGCCCTGCGTGCTGACCATGGCACCGCTTTGCCCGGCTTGCGCTTGCATAAACGCGTCCCACAACGGGTGCATTTCACCCACTGTCATACCAATCTGCCGGCTCTGACTGTCGTAAACCACGGCGCCATTCTCACTGAGCACCATAATACGCGCTTCCGCACCATGAAAATGGGTGCCCAGCAGGCGCGACAAGATATTATTGCCATGCAAATAAATATTGCCGGAAATATAGCCCAGATAACGCTGGGGCTCTGTGTCTGACATGATCGGATGCGAGGGGCTGACCACCAGGTTACCCAAGGGCGATACATAGGGCTGAGGCATCATGGCTTGCGGCACCATTAATGACTGCTTGGTGGCAGAGGCGTGCAAAATAATACCCACGGCACCCAATTGCTCAGGTGCGGCACTGATCACCTCGCCGCGGCGGTCGACAATCACCACCGAATTAAAAGACTGGGTTTGTGATAGTAAACGCTGTACTTCTTGCGCACGGCGGGCGGCGTTATCCAGATCACCGCTCAGCGACTTAGCGCTATAAGACAGTTGCATTTGCAATGATTGAATAAACTGGCTGGTAATATCGGCCAGTTTACCGGCATAGGCACGGTTTGCCTCAAGGCTTTGCGTCATGGCCTGTTGGGTATAAACCCGGTCGCTAATCACAAACTGGTTAGCCAGGGTAATAAGCACCAAGAGCAGAGTAAAACCTAAAATTACTTGGCGCAGATCGAGTATAAACAATCGCGGAAGACGCATTAACCATTCACCACTAATACTTATTCATTAAGCGAGAGTAACAAAAAGTCATGCTAATAATTTGTTATTAGTCAATGTAATCGCACAAAATAAGCACCATTACCTTACTCTCTAAAGCACTAATATCTCACAGAACAGGCAATTAACCTATTGAATTTTAAAATGACTCTACAAGGGTATGGCATAATTTATGGATTAGCTGTTAGACTAGGGATAGATAACAGAAATTTTACTTATGTTTCGGAAATGAGATTAGCTTTTCTACTACTTTTCACCCTAGCCCTGTTGCAAGCTAGCGAGACCGAGGCGCGAGAATATAACCGCGCTATGTGTATTCTATTAAAACAGCAAATGGCGCAGTTCGATCATGCGCGTACGCACCCCAGTTACCGTAAGGCGCGACGGGATTACGACAGCAACAACTGCCAGCAAATTGATAAGGCACAAGCACAGCAACAGACAAGAACTCAGGTTACCTCAACCGCGCCCGAGCGCACGGCCTTGGTAAAACCAGAGCCTTTTACAGAGCAGGTTAAAAGCACCAGCGGTGCCGACCTAGCGCTGGCCTCGGCACAGGTGCAAAGCGAGCTGAGCGAAGGTATCGCTAGCGAAAACACCAAGCTCGAAACCAGCGATCCCCTGACTGAGCCACAACAAGCCACTGGCGACCTAGTAACCGAAACCAAAAGCGCTGTTGCGGCGCAGGCCAGTGAGTTAACCACGCCAGCAGATAACACGCCGCTCGAAACTAAGCTGGCAGCTAAGGGCACTCCCGCTGAAGCCGCCAAAACTCAGCTTGCAGCGGCCAAGGTAAGCCCGAAACCACAGCCAGTTGCACAAACCGAAACATCTGGCCTGATGGACGTGATGCTCCCAGCGCTAATTGGTTTACTCGTGCTCATAGTCGGCATCGGCGCACTCATCATGGTGCGTAAAAAACGCCAGAGCTCAATTAAAGTCGCCAAACCGAAACTCTCTTCCGAAGGCAAACCGCAAGTCATGGGTAAGCCTTCAGAATTTAAAAAGGCGCTGAAGAAGTTGCTTGGCAATCAAAAAGCCACCCTAGATCCGCAGCTCTACAGCAAGTTTACCAATGTGCCCATCGCCACGGGTGAGGAAGGAAAAAGCACTAACATAGAGCATCTTTTGCTAAGCCCCTTTGGTGTCTTTATGGTCGCCCATATCGATGCAGTCGGTGATATTTATGGCGGCGAAAAGGCCCAGGACTGGACCAACCGCCACCATGGCGAAGACGACAAGTTTGCTAACCCTCTTACCGCCTTGCGTGAACAAGCGCAGCCATTGGCTGAGCTACTGGCTCTGCCAATGGAAGAGATCCACTGTCTTATCGTGTTTAACAACGAGGCGGTATTTAAGTCTCCAATGCCGAGTTTCGTTATTCATGAGAAAGAGTTTGTTGACCATGTGCTGAGCATTAGTACATCTGACTATGGCGAAAAGCAAAGCTCCATCCATAAAGACATGATTAAACATCTGCAGACCTATGGTGCCCACGCAGCGCTCAGCCCCGAACTGACCAGAACACTGTTGAACGAAAAAGCGGATGCCCTGTTGGGAACACCGTCAGCTGAAGCTTCAGCCGAGTCCTCGACCGAGCAAGCACCGCAAGCCGATGGCAACGACGAGCCACAGCCGCAGAATGTTGCGCCGCTGCGCCGTACTGCGGCTACCAGCAAAGCGGCCAGCCATAGCGAGCCCCAACATTGCGCCGAAATCCACCCCTTTGTGCGTAAAAAAGCGCAAGCCAATGCTGAGCAGCCGAGCCCGACACCTGCAACCGAGCCCACGGCTACCCCAGAGGCCGAGACAAACGCACAGCCGCAAGAAGATACGCGTGCAGCCACATCGCAACCGACCAGTAAAGATTGGTCGAGCATGTCAGATGAAGAATTTCAGGCCTATTTAAACCAGGCAAGCGGCTCAAACACCACGCAAACGACTGACAGTACGCCAGCTGAGCAAGAGCCCCAAAGTCACCAAGGTAGCCACCAAGTTGAACCAAACAGCGAAGAGTCACAGCTTCCTGCTGAGGACGAACCCAGCATGGAAAATCCGACTCACGCTGAGGAGATCGAGCAACCGCCCGAACCACAGCAAGATCTCGAAGAAGCCTTTAATGAGCAGGTTCTAGAGCAACCGAATGCGGCCCAATCTATTGAGGCCCAACCGAATGCGGCCCAACCGAGTGCGGTCCAACCTACTGAAGCTCAGACTGAGATAGTTGAGCCTCTCGCCACGCCAATGCTTGAAGACGAGCAAGGCGAAGTGGAGCAAGCCGAAGTGCAACCTCTCAACACCCAGGCCATTACTGACGAGCCGAGCGAAATCGAGCCTGAGCCAGAGCTCAATCTGGAACTCAACGAGCCCGAAACACAGTCACTGGACGACGCCCTGATGGAATTGGAGTCGGCCCTGGCACAACAAACGCCTGTTCAAGAGCAAGAACTGGCTCCAGAAACCGAGGTTGAAGAAGACAAAGAGCAGAACAAAAAAGCCAAGGCCAACCCCTTCGCCAACCTGTCGCTCGATCCCGACTTCACTCCTCAGGAAGAAAAGATAGATATAGGCGCCGGCCCGCTGGAAAGCGAAAAGTCCTAATGAGAAATGGCGCCCTATGGGCGCCATTTTATTGTGTTAGTAAGTTGTATTAGTCCAGATCAAACACTGAATTCTGAACGCCCTCATGAATTGCGCAAGGCTGCCTAATTTGGCGAGTGATGCACTTCAGAGTTGAATTCGTGCATACCTAATTCAATTAAAGCTATTTTAAAAATCAATATTACTTTGAGGGCCTTTTCAGGCCCGCTATGACAATTATCTAATTCACGCTAACGGTAAACCAGGTTTCCCAATCCGCACTATTTTTTACATACGCATTTTTCTCTACTTCTAACAAATGCTTTAATTGCTCTTCAGCGGTCAACATAAAATCCATTTTATGAAGCCCTTGCCCAACTCGTAACTTCCAATAACCTACACCTTGGTCAAGCGTGATTGTTACTTTCTCACCTGACTCAAATTCAAGTAAGAAGGTTCTTCGGTGAGGTACCTTGTATTTTTCTGTCAGTATCAGATTTGCAGAGGGAGAAACCTTAAATTGCAGCCAAGCACTAAAAATGGATTTATAATCTTCGTCATAGTCCCAATCATGCTGAATTGCATAAGCCTGACCATTACCTCTCGTCTTAAAGCAGGTTTTTACAGTAGTTAAGATGTCTTTTCCATTAGTTATTGACTTCAGTAACTCCGACACCATCATCATACTTGATGGGCTTTGTAGATAACGATCAATGTAAGTTATAGTTTTCAATGTATCAGAAAGAATTAGCTGCTCTAAATTTTTATTAGAGTCAGTTAATTGCTTAAGGAAGTTGGAGCCAAACTCATTTAGCGGCCCATTAAGTTTATCTAAAATTGGTATCTCAACTGTACCAGCATCTTTGACAGGTTCGAAAGTGAGTAGCGTCCCATTTAGCTCTCTAAACTCATTAGCTTCAATCGCAATTTCATCACTTGTCAGCCAATCAATACCTGGTAAGGTCGCTTTACCGGATTTGTTTGCTACAGAAATGCAACCTTCTTTGGTGATAACCTGAAAAACAACAGGATGTTGGATTTCAGCAGCATAAATTCCCACGCCTATTTTTTCCAAGCTACTTAAGAATGTTTCAATATCTTCATTAAACTGAACATCAGGAACAATGACGTGAACAGAAATGTTTTCGGCTAATAAACTATGGAAAAGTGATTTGAAGTGACCAATTGATGTGTCCCAATCATCTACATTATTAGATAAAACAAATTTAACTGTTTTAGGCTGACTTCGTATTAGTTCATTTAGTTTTTCTTTGAGCGTATTTGCAACATATTTAACAGGCACCCCAATACCAAGCATTTGCTTGCATTCGACCGGTAACTGAATGTAACTTTGAACATTACTTGTCAACCAAGCTAGCGCTTGTTTACGATCCAGTTTATCTATGTCATGTCGAGAGTCCGACTCCAGTAGACATTTATGGCAAAAGCGTTCACAACTTTCACTGCAGTCTAAAATATCTAGTACTTTTTCAATCAAACTTTGAATATTATCTTTTGCAGAAGTAGCAAAACCTGCGCCACCGCTTACCATATCAAATAGCTGTATGGCTTGAGCTTGTACACTTTTTTCAATTAGTGTAGCTCTGGTGCCATAACCAACTTCATTTACAGAGATACCTAGCTCATTCACCAGTGCTTTTCTAAGAGCTACTGAAATCGTTGTTGCAATAGACGTATCATTTAAGAATTCATTTGTAATTGGGCTTCTTAATATCAACTCAAACACATCGGTTGTCGTTTGATAACCCAAGTGGATATTTTCTAATATTTTGCCATTGGCATTACATTCAGCCTTACCTTTTTCGTCACGTTGAAACTTATTAGGCATTGGCGGTCTATGGGGCTTGTCTAAGGAAAGTACTTGAGGTAACTCAGATAAAGGCGTCATAGACTCTGCTTTACCACAACTTAAACAAATGCCATAACCAGTTCCATATAACCCTGAGCAATGGTGGAACACTTGTCCTGTAGTATCACTTACCATAAACCCTATCTCAGGGTTAGGTAACGCTCTGTGTTCGCCTTTTCCTATAACCCAAGGTTGCTCTACTGGGACATAGTGGGTACTTGCAATATTGTTGGTAGGTTCGTGATAAAAATCAACCACAAAACCTGTCGGTTGGATCACTTTCCGTTGGTTTTTTAACGGGATAGATTCCGCGCATTTGGCATTCGAGCATACAATTTCGCTTTGCTTGCTTAACTCTTCCTCATATCCTGTTTGGCCACAACTACTACAGCGCCATGCCACATCAAACTTTTGAGAGTCTTTACCACCTTCCACATGTATATTTTGCCAATTTAGTGAAATACCTGCAGACCTATGTACTCGACCATCAAGTACCAATTCAGTACCTGGAGCAAACTCACGAATTGCAACAGCGAGATTACGGCTAGGCATCCCTCGGCTCAGTGACACATTGTCTTCACGCTCTTCTTTATTTTTATAACGTTCTTTATCTTCTTTCTGGCGAATATAATCGGTCAAAGAGTTAACAGAAAGGTTTACGACATCTGTTGGAAAACCGTAGCCAGGTAAAAAACCTCGCGTCGCCAAGTCCCTTAATAAATACTCTTTTACTAATCGATTAAGGTCATTCGATAACTTGTAGCCATAGGGACTCTCAAGTTCTGTCTTAGATAGTTCAGTCTCAATATAGTGGTATTCATTTAACCAACGTTCAGCAAGTTCTTTAATTTTCAATACAGTGTCATTACGCAATGTCTTTTCAGAACAATCGGCTAGTACTGTACCTTTTACCAATAAATTAATATCTTCTGACCATTCTGAACTTAATCCATTCACCCAATCAATAAAATCCTCATATATTGCTTTAGTTCCCTCATTTTTTAAATAAAACCACTGTAAATTTAGAAATAGCTTTTCTTTAGTTGTGGTGCCTATTTGCTCTCGTAAAAAAGAGCCTAATAAAAATGAGTTAACATGGCGTTGTACTATTTTTTTAGAGCTAAAAGTAACTCTGGGAGCGGCAATTACGGTTGTAAAGGGCCAACTTGGTTCGCTAAACACAAATTGATCATGTGGATTATTTTTACAAATTGTGAAACCTATTGCGCGTGACTCACTAGAACGACCTGCACGACCCGCCCTCTGCAGGTAGTTTGCAGGATGTGGTGGCACATTATTCATTACAACAGCCGAGATCCCTCCAATATCTACCCCCATTTCCATGGTCGTTGAGCAATTTAATACATTTTTTTGACCATTTTTAAAACGCTCTTCGTAACGTTCTAAATTATCCGAAGATTGTTGGGCGGAGTGCTCAGCAGTTGTATAGTAAAATCCCCCTTCAACAGCACTGTCGTTAATATCAGTCCATAAGTTTTGTTCGCGTAATAAGTTAACTTTCTCGTCTTTAGCTACATTTTCACGAATTTCTTCAATGAATGTTGAATTGTCTGTACTTGTATCAAATTCCCAAATTGATGGTAATTGTATTGATTTACAAAGGTAATTCTCTACACCTTTGTTCCAAGGCATATAAGGTGACATGTCTGCAAAGACGGTATCAATTAGCTTATTAGTAACAGGACAAATATAGGCTTCGGTTAGTAAGCTAAACTCAACTGTTTTTAAATTAAGTTGATATTGTTTTCCTGCATACTCAGTAAGCGCTTTACTTTTAACTAAATCATTCCAAGCAGTTTTTAGCCAAGTATTAAGCCTATCTTCTTCATTTTTTCCGATAGCCTTAAAGCCTGCTGCTTGTGCCAATAGATTAACAATTCGCTGTTGACGCTTTTTACCAGTTTTGACTAAAGGCCAACATTTTACTCTTTTTTCATTCTCGTCTTTTGACTCAGGATTTATCAAAAATTTAGGATAAAAGTGCATTCCTGCCCACTGAGATATTTCAGCAGGAATTTCGACATAGGTATTTTCTCTGACGAAGAAATCCATACAGACTTTTAGGTAGTCTTTCCAGTCTTGTAGAGTAAAGCCAAACTCTTGCCAAAACTCAGGTATATTCTTAATTTTTTCAATACCTGGGTAGACTAATTTGACTAAACCTTGCGTCTCAACGTTATTCCTGTATTTGGGCCTGCGTGCAACTTCACGGGTTAGAATCATTTCAGACAATTTAGTGGCATCATTTTTCTCAAAGACTTCTGGAGAAAAGTAATGATTCTCATATGTCATTGAGGTAGATATATTAGGATCTCGTCTCAGTACATCAACTAACTCTCGCCATGAAAATGAAGTTGGCATTACACTAGTGTTAGTACCATTTGTTTTATCATTTAGATATTGTTTTAGTGCTTTAGAAAGTTCAGGCTTTCTATCTCGAAGATCCTCTATTTCTTCGCTTATTTCCTCATCATCCCAACTACTATATTTTTTTAGTATCGTTGGATCAGCATTTACTTTTTGTTCAATGTGATTTTTTAGCTCACGAATTAAAGCACCTCTGAAATATGAACGTTCAGCTTCTTGCTGCATACTAACCGATATTTTTGCTGTGCCTTGGCGACTGTCCGTAAATGTAATTAACCTTCGCCCCCTAGCTGGTAATTCATTGGGACCTAATTGTTTAGCATCACTGTCTTTATCAGGCTCAAAGTCAGGACAGTACTCCAATATCGTTGGGACAGCATTAGTTGTATAAAAAGGTGCGCCAAGCATTGCACGCCTAAATGCTTTACCGTATTTACCTTTGCCTGAGAACCCACAACTTGAGCACCCTTGTAAATCTTGTACTCTTTCCGCTAAAACAATTTCACCATCGTCAAAAACAAGTTTTCCCTCTCTACTTATACCAATTTTATCATATCCATATTCTTCATTTTCATTTTGGCTAAACACAACTGCTTGAGACGTTTTATAGTCTGATTTTCTCTGAGGGTTTGTATCATCAAAACCTTCATCTTCTCTGTCACCCTCAGATAGCGCAAACTCATCAATATTGCGATCTACCCATTGGTGAATAATTGACTGATTGTCATATACACCAAGCAAGTGAGGTTCGTTACATTTTTCACAGAATGACAATTCAAGAACAGGCGCCCCACACTCACAACGCATTCGATGCTGAGAGTACACGTTACCAAATGCCCACCCGTCTTTAAGCGTTGAGCTTTGTTTATGACTACAATTTTTATCTATACAAGCCCATAACCCATTTAATGTTCTTTGAAAGTAATGTGCTCTCAGTTTTAAAAACGCTTCATCGTCACTACTTGGTTTTGTCACTGTGCATAAATCAATCCACTGATAAATTTCTTTTTCACTGAGATTAAAATGCGATAAAGCTTTCTTAATTTCATTTATTGTTTTTGGTGGTGTATTTGGCTGTGTTAATAAATCACGTAATGAAATTGCAATTTCATTTGATTCTAACGCCTGATAACGAAGCAACGAAACATCTGGATCTTGCTTCTCTTTTCTATTTTTTGGCGCTTGTCCTTCTGGTTCTATCTTAGAAATTTCTTCGATACACAAATTATCCAAATGCCTTTCGGTTAATGGCGGCACAATGCGTTGTCCACCTATAACGGCTACTTGTTCTGTTGAGATATTTGCTAAGTTAGCTAAGTATTTTTTAAGACTCTCTTCAGCTTCCGCTCCCGCAATGGTTGCAGATGTTGCTACAAACCGGATATCTTCTGGTTTTACCTCAAACGCCTGCATTACTCGTCTTAGTTGCAGTGCTAGCTCTGCCGCTTGCGAACCAACATATGTATGCGCTTCATCAAGTATTATCCAGCGTAGCTTTCCTTTAGACTTTTCTATAATTGGCGCATCAGTTTGTCTAACCAACATATACTCAAGCATAGTACCGTTAGTTACCAAAATTGGTGCTGGACTTTCTCTTAGAGCATCTCTACACATCACTTCTTGAGGCGTCTTCTTTTGAATTTGAAGTTCTTTACTTTTTAGATGCTCAGGTGTTTTACCGTTAAACAAACAAAAACGGATATCCCCTTCGAAATGTTGAGTCCAAGCATTTAAACGCTCTCTCTGTGAGTTAATTAATGCATTAAGAGGGTATAAAAATATTGCTCGAACACCTTCGATTCTTTGTTTATATTCACTTAGCTCTTTATACAAGTCCTGTAAAACTGGCACCATAAAACACTCAGTTTTACCTGAACCTGTACCACTCGTTATAATAAGAGAGTTAACTTCATCTTTTTTTTAATAAATCATTCCAAGCTTTATATTGGTGCGCAAATGGGTGCCATGTTTTTTTAAACGCATACCGTTTATTTTTATCAGAATCCAAAGCATCAACGACAGCTTGTGACAATAAACCTTCAGATACCAGATCTTGCATCTGATAGTTAGTATCTCTTTCCCAACTAAACATTTGCTCAAAAACAGGACCATTAATAAACTTCTCGTCCGTTTCCATTTTTTGGTTTAGATGACTTCTTAAACTAGGGTTATTAATTCCCAATACGCTAAGGGTTGCTTCTTTTGCTCGATCATTTGCTCGTTTTTTTAGTGTTGAAAAGTATTTATTCAATTTTGTTTACTCCTGAATAAAAAAGCACAAAGCGCATTGATAAATTGAGTCGAACCAGTTACGGTCAAACTCCATCAACTGTCTTAAAAGGAAGTAATTGACGGAATCAGTACTAAGAACTTCTTCCCATGTTGTATCTGTTGCAGCAACCACTGCAGCTGCAATGGGGAAATAGATAACAGCAGCCTGGAATTTATTTGGAACTTTAAACCGGACTAAATGCGGATAATTATGATTAACCAACTCTTGCAGTGGTAATTGATAATGCTGAGGCCAACGAATACCTAAATCAGAGTTATCTCTTAATAGCTCATCGCGCATAATATCAATCAAAAACGAATACATATTTTTACTACTGCTTTTTAAAGTGAAAAACTCAGGCAACCCCAAAAAACTGCAAATAGAACTTGACTTTTCACTTTTGTATTTATCAACCAGTATTTGTGGTATACCTAACTCAGCCAAGTAGTTCTCATATTTATTTAAAGCACTCTTCCATTGGCCTATTGGTAATAATTCCCAAACAATATTAAACTCTGTTTGTATTGTCTGCATAACTTGCTCAGTGTTTAACTTAGTCACGAAAGGCAATAGTGTTAAACACTTAGGGTGCTTAACTAGCGCTTTAAATGCTTCAAAAGTAGGTGCTGGGAGATGGGCATATTTATCTAAAAGACAATCAAAATAGTCCCAACCAGAATGCTCAAAGTCATTAGTCATTTGATCTAACACTGCATCAAACGCTGATTTGTTATGTACTGGATGATAAAGCTCAGCTGCTTTTCCTAATGACTTAATCAGTAGTGGCGCATCAATACTGTGTGATGCAGGAATGAAAACAGGCCTGAATTGATAAGTCGAATTTTGTGAAGGGATCGCTAGATGAGGAGTTTTAACAACCAAAGGAAGTTCAAACTTACCTATATGCACTTCCCCTGATGACCTTTGTGTCAATGCTTCACAATTCTGCTCAGGATTAGCTAAGTTCAGAAGCTCAACTTTAAGCCCTGAGAAATCGACTTGTTTATCTGCTTCAAAACTTAATAAGTTATTTTCTTTAGAGCCATAAAGTGCATACCTCCCAATTGTATATTGTTTAGTTTGAACCCCGTCACCACTAATAACCATACGAACTACTTCATCTAATTCTGATGATTGTGCCGTTGCTAAAAGAGATTTTATTTTCTCACGTAAATCAAAAAGATTAACTTCTTCAACGAACTTATCTACCTTGTATTGAAAGATATATGAAGTATTACCTGGTGCACTTGTTGGTGCTTTTAGCTCAATTTCAAACAATGAACTTGGTTTATGAGCTTCTTTAAATAAATTAATCCTTGCTCCAAGTAAACTATCGACAGAAATAAGGTATGGGAGCTCACGTCCCGCACCATCAAATAACAAAGCGCCTTTACTTGGAAAAGGTAGTTTTAGAGTAATAGGTTCAGACAATAAATTGGCTTGAATATGCATGTCAAAATAAGGCGGTGGCGCTCCATCAGCTTCGAGTTCAATTCGTTTACCTCCATTTATCAAAACGGCTTTATTTTTTATCTCCTTAGAAATTGAATATACAAATGGCTTATCACTGTGGATAGTTAGACATCCTAAATTCGATTTCTTGCCAGCATGTAAACCTAATTCGAATTCTTTTGGTAAAATCGCCAGTTTTCGACGATACAAAGTTTTTTGACCGTCTTTTATTCTAAGTACTTGTCTACCGAAAAAATTACTGCTACTGCCCAATTGCGCTATATCATTTTCACCGATTAAGATTTGGGTATGGGGGTAATCACATGCGATTTTTGGTACCCCTTTATACACTGGGTAACCAGTAAGAGTTTCAAATTCAAAGATATCACCAGAAATATGAACCGCTTCTTTGTGAAAGCTATCAAGCTTTGTTGATAACTCATAACTATCTGTTTTTGAACCTGAAAAGTAATTAACGCTTAATTCACCGCTAAAGGTTATTAGACGATAATTTTCAACGCTAAAATCATTAATGATGTGAGCATTGCCATCGAAAACCTTGGCTGAGTCTGCAACTATAGCGGTCAAGGATTCCGCTTTTTGCTATGGCTGCCTAAGCCAATGACAGACAGTTGTTCCTGTTGATTAAGTAATAGTGGCATCTCATCACAAGGCAACCAAGATCTTGGGATTTCTTCACTCAAGCGTATTCTACCAGCCTGCATTACAACTAACTTTAAAGGCGCTTCATAAACATCACGCGTAAACGTCACTTTAGTTTTACGCAAGTGCAGTATTATTTGCTCCTTAACTAGTTCTGCTCTAGCCATGCCTAAGTCAGCAATCTGCTTGTCACCCTCATATATCAAAACTTCTACAATTGGTGCAGTTAAGTCTTGTTTATTGAGATCAACTGATAATTTCTTACTCACAGTAATTTCTGAATTAAATGCTAGCCTTTCAGTGCCTTTAACCCATTGAGTCAATCTCAAACGCTCACTTACAAGCTTTGATACTTTACGTTGCTGGGTCGCAGAACTTAATAAAACAGATAGGAACTCGTCTCCCAATTGTGTATCCAAGGGGATAGGAAAACTATTACGCCACTTGGGCAAAAGATTATCTAGATGTTTGGCAGGATTGGACTGCTTCTCCAACTCGTAGGTATCAATTAACCCATACAAATTACTCACCATGTCATGCAAAAGTGTAACTGTACTTTGCGCTTGAAAAGCATCAGGCAACTTGATGAGTTGTTGCTCAATAAATGGAAGTGGTGACTGACCAAACGATTTTGCTCTGTCAAATTCATTTAGCAACCTTTTAAATAAACTTTGAAAACGACTCCCTTCTGCTGCAAGAAGAGCAAATGGCAAGCCACCTTCCGCAAAAACCGAACCTAAATAATCGTTTCTATAGGCACTGTGTTTATTTATAGGGCGTTTCCAAAACGTTAATCCTTTCACTATCACTTTTGATCTTTGGTTCGCATCGAGCTCGTAGCCTAATTGCTCAAAAATGCCTGCCCAAGAAAAACCTGTTTGGTATTCTCTTCGATACCACTCTGCACTAAACAAACAAAAACATGCACACCAATCTCGATCATTTAAAGTCAAGCTTGTAGGGGCTCTAAATCGTAAAAGATCCTTATTACGCTTGTACTCAACTTCAGTTGCATGATAGCTAAATAAAGGTAAACCCTTAGCTTCCAAATAATTACGCTGAGTTAAAAATTCTCTAATGAAGTTACTACTACTTTCTACTTTATTTTTACTTGCAAAGGCTTCATCTGAAACGGTCATTATTTATCCTTTTCTAGGCTGAGCAATTGAGTTTTTATGCGCGCTATCGTGGTTATTTCGCCTTAATAAAAGCTAAATATATTAAATAGCTGCGCAGTATTTGATACTGACCAAATTTAATGATGTTAGGTTAAAGAGTTTGTTCAAAAAAGGGAGGTTACAAGCTTGCAAACTATGTGGGTAAGTCCATCTAATTTGCTGTTGAAAATCCCTTTCAACACAATATTTACACTCTAAATTTTCATTAGTTTAACAAAGCATACAATTAATGCTAGGTACAAAAAATAAACAGCTTAAAAATTAAAACCAACAATAAAAACAATCTCACTTTATTACACGCTAGGGCGGGATTTAACTTTGCCTGTATTTCAACCAAAAAGTAGTTCGGTTCTAAACGTTGGACTCCAGCCAGCAGTTTTCGGTATCGTATGCGGTCACAAGTTGTAACGCTGTCTTTCTATCGCCTCGATATGACCCGCGCGGTACTTTACCATCAAGCGCAATGATTTGTTTACCCGATGCTTTTCGCTGTTTGTTGACCCAATTGAGCAGAGCCTCAAGCAGGGACCCTGCCACCACGGACTTGAGGATCAGAGCAATGGTATGGCGCTTTGGAATACCGTGTTTGAACGGGCGATATTGCCGTAATCAAACTTGCCTTGACTCACCATAAAGCTGAATACCATGCCAGCCCTCAGCACCCGCCATGATAGCGCTAATCACGAGGAAATTGACATCGACTAAATCATGCTTTTTGTTATATCTGAATGCGTTTCTTCAACAACAGTCAGGTGCTCGATCAAGCTCATTGGCAATGCCCAGTAATTAGAAAAGTACTATTTGATCATAAATCTGCGCAAAGTGCGATCCCGCCCTATGAGTTCAAGGGTTTCAACCCCCAGGAAATAGGTGTTCTACATGAGCTGATATAAGTGTAAGTTTTTCAGAATGTCTATCACTTGAAGTGCCAAAGGAATTCGATGCTCTCAGCGGGTAAATTCCATCAGGTAATCTCAAAATCAGCTCACTCCATCACAGCTCCCCTTTGGCAGAAAGAGCAACCCTTTGTATAAATGGGCATTTTACAAACAGCCTGATGGCCTGTTTATATTGTGACCTTATTGCCCTAACTGGCGCAACTAGCTCAATGCACTACCACTCCTGCAACTGCTGCAACTCACGTAAACGCCCGCGTTGCAATAGCAAAGCGGCAAACAAGTCGTCTATCGAGCGATTGCCCACTCCTAAGCCAGGTAGCGCTAGGTTGGCCTCGGCGAAAAAGCGCTGCGAAAGTACGCTCTCTTGCTCGGTTTCCCAGGCTTGTTGCCACCAGTGGCGTATATGCTCTCCTGCATGATGCAAGCGGATATTACTGGGCAGGCGGTCGCGCTTTTCATTGTTCGCTTTGGGTGTGCTCGGTAATAAATTCCATAAATCGTTGTTTGGCCAGCGTGAAAAAGGCATGCAGTGATCAACATCAAAGCCTTGTTGCAGCGAACGCTGCGTCCAGACACAATGAATAGCATCCCCCTCTTCGGCCATATCGGTCACTCGCTGGCGCACTTCTGTGGTCGTGCGTTTAGGGTCAAGCCAGTTTAATGCCTGGGAGAAGATATATGGCTGCTGCTCCAAGTGAATCGCATTACCGCGATAACTGGCCATGGTTTTCGCCCATTCGCTGACCAAAACGGGTTCAATCCAGCAAGCGTAGCGATTCAGAGCTGTCCAAACATGCTCGGGCAGGGAAAACTCGCCCCATTGGCACAGGCTCTCAAAGTCTAAAAACAGGGTGTCCTTGGCACGAACCACTTGGCTCGCAAGCTCGAATACGCACTGTTCGGTGTTGGGAAAGGTAATATATTTGCAGGGCATATTGCGAATGTTCTGCACCGCATGAGAAAGGGTTTTGTGCAAGGCAAGCGCATCATCGCCAACAAAAAGGTTACCAACGCGGTAGTCGGTCGCATTCAGGTGCGTCAACAGATGCCAGCCATCGTCTTTCATAAACCCCATGTTTGGACTGGCGTTGGGCGTTTGATACAGATCGTAGTGATCGATCAAATCCTTATACTGATGACACCAATACAAGGCGACCAAACCCGCGGGCAAAATGACGCGATTGTCCTCCCTGCGTATCACGGCTCCTGGGTGACCATCGGCAATGCGCAACAGCACCCGCATCAGTGCCAATTTATGAGTCGCAGATTTACCATCATTGAGGGCTACATGACGAATTAAACTAAAAGAGCCACTCCCATCATCCGGCAAGCGCAGTACCACTGTTTGCCAATGTACATCTGCGCGATTGAGCTCGTCAGTTTGGAGCTCGGTACACAAAATACACTGTAAGCCAACTTGCGTTGCTAATTGCTTTAACGTATCGGCGCATACCTGATACATACCACGCTCTTTGCGTTCCACCTCTCCTTGCCCATGGCGCAGGGAGATAACCAGTCGGCCGCCCGGTTTCAGTAAGTTTGCCAGCTTGCGGATCGCTCGCGGACGTTGCCCTTCGGGAATATGCATCCAAACGGCACTGAGCAAAATAAGGTCAAAACTGATTTCTTTGCTGGTAATACTTTCTAATTCCGGCAAGGAATCTTCTAGCCAATGAACCGCATAGTCTTTGGTATGTCTGGCGCCTAGCTCGGCAAGCATTTGCGCCGGCTCAACCGCATATACCTCAACATCTCGTCCGTGCTGAGCCAGATATAAGGCATCCCGACCGGCTCCCGCACCAATATCCAGCATGCGACATTGTGGTCTATTTAGTAGCGGTTTAAGCAGATGCAACCAGGACGCATGTACCTTTTCAAAATCGGTGCTTAGGTATTGCTCGGCCAATTGCGAAGCATGCTGGTTATAAAACTGAGCGCTCAAAAGAATCCTTTCTACTACTTATAGTTATGAAGGAAAAGTAACACACCAAATAGCAATAACAAAGGCCGGCAAACTTTTCTTGGCACAAAAAAACGCCCCGCAAGGGGCGTTCTGGTGCATATATGAATTAATGGCGACGGCTGAGGATTTCGACTATCTCCAGGCTGTTTTCCAGTACCCGGAAAATGTCGCCGTGCATATCAACAATCACATGGCCGTGGCGGTCGCGGCGCAGTATTCTGCCGTGACGGTATAGGTCGTAATCAATATGGTGACCTACACGCCAGTAGCGGTCATGGCGGCGATGGCTGTAATGGTCGCAGTAGTAGTGACGATTACGTTTATGCTTTTTATGATAGCCATAGTAGCGGCGATCATGGTGACCGTCATAGTGGCGGTCCCTTTTATGCTTACTATGATGTTTATCATGGCGTTTTCTGTCCCGCTCGTGGCGGTCATACCGCTTTCTGTCACCTTCATGGCGATATTTGTGATCACGGTCGTCGTGATTCACCAGTTTTTTCTCTTGGCCCGGCGGTACGAAGTGATCGGGTTTCGCCAGAGCTGCATCCAGGGGTGCCAAACAAAATAGTGCCGCACCGATAACAAATGTAGTGAGTCGCATAAGGACCTCCTTTTTCGGTCTGTTGACCTCTTTGTAATATCTTTACTCTAGTGGCAATTCCATGAACCCCAGATAAACCAACGTGTCCTTTACATTTATTTACACACGCCAAAAATTCCTTAATGAAAACTGAACAAAGTTACGCAGATATCAATCCCTACACTATACTTTTTTCTTACTACCGCGAGCTCTACTACCAACAACTAACACTAAAGAATCCGGCTCGATAACTCTTAGCTAAACAGTTGTAGGAACCAATTTGAGCAACAATGAAAATACCATCATCTTGCTTTTCGATTGTGGCGGGCTTTGCAATGCTGTCTTCCCTCGTCATTTGCAGCGCTACCTGGGCCTGCATATAGACGAGTTTGCGTTTCGTACCAGTGTCGAAACTCTGAACTTTAGCGCCCTGCTTTTAGATGAGCATTATTGGGTGAAGACCGAATTCGAGAACGGTGAGTATCAAGGTGACTTGCATGTGTGCAGCGGTGAGCAGGCGTATATTATGGTTTCCCTGCAAAGACGCCTGTCCGGCTACCACCAACTGAGTAATGCCGAACGTCTGCAAAACATTATCAACAGCACCCGAGCCGGGACCTGGGAGTGGAACTATCAAACCGGGGAAGTGATCTTAAACGAGCGCTGGGCGCAAATTCTCGGCTATACCCTGGAAGAACTCTCCCCCATCTCCATAGATACTTGGCTGGAATTTGCCCACCCAGATGATATCAAGCGTTCCAACAGTGCCCTGGAGCGCCACTTTTGCGGTGACGACGAGGTTTACCTGTGCGAGGTGCGCTTAAAACACAAGGATGGCCACTGGGTTTGGGTTCGGGATTGCGGCCGGGTAGCCACCCGTACAGCCAATAATCAGCCGGAGTGGATCACCGGCACCCATATAGATATCAGCAACCGCATCAACACCATTAACGAGCTGCAGCAGGTACGTAACGAGCTTAACTCCATTATCGACAGCCTGCCGGCAGCGGTGTTTAAAAGCCCGCTCAATCGACTTGGCTACTTTACCTATATGTCGGTCGAAGTAGAGCGCATCACCGGCTATAAGGTCGCCGACATACAACGCAACAGTCATTGGTGGCTGGCGCAAATACATCCGGAAGACAGAGAAGCGCTGCAGGCGGAGTATAATCACTGGCTTGCCCAGGGAGCGCTAGGCGTGTGTAAATGCGATTACCGCTTTCGCCATAGTCAGGGCCATTATGTGTGGCTGTGCGAACATAGCCAACGCATTAAAGCGCCAAAAGGCAATAATGGCGCTGAGGATGCCCTGGTTGGCTCACTGTTCGATAAAACCGAGAACATGAGCCTGCATACGCGCATGGATGCCCTGGCACAGATCATCCCGGGTATGATCTATCAATTTGTGCTGACGGCCTCGCGCTCCTGGCACTTTCTTTATGCCAGTGAGGGAGTAAAACGTATTTTCGAGGTGACACCCGAGCAGGCGCTGCAAAACCCGGCACGCATGTTGAGCAAGGTGGCCCACAGCGACAGAGAGAATATGCTTGAGGAAATCGTCCACTCGGCGGCCAAGCTGGAAGACTTCGAATGTGAATTTAAAGTCACCCTGAGCGTTGGCTACAAGTGGCTGTTTGCCCACGCTATTCCGCAGCGCCAAAGCGACGGCGGCATTATGTGGACCGGCATGGTGATAGATATAACCGAGCGCAAGCTGCTGGAACTGAGGTTGCGTAAAGAGTCGACCACAGATCCCCTAACCGGGCTTTATAATCGCCGCTTTTTCTTCGCGCAATTGCAACTGCGCCTCGACCAGGCGGTGCGAGAAGAGCAGCCATTGGCGTTGATCATTCTCGATCTTGACCTGTTTAAACAAATTAACGACAACTTCGGTCATCATGGCGGCGATTTGGTGCTGCAAACCGTGGCCCAGCTGCTCAATACGGTGATCCGTAAATACGATATCGTGGCCCGCATTGGCGGCGAAGAGTTTGCCATTATTCTGCCCAATACCACACAGGAGCAAGGGGTGAGTGTGGCGGAAAAAATCCGCGAGAAAATTGCTCAGGCCAGCATTTGCATTAATCAGGAGATGGTCGAGATCACCGCCACCTTAGGGGTAGCCAGCACCGAGTATACCAAGTCTCAGGTTAATGCCTTGTTTAAACAGGCGGACTTGTGTTTGTATCAGGGCAAACGCTTGCGGCGCAACTGCGTCATTAGTAGTTCGCTGTAACGCCGCCGCTCCCTATTACAGCAAGTTGCCGTCGTCAGCATAGGCCTTTAAGCGCAAACCATCGGCGTCTTGTTCATTCTCGCTCGGGACCCATTTGTTCATGCAGCTGGGTGTTTGTGTGCAGGGATCGGTTAAGGTTGCCAAGAATGCCAATAAATCTTCGATTTGCTGTGGCTCATAACTCTGTGGCTGCAACTGTGACTTACCCTCACTTTGAAGTCGGTCGAGTTGCGCCAAGGCCAGCTCGGTGTTGTCTCGCCAATGCGCTATTTGTATTCCCGGCTGAGTGTCATCGGGCACATAATCGCCAATGCTTTGATGAGGTTGCAGGTGATGCACAAGCATATCGCTGAGCTCGGTAAAGGCGCCGCTGTGTCCCCAGGGTCCGGTTTGCGTGACGTTCAGCAGGGTCGGCGTTCTAAACGCATACTTATCATCCGCCGCCTTGGTTTCACGATAACGGCCAAAGTCATCGTCTCCCCACTCGCCATCACCTTTACCACGACCTATTTGCGGCACCGCCAGCACATGGAAAGACTCGTCGGTGAAAAAGCCACCCTGATGGCAACTGGCACAGGCAAAGCCGCCCCGCTCGCTTGTTTTGTAAAATAGCAGTGCCCCACGCTTGGCTTGCTCGCTGATGGCATTTTGCTCGCCGTTTAGATACGCGGCCCAGGGGTTGTCTATAAGCACCTGGGAGTTTTCATACGCGGCAATGGCCAGGGTGATGTTATCAAAGGTCAGCAATGAAACAGCACTGCCTTCGGGTTGCTCCAGGCCTTGACGAAAGGCTTCCAGCCAATTGTTGATGGCCAGCTCGTCGGTGTTGCCCTGAAAACGCGCTTGCAGAGCGGCACGTAAATCGTCGTTATTACCATCAATAACAAAGTCAAAGCCACGCATCTCCTCTTTTGAGGTCACCGGGAATCGCGCTTGTGCCTGCGCCAGGGAAACACCGGCCTTATCATCACGCTCGCCGAACAAAGAGTCTGGAGTGCGCATATCGCCCTGTTCATCTAGCACTTCGATACGCCCATCATGGAACAAGGTGCGTTGATAAAATGCCAGGTTAAAGGTGCTGGGGGAGTTACGGGGAACGGTGGGCCCGCCATCATGGTGATAACCGTTGGCATCATGAAGACGACCCGGCCCAAGCAGGTCGGGCTGCAGCGCTTCCACGCCCACCGGCAAGCTTAAGGCATCGCCACCGCCTAAATTGGGGTGATGGCAGCTGGCACAGGCGGTGTCTAAATTGCCACTGAGCGCCTTGGTAAAAAATAGCTGCTTGCCGAGTTGTGCCATCGGGCTGTCAATGGCGACGGCCTCTTGCGGTGGTGCTAAGGGGGCAATCTTGTCTGTGGCGATCAGGCTTTGCAGCTCGACTTCTACCGCAGAGACCTCAACGGCGGGTGGCTCCTGGGTTTGAGTATCGCTGGAATCACAGGCACTCAGCATAAAGCACACGGCCAGAGGCAGCGCTGTTTTTGTTGTCATTGCGTTATTCTCATTAATTGGATTTATTATTGCTTCGCTACGCCAGGCTACACATCAAGCATGCTGCAAGCTAGATAGCAGGCGTTCAGAATGCGGGCATGATATCCCAAGTGCACCTCTATTAACATTACTTAACATTACACAAGGCGCTATATTGGCATTTGAGGGAGGGTTTATACCTATACCTAGTTAAAATATAACTAGGCTATGCACTATGTAAGGGGAAAAAGCGGAATAAATGACTAGAATTCGTCCCTAAAAAAATGACATAATTACATGATTATTACAAATAAATAACAACAATAAGGGAATTATCCATGAAAAAGCTCACCTTAGCTGCCCTGATCTCTGCCACGCTCGTAGGTTGTGGGGGCTCGGACAATAATGACGATTCGACCCCGACTCCGATAAACAAAAACACTTCCCCGACGCTTAGCGGCCCCCTCACTTACGATGTAAAAGCCGCCGCAGAATACCAAGCAGTATTAAATCTAGCCGATGCCGATGGCGACACCATCTCGGTTTCGGTCGCAGATAAACCTGCGTGGTTAAACACAGAGGTAGCAAATTCGCAGCTCACCTTAACCTTAGCTCCAGGCTTTTTTGATATTGGCGAACACGCAGTTACTTTACAAGTAAGCGATGGCAAGGCCAGTGTCGATTATCAACTGACATTAACCGTAGGGGATAACCCAGATAAATGGCAAGACATTGCGCTTGGAGATGGGGTACTTGAAGGTTTATGGACTAACCCTGCTAACGGCAATTCTTTAGCATTCACCGAAAGCAACAACGGGGTTATGACCGATGCCAATGGTGATATCCATCATTTTTCCTATGAAGTGAGTGACACAGGTTTTACTACAGATATCAAAAAATATGCCTGTCTATCATGCACAGAATATGACTCGCTGGAATTCGAAGTTGTTGCTCAAGAGCAGGATAAGATTCGTGTGGTGCTGAGCACGGGTGAAACAGAAACCGTTATGAATTTAAATAAAACGGTTCACCCTGAGTTACAACCGAGCTATTTCTTCATCGACGAGCCATCAAGCTATTATGGGGTCGGCCAGCTTGCGCCAAGCACCAACAAAGCCAGCCTGCCTGTATTCTTTGCAAGAATAAAAGGGAAAGACTTCAATAGCACGACTATCAATACCCAAATAGAAGGTAATCGGCTGGTTATTCCTACTCTTTCAGAGGATTTTTCGAGGTCATTCTATGATATCGATTATAACTATGTGGAATTATTTTTTACCCATCATATAGACGGCATTAAAGTACTGGCGCAAACGGAGCAAGGCTTAGCCATTGAGTTACTGCACTACAATGATTTAAAGGCAGAATCTCAAGGTATCAGCTTGCTTAATCCGAGTGAGTTAGAAGACGCGCTCATGCCGCAGGCGGATGTGCTCATTTATAGCAAGGTAGATAAGATCTCTGCGCCGGCGCTGGCGACCGGTGCTAGTTACTCGGGACGCTTTATTACGGAGGCGACCACAATTGGTGAAGAAGAGTATTTGATTGGTGGTACGGTCCTGACATTGGAGTCGGCGAGCAAGGCTAAAACGAAAATTTACAGCCCTAAAACCAAGCAAAGTGAGGAACGCACTGTCACACTGACTCAGGGCGCGGATATCCTGGCTGTAAATGATGGAACAACGACCACGGAATACAGCTTCTTTAGTAATGGAGAGAGAACCTGGGCAGCTCGGTATTTTGCAGAGTCAGAAAGTTATCTTGCCTACCCCTTTATGGAAGTGGATACCAACCTGGCATCGGCTAACACGCTGAGCGATGTTATCGGCATATACCAGCATCAGGATGCATTCACCAGCTTGGATAGCAAAGACACCACTAATTATATGTGGTTGCACAGCGACGGCTTTGGCAATTATAGCGAGCTCTTTAATTATCAGCCAAACCTGAATGAGCTCTACAGTGGACGAGACCTATGGAAGCTTGATGAAGAAGGCAGAATTCAGTTTATCTCAAACTATTATTGCCCTACTGCTACAAACTATGATGAATGTTATACCGAGACGCTGGCGACTCCGGAGGCAGTGTATTTTATGCGTTCGCTACGTCCGCTGCACAGCGAAGGTGGTCAGATCCTCTTTAGTTACAGCTTTGCCGTAAAAAGTGGTGCAAGTGACTACTCATATCAGAGCCTAAGACTGCTCAATAAAGTTGAGTAAATAGAATAAAAAAGCCGAGCAGAAGCTCGGCTTTTCTTTTCTGATTAAAGCGGTTCGTTAACTTTAACGACCATTTTACCGAAGTTGCGCCCATTGAGTACGTCGTTCAATCCCGCCGGTGCATTTTCAAGGCCTTCAATCATATGTTCTTTGTACTTGATCTTGCCCTCGCTCACCCACTGTTGCATATCCTTGGCGAACTCGTCATAACGGTGGCCGTAATCATCGTAAATGATAAAGCCTTTTACCGTCACGCGCGTTACCTGCAAAAATGACATCAACTGGTATGAGCGGTCCGGCCCTGCCGGCAGCTCGTCACTATTGTACTGGGAAATATTGCCGCACAAAGGAATGCGGGCGCAGGGGTTTAATAACGGTAATACCGCATCGAACACCTTACCGCCAACGTTTTCAAAATAGACATCTATGCCCTTGTCACAGACGGCGGCTAATTGCTCAGCAAAATCATCCGCCTTATGGTCGATACAGGCATCAAAGCCAAGCTCTTCAACCACGTAACGACATTTTTCTTCGCCACCGGCAATGCCCACCACCTTGGCGCCTTTAATTTTTGCAATCTGACCCACGTTCGAGCCCACCGCACCGCTGGCCGCGGCGACCACCACGGTTTCGCCTGGCTGAGCATTGCCGATATCCAGCAAGCCCATATAGGCGGTAAAGCCGGGCATACCCAAGACACCCAAGGCCCAGGATGGCTTACTGGGATTTTTACCCAGGTTAATCGCCATCTCGCCTGTGCTGATGGCATAGTCCTGCCAGCCGTTAATCGACAGCACCCAGTCACCGACGGCATAACCATCCAGGTTAGACTCCACTACTTGCGCCACCGTGCCACCGAACATCACCCCGCCAAGAGCAACCGGCTCGGCGTAAGACTTGGCGTCACTCATGCGCCCACGCATATAAGGGTCGAGGGAAAGATAAACGGTACGCAGCAGCATTTCCCCTTGTTTTGGGCTTGGGATCTCCCCCTGGTGCAAACGAAAGTTTTCGGCTGTGGGTTCCCCGACCGGGCGTGAGTTCAACAGGATTTGACGATTAACTGTATTCATTATTAATTCCTAAACATTTTTGAATGGTTACTCAAGTATAATTGGGATCGTCACTCGGCTTTCAAGACGGCAAAGCGTTGCAAAGTGTAATTCTAGGTAATAAAGCGTTATTAGCCCTAACAAGTCGAGGCGCGCCAGTGAAGAAACCTGGGCAAAGGCGTTCATCATTCGGTAGACTCTTTACAAAAGTCCCGTTGTCGAATCTCATGAGCTTTAACCCGCATTTGCCCCTGGTTTATCACCCAAATTACTCATTCAGCTTTGATCCCAACCACAGGTTCGTAATGAGCAAATTTGCGCGCCTGTATAAGCATGTGAAGGAGTTGGGCTTAGTGCGGAACAACCTGCATCAGCCGGAAATAGGCTATCCGGAAGATCTCGCCCTGGTGCACTGCGACACCTATGTCGACGACCTGTGGCATAATCGTCTCGATGCCAAGGCCATGCGGCGCATCGGTTTGCCCTGGTCACCCAGCTTAATGGCCCGCACCTTTACCGCCCCGCTGGGAACACTGAAAACCGCCCGCCTGGCACTTAAAAATGGGCTTGCCTGTCATCTCGCCGGGGGTACCCATCATGCGCATTATGATTTCGGCTCCGGCTACTGCATGGTCAACGACCTGGCCTTCACCGCCCAAACCCTGATCCAATCGGGCGAGGTGACCAATGTGCTTATCTTTGACCTGGATGTACATCAGGGCGATGGCACCGCAGCGCTTTTGCAACATCAGCCCTATGCCTACACCTGTTCAATCCACTGTGAGAAGAACTTCCCGTTTCGGAAATGTGCCAGCGATCTCGACATAGGCCTGGCCAATAATATGGGCGATGATGAATATTTGGGCATAGTCGATGACACCCTCAGCCATTTATTGCACAGCTTAAACCCGGATTTAGTGCTCTACGATGCCGGCGTCGATATCTGGCAAGAGGATGGCCTGGGCAAGTTGGATATCAGTTGGCAGGGTATAGCACGTCGGGATCACCTGGTACTCACCCGTTGTCAGCAACACAATACGCCGGTGGCGACCGTGATTGGCGGCGGTTATGACAGAGATCATGCCCGCTTAGCGGCGCGTCACGCAATCGTCGTAGAGCAGGCCGCACGCCTGTAAGAAAAAAGGCTCCGAGGAGCCTTTGCTTATCATTTACTATTGGGAATATGCCGCTATTGCGCGCTCACCTAAACTAGGTCAGCGCTATGAGCTGTGAACCCGCGACATGATAATCCACAGCCATGGTAATGCTTAAAATGGTGATATTAACGATGGAAAAGGCAAACACCTGCCTTGCCCAACCGGCAACATCGATATTGCGACGATAACCGCGCAGCGCCATCAGCAACCACCAGAAACTGGTGGTGCAGGCCACCGCCGTAAAGGCCAAGCCGGTGTATCCACCAAGGGGCAGCAAGATCACCACTAAGGCATATAAGGCGATGTACAAGACAATTTGCCGCTTGGCCCGCTCCACTCCCTGTGCCACGGGGAGCACAGGAATGTTGGCGTCTTGATAGTCTTGATAGCGAAAGATAGCGATGGCGTAGGAGTGTGGCATTTGCCAGACGCAGAACATCAGCAGCAAGACGGCGGCACCGGCATCGAACTGGCCGCTTACCGCACAATAGCCCACCACCGGCGGTACCGCCCCCGACAAGCTGCCCACCAGGGTGCCATACACCGAATTGCGCTTCATATAGAGGCTATAGACGCCTACATAAATAACAAAACCAAAGGCTGCAAAGCCCAACGCCAAGGTATTGGTGTACCAGTACAATGCGCCAAAACCTAATACCGCCAACACCAAGGCGTGGAACAATGCCGCCGTTGCCGACATTTCGCCCGTTACCGTCACTCGGCGTTTGGTGCGCGCCATCTTGGCATCGATATCGCGGTCAATGACATTATTGATGGCACAGCCCGAGGCCACCACCAAAGACAATCCGACCAGGGTTGTCAGCATCAAGACAAGGTCCACTTCCCCGCGAGCGGCTAGCAAGAAGCCCCCCGCGACGGAAATAAGATTCCCCATAATGATGCCGGGTTTGGTTACCGTAAAGTAACGACGAAACATAAGCACGACCCTTTTCTTAGTACATCATCATGGCGTTGGATTCATAGATGATCCACACCGACAGGCCGACCACCATAACGATGATCAGGGCACTAAAAATAAACGACACACTGTTGGCCTTGCCCTCATCGGTGACAAAGTTAAGGTGTAAGAAGTATTTCAAGTGCACCCAGATTTGCACTATGGCCGCCACCACCACGGTGGCCATAGTACTGCCTTGCGACAGCGCCCCCGTCATCACCGCCCAAAAAGGGATGGCGGTTAACAACACCGAGAGCACAAAGCCGATAACATAGTCTTTAACCTGACTAGACGCCTGCTGATGGCTTATTTCTTCAACTATTTCAATTTGTTGAATTTCGCTATGACTCATTACATGGCTCCCATCAAGTACACTACGGTAAACACACAGATCCAGACGATGTCTAAGAAATGCCAAAACAAACTCAGGCAGCTTAAACGGGTCACCGTTTGCTTGCCCAAACCACGGCGCAGCACTTCAATCATCATCACCGTCATCCAAATCAAACCGGCAGTAACGTGCATACCGTGCAGGCCCACCAAGGAGAAGAAGGAGGTTAAAAACGCACTCTGCTGTGGCCCGTTACCATGGGCAATCAAATGATGGAATTCATACACTTCCATGCCGATAAAGACGGCGCCAAAGGCAAAGGTGACCGCCAGCCAACCCAGAGTCTGTGCTTTTTTCTGGCCGTTGGCGGCTATCATGGCAAAACCAAAGGTAATACTGCTGAGCAGCAGCGCCGCCGTTTCCACTGCGACAAAGTCGAGTTCAAAGATATCCTTGCCGGACACGCCGCCGGCGGTATTCATATAGAGCACCGCATAGGTGGCAAAAAAGGACGCAAACAACAAACAGTCGGTCATCAGGTATAACCAAAAACCGAATACCGTGTTGCCGCCGCTGTCATGATGCTCATGGTGGTGCTCATGCGCGTGCACGCCCGCTAAGGCATTGATTGAGGCTGAAGTTGTGGCACTCATAGCGACCCTCCCGCTGTAGCTTGCTGAATATGGGCGCCTTCGATGCGTTCAATTTCATCAACCGGCACGTAGTAATCGACATCCCTGGTGTAACAACGCTTAATAAACATGGCGATGGCACCGGCTAGGCCTACCATGGCCAACCACCAGATATGCCAGATCATGGCGAAGCAAAATAGCGTGATCCCGGCACTCATCAGTACACCCGCCGAGGTGTTCTTCGGCATATGGATAGGCGCGTAACTTAATCCTGGCTGATAGGCCTTGCCCTGCTCTTTCACCTCGGTCCAGGCATCGATATCCGAAACCACCGGAGTTTTGGCAAAGTTGTAATATTGCGGCGGTGATGCCGTTGACCACTCCAGGGTGTGACCATTCCAAGGATCGCCACTGGTGTCTTTAAGCTGCTCGCGGTTTTTGTAGCTCACATAGAGTTGGATCACCTGGCAGACAATGCCAACCATGATGATCACCGCACCGACAAAGGCAATGTACAGCCAGATATTCCAATCCGGGTTATTGGTGTGGTTAAGACGGCGGGTCATACCCAAAAAGCCCAGCACGTACAGCGGCATAAAGGCCACGAAGAAGCCCACCAGCCAGCACCAGAAAGACGCCTTGCCCCAACGCTCATCGAGCTTATAGCCCATGGCTTTAGGGAACCAGTAAGCAAACCCGGCCAGGTAGCCGAACACCGCACCACCGATAATGGTGTTATGGAAGTGGGCAATCAGGAACAGGCTGTTGTGCAGCACATAGTCGGCACCCGGGATGGCCAGTAACACGCCGGTCATACCGCCAACGGTAAAGGTCAGCATAAAGCCGATGGTCCACAGCACCGGCACGGTAATGCGCAGGCGCCCGCGATACATGGTGAACAGCCAGTTAAACAGCTTCACCCCGGTGGGCACGGCTATCACCATGGTCATGACCCCAAAGAAGGCGTTGACGTTGGCACTTGAGCCCATGGTAAAGAAGTGGTGCAGCCAGACGATAAAGCCGAGGATAGAAATGGCGCCGCTGGCATAGACCATTGACTTATAACCGAACAGGCGTTTGCCGGTAAAGGTGGAGATCACCTCGGAGAAAATGCCGAAAGCAGGCAAGATCAGGATATAGACCTCGGGGTGACCCCAGGCCCAAAACAGGTTGATATACATCATGGCATTACCACCGGCTTCATTGGTGAAGAAGTGGAAGTCCAGGTAACGATCAAGCGTTAACATCGCCAATACTGCCGTCAAAATAGGGAAAGAGGCGGCGATCAGGATGTTGGCCCAGGTACAGGTCCAGGTAAAGATGGGCATTTTCATCAGGCTCATACCCGGCGCACGCATCTTAAATACGGTGACCAGGAAGTTCACCGCGGTCAGCAAGGTGCCAAGCCCGGATATTTGCAGCGCCCAGATATAGTAGTCGACCCCCACGCCCGGGCTAAAGGAGAGCTCGGATAAAGGCGGATACGCCACCCAACCGGTTTTAGCAAATTCCCCCAGTCCAAGAGACAGGTTGATCAACACGGCACCGCCGGCGGTCAACCAAAAGCTGAGGTTGTTCAAAAACGGAAAGGCCACATCACGAGCACCAATTTGCAAAGGCACTATGATGTTCATCAAGCCAATCATAAAGGGCATGGCCATAAAGATGATCATGATCACCCCATGGGCGGTAAAGATTTGGTCATAATGCTCCGGCGGCAAATATCCCGCCGCGCCGCTGGTGGCCATGGCCAGTTGCGTACGCATCATAATGGCGTCGGCAAAACCGCGAAACAGCATGATCAGCGCCAAGGTGATATACATCACTCCCAGGCGTTTATGGTCGATGGAAGTGATCCACTCATACCAGAGCACTCCCCACTTTTTGTATTTTGTAAGCGCGGCCGCCAGTAGCAAGCCGACCACGGCCACCACCGCCAAGGTCACCATAATAATGGGCTCATGGTAGGGGATGGCATCGATTGATAGCTTTCCAAATAAACTCATATTCACTCCTCGACGCCGTGCTGGATGTGCGCCGAATGATCGGGTTTAGCGTAATAGTTCATCTCGCCATGACCCTGCATATACTTCATAACAATGCTGTGGAATAAGCCGTTTTCCACGGCGCCATAGTAGGTAACCGGGTGGTATTCACTGGGCTTGGCAAGTTGCTCGTAAGTGGCCTTGTCCAATGTCTGCCCCTTTGCCTTCACCTCGGCCACCCAGTTATCGAAATCCGCCTGGGTTGGCGTGGCAATGGCATCAAACTGCATTCCGGTGAAACCGGCGCCGCTGTAGTTGGCGGAAAATCCATTAAAGGTGCCGGCTTCATCGGCTATCAGGTGTAATTGGGTTTCCATGCCGGCCATGGAATAAATTTGGCTGCCCAATTGCGGGATAAAGAAAGAGTTCATGGTGCTTTCCGAGGTGATCTTATATTCCACCGGTACATTGGCTGGGAACACCAGTTCATTCACCGTGGCTATGCCCTGCTCGGGATAGATAAACAGCCACTTCCAGTTTAACGACACCACTTGCACCTTGAGGTGCTCGCCCTTGCCTTCAAGCGGCTTATAGGGGTCCAGCGACTGGGTCGAACGCCAGGTGATCACCCCCAGCACTATGATGATGACAATCGGAATGGTCCATACCGCCGCTTCTATCTTGGTGGAGTGGGCCCACTTGGGTGCATAAATTTCGTGGTCACGGCCATCACGGTATTTCCAGGCAAAATATAAGGTCATGACAATCACGGGGATCACCACAAGTAACATAAGAAGAGTGGCGATAATGATGAGGTTTTTCTCATCCACGCCAATTTGCCCCTTGGGGTCCAGCACTCCGCCGCTACAGCCGCTGAGCGCCAGCACCATCAGGGCCAGAGCTATTGAAAAGAGTTTGCGAGTTAACAAAACACTACCCTACAACCTAAAGGTTAAACCTCGCCACCGGCGCGCGAGTGTATATCCGACGCACGGGGCCTGAGATGTTTAAGCACGGCATAGCTATGCTCAAAGCGCATTAATTCGCGGTAGTAAGGTATTTTTTGGTTGGCAGCACACGGAAATGAATGCAAACCAGAGGTGCCCGACGCACCGCGAACAATACTGCGGTGGGTTGACTGTGTTCAGTGACAGGTATTAAGCAGACGCACTGAGGCCGTTACTTGGAAAGACGCATATTCCTACTTGTGCACAACAAGGTGTAACGGTGCTGACAATCAACCGGCAATGAGGGGTGGCGCGCGACAACCGTGGGCATCGTGCACCGGTTGGCTGCGCGTGGGCGCAACAAAGGCAAAGGCCGCTTTACGCAGAAAAATACCCGCGCGTTTGGCCACAAAGACATGAAATAACAACCAACACAGACCAATCAGCAACTGCGCACTGAGCACCGGATGGGCAAGGAATTGCGCCAAGGTCACCAGCACAGATTCATGCTGTAGGCCATTGCCAAGCGCGGCCTCCAGTTCAGCTGCATCACCCAGCACCCCGCTAAATAACAGTATGAGGTTCATGCACACAAACACCAACGCCATGGTGACTGCCCGCCCATACACACGACTTTGCTCCACATTCGCAAGTAGCGACTGGGGCAGACAGTTTAACTTGTGTAGGCTTGGCTTTGGCACTCGGTGTTTCCAGATTGGTTCGGGTAACGTAAGTTTATTCCGAAGTTTCACTACTTACTGAAACTTCGAGCGCGAGTATATCAAAGGCCAGCTGGGTTTCAATAGTCGAGAAAGTTTTCCTGGTTATCGATGAGTCATAAACTGCTATTTAATGTAACCAAGGGCGCGCTTTGTAACCTTAGTAATTGACTTTAAGTCATTCCATTGCCAGATTTAACTTATTGAGGCTAAAGGCTTTGGAGCACAGTATGGCGAATTGGTTAGAGGCAAAAGTAAAACGGCTGATCTGGTGGAATGAAAAGCTATTTAGTTTAGTGGTCACAGCGGATATTGAACCATTTACGGCCGGACAATACACCAAGCTGGCGCTGCAAATCGGCGATGAGCGCGTAGCAAGAGCTTATTCCTTTGTTAATCCACCGAGCTCAAAGAACCTGGAGTTTTACCTGATCAAGCTGGATGATGGCGCCCTTTCCGCAGCCCTGGCACGCTTAGAGCCCGGTGACAGCGTGCAAATTGCCGCCAAGAGCAATGGCTTTTTCACCCTGGATGAGGTGCCAAGCGCCGAGCAGCTATGGATGTTAAGCACGGGCACCGCCATCGGCCCGTTTTTATCTATGCTGCAAGAGCAACGGGTATGGCAACAATTTCAACATCTGGTACTGGTACACTGTGTTCGTCACAGCAAGGATCTCAGCTATAAAGAGATGATCCTAGAATTACAGGAGCAATACCCGCAATTACACTATGTGCCCGTGGTCACCCGCGAGAGCGAAGCCACGCCACTGAAACAGCGCATTCCGCAACTGATTACAAGTGGCGAACTTTTTGCGCACGTTCAGCTTGAAGCCACCCCGGATGTGGCACAGTTTATGATTTGCGGTAATCCCGACATGGTTAAAGAAACCAGTCAATGTTTAATGGATTTAGGCTACAATCGCAACCGCCGCCGAAGCCCGGGGCAAATAACCGTAGAGCAATACTGGTAGTAACCAAAGGACTAACACCCACTATGAAAACCCATATTGTCGCTATCTTGGCAGCCCTGCTTTGGCAACCGGCACTGGCCAATGACAGCGCAGAACCGCTGAGCGCCCAAGCAAGCGAGCTGGTTGAGAATCAACTCGAGCAGCAAACCGCAAAGCAATTAAGCAAGGCACAACAACAGGCCGTTGCCGTGGTCGATGCCCTGCTGAGCGCTTACAACGACAAGGATATCGATACCTTTATTAGCTATTTTGCCGAAGACATTTCCTTTTATATGTTCCCGGATCAGCTGATGTTTAGTGGCAAGGAACAGTTAATCGCCCGCTATGGCGCCATGTTTAAAAGCCTGCAATGCGTAAAAAGCACACCCATTAAACGCATAGTTCATGGTAAATACGTGATAGATCAGGAGCTTTCCGAGTCATGCTCCAAAGACCCCGAGGTGGTGGATAAGCGTGGCGAAGTGGTTGCCAGCTATGAAATCAATAATGCCAAGGTAACCAAGGTCTTGTTTTTTAGAGGTAAATAACTACCGCTCAGCAAGCACTCTTACAGAAAAAAAAGGCGGCCATTGGCCGCCGTTTTTATATTTAAATCTATTTCGATTAGCCGTTAACTATGTCGTTAAAGCTGGCATTATCGTGCAGGCTGGCAAAAGCGCTTTCGTGAAGCAGCTCATTGCGCAGATTTGGCGAATATTCCAGGGCCATACGTATATCCGCCAGGGCATCGCTGTGCTTATGCAGCAAAGAGTATGCACAGGCGCGCTGCCAATAGGCGTAACCATAGTCTGAGTCGATATCCAAAGCCAGATTACACAACATAATGGCCTGCTGAGTATCGCCTAACTCCAATAAAGCATCCGCCTTGTAGGCGATGGCTTCAACGTCTTCGGGCTTACGGGAAAGGATTTCGTCATAGATTTCCACCTTAGTGCCGTAATCACTTTCAAGATTGGCGCGCATCCACAAGGAGTGGATTTCATTGGTAATGGTGATCTTTTTCTGATTATTGAGTATGGCTTCAGAGCGTTCACGCAACTGACTTTCTAACCCGGCCAGTCGCGATTCATACTCTTCCGTAATCGCTTTTACCCGGGTGTTAACTATATCTTCTACCTTGTTTTTCACATCACGCAATGAATTCCAGCCCACCAATACCAGGATGGATACTGTGGCGGTAATAAGAATAAAGAGGTTATTCATTGTATCTGTGGTGTAGCCAAGGGCGCGGTCGGCGGTGTCCAACTGAGCATGAGCTATTTTTTCCACATATTCGGCGCGCAACGCCTGCTGATCTTTGCGAACCGCCTGCAGTTCATCGAGAATATAACGTTCGATCAAGGGGCGGTACATGGGCCCATCCAACTGTGAAACCGATTGCTGCGCCTGAGCTTGTTGCTCTTGAGAAAGTCCTTTCGCTTGTTGCTCGGGGAGCGTAACCGGCTCCTGCTCGGCCTGTGCCCACGCATTTTGCGCCGTTGAAACACTCAAAATAACACCAAATAGCAGGTAACTCGCCCATTTCAGCATGCTTAGATCCTTTTTCTCTTATTTTTGCAGCCCCTATGATGCCAGCTTGGCAACGCCTAGGCAAAAAAAAGCCAGCTACAAATGTAGCTGGCTAACCTGCTTAACAACAATAAAGGTTCAAGGAACATTAACAGGAGTGAATGGCCATAGTATTCCCCACACACTGAACCCATACTTAATTTATCTTATTGTTAGTTATATTTTTTTTGCTGCTAGATTCGTCAGTATTTTTAGGCATAATAGGTAACACTTGTGTAACTTTAAAGCAGTGTTCTCGTCAACTTATAAGATTTGGTTAACGCGACAATTGCCGCTCCCTCGGATTGAGCGGCTTTCAAGACAAAAGTTAAAAATACATGGGGACGAGCCCGAGCGTGAGTAAACTTTATCCTGGTGAGGCAAGACTCTGATATACAGGGAAAGCCTCCTTAACCTTTTGGATTAGAGCAAATCTGGCAGGATCGACACCAGACACAATTATGTGGCTTTATTGGATAATCGGTTTGCAACTGGGAAAATGTGGGCTTTACTTCCTAATAAGGCCGTTTTCAGCACGGTACACAAGAACACAAATAATAATAACGCGGTTACCAACAGGAAGTGTATATAAACGCGAAATTCACCTAGCTTATAGGGTATTGATAAGGGTAAGGACTTGCCAGATCATGCTGATTTAGGATTATAAATGTTTGATATAAGCAAAATTTACAAAGGTAAGATTTTTTTGTTTGCAGTGGCCATATCGGCTTTATCAACCTTATCTATGATACTGTTTTATAAGCTTTTTGCACAAAATATGAACAACACCGCCAAGGTGCTTTTTTTGCTCAGCTCACAACTGCTGGTTACCTTCGCCTTGTTGCTGCTGGTGTTCAAGAAGGTTAACAAGCATGCAGGCGTTATCAAGCAACTACTCAACTCCATTAACGATGTAGTGCTGATCAAGGACTATCAGGGCAACTTCCAGTTTTGCAACGACACCATGGCCAAGCTGTACAACAGCTCGCCGGAGCAAATGCTTGGCAAAGACGACTTTTACTTTATAAACAATAAAGAGCAGGCCGACTTCTTCAAAGAAAATGTCCAGGCCATTATGCGCCGCTTTGAAATAGAAGAAGTGTACGAGTCGACCACAGATGCAAATACCGGCGAAATCCGGCACTTTCACTCCATAAAGGTGCCATTTCGCGACGTTCGTGACCGACTTCATATTGCCGTTATCGCCAAAGACATCACAGAGATCACCCGCTTAAAAGAAGAAGCGGATCGCAACAAAAAGCGCTTAGAGCATGTGTTGGACGTTTCCGAAGAAGGGCTGTGGGAATGGAACGTACAGACCAATCAGGTGCTGCATAATCGCCAGTGGGAACTGATCACCGGCATTGAACATAGCGACAGTTCATTTAAGGAATTTGAGCAATGTATCGTCCCTGAAGACCGTCCCATGGTTGCCAAGGTGCTGAAAACTCTGATGCGCAACCACAAGTCCTACAGCATCGAATTTCGCATGAGAAAGCCCAACGGCGAGGTGATCTGGATATGGGATCGAGGACGTGTGGCCGAATTCGACGACAATAACGAGCCACTGTGGCTGGTAGGCCTGGCACTTGATATTACCGAAGAGAAAAGAAATCAGGATAAGATAGTCAACCTCGCCTATTATGATCAGCTCACCGGCTTACTCAATCGCACACGATTGGAAACAGAGTTAGAAAAAGCAATAAAATCAAACCAGGAAACAGACAGTTATAGTGCATTACTGTTTCTCGATCTGGATCGTTTTAAATTATTAAACGACAGTTTTGGCCACCATATCGGTGATCAGCTACTCAAGGTAGTGGCCGAGCGTCTAAAGCATATCAATCAGGGCCAGGGGATCATTTCCCGCTTTGGTGGCGATGAATTTGTGATTGTCCTTCCCCAGCTCAACAAGGTTCAAGGTGAAGCATTGCGCATCGCAGAACATTATGCCGAACTAGTACTTAAAGAAATTTCCAAATCAATATCCTTGGCCAGCGACATACAGAATATAGATATCGACTACTCGATCACCGGCAGCATTGGCGGTGTGGTGTTTACCGCCGATGATCTGTGCACCATGAAATTGCTGCAGCTGGCAGATATGGCCTTGTATCGCACCAAGGCCAGCGGTGGTCAAAAGGCGATGATCTTCGATACCAATATGCAGGATGAACTGCGCCAGATCAGTGAATTGCAAAAAGCCATGCATGACTCCATCGCCAATCGTGATTTTTGCATTTATCTGCAGCCCAAGTTCGATATGAAAGCCACCCTGATTGGCGCCGAAGCCCTAATTCGCTGGCAGCACCCTACCCTGGGTTTGCTCTCTCCTGATGTATTTATGCACATGGCCGAAGAAAGCAATCTGATCGTGCCCATGGGCGCCATAGTGCTCGAGCGCGCCTGCCAACAACTTGAGCAATGGCAGCGTCATGACCACAGCAAACACCTGCATATAGCGGTCAATCTTAGCGCTAAAGAGATCTGGCGCGCCCACTTTGTCGAAGACTTTATTAAGGTGGTGCAGCAATACCAGATTGACCACAGCAAGCTGATCGTTGAAGTGACCGAGTCCGTGCTTATTCGTGATATCAATGATGCCACAGACAAGCTCAATAAACTCAGAAAGTTTGGTGTCTCCATCGCCCTTGATGACTTTGGCACCGGCTACTCATCATTGAGTTATTTGCGCTCGCTGCCCATAGATGAAATTAAAATCGACCGCTCCTTTGTGCAAGACATGGTCACAGATGAACATGCCCACCTGGTGGTGAAATCCATTATCGATTTGGCGAATAACTTTAATCTCACCGTGGTCGCTGAAGGTGTTGAAACGCAAGAACATTTTAATTTACTGAAAAGCTACCAGGTCGACTCTTACCAGGGTTACTATTTCAGTAAGCCGATATCTGCAACTGAGCTTGAACGCTTGTTTATCACCTCTGATGCCAAGGTTGAGCAAGGTAACAGCTCACAGCTGGGTTCGGCGATAACAACAGACTAATAAACAAACGGAACTTATGCCATGACCGAATTATCAGCAGCAAGGCAGCACAACGCAGACGATAACTGGCTGGATGCCGAAGTCTGCTACATCGAATTGGAAGGTGGCTTTTTTGGCCTGCTCACCAACGACGGTAAACGCCTGCTGCCATTAAACCTGCCCAAGGCATTCTGCAAACCAGGCGCCAAGGTCAAACTGCGCGGTCACGAGCAGCGCGAGATAATGACCATACAGCAGTGGGGCACCCCCTTTCACCTTACCCAGATTGAATTTATTGACCCAGAGAGCAACGCCAAGCTACATAACCACCTGATTTAAAAAACGTTGCAAACGCTAACTTGCTCGGCCCAGATGCGCTACAATGGGCCGGCGGCGCGCCCCAAGGGCTATGACGCAAGGAACCGAGTTAAGCCACACAAATCATGGATGAAAAAATGAAATCACGCCGATTAAGTAAACCCCTGGTGTTTGTGTTAGTGCCCTTATTGGCCATTGTTTTACCTGGCCTTGTCACCTACACCTATACCCCTTACACGCTAACAATCAAGGATATCATCCTAGATCGCACCAGTGGCACCCTGGTCAAATACCAGGGCAAATACGGCCCACGCACCCCCTGGTCGGATTATGTTGCAGTACGTATTCCCAGTAATCTCGATGGGGTGAGTATCACCCGCATCGCGCCGTCGGCGTTTGAGCGTATCCGGCTATCCAAGGTCATTATTGCCGATTCGGTCACCCACATCGGCAAGCGCGCCTTTTGGGATAGCACACTCAGCGGCGTTCGCCTGCCCGCAGCCCTGACACACATTGGCGAAGATGCCTTTAGATTTAATGAGTTAGTAAGCGTAGATTTACCGGACACGCTGAGCAGGATTGACGCCGGGGCGTTCGAGTACAACCTGCTGACCCAGGTTAATCTGCCCGACTCGCTGAGTCATTTGGGGGCGGATGCCTTTCGGGTCAACAAGCTCACTTCGGTCGCTATTCCCGCGGCGGTGACACGAATTGATGAAGGCACCTTTGAGCACAATACCCTCACGGCCATCACCCTGCCAAAAACACTGGAGCATATTCACTATTCCGCGTTTCGCTATAACCGAATTGAAAAGGTAAACGGCAAGATCACACATGGTTTTATTTATGGGGAAGAGTCTAACCGCACCTTGATTGCCTATGGCGGCGAGCGTAAGGCCATTACCCTGGCCGATTCGGTCACCAGCATTGCGCCTCATGTCTTTGATTGCCAACACCTAACGGCCGTCACCCTGCCAGACTCGCTGATCCATATAGGCACCAGCGCCTTTGATAGTAACGAGCTCACCGAGGTGATCCTGCCCGACTCAGTTACCTCGATTGGCAGTTATGCGTTTTGGGGTAATCCAACGGCCGAGATAACTGCTCCGGCAGCGCTGAAAAGTATGGGCACCGACGCGTTAAAAACGCGCCTGCACCCAAGTTGGGACTATATGGATGAGCTCAGAAGAAGTCTATGCATAGTTGATGAGCCAGCCTAACCAATACGCCCTTTACTCATTGGCCAGGGCGTATAACTCATCGATATCGCTGATGTAGATCTTTTTACGCTTAACCTCGAGTACGCCCTCTTGCTTTAAGCGGGTGAACTCGCGGCAGACCGCCTCAGAGGACACACCCAGTAAATTAGCAATATCGGCACGACTCATGGGTAACTCAAAACACAGGGTCGGCACCCTTGAGCTGCCTAGGCGCGAGGAAAGGTTCAGCAATAAGGAAGCGACGGCCGACTTAATGCTTTTGGTCGGCAGTTGACGCAGGTGCTGATCGGCGGAAAACTCCTGGCTGATCAGACTTAGCATGGTCAGCAATACATCGGAGTTGGCAACCGAGTCCTGTAGCAGACGAGCAAAAGGAATTTCGCACACTCGCGAGTCCTGCAACGCCGACACCGAATAAAAGTGTTGCTGCTGTGCCAAACCGCCAACGCCAATAACATCGCCGGGAAAATACAGCCCGGTGAGCACTTCTTTGCCCGAGGCCGTTAGTCGATAACTTTTGAATGCACCGGATTGCACCAGGTAAAGCGCTTTAAATTCATCCTCTTGGCGGAACAAGTGCTGCTCGGCGTCAAGGGATTTGCTGCCCTTTACCAGCTCGCTTAGGCGCACCTGAGGTGTCTTCTGAGCGGCCTTGGCCTGCTTGCCTAAGCCCAGCTTAGGTGCCAACAGGTTAAAAATACTTCCTTGCATAGCCAGCTCCAAATTCACAGTGTTCAATGGCATGTTGTGATCAATCATGGGTGCCTCGCTACATTCAATTCGCTGTTCGTGTCTTGCATGCTGCTAATTTAGCCAATTCAATGGGGCGCTCGCTATGCGTAGATGTACCTATGGGGGATCGGAAACTACTTATATTGACGTAAAAGTGAACATGGTAGCGTGCCTTATCAGTTGTTTTTTAGGTCGAGGCCTTGCCCATGAAGTTAATACGCACCGCACTCACCCCGTTAGTTTTATCCGCTCCAGGATTTGTCACTGTGGCTGCCCACGCCGATGGCATGGAGCATATTGAGGTGCTCAGCAGCACCTCGAACTTTTATCAATCCAGTCTGCAATTAATCGAGGTCCAGCGCATCGACCCGCAGCAAGCCCAGGGCTCGCCATTGCAATTGTCGGAATTGCTGGCGCAGGAGCCGACCATTTCCCTCAACGGTCAAGGCGGCATGATGCAGATGTACAGTATGCGCGGCTTTTCCCGCTGGCGGGTGCAAACCCTGATAGAGGGCATTCCCATTTACAGCGATCGCCGCGCCGGCAGCGCCGCAGAGTTTATCGACCCGGCGTTAATCGGCCAGGTGCAGGTAATTCCTGGCGCCGCTTCAACCTACTATGGCTCCGGAGCCATGGGCGGCGCCGTGGATATCAAACTGAACCGCCTCAAGGGTCAACAATTGGATGCCCAATGGCAAAGCAATAACCAGGCGCAACATCTGGCCTGGCAAGGGAGCAAGGAAGGCATCTCCTGGGGACTGTCGACCCGCACCGCTAGTGAAGGAGAAAGCGCCGACGGCAACAGCATCTACAACGGCTACGAAAATCACAATGTGTTTTTAAGTGCCGACCTTGAGCTTCCCTACCTCACGCGTGCCTGGGTGCTCTATAGCGAAGGCAACAACCTGGGTAAGGCCAGTGCCGAGCCACTGAGCAAGAAACGCACCCTCTACCCACGCAATGATCATCTCTTAGCCAAGGCGGAGTTTGATTTTGACCAGATTTATGCCGATGTCTATGTGCACAATGCTCATCTCGATACCTATATTGAACGCCCCAACAAGCGCATCAATACCCTGAGTAATTCATCCTTGGATTATGGTGCGGCGCTCTATGGCTATCAGTATTTTGGCGATTGGCAGGGCAAATGGCGCCTATCCTTTGATGCCAGAACCAAGGTAAAGGCACAAGAGGATGAACTTGATTTAGCCTCGGGCCTAACCAGCAGCGACACCGTGCTGGACGCCAGCCAGTACCAGAGCGCCCTGGTGTACGATGCGACCCGTAGCCTGGATAACATCGACCTATTGCTTGGTGCCCGCCTCGATTACAGTAAAACCAAGGCACAACAAGGGAGCCGCAACGACACCAATGTCAGTGGCTTTGCCGGTATTAGCTGGGCACTCACGCCCGAATTAGCGGCGAAGTTTATCACCAGTACGGCCTTTCGCCAGCCGGCGCTGACGGAAAGCTACTTTTTTGGTGAAACCCCCCGCGGCCGCGTGGAGGGCAATCTGGAGCTCGAGCCGGAGCAAAGCCTGGGCTTTGAAGCCAAGCTCTCCTACCAGAAATCGGATTTTAACTGGAGCCTTAGCGCCTTTTCCCAGCATATTGACGACTATATCGAGCGCATCGATATCGATGCCGATACACGTCGCTATATCAATGTGGGCTCCGGGAAAATTAAAGGACTGGCATACAAGGCGGCATTTCAGGTAACCGACAACTTCTCCCTCGGCCTCGGTGGTCAGTGGCTTAACGGCGAGGATGAACAGGGGCGCCCCCTTGCCGACATTGGTGCCGGCGAACATAAACTCACTTCGACCTACCAGGGCGACCGTTGGCAATGGGATCTGGGTGCAACATTACGCAGTGCCAAGGACGAGGTGGGGCCCTCCGAGTTACCCCTGCCCAGCCATACCTTGCTTTCGACCAAGCTGACCTATCAGCTCAATGAACGAACCAAGGTACGTCTGTGGCTCGACAATGCTGGTGATCGCCTCTATCGCGTCAGCGCCGATGACAGTGCACCCTACGCGCCGGGGCGAAACGTGGGCATTGCCATCAGCTACCAGTTTTGAGCGCTATTGAAGCAGTTGGGTGCTAGTTTTCGCCCAACTGCTGTGCCGCCAGCTTGTCTTTATTAAACAATGCGTTGACTTCTTTATCCGTTAAAATTAGTTCCGACATAAAAAAGTCGTCGATAACGCCAGCAAAGGCATGCTTGCCTTGGGTGGCATGTTGCTTGGGGATCCCCCCTAAAAACACATCATTGACGATAGAGCTAACGCTAATGTTGGCGTCTTGGGCGGCATCAAGCTCGCCGTTAATAAACAGCCGCGCTTGTTTACCATTATGCACCACAGCAACGTGCGTCCACTGGCCGTTTACCAGGCGAGTGTTGCTTTTAACCACTGATTTTGGCTGGTATCCGGAGCTTGAGTAGATCAACAGTTCTACACGCCTATCCACCACCCTGAGCTTGTTACTTTGTACATCGCCATACCAGCCACCATACAAGGGATAAATTTGCTTGTCTTCCAGGGCCAGGGGCTTGAGCCACATGGCGATACTGATGCCACCATTTTCAAAGGTCACCTCACGCCAACGCGTAGTCGACAGAGGCTTACCGATTTTACAGCAAATATCCACGCCCATATGAGCGTCCTGATGCACCGAGAAGTCTAGACCCTTGCCGGTTTTACCGGCACTGCGCACGGCCCCGTGCAAGGTCCCTGGCCAAAAGCTGGCAAAGTCATCCAGTACTTGGTCGCCCTCGCCCTCAAAGGAATAATAGCTGGAGTGACCGTGTAAATTGACCTGCAACACCTTGGATAATTCGTCTTCAACCTGTGTTTGTTCAACTCGCTGCAGCTGAGAAAACGCCAAGGCCGCTATGATGATAAAAATGGCGCACAGCAGCAGGGTCACTCGCAGCGCAAAGCTCATTTTAAACGTCATAAGCCACCTCCTCGCCAACGGCAGGTAAGGTCAGGGTAAAGTCGCATCCGCCCTGAGCATTGGCCTGATACTTCAAGGTACCATTGTGCGCCTTGGCAATCGCCAAGCTGATTGACAGTCCCACACCCATGCCTTGCTTCTTACTGGTATAAAAGGGTTCAAAAAGATGCTCGACGGCCTCGCCACTCACCCCCACGCCTTCGTCGTGAATGCACAACTCCACCTCATTATTCTCGCTGTTAAGGCAGGTAGAAATAACCACCTGAGCGCCCGGGTGACTGGCCTCAATGGCGTTTTTAATCAGGTTAATGCTCACCTGTTGCAACTGAACCGGATCGCCCTCTACATACAAGGGCGACGGATTGAATTTGAGTACCAGGCTCACCTGGTTACTGTTGGCCGTGGTCTCCACCATATCGCCCACTTCGCGAAGCATGGTATTCACATCCAGCCGCTGCATATCCATGGCCCGCAATTTCACAAAGTTGCGGATCCGTTGCAGCACCTTGCCACTGCGCAGCGCCTGCTCGGAAATTTTCTTTAAGGTAGTCGCTAACCATTGCTGCAGCTCGGCCTGCTGCTCGGGCCGGGCGCTGTCGATACGGCGGGTGGCACTTTGGGCATAACTGGCAATGGCGGTTAGAGGCTGATTGATTTCATGGGTGATGGTGCTGACCATCTCACCCATGCTGTTGAGCCTGTCGAGGTGGGCGATTTGGTCGCGACTGGCCAATAGTTTTTGCTCTGCTTCTTGGCGTCTTTGCAGCTCATCGCCAAGACGTAATTGCATGCCGTTGAGGGCGCTCACCACGGTTTGCAGCTCATCCGGAGCGTTTCTTTCCTTCGCATCTCTATCCAGAACTAAGGGTGGTATAGGCTTATCAAAGGTCAGGTTTTGTGCAAAGTCACTGATTTTACTGAGATGACGAGTGACCAGGTATTGAAACAGATAGAGGATAAAACCGGCCACCAAAAAGGTTTTAATACCATTACTGATAACAATAAAATACACTCGGTCGGTGAGGCGGCTATATAACTCATCCAGACCCACCACGATTTGCAAAATCCCCAGGGGCGGCTCCTGCTCCCTGCCATGCTGATACAAGACAAAACGTTCATCGATAATTTCATTGGACATCACCTCACCGGCACGCCATTTCACCCTGTCGGTGGTAACAATACTGATACGCTCGATCCCTGGCAGTTTAACCAGTCCATCAAGTTGCAGCTGGAGCAACTGTATATTGCGGTCTTGCACATTGAGGGCAATGCTTTCAAGCTGGCTGTCTTTGATTTGATGGATCTCTGCATTTATCTCCGCCACCCCCTGAGTGTATTCCAAGTACAGTTGCAGCGCCGACGATATTAGAGTGATCGCCGAGCTAAACAGGATGATATAGAGGATCAGCCGTCTGACCGTTCTATGCCGAGAAGAAAAGGTACGCATGGTATGAGTCCTCAACTGACTACCCCCCTTGGCCTGCGCCAAGGCGGTGTATTACTCTCTTTACCATACCTTAAATGGCGCAAACAGCCACTATAAACACAGCGACAATTAATTGTTTCCTTTATCCTTTTGGTCCTTTTTCTGCTTGCTGATGGCGTTTTCTACCGGCAGTCGGCCAATGGGCATCACCTTAACGGGCTTGGCGTTTGCGCACTCTTGGTGACGCTCCTCGGCGCTGATATCACGTAGCGATTTTGATTCGCCCTTGGCCGCATTAGCAGCTACTTTAGCCTTGGCAGGCTGTGTTTGGTTCGGCTTTTGTTGCTCAGTCATAGACGTTTTCTGTTCATTGAGTTTGCGCTCCACGGGCAATTGATGCAAAGGGATCACCCTGGTTTCGCCCTCACACTCCGGTTTAGAAGCCACTTGTTCAGGCTGTGCTTCCTTTTCAGGTTTGACATTAGTTGTCACCTTAGGAGGCTTGCTTTGGTTGGTGTCAACTTCGCCGTTATGGGCAAAAACGGGTGCGCTTACATTCAGAATCATGAACGCAGTCATGCCAATTAATAGTCCGGGCTTAAAGGTTTTCATAATAACTGTCTCCTAAAGCAAATAAGGCGCCGAAACTCGGCGCCTTAGGGTTAGTTTTACGCTTTTCTGCGAACCAGAGTTAACGCTGCTAGCATGAACAGTAGGTGGAACAGTGAACCACTGCTGCCCTTCTGCTTGTCGTTATCGGTTATTTTGACCGTGGTAACCACCTCGGCGTTCAATAACGTCTCATCGTCGGCACTGAGCAGGATATTAAACGACTCCATGGTTTCTACCTCGGCGTCATCCACCAGCTTAACGGTGAAGGACTTCGCCTCCCCATCTTGGTCATCCCAGTACAGCATGCCCGACGCAGGTTGATAATCCGCCAGCGCTTTAGCTGTGCCATCAAGACTTTGATAGTTCAGTGCCACGGCGCCATCGCTGCCGCCGGTACGTTGTACCGTCACCACGACTTGATTGTCACCTTCATTAACGTCATAGGCGCTCACCGCAAAGCCAAACTCGCCCAACACGGGTTCGTTCACATTCAGGGTTACGGCAATTTCGTGGGCCGCGTAGGCGGTATCGTCTTGCAGTAACAAGGTGGTCTGGTAGACACCCGGAGCCAAGGCGGCCGCATCGGCACCCAAGGTCAGGGCCTGTTGCTCGCCGACATTTAACGCTCCACCATCTTCGGAGTAGGTGAACCAGCTTGCTTGCGGCTGTGCACACACCTGTTGCTGCCCCGAGGCAAGGCTAAAGGTGCGCGACATTACCAGGTCCATGGCATGCAAGGTGCCATCACAATCGAGGTCTAGACCCGCTTGCGAAAAGCTATTCATACCATCTACACGCGTTGCCCCAACCAGGCTTAGTTCGTTGTGCAAATCAACAACGTACAGATCTAAGATCTGATCGGCCTTGTCACTGCCTACCCCATTCTCGCCATTGGCGCTGACATACAGATGACCAACATTCGGGTTGTAGGCCAAACCAAAGGCAGGTAGACCAAGGTCGTATTCGGCGCTGACGCTGCCATCGAAGTTCACGCGATACAATTTCTGTGCATTGTAGCTACTGACCAGTAACTGATCGGCATGCGGATCATAGGCCAAGCCGCCAACCCCATTACCGTCCAGGTCTGGACACACGCGCTTGCCCGTCAACTGCATGGCGTTAAGGTCAAGCTCATGGATACAGTTTGCATCACTGAAAATGGCCTGCCAAGCGGTGTTGGTGCGGGTGTTAAACGCAAGATCCGCAACCAGATCATCGCCTGCCGCTAGCGGATTCAGGTCGATTACATCGCCGGTTTTCTGGCCCTGTTCGTCTAAACGATAGAGCTTGTTGTCACCGCCGAAGGCTTTGGCACTGTTAACCCAAACGCTGTTGGTCACCTTATCAACCACCATGCCATACGGGCGGGCAATGTTCAAAGCCTGTGCTTGCTGGTTATCGCCCAGGCTTGCCTCACTCGGGTTATCACCACTGGGTGGTGCGACTTCAGTAACCTTGTAGCTAAGCCCATAACTGCCTTCGTTAGCCAAGGTGATATCGCTGGCAACTTTGCGTCCGGCAACCACATCCAGTTCGAGCGCCTGCGCCGAGCTGGTTAGCAGACCGGCATTAAGGGCAACATTAAGCTCGCTGACCTGATCGTTGGCAATGCTTACGCTTTGCTCGGCCTGCGCATAGCCGCTAAGGGCGATGCTCATGCTCTGCTCACCGGCGGCATTAAACTGACGATAGAAGCCATCCTGAGCGGTTAATGTAACCTTACCCTGCTGGTTTTGTACCTGAGCTTGCGCTAACGGAGCCTGGGTGTTGGCATCGGTGATCATCCCTGCCAGCAAGCCACCTTCGGCAAAGCCACAGCCTAAACCGAACTCAACATTATCGATTTGCACATACCAGTCATAGGCATTATCAACACTCAGGGTGTAATAACGCCATCTTAGTCTGAAACTCTCAGCGCCATCTAGGTAAGTGCCCAAGTCAACAACGACCTTGCCGATGCTGTCTGTGATCAGATTATGAATGTTCAGCCATTGACCACCGTCAACGCTGATATCAAAATCGAATACCGACTGGGCATACGCCTTAAAGGCCTGCTCATAACTCACGGTTTCAAAGCCTTGCAACGAAGCAACAGAGATAACAGGAGTGATCAACTCGGTATCGTAAAGGTTACGACCGCCGCGGTCGCTGTCCGCCGCCGCCGACATACCGCTGCCAGCGGTTAAGTTAGGACGACTCCATTGCTCACTGGTTTTCCACACCACGCCAGTACCGGCATTATCGACAACGGTCCAATCCGTAGGTGGGAAGTTCACATCTTCAAATTCGACCACAGAGGAGGTGCTGCTATCGGCCTTATTGTAACCGGGAGCAACACACACATCCTTGTTCACCTGCAGGGCAATGTTACCTAGCTCGGTATCGCCATTGGCCTGAGTCGCCACATTTTGCGGATTATAACTGACGGACGATGCCATCAGGTTTACCGGCCATCCGGCGTAACCATCCAGGGTAAATTCACCACTGATGGGGTCGGTGTTGATCACCGTATAAGGCACCAACTCGCCGCTTAGCTGCAAGCTTGCCGGTAATCCCCAACCGTGACCTGAACCATCAACCACCTTACCGCTAATGGTTGCCTTGGGTAGGGAAACCAAAGACACGTCCTTAGTTAACTCACCTTCGCTGGCCACCTGCACCGAACCCAAGTTGGTCATCGGGTGACCATAAGCACGTGCCTTAAATTCATAGCTGCCCAGAGGTAAAGACAGTGTATAGACGCCTTGTGCATCGGCTATGGTGCTGTAGTCGCCAAAACGTACTTCGGCACCTGCCAGTGCTGCATTTGTCTCGCTGTCACGTATCACACCTGTGACCACGCCTTGCGGCTCGGCCTGACATTGATCGAGCTGGAATTTCGCGATGCGTGTTCCCCAAAGGGTTTCGAAATCGGTGTCAGCACCGTACTCACTGGAAAACCAGAAGGTGCAGTCATCGCTTGGGTCGATGGTCATTTGCGCACGCTCGCCCCAGCTGCCGTCGAACGAGTTAACCTGAGGTGCTAAACCTTCGGTGACGCTGCCTTCGCCATAGCCAAGTTGGCCAAGAGGATCACTGGCTAAACGGCCACTATAACGCATCGCCGGCAACATATCGGCACTGGAAACGCTATAGCCCAAGGCGATGTTGCCCACCGCATCCATGGCCATACTGCCTAGCCAACGGCTGGCCGCATCGGGCGCATAGGTGCCTTGCTGATGAATAGTGGCTTCACTACCTAGGTTACGCACTTCATACCAGCGCACACCAAAATGCTTATCACCGGTTGCCACCGTGTGGTTTACCACCAGGCTGTCATGATCGCCAAAATTGCGGTAAGCCAAACGGTACATCAGCGCTTGCTGATGAGCGTCTAGGGCGTTATAGCTGTCGCCACCCCAGGAGTCCTGAGCAACACAGGTTTTACCGCAGCTTTGATCGATATCGAAAGGCTCGGTAGCCAAGGTCGCTAACAAGGCAAAGTTACTTTGCTCCGGGTTTTGCCAATCGGCCTCTAAGCCCCACAGCTGCAAAGCGTCCGCGGCAACGCCATGAACCTGATCATCGAGCATTTGCATAAAGTAGTTAGGCGAGCCTGCCTGTGGTGCGCGCATGCCATCCATATCCGCCGGTAAGGCGTTGTGCATATCGGCTTGGTCGAAATACAAGGTTTGTGCCGCTAGACCATGGAGCATTTTTTCACGCTCAAAGGCCACAACCGCCATCCCTTGCTTAGACTTGTCGACAGGAGAATATTGTGGCGCGGCCATATAATAGCCATCACCCCAGACACCGAATTGCGCCTTGTCATACCATTTCGAGTCGGTGGCAATAAAATCGTAAAGATGCCACTCGCCGGTAGGATCGCCACTTTTCGACACCGCCACACATTGGTGCATCTTGGCGCCGTCAAACGCAGTTTGGCTTAGTAACCAGCGATCCGCTAAAACGTCATACAGGACCGCGCCATCGCGGTCTTGTTGCGCTGTCCAACCGACAATAGCCGGTGGCTTGGCATCTGGATCGGCACACACGCCACCAAGCTCCTGCCAAAGCTGTGTAGTTGGCGTACGCCCTTGAACTAATTGGCCGTTCTTATCCCATACCGCATAGGACATGTTGACCACTTGCACTACGTGGTTGGCGCCTACATCTAAACTGGTATCCGGTACGGCGGCATCGCCCCAATCGGCGCCCTGGCCATCCAGGTTAAGACTGGGTTCGGGGATGGCTCGCTCACCCAGCGTAGTTTGTACCAGGGGATCGGAAAATCCATCTAAAGCCATTGAAACCAGGCTTTGTTGTTGTGCGTTATACAATTCGAGCTGATCCTCGAACTGGCCTGTTACTGACTTTGAAAGCGGCGCCTTACCCGCGGTGGCCAAGGTTGGACTCACCGGTTTTAACGCCATGGCTGCATTGCTAGTACTCTGGCTTGTTACATTCTTGACTGACTCACCAACCACTGGAGCCTGCGGCATCTCGGCAAAGGCATGATTACTGCCTATTAGCCCGAGCAAGCCAATAAGCACACAGCTTTGCAATTTTGACTTGTTGAAGTTCATCAAAAGTCTCCTGTTATTTACTTTTATGACTCACGTATTCGCACTGCCGGTAACCAAACTCGAAATTATGCGATCTAGATACGTGTAAATAGCCGTTACATTTGTGCCTTTTGTATACTCATGCCAAAGTACGAAACTATCGTCGGGCTGTAACTGACAATTATCAGTTAACAGGATGTTATTTTTGTTTACTTGTTGTTTTTAACTTAGGGGTATGAATTTGCGGGGGAAAATTCCGGGCCACATCAGCAATTGAAGAGCCCGGAGAACATGGAAAGAGGATGTTTAACGCTCGGCCATCAATTAACGATAGGCCTCCAAGGAAAGGGTCAAGGTGGTGTTGTCCTTAAGTTGCGCCGGCAGTTGCGCCGCCAACAACAAGCCACTGGACAGGGAAGCATGGATTTTTCGCTTTAACAATGGCGAGGCCGACACCAGCAGCTTTTCACTGCGATGTTCAAATTCATTCAGTTGCACCGTCAGATCCTGCAGCTGCTTACGTAGAGCCAGGTAACGAGCCTGTAGGGAAGTATTCCCTCCTGCGGCGGCGGTGCCGAAGTTCGCCAGCAGCGCATTATTGGCATCGGCTAATTGGGTTAGCTGTGTACTTAAGTGGTCGACAAAATAATAACTGCCTTTGTCGAAATCCAGGTTATGTTGACCGCTTGGCTCCAGCGCCGGGGATGTTTGCTGTGCATCACTCACCTGCAGCGCTAATTGCTGCACCTGAGCGTTTAAATCTAAAAAGCGCGCAACCAGGCGCTCCTGCTCGCCATTAAAAGCGTGTAACTTATTGATCTTGCTTTTTTTCTCCTGCTTCATCGCTTGCCAACTTTGCGCCTCAACCGGTGCGGAAAGAGCGCCGGCAGCTAGGCAAAAAACACCGATAAGAAGTAATTTATTCATGGTTAACTCCTAAGGGAAATAAGGAGCTCTAGGAGCTCCTTAGTTACAGGGTACTACTTTACGCGTTAGTCTTTAGCGCACGACCGTGGCCGCGTCTAAACAAGGCTAACGTGGCCAGTAGCATTAGTACAAATGGGTGGCTGCTACCGCCGCTGCTCTTAGACTTGGCGTCTTCGATCTCAACCGTTGCCAATACCTGGCTGAAAGCGCTGCGCCGCCGTCAACCTGGTGCAAACGCACGGAGAAGGACTCACTCTGTTCTTTCTCGCCGTCGTTCATCACGGCAATGGTGATTTCCTTGTCGCCGTCGTCTAGGTCTTGCCAATGTAATTGGCCGCTGGCGCTTTGGTAATCGCTACCGGCAACCGCCGTAGCATCCAAAGTTTCATAGCTTACGCTTAGGGCATTATCGCTGCCGCCTTGACGAGATACGGTCAAGGTCACCGAACCTTGGTTTTCGTTCACGCGATATTGGCTCACGGTAAAGCCCAACTCACCGGGGGTGCGCTCAAGTACGTTGAGGTTAACCAATACATTTTGCGCTAGGTAAGGCGAATCATTGGCCATCAACAATTGTGCCTGATAGAAGCCAGGCTCCATGTCTTTGGCATCAACATCGATTTGTACTTGCTGCATCTGTTCCAGAGCAAGTTGACCCTTGCTTGGCGTCGAGCTTAACCAGTCCACTTCTTTGAATTCGCAGACCCCGGTTTCACCAGATTTAATCTGGATCATCTGCTGGCTTTCGATATCCAACACCCACAGGTTGCCGTCGCAATCCAGGCTGATACCAGAGCCACCGCCATCGGCACGGCCAGGCACTGAATAACCACCGACCACACGGTATTCGTCGCTTACATCCAGCACATAGATATCGATATCCATAGGCGCAAAGCTGTTAGCGGCGACAAACAAGTGATTGGTTGCCGGGTTAAAGGCTAGACCGGCCACAGGCAGACCCACATCGGTCGACTCTAACAAAGTACCGTCGCTGGCAAAACGGTGTACCAGACCATCAATAAACGAACCAGAGAAGAATTGGTCGCCATTGGGATCATACGCCAGGCCACGTTGTGAGCTAGGCAGATCTGGACAAATACGGTTACCGGTAGCGCTTAGGCTGTTGATATCGAATTCATAGATACAACGGTCGCCGCCAACGATGATCTGCCAGAGCTTACCGGTACGCTTATTAAACGCCATGCCGGCATGGGCACCACGGGTGCTTAGCAAGGGGCTCACATCCATGGTTTGATCCGTTTTCGTACCGTCGGTTTTAAAGCGATAGATTTTATCGTCACCACCGAATACACCCAGGTTATTGAGCCATAGATCGCCGGTGCTTTGGTCAAAGGCAACACCATTGGTGGCAACCAGGTCGATCGGCCAGCTTTGTACCAGCTCGGCATTCATTTTCGGTGCATCAGGGAAGATAAATGGCACACGAATATCACGAGTGTTTAAGTCCCATAGGTCTTTAGGGCCAAACTTACGGCCACCGATAGCAAACGCAGGACCTACCATGTCTTGGCGCGGCGCCGCATTGATTTCTTCGATATTGAAGTTCAATACGTCCGAACCCTTATTGGCGAGATTCAACGCCGTTGACAGGCTACGGCCACTGGTCACAGACAGCTCTAGAGTTTGCGTATCCACATCCAATTTACCGGCATTAAGCGTGAAGCCCTGCTCTAGCACTTCATTGACCGCCACGCTCAACGTCTCACTTTGTAGCGTATAACCGGCCTGTTTTACCGCCAATTCTACGTCACCCAGATCGGTGAACAGAAGATAGCTACCATCGGCTTTGGTTGATGTGCTGCGACCTTTGTCCGTACTGACGATCGCATTGGCCACCGGCTCGCCGGTATTGGCATCTAGCACGTGCCCCGATACCAGACCGCCTTCAACACTGGCACAGCTTTGGGCTATGGTCACATCATCGACTTGGGCCCAGTTATCGAACTGTTCGCCGTCCCAGATTGTGTGATAACGCCAACGTAAACGGAAACTCTGTGCGCCTACCAGGTGTTCGGCCAGGTCATAATCGACGCGGAATTCACGCATGGTATTGCCATAGCTCAGCACCGTATTCCAGGCACCGCCGTCAAGACTGATGTCCATATCCAGCATGGAACCACCGTAGATGCCACCAACGAAGTCCATTTTGAACTGCAAGCTGGTTACACCGTTCAGATCGCTAACCGCAATCTCAGGCGTGATCAGATCCGAGTCGTAACGACCCCAACCATAACGGTCGTTGTCGATAGCCGCGGCATGACCGCTGCCACCGGTATAGTTAGGGCGTGCCCAGTCGGTGCTGGTTTTCCAGATAATTTCATCGCTGCTGGCATTATTTACCACGTTCCAACCGGCCGGCGGGAAGGCCGTGCCATCGAAATCTTCAACAATACCCAAAGACTGATAGCCCGGAGCTACACAGGCTTTGCTGTCAACCATCAGGGCAATTTCACCCAGATCATTGGTTTGCAAAGTATCGACTTTCACCTCTTGAGCAACATAGCCCTCGCCCAGTGAAGCAACCTTAATGGCATAAGGCCAGCCTTGATATACTTCAATGCTGAATTCGCCGGTGCTGGAGTCGTTGCTGAAGTTCACATCTTTGGTTAGATCGCCCATCAGGGTTAAAGATGCTGGAATTGGCCAGGCATGACCTGAACCATCGACAACACGACCCACTAGTGTGGTTTTCGGTAGCTCTGACAAGGTGGCATCAACCACTTTTGTGCCATCTTTGACCACATTGATGGCGCTGAAGTCGACCTGCGCATAACCGTAAGCCACCATGGCGACATCATATTCGCCTACCGGGGCCAGAATTTCATAGTAACCAGACTCATCGGTAAAGGTAGTCATGGCACCTACGCTGATCTGCGCTTGCGCTAAAGGTTCCCCGGTACTGCCATACAAGTGACCCTTTAGGGTACCTGTTGGGCCTGCGGTACAGTTAGGGAATTTGAACGAGCCGATACGGGTACGCCAGTCAATGCCGCCCGGGTTGGTGTCGCCGTAATATTCCTGGGTATACCAGAAGGTACAGTCATCAACCGGGTCGATGTTCATAGAGCTGTAGTCACCCCAACGGCCATTGGCACCGAGCTGTGAGCTGCCACCAGCAACTATTTCCTGCTCACCCTGAGCCATCATATTAAGAGGGTCCGAGGCTAAACGACCGGTGTAACGTACCGACGGATAAGTGTTTTCGCCGCTTACGGTATAACCTAGGGCCATATTGCCCATGGCATCCATGGCCACACTGCCCATCCAGCGCGAGTCGCCATCTGGCGCATAACTGCCCTGCTGATGCAGTACGGCTTCGGTGCTCGGATTACGAATTTCATACCAGCGCGGGCTCCAACGAGCGGCACCGGTTTCCGTTGGTGTATAAACCGTGTGGTTCACCACCAAAGATTCATGCTCGCCAAAGTTACGATACGCCAGGCGGTTCATAAGACGGTAAGGGATTTTATCCAGGTAGTTTTCGGCTGATACACCCGGCTGCGGAATACAGCCGCCGCTGCAGCTGCTGAAATCCATACCGGTCACCGGCACCGCGGCCACCTGCTCAAAGGTTGAGTTTTCTGGGTTTTCCCAGTCTGCTTTAAAGGCCCAGACATGCATTTCGTCGCTGTCGTAACCTTGCGACTCATCGATGGGTTGCAAGAAGTAGTTCGGCGCGCCCTCTGGCGGCGGCGTCATACCATCGAGATCGGACGGTAACATACCACCGAGTACTGGGTGCGGATCGTCGAAATAGATCATTCGCGCCGATTCGCCGCGCAACATTTTATCACGCTCAAAGGCAACGACACCGGCACCACCCCACTGATCTTCACGACCATCAAGGTAGAATTGGTTGACCGACATATAATAGCCATCGGGCCAAACCCCGAAGTGCGGATAGTCGTTCATTTTGACTTCACTGATTTTGAAGTCATATAAGTGCCACTCGCCGGTCGGATCCGAGGTTTTGGAGATGGCGATACATTCATGATAATCGCTTGGGTTGATGGCAAACTGACTCACCATCCAACGCTCGGCAAATTGATCGTACAGCACAATGGGGTCGCCATCGTTGTTCGCTGCACAGATACCACCGAGTTCATTCCACAGGGCATTGGTCGGGGTTGGCTCAATCAGCATATTGCCTTGCTTATCCCATACCGCAAACGACACGTTCACCATTTGCACATAGTGATTCGGGCCGACATCACCTACAGTGTCGGGCGGTGCTACGCGGTTGACGTTATCGACGCCGTCAAAGCTTAACAGCGGCGCCGGCATGGTATCGCCGGCAAAGTCGGTTTGCACGTTTTTCGCCGCCATAAACGGCTCAAGCATGGATAGATTGCTGTATGCGTCTAATGTGGATGCATGTTTTTGCGATTCGCTGGTTACAAACGGCAGCTCGAAGTTTTGAATCACTTCGCTGGTTTTATGCGACACTTCACCGCTGATGGCATCCATTTTACCGATCTGCAGACGTGCTTTAGCGTCTTTATTGACCGCTGCGGCCAACTGAATTAAAGGGCGAGTTGTGGTGTGTACCACAGCTTCATTGACGATCGGCTGTGCCGATTTTGCATAACTGACCGGGCCAGCAACCAACGTTGCTGCACCCAAGGAGATGCATAAGCTAATTTGTGACTTTTTGAAATTCATCAAAAGCCTCCTCAACATGTGTTTGTCGGTTTCCCTAAGGCGGGGGAAACGCATTTGCCCGACGCGGCAGATGCACACGCGAGCGCTTATTGAGTTTGGTTTTGTATACTTGGCCAGTTCAATTTACAGAAAACACACGAGCGCCAACTGACAAAAGTCAGTTGGCGTTATATTTATGTAAAAAAGATGTGTTATGGAAAGATAAATGACGCCCTGACCGGCCAGCGTCGGCACCTAAGGGCAGGGACCTAAGGGCTGGGACCTCAGGGCTGGGATAGATGAGCGCTAAGAGTCTAGCAGGGTGTTCATTCGTACCAGCTCGGCCAACGAACGCACGGCCATTTTTTTAAACACCCGGGCGCGGTGAATTTCCACCGTGCGCTGGCTCACACCCAGCTCGATAGCCATCACCTTGTTAGCCTTGCCGGCGACCACCAGATCATAAATTTCGCGCTCCCGGTTAGTTAGGGTTGCCAGCCGTTCCTTAATCTCGGCCTGTCCCGCTTGCCCCGCCCTGGCCTCCTTGTCTTTTTTCAAGGCGCCATAAATGCATTCAAGCAAGTCATTGTCTCTAAATGGCTTTTCAATGAGATCAAAGGCACCCTCGCGCATCGCCCGCACCGCCAGCGAAACATCGGCATGGCCGCTGATAAAAATAATGGGAAGCTTGGCATTAATGTCGCTTAAGCGCTTTTGCAACTCCATGCCGTTCATCTCGGGCATACGAATATCAAGCAGCAGGCAGCCGCTCATGTCATCGTTGTAGGCATCGAAAAACTGCTGCGCCGAAGCATAGGTATGGGTGTTTAACTCGACGGATTGCAGCAGCTCGGCAATGGCATCAAGCACCACAGGATCGTCATCAACTACATACACACTTTGGGTTTCGCTACCACTCATAAGCCTTACACCGTGAATATTTATTTAGTTTTTGTGATTATTTTATTAGTGCATATTTTGCCGTGAATATCCACCTTGTGGGCGGCTTTAGCCTGCACATACTTCTGCTCTGGGTCTATGACAAAGCAGGTAATACGGATGAACGAGGAGCTGTCGTTGGACTTTTAACCTCCATGAATTAGGCTTTCTTGTATGGTAGGTGACCTAGCAAGGTCTCGATAATAAGCGGTTTGGCTTCCTTCATGCCCAGGTACGGGAGTTTAAATATCACCTACGTTCACCCGGGAAATCCCAAAAGGAGATTAAGATGAATCGAGCTAATACCTTACAAAGCATATCGGCGGCTTTGTTGCTTATCTGTATCCTGCTCTTTAATACCGCAGCGGCGCAATCAATCGATGACCCCGATCAGGTTGGTTGGTCCAGTATTCGTGGTTATACAAGTGAAAAGTTCGGAGAATATTTTAAAAAGAAATCAAACCAAGGCTATCGCGTAGTCGATATCGAGGTCGATAAAGTTAACGGCAAACGTCTGTATTCTGCAATTTGGCAGCACAACACAGACAATCGAAAATGGCGAAGCCTCAGAGATCAAACCCATGAGCAGTTTTCTGATACCTGGAACTCCCTCAAAGATAACTATCGTTTGATCGATCAAGAGGCCTATAAAGTCGGCAATAGCATGCGCTATGCCGGTGTGTGGGTGGAAAACAAGGAAAACATAAAGTGGCTGTCGTACCGCAATTTAAACGAGGCCCAGTTCAAAGAAAATTTTAATAAAAACAAAGCCAACGGTTATCGAATGGTTGATATTGAAGCCTATAAAAATGGGGGAAAAACGGCTTATTCTGCTATCTGGGTGAAAAATTCAGGCAACACTGCCTGGGCCGAGTTTAGAAATATGTCCGCATCTGAGTATGCCGCAAAGTTCAAAAGTTTTAGAGACCAAGGCTATCGGGTACTTGATCTGGAATCATATCGTCTCGATGGCAAACATCAGTATGCCGCAATCTGGGTGAAAAATACCAATAAACGCGGTTGGAAAGCCCTCCGTGACATGTCAGCCCAAGGCTATGCTAACGCCTGGAAGACAGCGCGGGATCAAGGTTATCGACTAGAGGATTTTGAGGCCTATGACACTAACAAGGGTACTCGATATGCGGGTGTTTGGCGGCAAAATGGCGAGCGCCTCAGTTGGGGTCCACGTAAAAGTATCGATAAACTCGTAGAAAAATACCGTATAGACAACAATATCCCGGGTGTCAGTGTAGCCATTGGTAAGAAAGGCAAAATTGTCTATGAACGCGGCTTTGGATTGGCCAATGTGAAGGAAAATAGCGCAGCCCATGCAGGGACGATTTACCGTCTCGCTTCGGTCAGCAAGCCGGTAACGGCGTTATTGGCAATGCGTTTGATCGATGAAAATAAATTATCTGTGGATAAGCCCACCCTTGATTACGTGTCCGATTTGCCCGCCGCCCACACGCATACGGTACGCCAATTACTGGAACACCGTTCGGGCATTCGACACTATAAGGGTTCCAGAAGACCTAAAGATTGTAAAAACACAGATCCCAAGTGTTGTTGGGTGCCTAACAACCTTGCCGGAAAAGACAAGAGTTCTAGCCAATTTTCGACGCAAAACCAGGCCATGTCACTGTTTATCGATGACGCCCTGAGGTTTTCTCCGGGTAGCAAGCAATGCTACAGCACCCATGCCTATACCGTTGCCGGAGCGGCGCTTGAAGGGGCGGCTAAATCCAGTTTCCCAAAACTGATTGAGCAACACTTCGGACAGGCGCTTGGTTTACCCACATTGCGGGCTGAGAATATGAAAAAATCCGTGAAAGAGCGGGCAATGATCTACAAGAGTACGACGTCTGAAGCGAAGAGAGACAATATCAGCTGGAAGTATGCCGGTGGAGGCCTGGAGTCTTCGGCCACCGATATGGCACGTCTTGGACTTAAGCTATTCGCAGGTCAAGTAACCAAGGACAGTACACGAAAATCCTTCTGGAAAAATAACGTCTTTGGACATTCAGGCGCACAAAACGGTGCCAAGACCTATTGGCGCTTAGACTTTGGCAATGAGCTGGTCGTCATCGTGCTAGCCAATAGAAATGCGGGTGACCCCACCGAGCTGGCAAAGCAAATCGCCAACTTGGCTAAATAGTAGGTTGATTCTTATGCAAACGCAGCCCCCTAATCATATCGCGATTAAAACTTAAAAATAGCGTTAGTCCGAGTGGCCGCTAGTGCCGTTCGGCACCCAATGCTCTACTTAACGTCTACGTCGCGCAAAGCCGTCCAAACGGTCGGCTTTGCCACTAATTATCAATTTATGTTTTCCCACTAAATATCTTCATTACGACCAAACATTTCACAGATTTAAATTAAACTTATATCTAACAGGACGTTATTTACTAATTTGCTCCTAACCTTGGGCGAGCTACATGAAATTGAGATACATCCCACTTTGGTTCGTTTTGCTAACCAGCTTAATGGCATGCACCGACAACGACTCAAATACCGCGTTCGGTATTCTGGAGCGTGACAGGGTGACCTTGCTGGCCACCGCTAATGAGGTCATTACCGCCCAACCGATAGCAGAAGGATCGCAGGTCAAGGCGGGCGATATTCTCGTTGAATTTAATCACACCAAGCAATTAGCGGCCTTAAACAAGGCCAAGGCAGTTGAGCAGCAAGCGCAAATGCAACTGACAAAATTACTCAATGGCGAGCGCGAGGAAGACATTCTCGCTGGCGAAGCGAACTTGGCCTCGGCAAACGCCACAGCCCATGAAGCCGAGTTGCAGCTCAGTCGCACACAAGAGCTGGTAGCCAAATCCCTAGCCTCACAAAGAGAGTTGGACAACGCCATTGCCGCCCGGGATTTGGCCAAAGCGGCGGTCGAGGTGGCCCAGCAAAACCTCAAAAAACTCCTTAACGGGGCGCGCATTGAAGACATTCAACTGGCCAGAGCGACGCTAGCAGCGGCTCAAGCGGATGTGGAATATGAACAAACCGTCTTGGCAGAGCTTACGGTAAGGGCATCCCGCGACGGTATTTTAGACTCACTGCCATACAATGTAGGTGAGCGGGTGGATGAACACAGTGTGGTCGCCATTTTACAGGCTAACAGCACCCCCTATGCCCGAGTCTATGTGCCCGAGCCTTACAAGGCGAACATAATCGCCGGTAAAGAAGTCATGGTGCGTATTGATGGGGTGGAAAAAGAGGTCGCGGGCATCATACGTTGGGTGTCTGTGGAGCCCGCCTTTACGCCCTATCGCAGCATGAGCGAAGGCGATCGCTCGCGTCTGGTCTATTTGACCGAAATTGACCTACCTGCAAGCACCCAGGTCCTGCCTGCGGGCATTCCAGTGCAGATCAAGTTGGACTCATTATGACCGAACTGGTGATTCAAGCGCACAATCTCAGCAAACAGTTTGGCACCTTAAAAGCCGTGGACAACATTTCGCTGAAGGTGGAAAAAGGCAATATCTATGGCTTTTTAGGGCCCAATGGCTGCGGCAAGTCGACCACCATTCGGGTGCTTACCGGGTTACTTACGCCAACCACGGGCCAAGTTGAGGTATTGGGGCTGGCCATTCCTCGCCAAGCAGACGCATTGAGGCTAAGGATCGGCTATATGACCCAGAAGTTCTCCTTGTATGAAGATTTAACGGTGGAAGAAAACCTGTTTTTTATGGGGCAGATTTACGGTTTAGCTGGCACAGAGCTCAAAACTCGATGCCAAGAGCAAATCAACACCTACGGGCTGCATGCCTTACAAAAGCAAATGGTCGGCGGCATGAGTGGCGGAGAAAAACAACGTTTGTCTCTGGCCTGCGCCACCATCAATAATCCCGAGCTGCTGTTTCTCGATGAGCCCACCTCCGCCGTGGACCCGGAAAATCGACGGGATTTTTGGGAGAAGCTATTCGACTTATCCGAGCAAGGCACCACCATCTTGGTCACCACCCATTATATGGACGAAGCGGAACGATGCCACCGCTTGGCGATTATGGAGTCTGGGGCAATCCGCGCCGATGGCTCGCCGGATGAATTGATGCAGAATATGGGGGTGAACATTGTTGAGGTCAAAACCTCCGGTTTACGCTCATTAAAATCTAAACTGATCGCCAATGAGCAGGTGCGCTCCGCCGCCCAATTGGGTGTGCGCCTGCGCGTCCTCGTTTATGAGCAAATACCCAACCCAATCGACTGGCTTAAGTCCCAGTACCCAGAGCTACACAATGCAGAGCTCACCCAGGCTCGCCCAACATTGGAAGATGTGTTTGTGAGCGTTACGGGAGATAGCAGAGAATGATTTCCTTTGCCCGTATTCGTGCGGTGATGTTCAAAGAAGTAAAGCAACTGGCACGGGATAGGCTCACCTTTGCCATGATAGTAATGATCCCCTTAATACAACTGACGCTATTTGGTTACGCCATCAATACCGATGTGCGTCATATCCCCGTTGCGCTGGTTGATCAAAGCCATAATCAAACCGGTCGTTTACTGCTTGAAACAGTGCGGGCGACCCAAATAGTGAATTTCACCAAGACCTTTGACACCCCGGAAGCGGCAAAGGCCGCTATTGGGACGGGCGAAGTACGGGCCGTGCTCGTCATTCCTCATGATATAAACCAGCGCCTGGCGCAGCAACGCGCCCTTGCCCACTGGCTGGTGGATGGCACCGACAGCGTGATTGGCGGCGCCATCTCCGGCTTGCAGAATATGCCGTTTACCCTGGACCCCAAATCTGCCAATGCCGGGCAGACATTACTCGATGCCAACAATACCTTCGAAGTGGCGCTTTATTACAACCCGAGCCGCAGAACGGCGGTGAACATAGTGCCCGGATTACTTGCGGTGATCTTGAGTATGACCATGGTGTTGTTCACCAGCATTGCCATTGTCCGTGAACGCGAAAGAGGCAATCTGGAGCTTTTAATCACAACGCCGGTGCGCCCCTTGGAGCTAATGATAGCCAAGATTGTCCCCTATATTTTCGTTGGTTTAATTCAGGTGGTGATAGTCTTAGGCTTGGGCTACCTGATGTTTGATGTGCCTATCCATGGCAAGCCCCATGAGATCTTGCTCGGTTCACTGTTATTTATCTCCGCAAGCCTGGCGTTAGGGCTTTTGATTTCGACCCTGGCACGCAGTCAGTTGCAGGCAATGCAGATGACCCTGTTCGTGTTGCTGCCCTCCATTTTACTGTCGGGGTTTATGTTTCCCTACGAAGGCATGCCCGTCGCCGCTCAATGGATTGCCGAAGCCCTGCCCGCCACCCATTTTATGCGTATTATCAGGGGGCTAGTGCTGCGCAGCGCTGAGCTCTCCAGTTTATGGCAAGACTCGCTGTGGCTTGGCGCTTTTACCCTTTTTGGCGTTTTCTTTGCCGCCAGGCGTTTCACTAAAACGCTGGATTGATAGCCACTTGTCCCAAATCCAGGTTTAAAAAGTGCTGTTAGTCGGCACCATGTAGACTTAGCGCCGACTCTGTAGCGCTTTGTAACAAAACCAGCGTTTTCATTTCAAAATAATTGGCATAAGGTGTGACCAGCATAGAGAAAAGGATGCAGTGATGAAAGAATTACAAAAATTAGTGGGCAGCCTGAATAAATCAGGGGCGCTCAGTGGCTTTTTAGGCGGTGTAGCCGGCGGCGGATTAACCAGCCTGGCCACGGGCAAAAAAATGGGCAAGAAGGCGCTCAAATACGGAGCACTGGCCGCCGTGGGTGGGCTGGCGTGGAAGGCCTACCAGCAATATTCGCAAAAAAGCGAGACCGGCCAATCGAGCCAGGTACACAGAGAATACCCGCCGCAATCGGCTCAGGACACGCACTCGGCTAATAACAGTGGCCGCACCTTTGATTACACCCCGGCACGCATGCCAGAGCAGGCCTTTACCGAGGTGGTCGATGATCACAATGAGTCGGGGCAATTACTGCTTATGCGGGCGATGATAGCCGCCGCCTATGCCGATGGCCATATCGACGAAGCGGAGCGTCAAAAGATTTTTGCCAGCGTGGAAAATATGGCCCTTACGGTCACGGAAAAAGCCATGCTCTTCGATGAGCTGCGAAAGCCCATGACCTTGTCCGAACTAGTAAACACAGTGCCGGATGCACAAACCGGTATCGAGGTGTATGCCGCCAGCGTCACTGCTATCGACTTGCAACAAGCCGCCTCTACTCATTACCTGGAGGCGCTGGCAAATCAGCTTTGCATTCCTAGGGAATTGGTCGCCAGTATTCATAATCAGTTGGAACATAAGTAATACGCCAAGCGAAATGAAACTAGTAAATCGAGCCTCGCCTGCATGCGGGGCTTTTTTGTCCCTATTCATCCTTAACCCTAAAGTACCAATCACAACATTGAACATTGCCATGACGCAAAAGGCTTCTAGACTTAGGAAGTTAAGCTGGTCTGTGCGGCTGTTCTTAACATCCAAAATTGGCAGCCAATATTTGCATCCCATTTGGTAACTAAGTGCACAGTAACGGGCCTAAGGTCAGGAGATGACCTTGCGGTAACGCCGACAGGAAACATTTAAAAAGTTCAAAGGAGAGAAAAAGTGCAAAGTTTTCATCGTCTTTTGTTATCGCTACTGTTTGTCCTGAGTTATAGCCATGCCCATGCAGCTCCTAGCACCATAGAGGGTGCCGTCGAGGTTCCAGGCCGCTATGACATTCCCGCTTACGCCCCGGATCGGGTGCTGGTGAAATTCAAACCGGGTACCAAGGCTGAAGAGGTTCGCCAGCTGGCGGCCATGGCCGGCGGCTCACCACAAAGAGTCATATCCCCGCTCAGCGTGCATATCATTAAAGTGCCCGCTGGCAGTGTCGGCAAAAGCATCAAGATGTTCAGCAATAACCCCAATGTCCTTTACGCCGAGCCAGATCACTATCGAGTCTTATTGATCCCGGATGAAGGACAGGATCCACCGCCCACCGGCACCGACAACCAATGGTTTAAAGAGCAATGGGGTCTGAATAATACCGGGCAATTGCTGATGAACCCGCAAACTGGGTTGCAAGAATTTATCGGTCGGGTGGACGCGGATATAGATGCGCCAGAAGGCTGGGATATCAGCACCGGCTCCAGCCAGGTGAAAATTGCCATTCTCGATACCGGCGTCGACTGCCGCACCGCCGCTCGCCCCGGTGGCAGCCTTGAATTTATTGCCCCAGGAAAATGCGTCGAAGAAGTCAGTTTTGTCACCGACTACAGCACCACACTCGATGATGTCGCCGCTCACGGCAGCCATGTGGCGGGCATAGCCGCAGCGGCCACCAACAATGACATAGGCATTGCCGGGGTTGGCTGGAACAGCGCCGTGGGTAACCTGAAAACCTGTTTTGAATACACCATAGATCTAATGCCGCCATTGGGCATTTATGTGATAGTCGGTATCTGCCCTGTGTCTTCGTCTGCAGCGGCGATCACCTACGCCGCCGATAACGGCTATCATGTGATCAATATGAGCTATGCCAGCGATGCCGTAGATGAAAACGGTGAGCCTGCCGGCTTAGGCGGCTGGACACAAACAGAGTCCGATGCCGTCGACTATGCCTGGAGCAAAGGCGCAGTGCTGATCGCTGCAGCGGGTAATGATGGTGTTAACACCCTCACCTATCCGGCGGCCTATGACCCTGTGTTAGCCGTAGGTGCCACGGAGCGAAATGATGACAGGGCTTCATTTTCTAATTTCGGTAACTGGATATCCATGATGGCGCCCGGCGACCATATTATCTCCACTGTTCCCAATGAGCTCTGTGTTTTCTACGCGGAAATACTGGGAACGATTTTTGACCCCGATAACGATGCCTGCCTGGATTGGTATTCCGGCACATCCATGGCCAGCCCCTTTGTTGCCGGCGCGGCGGCTGTGGTTTGGGCGCACTTTTATAGCGATGGCCTGGCCGACCCTGCTAGCTGCGAAGCGGCTCCCGGTGTGCCCTGTAACCAGGCGGTGCGTGAGCGCCTAGAGCAAGGTGCCGATGTCAGTGGAGCCGGAGGCCAGAATATGCAGGCCTGGTCGCTAAATGGACGCTTGAATCTGGCCGGTGCCCTCAATGCCAGCAGCAATCCACTGCCACCTCTGACGCCGGGAAATTTTGCGGTTCTTGATGGTGGCGATGGCACAGCAGTCTTAAGTTGGAATGATGTAAGCGACGAAAGCGGCTATGAGCTGCAACGAGAAAAGGCCCATAAAAAACTAGCGGGTGTGTGGCAATCCACCACTTCTATCGGCCCTGTCAGTGCAGACCAAACCGCCTTGGTGGATGCCAGCGGCACAGGCACCTTCCGCTATCGTCTACGTGCATTTAATAACAGCGGCGCATCAAGCTGGTCGAACTGGATAGGTGTGGATGTTACCGAAAGCGGCGGGGGCAGCGGTGGCGGCGGCGATAAGCCCTGCCGCGGGAAAAACTGCAGTAACTAGGCGATAAACGCTAGTTGCTACGCAATAGGCGATAAACGCTAGGCGTTACGCGCAGAAGTAACAGGCACAAAAAAGCACGCTTTCGCGTGCTTTTTTAATTCGTTAGCGTTTAGAAGCTAAAACTTACTTTGGCGTAGTAGGTCATACCATCAAAGCCATAAGGCACTGCGCGAAGCGGGTATTTAAATGCCTGATTTGAAATAAAATCAAGCACTTCATCTTCACCTAGCTCATCCGGCGTTTCGTCAAACAGGTTGTCGATACCCACAGACAGCATAACCTCATCAGACAGGTGATAACCCACATTTACGTCCACTAGCACGGCCGATTCAACGGTACTGGTGTCTTTAAATGAACCCGTAGGTGACAACTCATCCGGTAGAGGAATGTGATCCTGACCGAAGTAACTCACATCGGTTTCACCATAATAGTTAAAACGCAACATGCTGTTGTAATCGCCACGCTCATATTCGAACGTTAAAGTTGCACGCTCGCCCGGTTGGCCATCGGTTAAGAAGCTACGTTGTAGATCATCTAGGGCAATGTTATCAGGGATGCCCTGCGGCGCGTTTACATCGTCGATTTCGGTCTCATTTAAGTTACCGGCGAAGGTCGCTGAGAAAGCACCATCGTATAAATCTGTGTTATACGCGGCGATGATATCCACCCCTTTGGTGGTTGAGTCTACCGAGTTAGAGAAGTAGTTTGCCTGCGCAGCACCTGTGGCGTTAAGGGCTGCCACAGCTTCTGGGCTGAAGGCCACATCTTCGGCAGACATCAAGCTACCTAGAGTAATGCGGTCTTTAATCTCAACGTGATAGAAATCAACGGTAAGCGACAACTCGCTGCTGAAATCCCAAACAAAGCCAAAACTCAGGTTTTCTGAACTCTCAAGCTCCAGGCTATCCACACCCAGAGCAGAAGGGAAATCCGAGCCAGCCGTTGCCGTAAACGACTGCTCTAATTCACCACTGGCACCCAGGTTAGTGGTGTAGGCAGTGTAAGCACTTTGTTGTAGTGACGGCGCTCTAAAGCCCGACGAAATTGCACCTCGAATGGCGAAGTCATCATTTACTTCATAGCGAGTCGCAAGTTTACCTATGATGTCGTCGCCGGCATCGGAGAAATCTTCATAACGCAGCGCCGCACTCACCTGCCAAGCGTCGGTGATCAAGGTTTCGGCATCCGCATACAAGGCATAGCTGTGTCGACTTTCATCGTTTGAGGCTTCAGGACGCAAGCCGTTATAGGCCTGGAAACCGCACTCGGCAAACTGATCAGGATCGTTTACCGACGGGTAAGAGGTATCCATATTGGCCAAACCACAAGCATAAGAGGCTTCTTCACCTGGGACGATTTCATAATTCTCTTTACGGTATTCGGCACCAACAGACAGATACACAGGATCTGCGCGGCCGATATCAAGCGTACCATTTAGATCCGCATTAACCGTGGTTTGATCAAAACGGAAACCACCGGAATAACCACCGCGAGGGCCTGCATTGGCTATGATATCCGCATCCGATGCATCCGGGTTATTAAACACATACTCGGCCGCATATGAGGCGTTGATGGTGTTTTTCGAGTGGAAATCATAGGTGTTTTCACCATAAACCGCTGAAACATCATAGCCCCAATCCGGGTTTATCTCGCCGCGAAGACCAAGAGCGAAGGAAATATCTTCCGCCTCGTTATCAATGCGCGGTAAGAAACCATCGCCGTAAACCTGCACCACGTTTTTGGCGGCCTGATCGAAGTTTCGATAAAAGCCATTACCCAAGGCAGTACGGTTTGAGTAGCCACCGAACGAATACAGCTCGATGTCGTCCATAGGCAGGACCATATTGTAAAACAGTGAGGTAAATTCGCTATCGGCATTACCCTGTCCCCAACGCACTTCGTCGGATAAGGTGCCATACGGCACATCGACCGAGCCACCAATGTCGCGCTCGGCACGGTTGGTGCCATCAGCATCACGATATTCAACTGAGAAGTTGATAAATCCACCGTCATCGCCGATATCAAAGCCACGGTTTAGGCCGATGGAAATGGTATCACCATCACCCTCGCCTGTGCTGCCAGCTTGAACGTAACCTGTTGTAACACCAGTTGAATTGTTTAAAGAAAGGTTAATAACACCGGCAATGGCATCTGAGCCATATTGCGCAGCGGCACCATCACGCAAAACTTCAACGCCTTTTAGCGCAATCAATGGAATAGCGTTCATGTCGGTACCCGCCGCACCCGCGCCGACCGTACCATTTAGGCCAAAGATAGACTGGTTATGACGACGCTTACCATTGATCAGCACCAGGGTTTGGTCCGGCTGTAAACCACGAAGAGTCGCGGGACGGAACAAGTCAGAGCCGTCCGACACCTGGGTACGAGAAAAGTTAAACGAAGGCGCAGTAGCCTGTAAGCTTTGACCCAGTTCGGTAAAGCCGCCCTTATTTAGGTCGTCCGAGTCAATCAAATCAACCGGCGATGTAGACTCTGTGGCCGTGCGATTGGCCATGCGCGAGCCCAGTACCGAAATTACTTCAATTTTTTCATCTGCTTTGACTTGTTGTGACTCTTCAGCCTGCACTGAGACCGTAGAAACGGCTAAGCCGACGGCAACTGCCAGCATATTTAATCGATGTGTTGTCATATATGTCCTGTTGATTATCCTGCCTGCTCTTCTTGCTCAATTGACGCACCTGAGGGTGGAGAGGAAGAAGAGTAAGCTAAAGCACTTATTATAATTTCTATGATGGTTATCGCGGCTAACTCAGGCCAGCCGATTTAACCTTTAGGAAACATCCTATCAACAAAAACAAAGATTGAAAGAAAAAATAGCTACGACTTAAGTGTGAAAATACAATTATTCAGTTATTTGAAATAGTTATAGACTATTTTATGCACTGCTACGACCAGTTGGCGCTATTTTAGGAGATGAAAAAGCGCTCGCAGCGGTAAAACTCGGGAGTAAACAAGACACCGGGAGTAAACAAGACACCCACTTTAAAAAAAAAATAATAAAGACACCCATATAAATAACAAAGACACCCATCTTAAAGATAGAGTTTTTGCAACGGAATGAGGGGAGATGAATTTTAAAGTGAGTATCGCCCAGTTTGAACGTTTTTCGACGATTTACCTTTCGTTATTATCATTTTCGTGAATTTTGGACGTGCGAAGCCTGCCTCTCGCGAGCTTGGTCAAGAATAGAGAGGAAAGAAGCGTTGCCTAAGCAAACAGCGCTTGGCTGTTGCTTAAATCCACACGTCGTTTTCGGTGTTGATGTTGGCAGTAGGTTGTTAATGCTTGCTCCTTCCCCACCGCGCAGTGAAAAACCTTAGTGAACGAGGTGGTCAGGGACAGCCAATTTACTGGGCTAATATCGAGTCGTTCAAGTATGGGGGTTGCGTCAGATGCAATATGGCCTAGTTTATCTTCTCGCATACAGCGCCCCGTCCACTCAACCAGCTCTAAGTAACTGCGTAGCTCAAAAGGCAGGCCTTTCGGCATAGGCTTACGAGGGTGTCCAACAAAACGCATTAAGGTAGAGGGTTGCTTACCCTTCTTTGCAGCTTCGATTCGGGCTTTCACGCTCGTATAATCGGATTGTTCGGGTAAGTCGGCAGCCTTTGCTCGAATCGGGTTTAAATCCACATAGGCTAAGCAGGCAACAAGGGCTGCTTCATCAAGAAGCGCTTGAGATTTAAATCGCCCCTCCCAGAATCTGCCGGTACATTCATCTTCGCGATTAGCTTGACGGGCAATCCCTTCATTGAGCACTCGCATAAACCAGCTGATATCACTAAGGCGCTTCCGATAAATCAAGATTCGACCTTGTAGGGCAGCCAATTCGGCCACATCTAACGGCTCCCCTTGCACAAAACGTTGACTGAGCAAAGTGCCTTTAAATAGTTTATGCCAACGCAGCACAATGGCTTTGTCCGTTAAGCGCTGGGCTTTGCACTTATCCACATGCAGCACCACATGGGTATGGTTGCTCATTACCGCGTAGGCACACACATCTATGCAGAAAATACGGGCCAGCTGCAGCAGCTTACTTTCAACCCAATCACGGCGATGTTCATAAGAGCGGCCGGTCAGTGCATCTTTGCCACATAAAAAGGCGCGCCGTACACAGCGAGAAATACAGTGATAGTAAGGGGTGTCAGCCAGACTGATTTGGCTTTTCCGAGGTGTTGCCATGATTCACTCCTCCTTGAGTAGAACCCTCAAAGTGTAGTCAAGGAGTCCGGAAGTGTGAAATTTTGGAGTGGGTGTCTGGCTAATTCGATAGGTGTCTGGCTAATTCGATATCAAGAAGTACCACCAAGCGGGGGTACTTCTTGTTTGTGTTACTTAGTTGAGTTTAGCTTTCAGAAGCGGATTTAAGAGGTAACTGAGAACTGTGCGTTTACCTCCTAACACATCCACTTGTGCAATCATGCCGGGGCGGATGGGGTAGCTCTTATCACCTTTAACTAACTGATTCCCTTCGGTGGTAATCAGGATCTGATAAAAATACGCTTTGCCTTGTGCCGTTTCCTCTTCAATCGTATCCGGACTGATTTGAATTACTTCGCCTTCTAGATCGCCGTAAATCGAAAAGTCATACGCCGTGATTTTCACTTTCGCTGACATTCCAGGTGCTAAAAATGCGATGTCTTCAGGGGCTATTTTCGCTTCTATCAGTAATTGCTCATCAATCGGTAAGACATACATGATAGGCTCCCCCGGCTGCACCACACCACCGCGTGTGGTAACCAAAATGTCATTCACCATGCCTTTGACAGGCGATGTGATTTGGGTGCGAGTCAACTGATCTTGCCGCTGCACTAAAGACTCGTTCAGGGCATTGAGCTCTGCTTTCTTTTGAGTCAATTCGGTGTAGGCGTCCTGCATGTAATTGTTGCTGACTTCGATGATCTGTCCTTTTAGATCTTCAAGCTCCTTTTCTAACCGGAGCAGCTCCATTTGACTGACCGACTCGGACGCCACCATGGGGCGTAAGATGCCGAGCTGCTCTTCAACAATGTGCATGCGGCGTTGTAAACCAACTACTTTTTCTTGTTTATTGGTCCGTCGAGAAGCAAATAACGCTTGCTCAAAGATGCGATCTTTCTCATCGATTTTCAGTTCGTTTGGAAAGGTTAATGTAGCGCTATCACGTACCTCGGCCTCCAAACGGGTGATTGAAGCTAACAAGGACGAAGCTTGGCTTTCACCTTCGCGAAACGCGGCTAAAAAGCGGGTTCTATCGAGCCGAAGTAAGGGATCGCCCTGCTCTACTAGTTGCCCCTCTGAGACCAATAATTCTTCGACAATCCCCCCTTCAAGGCTTTGGATTGTCTGCAAACGGCTGGAGGGAATAACTTTACCTTCACCGCGGGTGACTTCGTCAATCTCAGCAAATGCCGCCCAGCCAATAAAAATGGCCACGATTAAGATGCACAACCACAGCGCAGGACGCGCAGAAAATAGACGGCTTTCATCCGACCAGGGGTTACTAGGCTTCATGTTTCACCTGCCCTTGAGGGGCTAAAATACTATCGAAATCACCTTCGTTAGCCACATGTCCTTGTTTAAGAACGACTCCTCGGGTACCTAGTGCCAACATCCGGCGTTTATGGGTCGACATGACCAAGGTTTTACCTTGTAACCAGGTTTGCATAAATTGTATGACTTTCTCTTCGTTGACTTGGTCAAACGCCGAGGTTGGCTCGTCCAGTAACACAATTCGCGGGTTTTGTAAGATTAACCGTGCCAATGCAACGGCTTGACGTTGACCACCGGAGAGGCTTCTGCTGCCAAGAATAGGCATATCTAAGCCCAGCGGATGCGCACGCACAGCAACACCAAAACCAATGCTATCAAGGACGTTGAAAATGGCCTCATCCGTGTGATTATTGCCTGCCAACTGAAGGTTTTCGCGTAACGTCCCGTAAAACAAACAAGAATCTTGTGGCAAATAGCCAATATCACGCTGACGGTCCGCGGGATCGAGTTGTGTCATGGCAATATCATCAAGCAGCACTTGGCCGCTATCGACGTCTTCTAAGCCCGCTAAGATCCGCAACAAACTCGATTTACCAGCGCCGTTGCTGCCAAGTAACACGGTGTGACTTCCTGCTTTAATCTGCAGTTTATTAATGCTCAACGCTGGCGGCCCCTCATTGCCATAACTAAGTTTGACATTTTCGAGGCTGTAATCGCCATCGAGCCTAGGTTTATGAGCAAACTGGCGGCCTGGCGGGCGCTCTGTAGGCGCCTGCATAATCTGGTCAAGTCCTTCAAGGGCAACCTTAACATGCTGCCATCGCACCAGCACCCCAGTGATTTGATTTACCGGTGCTATGGTGCGTGAAGTTAACATGGTACAGGCGATGAGTGCACCAATCGTCATTTCGCTGGCACTGATTTGGTAAACCCCAACCACCACCACGAAAATAAATCCGAGTTGCTGCACCATTGCAGCGCCTTGACTCAATCTGTTCGAGAGGCTTTTAAAAGTGACACTGTCGGCTGCTTGCTTCTTGGTAAGGGTTTCCCATAAAAACAAATTGCGAGACTCAGCGTGGCTAGCTTTAACCGTTTCGAGGTTTTCGATCACCTCGATCATCAGCCCTTGTTTTACAGCGCCTTCGCGTAACCCTTCACGAGACAATGCAGCCAGTTTTCCCTGCATCAGTAAGCTGGGTAATAACATCAATAAAATAGCGATGATCGGCACCCACACCACGGGGCCGCCTAGATACCAGATCAGCAGTAAGAATAAGAGGATAAATGGAAAGTCACTGATGGTGGCCGCGGTAGACGAGGTGAAAAACTCGCGCACACTGTCAAACTCTTTCAATTGACTGGAAAACGCGCCGGTGGATTGCGGTTTCGCTTTAAGCCGCATAAACAACACTTGTGAAAAGAGTCGCGATGACAGCTCTAAATCTAACTTTTTACCAGTCACATCAAGCAAATAGGCGCGTAGAACCCGTAAGATAAAGTCAAAAACAATGGCAATGACAACCCCTGTGGTAAGAATAAACAAGGTATCAAAGGCATCATTAGGAACGACCCGGTCGTACACCTGTAAGGCAAATAACGAGGTACCAACGGCCAGTATATTGGCAAACATCGAAGCGACACCGACGTCAATATAGGTCGACCAACACTTCATCAACTGCTCTTTGAGCCAATGCTTTTTGTAGGGCTGTGCATAGTCCTTCGCTCGGTCATCCGCTTGGTAGGCGATGTCAGCAAGAACCAGGTGCGAGGAGATCAAAGCTTCAAGTTCGGCATAGGTATAGGTTTTTTGTCCAGCGGTTTCCGGCACGACAACAGTGCAGTGCTCTTCATCTTTACTGATTAATACCAATCCAGAGTTGTGCCGGGTAAGCAATAAGGCAGGTAAATGGTAGTCTTGCAATTGCTGGAGTGATTTCTCCACCACAACGGCATTAATGCCCTGATTATCCAAGGCGCGTGGAATTAACTCGATAGTTAAACGGCCGTTTTTTAAAGGCAGACCTTCGCAAATGACCTCTTCGCGTGTCGGTTTACCCAGCAACTGACAATAGGTTGTTAATGCAAGTTGCAAGGGATCAACTGTGGGTGGCGTCACTGGATTGAAGTGCGTCATAGGTTATGCGCCTCATTGCTCTGCGCGGCAAGGACAGATTCTAGGATCCCAAGTTCTGAGCTCATCCGGTAGGGAATGCGCAATAGCTCAATGGATACGTTCAGATGTTGGCTGAGCAATTCAAAGCGTTCGCGCTCTGTCGTTAAAATTTCCTCTACCGTGGTGAGGCCTGCGCGGAATTGATCTTGGTAGGCGCTCAGCAGTGCGGTTGCCGCATTTACTTGTTGTTCAAGTGATTGTCGTTGTTGACTTAAGTTGCGCAGTGATTCACGTTGCATATTCAAATTACGTTCAATATCGAGTTGTGTAAATTGCAGATCCCACTGTGCGGCTTCAGCGCGCAGACGCTCAATGTCATCCATATCGAAGCTGGCTAAACCTTGATTGAAGCTCGCTTTAAAACGCACCGCGACCGCAGAGTCGCGAGTTAATTCACCACCGATATCGCGGCGTTGCGATGAGGCTTCTAAGACCACACGAGGCAGTTGCGCAGCTTTGACGCGCTCAGCTTGACTGTGGGCAATATGAACTTCTTCTTGGGCCTGCATATATTGCGGTGAGCGCGGGATCAATTGTGTTTGTTGTTGGGTACTCGGCAACAGGTTTTGTAGCTGCACGTAATTGGCAGGCAATGGTGGCAGGGCCGTAACCGGGCGTTGCATCAACATGCGTAAACGCAAGCGCGCTTGCTGCTGGTCACCGTCGGTCATTTGCCTTTGTTGTTCATTATAATAGCGCGCTTGCAGCACTCGATTTAATTCGGCGCGGTCGCTATAACCTCCTGCAGCGCGAATTTCAGCCATGCGCTCAACACGAGCAATACGTCGCTGGTGTTCTTGAATAATCGCTTGTCGTTGCTGAGCAAGCATAATATCGAGGTAAGCTTCGATGATTTCGATGCCGACTTCTGCACGTACTTGGCGTAATTTATGTAACGCTTTACGCGCCTCGGCGTTCATGCCTTCCAGTTCGCTGTCCAATGCCCCCCAATCGTATAAGGTGTAGCTCAGGGTGATATTGTAAGCAAAGGCGCCGCTGATGCCATCCGCAGGCCCTGCGGTAAGGTCAAGTGAAGGCCAAAAGCGGCCCTCGTTAACGTCTATGGTTTTTTCAGCTTGCTGGATCTCAGCCACCGCGGAGCGAACACGAGGATTCAAGGTTAAGCCATAATGCACCATTTGTGAGATTGACGGACTTTCTGCCGGATCAAAAGATGTGGCAAAAGCTTGACTTGAGCAACAGCTCAAGCCAAGCATAACCGCATACCGGAAATGTCGATTAAATGACGACATTAGTATCCTCATCCGCCCACGGCGACTGCTGAAGGAGACTCACGTCATTAAACATAACGCCGTCGATACTGAAGGTACCGTAATCACCCGAAACCGACAGTGCTTGCGTCTCTGGTTCAGCATCTACATCGTTGAGCAGTAATTCGATGTCTTCTTCGACTGTGTGTTCAAGCACAGCTTGACGCATCAACTCTTCACTCTTGTCGTTGAACCTTGGTTCACTCGAGGCAAGAACGTCATATTGCATCATCAGTTCACCGTCATCGACCATACTGAACAACAGGTCAGCGCTTAACTCGGTTACTGGTGCACCTTCGTCTGTAGCTATGTCGGTTTGTGCTTGCCCAGCCGGGGAGTCACTACCCGTAATGCTGATGGTCAGTGATGCCGAGTCAGAAGTTTCACCGTCTGACAGGGTGTAGTTGAACACTTCGTCTTGACCGAACGAACTGCGATCACCATTTGCGGTATAGGTATAAGTGCCGTCAGCTGCAATTTCCAAGACACCATATGCACCTTGAATCGTCACCGTGCCTGTATCTGGCACAACGACGCTTTCACCAGCACTGTTTGTGACCATAGTGACTTGTGCGCCATCGATAATGGTATCTGCACCAGCACCACCTGTATCTCCCTCAATCAAGTTACCTTGCGCCTCACCGAAGTAGCTGTACTCAGTTACTGTGGTGGTAATGTCCGTACTTTCTAACAGGGTTACGGTGTCATTAAACAGAGCATCGGCGATAACTTGATAGAACTTTTTGAGGTCTCGGTTTACGCCTTTGGCGTCGAGCGCATCAGTCAGTCGGTCTTCTATTTCACCAGCACCTATGATTGGAGTGATAGCAAGCATCTCTTCCAGAGTTTCGCGAATCAAAGTCCCGTCACCGGTCAGCAATGAGCCGCCATTCTGCATGGCATTTATCGTATCTTCGACGTACTGCAGCACATAGTCTCGGTTATCTGGACCAAGCTCCACGCCTGCGAAGCCGAGTTCGCTAAGGCTGACCTCTCCATCACCGTCAGCGTCCAGCACACTGCCTACCTGATTCTCCAGCAGACTTGCATCGTTGCGCACAACCACACTGTAGTTACCCGCTGCTAAGTCTGGAATCGAGATAGAGATAGTCTCATCCCCGGTGATGTTGAAAATATCCAAACCACCAACATTGGCAAGTTGTGAGTTTGCACTGACCCCTTGATACACCAGCACACCATTTTCATCGTACACCTCAACCATAAAGGCATCAGCAACCGCTGCAAGTGAGGTTTGGCTAACTTCAATTTCCACGTCACCGATATTGTCTGGTGCAACAGTGAAGGTCGCGCTGGCATTAGCGCCGCCAGTTGCGTCCGCCAAACCAAGCACTTCTACATCGTCAGTTGTTTGTGGCGGGTTAACGGTAACAACGGGCTCAAGGTCGATAGCACTCACATCATTTACGGCGTCAAGCGCTTGAATGACAACATCTTGGCTGGCGGTGCTAAGTGAATTACCTGCTGCATCGGTAACCGTCGCAATGACTGGGTAGGTGCCAGCAGCTAATGGGGTCCCCGATAAGTCGAGGCTCCAGTTGCCATTGCTATCAATGGTGAGCTCTGGCGCAGTTCCAAAGGTGTACTCGGTGCCAGCAACAGACACAGTCAAGGTAGTGGCATCGTCAAGATCTATGGTGCCGTTGAAGATCAACGAGGTATCGCTCGTGATGAAGTCTCCGTCAGTACCAGAATCATTGGAAATACTGTCAAAGGTGACGGTTTGACCATTGCCATTCCCATCAACAGCGGTATCAAGCGTAGTGGTATCGGTTACCGTGCCGGTATTGCCCGCAGCATCGGTCACCGTCATGGTTACGGTCAATTCACCGTCGGTGAGGCTTGACAGATCTTGCCCAGTGATTGACAGGTTGCCGTTGCTATCCAAAGTGATCGCCGAGCTCGGTACCGTGATCGTGGTCACGCCATCGCTGATGGTGATGCTGTCGACGGTGGCATCGGCTTCGACAACGCCAGAAAGGGTCACGTTGGTCGCTTCGCTCGCGTTTACCAACTCATCGCCACCGTCATTGAACGCGATGCTGTTCGCACCATCGCCCGTGGTTGGCGCGCTGGTATCAATGACTAAGTTGCCCGTGGCCGTGCCGCTGTTACCCGCCGCGTCGGTGGCGGTCACGGTGACCTGGTAGCTTCCGTCCATAAGCGCTGGCAAGGTGTTATCCACCAAGGTCCAGGTGCCGTCGCCATTGTTGGTGGCGGTGTAATCCACACCCTCGACAGTCACTACTATGCTCGCCTCTGGATCATCTATGGTACCGGTCAAGGCCGGGGTGCTGTCATTGGTAACGTCATCGTTGATGGTCACCGAAGGTGTGGCCGTATCCAGGGTGGTGGTATCTGTTACCGTACCTGTGTTCCCTGCGGCGTCTGTCACCGTCATGGTCACGGTCAATTCGCCGTCGGCGAGGCTTGACAGAGCTTGCCCAGTGACTGTCAGGTTGCCGTTGCTATCCGTGCTGATCGCCGAGCTCGGTACCGTGATGGTAGTCACGCCATCACTGATGGTGATGCTGTCGACGGTGGCACCGGCTTCAACGCTGCCGGTGAAGCTGACGTTCGTGGCTTCGCTCGCGCTTAACTGCTCATCGCCGCCGTCGTTGAACATGATGCTGTTCGCACCATCGCCCGTGGTTGGCGCGCTGGTATCAATGACTAAATTGCCCGTGGCCATGCTGCTGTTACCCGCCGCGTCGGTGGCGGTCACTGTGACCTGGTAGCTACCGTCCATAAGCGCTGGCAAGGTGTCGTCCACCAAGGTCCAGGTGCCGTCGCCATTGTTAGTGGCAACATAATCCACCCCTTCGACAGTCACTACTATGCTCGCATCTGGATCATCTATGGTGCCGGTCAAGGCTGGGGTGCTGTCATTGGTGGTGTTGTCGTTGATGGTCACCGAAGGTGCGCCCGTATCTAGGGTGGTGGTATCGGTTACAGTACCTGTATTCCCTGCGACGTCAGTCACTGTCATGGTGACGGTCAATTCACCGTCGGCGAGACCTGAAAGGTCTTGCCCGGTGACTGTCAGGTTGCCGTTGCTATCCGTGCTGATCGCCGAGCTCGGCACCGTGACCGTGGTCACGCCATCACTGATGGTGATGCTGTTCACTGTGGCACCGGCTTCAACGCTGCCGGTGAAGCTGACGTTCGTGGCTTCGCTCGCGCTTAACTGCTCATCGCCGCCGTCGTTGAACATGATGCTGTTCGCACCATCGCCCGTGGTTGGCGCGCTGGTGTCAATGACTAAGTTGCCCGTGGCCATGCTGCTGTTACCCGCTGCGTCGGTGGCGGTCACGGTGACCTGGTAGCTACCGTCCATAAGCGCTGGTAAGGTGTCGTCCACCAAGGTCCAGGTGCCGTCGCCATTGTTGGTGGCAACATAATCCACACCCTCAACGGTTACCACTATGCTCGCCTCTGGATCATCTATGGTGCCGGTCAAGGCTGGGGTTGTATCATTAGTGGTGTTGTCGTTGATGGTCACCGAAGGTGCGCCCGTATCTAGGGTGGTGGTATCTGTTACAGTACCTGTATTCCCTGCGACGTCTGTCACTGTCATGGTGACGGTCAATTCACCATCGACGAGAGCTGAAAGGTCTTGCCCAACGACGGTCACGTTGCCGTTGCTATCCGTGCTGATCGCCGAGCTCGGTACCGTGATCGTGGTCACACCATCACTGATGGTGATGCTGTCGACGGTGGCACCGGCTTCGACAACGCCAGAAAGGGTCACATTGGTCGCCTCACTTGCGCTAACCAGCTCATCGCCGCCGTCGTTGAACGCAATGCTGTTCGCACCATCGCCCGTGGTTGGTGCGCTGGTGTCAATGACTAAGTTGCCCGTGGCCATGCTGCTGTTACCCGCCGCGTCGGTGGCGGTCACGGTGACCTGGTAGCTACCGTCCATAAGCGCAGGCAAGGTGTCGTCCACCAAGGTCCAGGTGCCGTCGCCATTGTTGGTGGCAACATAATCCACACCCTCAACGGTTACTACTATGCTCGCCTCTGGATCATCTATGGTGCCGGTCAAGGCTGGGGTGCTGTCATTGGTGGTGTTATCGTTGATGGTCACCGAAGGTGCGCCCGTATCTAGGGTGGTGGTATCGGTGACCGTGCCTGTGTTCCCGGCAGCGTCGGTCACTGTCATGGTGACGGTCAATTCGCCGTCAGCGAGACCTGACAGGTCTTGCCCTACGACGGTCACGTTGCCGTTGCTATCCGTGCTGATCGCCGAGCTCGGTACCGTGATCGTGGTCACACCATCACTGATGGTGATGCTGTCGACGGTGGCACCGGCTTCGACAACGCCAGAAAGGGTCACATTG
>NZ_PQBY01000013.1:584057-584511 GCF_002964645.1 Pseudoalteromonas sp. T1lg22
TCACTGTGGCACCGGCTTCAACGCTGCCGGTGAAGCTGACGTTCGTGGCTTCGCTCGCGCTTAACTGCTCATCGCCGCCGTCGTTGAACATGATGCTGTTCGCACCATCGCCCGTGGTTGGCGCGCTGGTATCAATGACTAAGTTGCCCGTGGCCATGCTGCTGTTACCCGCAGCGTCGGTGGCGGTCACGGTGACTTGGTAGCTACCGTCCATAAGCGCTGGTAAGGTGTCGTCCACCAAGGTCCAGGTGCCGTCGCCATTGTTAGTGGCGGCGTAATCCACACCCTCAACGGTTACCACTATGCTCGCCTCTGGATCATCTATGGTGCCGATCAAGGCTGGGGTGCTGTCATTGGTAACGTCATCGTTGATGGTCACCGAAGGTGCGCCCGTATCTAGGGTGGTGGTATCGGTGACCGTGCCTGTGTTCCCGGCAGCGTCGGTCACTGTCAT
>NZ_PQBY01000014.1:0-1096 GCF_002964645.1 Pseudoalteromonas sp. T1lg22
TGCGAATGTCTGCTCCTGATTGCAAAAGATGAGTCGCGAACGAGTGTCTAAACGTATGTGGTGTAATTAACTTTGTAATCCCCGACTGTTTTAAAGCAGCCTTCACCGCCTTCCTGACACAAGTTGGATGAAAATGATGTCGACGAATTTCTCCCGTTTTTGGATCGCCGCTTAATTTATAGGATGGAAATAGATACTGCCAAGCCAACGACTTGTTCGCAGATGGATATTTCTTTGCTAACGCATTCGGCATCCAAACGCCGGCATATTGTTCATTTTTTAAGTCAAGTTGTAGATATTCATCCACTTGCATAATTTGATTTCTTAACAATGGAATAAGCTCATTTGCAAGTGTTACAATTCGATGTTTATTGCCTTTTCCATTCCAGACTTGAATACATTTATAGTCAAAATCAATGTCTTTCACTCTGAGCTGCACCGCCTCCATTACCCTTAAACCGCTTCCGTACATTAATCCCGCAATTATGTAATAGCGCTTTTTCATAAACGACAATATTTCTTTAACTTCTTCTGGTGTCATTACGACTGGCAATTTGGGTTGTCTATTGCTTTTGACAAATTTTAAGTCCAACGACAATTCTTCTTTTACTATGTGTTTGTACAAAAACGCTAATGCATTTAATGCGGCCATTTGCGTTCTAGGCGACATATTTCTCTTTAAAATTAAGTGGTCTAAAAACTCAACCACTTCGTTATCACCCATAGTAGTGGGATGTCTTTTATTATGAAAATGTATGAAATTAGATATCCAACTAAGGTAAGCGTTAACCGTTCTCAGTGAATACTGTCGAGTCAACATGTAGTCTGCGATGTAATTTAAATAAGGCGAGCGAGTTTTCATTTTCATTCCTTTGAAAATATGTAAATACTGTATATTAAAACAGTTATAGCGTAATCACTCACATAGTCAAGAAAACGACCCAATCGCGTGCTTTTGTCGCAAGATGAAAACGAGCAATAGCTATTTTTAATAATATTGGCAATAAGTTAACTAGTCTGTTAAAAATATATCATTCAGAAAAGTGAGCGGTAGCGTAGTAGAAAAACGCGCGATTCGCTCGCTATAAACATGTTA
>NZ_PQBY01000015.1:0-291 GCF_002964645.1 Pseudoalteromonas sp. T1lg22
ATTGTCGGTGGTTCGATGGTGAACTACCTCCCTGTAGTTCACCGCTTATCCAAGGCTAAGCGGCCAGCCGCCGCTGGCTAAAATTGTTCCGGACAATTTTATCCGCCTCTGGGCACCACTAATAAACAAACCCTGATCAGCAATGATCGGGGTTTTTTATTGCCTGAAATTTAGTGGCTCAGGCGCAATCTCACGCTTTTTATTGTCGGTGGTTCGATGGTGAACTACCTCCCTGTAGTTCACCGCTTATCCAAGGCTAAGCGGCCAGCCGCCGCTGGCTAAAATTGTTCC
>NZ_PQBY01000016.1:0-431487 GCF_002964645.1 Pseudoalteromonas sp. T1lg22
TTTTTTTGTTCCCACCCATAAAGAGTGAAGAACGGCGCTCATTGAATTCTGATTTTGATTCTTTCGAATCGAATTGACTGTGCTGAATAAATTTCTTTATTCCGTTGGTCACTCAGCTCAATTGAGACTCTAAATTTGTTTGCGTCATCTAGCGAACTAGAATCTGCTGTTAGAACTCAACCTGTACGAGTGCCCACACAGATGATTGCTTCATATTTTTAAAGAACAGTCCGGTTACCCGGTTTCGAGTTGCTTTCGCGTCTCGAGGGCTGTGCATTCTACTCAACCCTGATTTGTTGTCAACACTTAATTTTGAGAAAGTTTCTTTTTTCAAGGAAAGTCTCAAAACTCAGTTTTACTTGACTCCCTGAGCCGCTAGCGCCTCGCTATGCGTTGCTGCCTGCCGTCTCAGTGGGGTCGCATTATAGGGAGATTCGATTTTGACGCAAGCCCTTTTTTAAAGAAAATTGCGAAAAACGGATCGTTTGCGCAAATTACACACAAAAGGCATTAAAAAAGGCCATTAAATATCCTTTTAATGGCCTTTTTCGCTGTTTTAATTGTATCTGTGCTTATGAAACACCCGCTATATATTGATAAAGACTCACGCCCCCACACCAAGGCGGCTATCAGTAGAGATAAGGTCACTGCGGCAGAACCCATATCCTTGGCACGCCCGGATAGCACGTGCATATCGGTAGAAACTCTATCTGTCAGCGCTTCAATCGCCGAATTGATCAACTCGACGATAAGAACCAGTAGCAGCACAACCACTAAAGCCAGCCAATGCATCATGTCGGTTGCAATAATAAAAGACAGGGGCAACAAGAGCAGTGCCAGGGCCAGCTCTTGACGAAAAGCAGCTTCTTCTTTTATTGCCGCGCTTAAACCGAGATAAGTACAACGTAAGGCTTTAAATAATCGTCCTATACCTTGGCCATTGGGTTTATTGGAATTTACTTGCATCGACTACTCATTCCTTTAACCATAAAAAAGCCCCAATGAAGGGGCTCTTTACTCTATATTAGGCAACACCGTACTGGTCACGGTACGCTTTGACCGCTTGCAGGTGCTCGTCCATATCACCTTGCTGTTCCAGATAGGTAATAAGGTCGGCTAACTTAACAATAGAGACAACCTGCGTATTAAAGTCGCGTTCTACTTCTTGAATCGCCGATAACTCAGCCTTGCCTTTTTCCTGACGGTCTAGGGCGATAAGAACGCCTGACAGATCCGCGCCGTTGGCTGCAATGATTTCCATCGACTCACGAATCGCCGTGCCAGCAGTGATCACATCGTCCACCAGCATGACCTTACCTTTAAGCTCTGAGCCTACCAGACTGCCGCCTTCACCGTGGTCTTTCTTTTCTTTACGGTTAAAGCAATAAGGTACGTCTTTATCGTAGTGATCCGCTAAAGCAACCGCCGTGGTAGTAGCAATTGGAATACCTTTATAGGCCGGGCCGAATAATAGATCGTACTCTATGCCTGCATCTTCCAGCGCTGCAGCATAAAAACGACCCAGTTTGGCCAGGTCTTTACCCGTGTTAAATAAGCCGGCGTTGAAAAAGTAAGGACTCGTGCGCCCAGACTTCAAGGTGAACTCACCAAACTTAAGTACCTGTTTGGCTAATGCGAATTCAATAAACTGCTTTTGATATTCTTTCATTACTCTACTCGTCAAGCTGTTAAGGGTTAGGCCAAGGTTTGCTTTTGGATATCGATGATTTCACGAATAGAATGCTTCGCCAGGCTTAGCATTTGCTCAAGCTCATCGAATGAGAAAGGTTCGCCCTCGGCAGTGCCCTGAACTTCAATAATTTTACCAGTTTCGGTCAAAATCACGTTCATATCGGTTTCAGCCGCAGAATCTTCTAAATATTCCAAGTCACTGATCGGCTCACCATTGTAGATACCCACTGAAATAGCAGCGATCATGTGTTTAAGGGGATTGGTATTGATCATGCCCTTGCTGCGCATATAGGTAAGCGCATCGACAAGTGCAACACATGCACCGCTGATTGACGCGGTACGGGTGCCGCCATCGGCTTGAATAACATCGCAATCTATGGTGATAGTGTTTTCACCCAGGGCTTTTAAATCAACCGCCGCACGTAAGGCACGCGCGATCAGGCGTTGAATTTCCATGGTACGTCCACCTTGTTTACCACGCGCCGCTTCACGGTTATTACGAGTATGGGTAGAACGCGGCAACATACCGTATTCTGCGGTAACCCAGCCTTTACCCTGACCCTTCATAAAGCGCGGCACACCCGCTTCAACACTCGCCGTACATAAAACCTTGGTATTACCAAACTCAACCAATACCGAACCTTCGGCATGCATGGTGTATTGGCGAGTAAAGGTCACTGGGCGAATTTGATTAGGTGTTCTTTCACTAGGACGCATTCACTATCCCCTTCAATAAAAAATTTCGTTCATTATATGTGTTCACCCGCGGCTATGCCACGGCACTTTTATGAAAATGGCCATTTTTGCCGGAAAATTCTGCTAGAGCTCACATTTTGTTAAGGTATAATCATAGCGATACTGCTATTCAAAATTAGGAAATCATTCATGATCCACAGCATGACTGCGTATGCTCGCCAAGAAGTGAAAGGCGACTGGGGTACCGGAACTTGGGAAATTCGCTCCGTAAACCAACGTTACTTGGAAACTTTTATTCGCGCCCCTGAGCAATTTCGTGGTTTAGAGCCTGTGATCCGTGAACGCCTGCGAAAGAACCTACAAAGGGGTAAGGTTGAAGTTTTCCTAAAATTTGCCGCTAACCCAGCCCATGTGGGTGAGCTCAACATCAACGAGTCACTGGCCTCACAGCTGGTAAAGAGTGCCCAATGGGTACAGGCACAAAGTAAAGGCGACATTAACCCGGTTGATATCCTGCGCTGGCCCGGTGTGATGGAAGCAGAAGAAATGGATATGGATACGGTGCAAAGCGAATTGCTTGCCGGTTTAGACGGTGCCATTGAAGACTTTAAAGCCGCCCGTGGCAGCGAAGGCGAAAACCTTGAGCAGATGATCAGCACTCGCCTTGACGCTATCCTTGAGCAAGTTGCCATAGTTGAAGCGCATATGCCGGAAGTGATCAAATGGCAGCGTGAAAAGCTATCGCAAAAGCTTGAAGAACTGCAAGCCGAGATCGATGAAAGTCGTCTTGAGCAAGAACTTATCTATCTGGCGCAAAAACAAGATGTCGCCGAAGAGCTCGACCGCCTTAAATCGCATGTAAAAGAAACCCATAAGATCCTGAAAAAAGGCGGTGCCTGTGGCCGACGCTTGGACTTTATGATGCAAGAGTTTAACCGTGAGGCCAATACCCTGGCTTCAAAGTCGATTAATACCGAAGTCACCAATGCCGCCGTTGAATTGAAGGTCTTAATTGAGCAGATGCGTGAGCAAATTCAGAATATTGAATAAGCCCTCCGCTCGAAATTAAACGTTTTAACCGGCCTCGCATCATGCGGGGCTTTTTTATGCCTTACGACTTGGCAACAAGCTGTCTTCCCAAGCGACTTCCTTCACTTATTCATTCATAAAAAAGAAACATATATTAAAGAAAAAGAGGGTTAGAAATTAAAAAAACAAACAAAAAAAAGTAATCATAAAAACATTTAAAAACCTCTATTAAAAACTCAACGACCCATAAAAACTAACATCAATACATTAAGTTATAAATTTTCACGATTTCAAATCCGCAAAAACAACTTAGTACACTTTCAATACAAAATGGTACATATAATAAATTGACCACATCCGCTGATTATTAAATAACTAAAAGCCACCGTGAATATAATAAAAATCTCGGTGAATAATAAAAACCATCAACGGAGAAGGTCTAATGAAAGCTACATCTATGCTTAGGAAGGCTTCGGTTGTGCTGACGGTTGCTGCAGGTTTATCACTTGCTACTTCAGCCAACGCCATGAAGTTAAAGCAACAAAACTTACTAGAACTCACTGCTGCTTCACAAAACATCATTGCCGGCGAAGTAATTAAAGTCACCGATGGCTTTGATAACAAGCATCCTTACACTGAAGTCACCATTAACGTCAGCAGTGATGCAAAAGGCAAATTAAAAGAAGAATCAACCTACACTTTCCGTCAGTTTGGCCTACTGAAGCCGCGTTCTATGGGCAATGGTAAGGTTTATTTGGGTGTCACACCTGACGGCTTCGCTAAATGGAATGAGGGCGAAAACGTCATCGCCTTTATGTACAAGCCAGCCTCTATCACCGGTTTCCAAACTACTGCTGGCATGGCACAAGGTAAGTTTGTTGTCCGCGATGGTAAGGTAATTAACCAATTCGCTAACTCAGGCCTGTTTGAAGGCATGGACACTGCAAGCTTCTCTGACGAAGAGCGCAACATGCTTACTAATCCAGAAGCAGTGAAGATTGATGTGTTTATGAACCTTGTCGGTAAACTTGCGGGAGTACAACAACAATGAAATTCTCTAAACTTGCTGCTGGTATCGCACTAGCTACTCTTTCTGCTGGTGCTTTGGCGGCTGGCCCACTCTATATTCACGATAAAACCATGCAGCCCTACAAGTGGGATACAAGTAAAGGCGCTATCCCTGTTTGGACTGATGGCGGTATGCTGGTTCAAGATAAAGACGGTAAGGATGTTGAGTCGTTTACCGTGCTAAAAAAGGGCACCAAGTACAACCTCAACATCACCCTGCCAGATGGCACTGTGATCCCTAAAAACACCGTACTCGATCGCGACTACACCTTGTTAACGGTTGACCGAGCGAACGAAATCACAGCCCATGCCATTGCCCAGTGGTCAAATGTCGAAACGGCAACGCTAGAAATGGCCGTTGCAGGTACGATTGCGAGCAAAACAGGGATCTCAGATATCACTGCCGCAAACGCAAATGAAGTCTATGGCGCCGAAAATGGCTATGGTTTTTGGGTAATCTATGACACGGATGGCTCGGTTGTAGAAGACGTATTTGGGGTACCAAAACAATCTGTTTTAGGTATGGCATTCCCTGAATGGGCCAACGAAGAAACCGGTGAGATTCTCGAAGCGACAGCAATAATGAATGGCTGGGCAGTGGCTCCTAATGACGATGGCAGCAAAATTGCGGGCGTATTCACGCATGAGTTTGGTCATGCTATCAACCTTTCCCACACCCAGGTAAATGGCCAACTAGCCTATCTAAGTTCAGCGGCAAACAAGCTGTACCCAGGTGTACCCGGCTGTGGTGTGAACCCTATCGCCGGCGGTAATCCAGCGATGATCGAAACCATGTACCCGTACATTGATCACTACAAGGCAGGTGCTGTAAATCAAAGTAGCATCGAACATCCCGATGATGTTGCGGCGATATCAAACCTGTACCCAAGTGCTCACTACGCTAATTCCCGCGGAGCCATAACCGGCGTGTTGCGCCTTAAAGATGGCAGAACTGAGTACAGCGGGATCAATGTGGTTGCACGCAACGTCAACAACCCGCTATTCGATGCGGTGTCAGACATGTCAGGCTCTGCCACACAGGGCAAAGTCGGTCCGGATGGGCGATACACGATTCGAAATCTGACGCCGGGTGAGCAATACGTGTTGTATGTAGAGCCAATCGTTGCCGGTGGCTTCCCAACAACACCTCAGCCTTTGCTTTCAACGGCAGAATATTGGAACGAAAACGAAAGTAGTGATCCCCTGATCGATGAAGTCTGCGACCAAACGGCTATTATCGCCGAAGCAGGTGTTACCAAAGAAGCGGATTTCACTTTCAATGGATACATGAAAGGGGTGCAGGTAACTCCCCTATCCTCAGTGACTTTTAGCGATTTGTCGAAAAATGGCCGTAAGGCAGTTGGCACAGCAGGTCTCAGCGCGGTGATGTGGGATGCCAATAACGGTTTCGAAATTTTACCCAGCCGCTATGTGGGTGCTGAATCATACCTAAGCCGCAACGGTAAACATGTTTTGGTGCAACACGATCAGGATGGCAACGGCATTATGGAGCCCACCGTTTGGTCTGGTAATGAAGCGCGTTCGGTTGGCTATCTAGGACAAAGCCAATGTAACGTCTCTACCAGTTTCGCTGGGGTAAAAATCAGCGCCCTTGGTTCAGCCATGGACGATTCAGGTTCTACTGTTGTCGGTATGGCATACCAAGACTTAAACGGCAATGGCAACTGCCAAGAGTACTTCTCCGGCGAAATGAAACCCTTTATCTGGGATGAAAAAGGCGGTATCCGCGAACTGGATACCAGCGGTGTGAATTGGAACCGAACTTTGTACGCGTTTGCTCACGGCTTATCTGGTAACGGTAAAGTGGCACTCGGTCAGGTGAATTACAATCAGGCCGTTGCCTGGGTTGATGACGGTCCTATGCTCGACCTCACCACCGCGTTCAATGCAAAGCAAGCTAAGGTCTCAAACTTCGACGGCAGCCGCGTTGCGCTGACCAGCAATTACGGTGTTCAATTATGGGATTCACGTAAAGGACTGAGTGAAGATGCGGTAACCAACATCGGCTCGCTGCCATGGTGTGAGGATATTCAATACATCTTCTACTCTTGGAACCTGTGTAAAGAGCTATCACCAGATGAGATCACAGCCTCTTACGGTGCCGTGCCTATGACGGTTAGCGATTTAAGCGATGACGGCAAAGTCGCAATTGGCCGAGCCGGTGGTAGCCGCTTTGGCTATTATGGCGCACTGTGGGTGGAAGGTATTGGCTGGCTTGAGCTAAGCCGCTTCTTGCGTGAGCAAGGTGCAGCGGAACTCGGTAAATTGTCGATGAGTAATCCGATTGCCCTAAGTGGTGACGGTAGCAAAATGCTGGGTGTTGCCGGTGGGATGTCTTGGTATATGGATTTGAGCCAAGTTTATGTATGTGACAATGGTGATTCGATATTAACCGGGTTCCCTGGTGGACTAAGAGAAGCGGTCGCCAATGGTGCTAAAATAGGACGCTGTGGAATGATTTAGTAACTTGTCAGAATCTAACAATGTGCTTTTCTTGTTAGTCTGATATCTCAATTGGGACTCGCTCTGCCGGGTCCCAGTTTTTGTTCAGCGAGTTTGTGCTTACAGATGCAAACAACAACAGAAGCCGCCAAAGTTTTTCAATGATACCCAACGAATCAAGATAGCATCCTAGTCGCTAAAAGTAATTCCCCCTCGCTGTGTTCTGTGTCTGCTGGATCCCCAACAGGACAATTAACACAAACCGCATTTACGGTCCGGGCCAAAAATGCGGATAAACATCTAGTTGTTTACATGGCCCACCAGCCAAAACAAAAAATTAACAACAGTTCATTTATCACCCGAAAAACAATCCCTTCACATTGCAACCCAACAAGCCATTTTAGGTACATTTATACCGACAAAGAATATGAGAATAAAAACAACAAAGATTAAAGAATATCTAACCCATAAAAATGAATAAGCATTCAGGTAATTTAATCAGCTCCAATGTCGTGAAATTTGAATTAAAACTCTAATTTAAAAAGTAAACAAAACTCTTCTGACGCACAAAACAAAACAACAACAGCATTCAAATCAACGACTTATAAAAAATAAAAACAACATCACCATTAATCAGGAAGACTCTAAAAAAACCTCTGATACAAAATTGCACAAATAATCAATTGAATAACAATTCGATTTATAAAACCTTAGAGAGAGCTGAGTGTTAATAGTCAGTAAATAAAAATAAAATCATCAACGGAGAATTTCTAATGAGAGCCAAATCCATGCTCAAGAAGGCTTCAATTGCGCTAACGGTAGCTGCAGGGTTTTCCCTGGCTACCTCAGCCAATGCCATGAAGCTGAAGCAACAAAATCTAGAAGAACTCACTTCCGCTTCACAAAACATCATCGCCGGCGAAGTCATTAAGGTCACCGATGGCTTCGATAACAAACGCCCTTATACCGAGGTCACCATTGCAGTCAACAGTGATGCCAAAGGCAAACTAAAAGACGATTCAACCTACACTTTTCGCCAGTTTGGCTTGCTAAAGCCACGTTCAATGGGCAACGGAAAGGTGTATTTAGGCGTTACACCGGACGGTTTCGCCAAATGGAACGAAGGTGAAAACGTGATTGCCTTTATGTACAAACCAGCCGCTATTACCGGCTTCCAAACGGCCGCCGGCATGGCACAAGGTAAGTTTGTTGTGCGCGATGGCAAAGTCCTAAACCAATTTGCGAACACGGGCTTATTTGACGACATGGATACATCAAAATTTTCTGATGAAGAGCGCAATATGCTCACTAATCCTGGCGCTGTGAAAGTGGATGCCTTTATGAATTTGGTCGGTAAATTAGCGGGAGGACAGCAGTAATGAAATTTTCAAAACTAGCAGCAGGCATCGCTTTAGCCACACTGTCTGCAGGAGCATTCGCCGGCGGCCCTCTTTATATCCACGAAAAAACCATGCAGCCATACAAGTGGAATACCGCAAACGGAACCATCCCTGTATGGACCGACGGTGGCCAACTCATTAAAGACAAAGATGGTAACGATGTTCAAGCCTTCACTATTTTAGAGAAAGGCACTAAGTTCAACGTTGATATCACATTACCCGATGGTGAGGTGTTGCCTAAAAACATCCCCCTAGAACGCGATTACACCTTCCTGACGATTGCTCAAGCTAACGCCGTAACCGCCGATGCCGTTGCCCAGTGGTCGAATGTTGACACATCAACCTTGGACATGGCCGTTGCTGGCACCATTGAAAGTCAAACCGGCATCAGTGACGTTAATGCATCTAATGTAGACCAAATCTATGGGGCGGAAAATGGTTATGGCTTCTGGGTTAACTACGACAGTGATGGCGCAATTCTGGAAGAGTATTTTGGCATCCCTCGTAACCAGGTACTAGGTATTGCCTTCCCTGAGTGGGCCGATGAAGAAACCGGTGAAATCACCGAGGCAACGGCGCTTATGAATGGTTGGTACATAGATATCAAGGACACCGAGGGCAAGATGGTTCAGGGCGTATTTACCCATGAGTTCGGTCACGCGATGAACATGTCTCACTCACAAGCAAACGGCCATTTTACCTATATAGCTTCCCCTTGGAGCCCTCAATACGACGGCGTGCCCGGCTGTAGCACAACTAACCAATACACGGGTCGAGGCCAGGCACCGGCCGATGGCATCGAAACCATGTTCCCCTTTATCAACGTGCGCGGCACAGAAGGCATGGAGCAAGGCACTGTCAATGTACGTGATGATATCGTGAATATTTCCGACCTCTACCCAAGCGCTGATTACAAAACCAAGTACGGCACCATCAAAGGCAAATTGTTTACCAAAGAAGGGGTTGAGTATTCGGGTATGAACATGATCGCCCGTAACCTGGATAACCCCATGTACGACGTGATCACTCAACAAACGGGTAATATGACGCAGGGTCGTATCGGTCCCGATGGCTCATTCACCATCAATGGCTTAACACCCGGTGGTCGTTATGCGTTATACATGGAGCCAATCCGAGCCGGGGGTTACCCAACCACCCCATCCGCGCTTATTTCTGAGTCTGAATTCTGGAATAGCAACGAGAGTTCATCACCGGCAATGGATAATGCCTGTGACATGACTGAAATCGTTGTTGCCGGCGGTGAAACCAAAGAAATCGAAATGCATTTCAATGGTTACAAAAATGGTATCCAATACACGCCATTAGTTTCTGCATTTGTCACAGAGCATTCGAAAAACGGTAAAAAAGCGCTCGGCACCACGTATGGTGGCGTGCCTTTCATGTACGACAGCGTGCAAAACTCTTTTTCTACAATGATCGCTCCGGATGGTTCAGCACTACTTAGCTCAACCACCGCGGCAATGAACAAAACAGCTACAAAAGCGGCTGTTATTGCTGACCTAGATGGTGATGGCATTGGCCAAGGTGCGGTTTGGGATATTCGCTCTAACAAGCTTGCGGAACTGGAAGACCCTTCAAATAACACCTGTACGCTGGGCAGCCAACAAGGTGTGAGCTCTCAGTCAATTTGGGATATAGACGATGAAGGTAAACTTGTTGTCGGTACTTACCGCAAACCAACATCTGGTGGCCAAGAATGTGCGCAAGGTGAAGGGGCTCGCTCATATGCTGTACCAACGGTATGGGACACTACGACTGGCAAAGCAACAGAACTAGCAGGTCTTGAGTATGTGCCTTCGCTTTACGGCTCTCGTATTGATGTACTCGTAAATGGTGAGCGCAGAGAAGTATGGATGCGTGCCGATCGTGTTTCTGGTAATGGTAAAGTAATTACTGGTACAGGCAACAGCCAAGGTTTAGTGGCTTGGGTTGATGACGAACTTCATGACATCAATAGTAAGTTTGGTGCCCGAGATATTGCCGTAATTAGCCAAGATGGTGAAAAAATTGCGTTTAATACTCTCGTTGGTGAAGGCCGCAACCGCAAGTATGACGGAATCAAAGTTTGGAATACCCAAACAGATGAGCTTGAGGCGCTAGGCAGCATGCGTTGGTGTGATGACATTCCTTACATCCAGCGATTCGTTAACTACTGTGAAGCACCGTATAACTTGGATCATGAATACATATCGTCTGTTGTCGGTGTACCAAGCATGATCCCTCTTGATGCAAATGAAGACTTGTCACTCATTACTGCACGTTACAATGGCGGTAGTGCAATTTACATGGACGGTCTTGGTTGGATGACAGCTGCTGAGTTCTTCGGTCGTCAAGGCGTTGTTGAAGCTAAAAACCTGTTAACTGATAACTGGTTTGCTATGAGCGCGAATGGCTCAGAAATGATGGCTAACTTAGCTGGTGCAGCGATCAGTATTGAGATCAATGCCAACAAAGCATTCGTCTGTAAAGACAGCGTAAACCAGGAGCTGAGCTTCCCTAAACAGGTTATGGCCGCAGTAAAAAATGGTGCTGAATTCGGTCGCTGCGAGCACCTAGACGACACCTATTAATCTTTATGTTGTGACCCAAGTAATGGCCCTTAACTGGGCCATTTTTCTATCCCATACAAGGCTTTTAGAACTACTTTTTATCTTGATTGGCTGCATAAAAATACAAAAATAATTATATAAACCCACTTAATCATAACCATTGATTATTAAAACCCTCCCTTCCAAGAATTCCACTAAAAACACAAGATTAAACCAATAAAATCATCAACTTAAAAAACCTAAAAGCAAGATGAAGGTGCAGTGATGGGCAGGCCTAGAAACTAGGGAAAAAATAAACTCAACCAATTGATATTTAAATTAATTAAAACAAAAAACCGAATTACGCCAGAGACAGTTAAAACGAATACACTTGTACAAAAGTGTACATAAATTGCGTTGAATACTTACCCACAATGTTCAATAAATGTTCACCACCGAAACATGTTATTAACAGCTCGATGATTACAACACATTCATCAATGGAGAGTGTCCAATGAAAACAAAATCATTACTTAAAAAGGCTTCGATCGCATTGACTGTCGCTGCAGGTTTGTCACTTGCTACGTCAGCTAATGCAATGAAGCTTAAAAAGCAAAACTTGCAAGAGCTCACCGTGGCTTCGCAAAACATCATCGCTGGCGAGGTTATTAAAGTAACCGATGGCTTTGATAATAAGCGCCCCTACACCGAAGTCACCATTGCGGTAAACAGTGACGCCAAGGGTAAGTTGCAAGACGACTCAACCTACACCTTCCGCCAATTCGGTCTGATCAAGCCGCGCTCTTTGGGCAATGGCAAGGTGTACCTGGGTGTGACTCCTGAGGGCTTTGCAAAATGGCATGAAGGCGAAACCGTCATTGCCTTTATGTACAAACCTGCCTCTATCACCGGCTTCCAAACCACCGCGGGCATGGCTCAAGGTAAGTTTGTGGTTACTAACGGCAAAGCCGTTAATCAGTTCGCTAACAGCGGCCTATTTGAAGATATGGACACATCCAAATTTACCGATGAAGAGCGCAACCTTATTACCACCCCAGGGGCGCTAGATGTAGATACCTTTATGGGCCTAGTTGGTCGACTTGCAGGAGTACAGCAGTAATGAAATTCTCAAAAATTGCAGCAGGCATTGCCCTAGCTACCATCTCGATGGGTTCAATTGCAGGCGGCCCACTTTATGTACATGAAAAAACCATGCAGCCTTATAAGTGGGATACCTCTAAAGGCACTATCCCGGTGTGGACAGATGGCGGTCAACTTATCAAGGATAAAGACGGTAACGACGTAGAAAGCTTTACAGTGCTTGAAAAGGGCTCCACCTTCAACGTAGATATCACCCTACCCGATGGTACGGTGCTGGAGAAAAACGTTCCGCTTGACCGCGATTATACTTTCCTCACAATCGCCCAGGCCAATGCCGTCACCGCCGATGCGGTCGCCCAATGGTCCAACGTTGAAACCTCAACCTTGTCAATGGCCATAGCGGGAACAATTGAGAGCCAAACGGGTATTAGCGATGTAAATGCAAGCAACGTAGATCAGATCTACAGCGCTGAAAATGGCTACGGCTTTTGGGTCAACTATGACACCGATGGCGCCATTTTAGAGAACTACTTTGGTATCCCTCGCGACCAGGTATTGGGTATCGCCTTTCCTGAAATCGCCAACGAAGAAACCGGTGAGATCCTCGAAGCGACGGCACTGATGAATGGCTGGTACATCGATATCAATGACACTGAAGGCAAGATGGTACAAGGGGTATTCACCCATGAGTTTGGTCATGCCATGAACATGTCACACTCTCAAGCAAACGGCCATTTTACTTACGTAGCTAAACCTTGGTTCCCGCTCCATGATGGTGTTGCCGGTTGTGCAGGTACAACGACTTACACTAACCGTGGTCAAGCACCAACCGATAGCATCGAAACCATGTACCCCTTCATTAACGTGCGTGGAGTCGAAGGCCTAGAGCAAGGCACGGTCAATGTGCGTGATGATATCGTCAATATTTCCGACCTCTACCCAACGGCGGATTATAAATCTAAATACGGCACCATTAAGGGTAAGTTATACACCAAAGACGGTGTTGAATACTCGGGTATGAACATGGTTGCGCGTAACCTGGATAACCCGCTTTACGACGTGATCACCCAGCAAAGTGGTAACATGACCCAAGGCCTAGTTGGTCCAGACGGTTCATTCACCATTAGTGGTCTAACCCCGGGCGGTCGTTATGCTCTGTATATGGATCCTATTCTTGCCGGTGGCTACCCAACCACACCAACGAGTATCATCTCAGAGAATGAATACTGGAATGAGAATGAAGGTACGTCTCCAGCGCTAGATCAGGCCTGTGATATGACTGAAATCATTGTGTCTGGCGGTGAAACCAAAGAAGTGGAAATGTACTTCAATGGTTATCACAGCGGGATTCAATACACGCCGCTTATTTCAGCGTTTGTCGTTGATCATTCGAAGAATGGTAAAAGAGCACTGGGCACGACCCTAACGGGTATTCCTTTTATCTATGACAGCGTGCAAAACTCTTTTGAGACTGTGGTCACCCCGGAAGGCTTTGCCCCATTGAAAGCAACCAATGCGGCAATGAACAAAACGGCAACAAAAGCCGCGGTGCTGGCCGATATGGATGGCAATGGCATCGCTCAAGGTGCGATTTGGGACCTGCGCTCGAATCAGTTAACCGCATTAGAAGATCCGAGCAACAACACCTGTGCGTTAGGCGGCCAAACAAGCGTAAGTTCTCATGCTATTTGGGACATGGATGACACAGGTCACATTGTAGTGGGCAACTCCCGTAAACCGAATGCCGGCGGCAATGAGTGTGCCCCAGGCGCGGCTTCTCAGTCTTACGGCGTGCCAACCATTTGGGATACCAAAACGGGTAAAGCGACCCTGTTGACCGATGGCTTAGAGTTTATCCCTAGCAGATGGGGCAATAGTTATGAGGTACTGATCAACGGTGAGCGCACAGAAGCCTGGGTTCGCGCCGACAGAGTGTCTGGCAATGGTAAAACCATTACCGGTTCGGGTAACAACAACAACTCACAATTGGCTTGGGTCGATGGCAAATTACGCGATTTGTTTAAAGACTTTGGCGCCCTCAATGCCTCGGTTATTTCTCAAGATGGTGAGCGCATCGCCTTTGGTTCACAACGTGGCTTTGGTCGCAGAGCCTTCGGTCAGGGTGTGAAAGTATGGCATGCCGGTACCGACGAAATTACCGAACTAGGTGGCCTGCGTTGGTGTGACGATGTACCTTTTGTTAACTTCGGTATGAACATGTGTGCAGCGCCATTCAACCTAACCCATGAAGACATTGCCGCAAATTCAGGCCTGCCTCTGATGATGGTGATGGACGCAAACGACGATTTATCACTTATCACAGGCCGTACCCTAATCGGTGGTATGCCAGCAGGTTCAACCATCTACCTAGAAGGTATTGGCTGGATGACGGGTGAAGAGTTCTTCGCTAAGCAAGGTGTGATTGAAGCTAAGAACCTGATGACCAACGGTATCTTTGGTGTCAGCGCCAATGGCTCAGAAATGATGGCCGGTCTGGTTGGAGCTTCTACGCCAATAACCATTGAGATTGACGCCAACAAAGCCTTTGTTTGCCAAGATGGCGTAAACCAAGAACTAAGCTTCCCGAAACAAGTTATAGAAGCGGTGAAAGGCGGTGCCGAGTTTGGTCGCTGTGAACACCTAGACGACAAATATTAATCTCTGTGTTGTGACTCCTAAGCAATGGCCCTTAACTGGGCCATTTTTCTATTTATAATCCCCAATCCCCTGTGCCAATTCACTGGGCCACTGCAGCATCAATTTTCATTATCGACACGGACAAAAATGCTTGTTTTACATTTGTGGACAGCTTGCGCATAGTCGCCGGTCGCTTAATCGACCACATATCATTACTTTTAGGACTCCCGTACCGTGCATCTCGAATCTCAAGCTGGCACTCCTCGTATCTTTGCGCCGATTTTGGCACTGACTTTATACGCTATCGCCGCCGGTTATTTAATGAGTTTATTGCCTCTTTCATTGGCGCAATTTGCGTTCGATGATGCCTTGGCAAGCTGGCTTGCCAGTAGTTTTTATATTGGTCTTCTGGCGGGCACTTTGGGCATAGAGCCGGTGCTTAAACGTCTGGGATTTCGCCCTACTTACCTGATTTGTCTGGCCCTTTTCACTCTGACCGCAGTCGCCCTGCCCCTTTATCCTCAGGCCTGGTTTTGGCTTGCGCTGAGGCTGTTGGCCGGCTTTGCCGTGGCAGGAATTTTTGTGGTGGTGGAATCCTGGTTAATGGCCGGCGAGCCAAGTACCAGGGCTAAACGTCTTAGCCTGTATATGGTGGCCTTGTATGGCGGCACGGCTTTTGGTCAGTTGGGAATAAACCTATTCGGCACCTCGGGATTAGCGCCTTTTATCAGCATTACCCTGGTGATGGTGGCTGCATTTTTGGTTATGGTCTTGTTGCCTAATCACGCACCAAACCATCATCACAGCGCCCGCCTGGAGCTAAAACAGATATTAAAACTCAATCACAGCGCCCTGTTTGGCTGCCTGATCTCAGGTTTGGCTCTAAGTGCCATCTATGGCCTTATGCCTTTGGCCTTGGCGGCACGTGGCATCACCGAGCAAGATATAGGAAGCCTGATGGCGTTGGTGATCTTAGGTGGTATGGCGGTACAACCGCTGATCACCCAGTTTAATAAGTACATGACTCGAAGCATGTTAATGGTGGCATTTACCCTGCTTGGAGTGCTGGCGCTGGCCCTGTCTCTCACCTCAGATAGTTTAAAGGTGCTGGCGCTAGCGGTTTTATTACTGGGTGCGGCCACCTTTGCCCTGTACCCCATAGCTATCGACTTGGGCTGTCAGCAACTGGAAGAACGCTATATGATAAGCGCCGCCCAGGTTATGCTGCTGAGCTACTCTGTCGGCTCTGTGCTTGGGCCCTTATTCGCCGAGCCCTTTATGGCCCACCAACACGGCCTATTTACCTATTTGTTTATCACTTTGGCCTTTAGCGCTATTTATATTCTGCTCGCCAGTTTGCGCAGCGAAAAAGCCATCTCCAGCGAATAAGAGCTCAGGGTTCTTATTCGCCTTTATGATCCCGACATTGCTCCTCGGGATATTCAAATTCCAAGGTGGTATGAGCCAGCTCGAAGTCACCAAGCAGCTGCGCTAAGCGCTGCTTTAAATCCATCACCTCGGCAGCATCAAGGTGCTCACGCAAACATAAATGGGCGGTCAGCACATGGTGCTCACCATCCAAAGACCAATAATGCACATGATGAGCTGTGCTGATCTCTTGCGGCTCCACTAAGAGCGCCGCCAACTGGCGTTGAGTTTGCTGATCCGGCGTTCCCTGCAAAAATAACCTCAAGGTTTGACGCAAGTTACGCACCACATTAACAAGAATAAAAAGGGTAAAGAGTATGGACAAGATAGGGTCGAGTATCGGCCAGTCCACAAACATCAGTACTATGGCCACCAGCAACACGGCCACCCAACCAAGCACATCTTCCAGCAGATGCCAGTTCAGCACTTTCTCATTTAGGGATTTGCCCTTACTCAGTTTGAGCGCCGCGTAACCATTAACAGCTATGCCGAGCACCGCAAGCAATAGCATGCCTTCGGTCATGGGCATAACCGGGTCAAAAAGCCGCGGCACCGACAACACCAAGACCCAGGTCGAGCCAACCACAAGTACCACAGAATTCAATAACGCCCCAAGCAGACTTAAACGCCGGTAGCCATAGGTAAAGCGGGCATTGGCATGCTTATTACTGAGTTTATTCAACACCCAGGCACTGCCGATGGCCAGGCTATCCCCTAAATCATGCACGGCATCGGCCATAATGGCGGTACTGTTGGTAAGCCAGCCACCTATAAACTCAATAATGGTAAATGTCAGGTTTAAAAAGAAGGCCCAACCAATGCGTTCAGAAGCAATATCGTGCGAATGATTATGGTTATGTGGCATTATAACATTCCAATAAAATCAGGTACTTTATTCACCTAAATTAGGTAATACAGACTTGTAAATCAATAGGGAACGCGTAATAATCTGCCCTGTTAATTAATTTAAGTGAAACACCATAACCAAGCACATGCTTGATTAAGGAGATTCGGTGAGTATTTCTCGGCTACTTTGCATTGCATTAATGTTACTGATTGCTACGCAGTCAGCGTTTGCTAATGCCACCAGCACGCCGCCTCACCAAATTGACAGCACACACTTACAAGCATCGCATTCCCATACCAATGATGCGTTAAACATTAACACCGACACACAAAGCACCCACGACATTTCAGACTGTCATCACTGCGGTCATTGCTCTGGCAGCCATGTAAATTGGTTTATGGCAGCACACTTGTCGGTATTGCCCCCCTACGGAGCACATACGCTTCCTGCGACCCCCAAACTTGCCAAGCGCAGTTTTATTGAGCCAAATTTCCGCCCTCCTATCGTTTAATTATTTACTTTTTTCGTGCCGTTGAATTAAATCGCAACGTGCGCGTTCATTTTTAATTTTTAAACGAATAGAGAATGTTATGAGCGAAATTTTATTATCTCAAAAAGAGATGAGTCGTGAGCGTGCATCACGCAAAGCCCTCGTGCAACCCACTTCTTTTTTTGCACTCACAATAGCCTGTGCAATGGCGTTAAGTAGTGCCTTATTAAGCACAAACGTGTACGCCACCAACACCGAGCATGTGCACACACAAAAGCACGATGAACACGCTCAAGAAGATGAGCACAATGAATCAAATGATGAGCACGGCGATGAAGACGAACACAGCCAAGCAATTCATTTAACCGAGCAAAGCATAGCGTTAGCTAACATCAAAGTAGCTGCCATTACCCCGCAATTTTTAGACAACGCCTACTACGCACCGGGCGAAATTAAAGCCAATGGCTACACTAGCTACATTGTGTCGCCACGCACCGATTCGGTGGTGGTGTCTCGCCATGCCATGCTAGGAGAACACGTAGAAAAAGGGCAAACATTAGTCACCTTATTTAGCGAGTCGATGGCACAAGCACAAAGTGATTACTTAGTGGCCTCTACGCAGTGGCAACGCGTTAAAAAGCTCGACCAACTCAGCTTAAGTGACAGCGAGTTACTCGAAGCCCAGTCTGTGTATAAAGCAGCGTTTGGTAAGCTGATTGCCCTTGGTTTAACTCCAAAAGCCATTGATGCCATTAGCCAAGATAGCATCACGTCATTTGGTGAATACTCTCTCGTTGCTCACATTTCGGGCATGGTTATCAGCGATGAATTTACCCAAGGCCAACGCGTGGCCGCTGGCGAAAAAATAATGACCATTGCAGATGAAAAAGCACTGTGGGTTGAGGCAAAAGTGCCCCCCAATCGCACACACATTACGGTTAATACACCTGCAAGCATTGTGTTTAACGACAGCACCTACCCTGCAAAAGTTATTCAAGAAGCGCACACCATTGACCCACAAACGCGCACGCAAATTATTCGTTTAAGTGTTAATAACAGCAGTGACACTTTGCACGCAGGCATGTTCGTTAATGTGTATTTTCACAGCAAAACAACCGCTCAATTAATGGCGGTGCCACAAAGTGCCCTTATGCGCAGCCCCGATGGCGACTGGCAAGTGTTTGTTGAACAAGACCAAGGCGAGTTTTTAGCGCAAGAAGTGCAACTTGGTCAGCAGCTAGACTCAATGCAAGTCGTGCATGGTTTACAGCCCGGTCAGCGCATTGCCATTGAAGGCGCCTTTTTTATTGCCTCAGAGCAGGCCAAATCTGGCTTTGATCCACACAATCACTAAGGGGCTGCATCATGTTTAATAAACTGATTAACTGGTCGGTCAGCCACCGACTTATGGTGATATTGGCACTGCTTTTGGTTATGGCCTTATCTGTGGTCATGATCCCACGCTTAAATTTAGATGCCTTTCCCGATGTAACAAATGTGCAAGTGGCCATTAATACCGAAGCACCGGGGCTTGCCGCGCAAGAAGTCGAGCAACTCATTACCTACCCCATCGAGGCGGTGATGTACGCTATGCCTGATGTAGAGCAAGTGCGCTCTATTTCAAAAACAGGCCTCTCTGGGGTCACCGTGGTGTTTAAAGAAGGCACCGACATTTATTTTGCTCGCCAATTAGTGTTCGAGCGCCTGCAAGCAGCCAAAGAACTGATCCCACAAGGTGTTGGTACGCCTGAAATGGGGCCTAATACGTCAGGCCTTGGGCAAGTTTATCAATATCTGCTCATTGCCGATGAAGACGCCGGGTTTGACGCCATGAGTCTGCGCTCACTCAATGATTGGGTCGTTAAACTGTTGGTGATGCCTGTTGATGGCGTGACCGATGTGCTCTCATTTGGTGGGCAAGTGCGTCAATATCAAGTCAATTTAAACCCCTCTAAGTTACTGGCTTACGAGCTGAATCAAGAAGACATCGTTGCTGCACTCGAAAACAGCAACAGCAATGTGGGCGGCTGGTACATGCAACGCGGCCAAGAACAGTTAGTGGTGCGTGGCACAGGCTGGTTTAATCATGGCGACCAAGGCATTGAGCAACTTAAACACGTTGCTATAAAAAGTATCGACGGCACGGTGGTCACACTGGGCGACATTGCCAACGTAAACGTGGGCAGTGAAATTCGCCAAGGGGCCGTCACTATGACCAAGCGTAATGCACAAGGTGAACCGCAAGCCCTAGGCGAAGTGGTCTCCGGTGTGGTGCTAAAGCGTATGGGCGCTAATACAAAGCTTACTATCGACGGCATTAATGAGCGCGTAGAGCGCATCAACCAAGCCCTGCCTCAAGGGGTTAGGTTTGAACCCTTTTATGACCAAAGCACGCTTATCACACAAGCGCTTAATACCGTTATTAATGCATTAGTGCTCGCGTTTGTGTTTATCATTATTGTGCTGGCGCTGTTTTTAATGAATGTGCGCGCCACCTTTTTGGTGCTTATTTCTATTCCGATTTCAATTGCCCTTGCCTTGTGTGTTATGTCGTGGTGGGGATTATCGGCCAATTTAATGTCATTAGGGGGTATTGCCGTTGCCATTGGTATGCTGGTTGATGGCTCGGTGGTAATGGTTGAAAACATCTTTAAGCGTTTAAGCCAAAACCCCGATGGCATTAGCATTGAAAACCAAATAAAACATGCAGGTCACGAAGTGGCACGCCCTGTATTTTTTGCCGCCAGCATTATTTTAGTGGTGTTCACCCCGCTCTTTAGCTTTGAGGGAGTGGAAGCCAAACTGTTTCAGCCCATGGCCATTAGCATTATTTTAGCCATTGTGAGTGCGATTTTAGTGGCGCTCATTGTTGTGCCAGCTCTGGCCAGCGTGTTGTTTAAAAACGGTGTTAAACCAAGACAAAGCCCGCTACTTGCGCCTATTGATAGCGCGTATCGCTTTGCCCTTAAACATGCACTTAAACACCCCATCGTGATTGTAAGTGCAGCCACACTGCTTGTGATTGCTGCAGCCTTTACCTTGCCTCGCATTGGCACTGAGTTTGTGCCCGAGCTAGAAGAAGGCACTATTAACTTGCGGGTTACCTTAGCGCCGTCTTCTAGTTTAGACACCGCACTGGAAGTCGCGCCCGTGCTTGAGCAAAAACTACTGACCTTCCCAGAAGTAACCTATGCGCTTAGCCGCATTGGCCGCGCCGAAATTGGCGGCGATCCAGAGCCGGTAAACAACATTGAAATTTACATTGGTCTTAAACCGGTAGATCAATGGCAAAGCGCCAGTAACCGCTTTGAATTGCAGTCGTTAATGGAAAAAGAGCTGTCGGTGTACCCCGGTCTCTTGTTTAACTTTTCGCAACCTATCAGTACACGGGTTGACGAATTACTCTCAGGGGTAAAAGCCCAGCTCGCCATTAAGCTGTTTGGCCCCGATTTAGACGTATTGGCACAAAAAGGCCAAGAAATAGAGCAGTTAGTTAAACAAGTTCCCGGTGCAAGTGATGTGGCACTTGAGCAAATTGAAGGGGAAGCGCAGCTTGTTATTGCCCCTAAACGCCAAGCACTTGCTCGCTATGGCTTGCAAGTGGCCGATGTGATGGAAATTGTACGCGACGGCATTGGCGGGCGCAGCGCAGGACAAATTATTAATGGCAATGAACGCTACGACATATACGTACGCTACGAGCAAGCACGTCGCAGCACCCCTGCCGACATTGGTAATCTGTATTTACGTTCAAGCAGTGGCGCGTGGGTGCGTTTGGCCGATGTAGCCGACATCAGCATTAGCTCAGGGCCACCGCAAATTCGCCGTGATGACGTGCAACGCCGTGTGGTCGTGCAAGCTAACGTGCAAGGCCGTGACATGGGCTCGGTTGTGGCCGACATTCGCGAGCAAATAAACAGCAACATTGAATTAGAAGGCGGTTACTCTGTTAGCATTGGCGGGCAGTTTGAAAACCAGCAGCGCGCACAAAAGCGCTTAAGTGTGGTTATTCCGCTAAGCTTACTGGCCATTGCTTTACTGCTTTACTTTGCGTTTAACTCATTATCGCAAGCGGCCTTAATTTTAATTAACGTGCCCTTGGCGGTCATAGGTGGGGTATTTTCACTGTACTTGTTTGATCAGTACCTATCGGTGCCAAGCTCCGTTGGCTTTATAACCTTGTTTGGTGTAGCCGTGCTCAACGGGGTGGTAATGGTTGAGCGTATTAACCAAGCCTTAGGTGAAACTAACGATGTGCGCCAAGCCGTATTTGAAGGGGCTACCTCACGCCTTCGCCCGGTACTGATGACAGCACTGACCTCTGCGTTAGGTTTAATTCCTATGCTCTTATCGCAAGGGGTGGGCGCTGAAATTCAACGCCCCTTAGCCAGTGTGATTGTGGGCGGTCTTGTGAGCGCCACATTACTCACCTTGTTTGTGCTTCCCGCACTGTATCCGCTATTTTCAAAAGCAAAAATAGCCCAACAGCAACATTAAGTCGCTGCTTACCTTGTGCCCTAGCCACCTCTTATGCTGGGGCACATTCTTCATAACGTTGTTACCTGCAACAGAAATATCTTATCCAAAATTCAGACTAAATAAGCTATACTGCTCGGCCATTTTTCATCCAGTTGGTATTTGAGAGTCATCATGAGCCAAGTTCGTGGTAATTTGTTTATTTTATCGGCCCCATCAGGTGCTGGTAAGTCTAGCTTAATCAAAGCGTTATTAGAAAAGCACACTAATATGCAAGTGTCAGTGTCACACACAACCCGCGACCCCCGCCCGGGTGAAGAAAATACCGTGCATTACCACTTTGTGAGCCAAGACGAATTTAAACAACTTATCAATAACAACGATTTTTTTGAATGGGCTCAGGTTTTTGACAACTACTACGGCACCTCAAAAGCCGCCATTGAAAAACAACTTGATGCGGGCATTGATGTGTTTTTAGACATGGATTGGCAAGGCGCTCGTCAAGTACGTGAGCTGGCTCCCGAAGTCACCACCATCTTTATTTTGCCGCCGTCCAAAGATGAGTTGCAAAGCCGTCTTACCAATCGCGGTCAAGACTCGGCCGAGGTGATCGCTGCGCGCATGGAAAAAGCCCAATCGGAAACATCCCATTACGACGAGTACGATTATGTAGTGGTAAATGATGATTTCGACACCGCCCGTGAAGAAATCGCCACCATAGTGGCCGCTACCCGTTTACGCCTAAGTACACAAAAGCGTAAACACGGTGCCCTAATCGATGAACTATTAAAATAAAACCCGCCCAAGTATTGGCCTTGAGAGGGTGTTGCAGTAAACTACGCGTTTACAGATTTAATTTTTGGAGTGAAGCATGGCTCGCGTAACTGTTGAAGATGCAGTAGATAAAATTGGCAACCGTTTTGACTTGATCCTTGTCGCGGCGCGTCGTGCGCGCCAGATCGCGGTAGGCGGTAAAGACCCTATGGTAGATGCGGAAAACGATAAACCTACGGTTATCGCTTTACGTGAAATCGAAAACGGTCACATTACCCCAGATACCCTAGACGCAATCGAGCGCCAGGAGCAGCAAAACCAAGAAGCTGCCGAAATGGCTGCCGTTGCTGCTATCGTTGGTGGTAACCAATAAGCGCATTTTATGCTCTCTAAACGGCTGCATTTTCCTTGCAGCCGTTGGCTTTCCCCGCTTTTCATCGTATATTGACTTCTTAGACTATTTCTCCCGCCGTTTCCGGAGTGTGAATGTATCTCTTTGAAGGTCTCAAGAAAAAAATATCAGAATACCTAGCCCCCGAAGATGTGGCGCTAGTACAAAAAGCCTATGTCGTAGCCAGAGAAGCGCACGAAGGGCAATTTCGCTCAAGCGGCGAACCTTATATCACCCACCCGGTTGAAGTAACGCAAATCCTTGCCAACATGAAGTTGGATCATGAAACCCTGATGGCGGCTTTAATGCACGATGTCATCGAGGACACGGATTTTTCCCAACAAGATCTTGCAGAAATCTTTGGTGAAACCGTCGCCGATCTGGTTGAAGGGGTGAGTAAGCTAGATAAACTCGGTTTTAAAGACAAAAGAGAACTCCAAGCGGAAAACTACCGTAAAATGATTATGGCGATGACCCAGGATATTCGCGTTATCCTGATCAAGCTCGCGGATCGTACCCATAATATGCGCACCCTAGGCTCTCTGCGCCCGGACAAACGCCGTCGTATCGCCCGCGAAACCTTGGATATTTTTGCCCCTATCGCCAACCGTCTGGGTATCCACGATATTAAAAACGAACTTGAAGACTTAGGTTTTCAAGCTCTCTACCCGATGCGCTACCGCGCTTTAAAGTCGGAAGTAGCCAAGGCCCGCGGCAACCGTAAGGAAGTGATAACCAACATTCAAGGCGAAATAGAATCGCGCCTCAGCGAATGGGGTATTCACGCCCAAGTATCGGGCCGGGAAAAACACCTCTACAGCATCTACCGTAAAATGCTCAACAAGGAGCTGATGTTCAACGAAGTCATGGACATCTATGCGTTTCGCATCGTGGTCGACAACATGGATACCTGTTATCGGGTACTTGGTGTGGCTCATAATCTGTATAAGCCCATTGAAACCCGCTTTAAAGACTATATTGCGGTGCCCAAAACCAATGGTTATCAATCCCTGCACACCTCGCTGGTCGGCCCGCACGGTATTCCCGTAGAGATTCAAATCCGCACCCTGGACATGGATCATATGGCCGACAAAGGGGTCGCGGCTCATTGGATGTATAAGAAGACTGGGGAAAACTCTGGCCATACCGCACAGCAGCGGGCGCGCCAGTGGATGCAAAGCCTGCTGGAGCTGCAACAAAGTGCCGGCTCCTCGTTCGAATTTGTGGAAAACGTTAAAACCGATCTCTTCCCAGAAGAAATTTACGTATTCACCCCGGATGGCCGCATCGTCGAACTGCCCATGGGCGCCACGGCGGTGGATTTCGCCTATGCGGTACACACGGATGTAGGTAACACCTGTGTCGGGGCGCGGGTCAACCGCAAGCCTCATCCGCTGAGCAAGGCGCTCGATACTGGGCAAACAGTGGAAGTGATCACCAGCTCAGGGGCGCACCCTAATGCCACCTGGTTGAACTTTATCGTCACCGCCAAGGCACGTTTGTGCGTGCGCAACTATCTGAAAAATCAGCGTCACGAAGAAGCCTTGCAACTGGGTCGCCGACTACTGGACTCGGCCCTTGGCGAGTATTCACTCGATAGCATCAGCAGCGAAACCATCAACCGGGTGCTCGAAGAGCATCAGGTCAATTCCATGCTGGAGCTAATGGTGGAAATTGGCTGCGGCAATATTATGAGTGTCCTGGTTGCCAAACGCCTGCTACAAAACGAGGAAGCAGATTTAGATAAACTCGCCACCTCGACCAAGGCGGCTATCATAGGTACCGAAGGCATGTTGGTGAACTATTCCAAATGCTGCCGTCCGGTACCCGGTGATGATATCGTTGCTTTCGTTAGTCAGGGTAAAGGTCTGACCGTACACCGCCAGGAATGTAAAAATATTCGTGGCTGGCGCAACGAGTCATCAAAGTATTTCGTGGTGAAGTGGGAAGACAATTCGGAAAAAGAATATATCGCTACGCTACGGGTGGAAATTATCAACCACCAGGGTGCCTTGGCTAAGCTCACCAGCTTAGTGGCCTCTACCGGAGCGAATATTGTCGAACTACAAACCGATGAAAAAGAAAGTAACCTCTACGTAATAGACCTCGGCGTGACGGTGAAAGACCGCATTCACGTTGCCAATATTATGCGTCGCATTCGGGTAATGCCGGATGTGCAAAAGGTTTATAGAAAAAAATAAAGGAAAATCATGAACAAAATCATTATTTCTACCGATAACGCTCCTTCGGCTATCGGTACTTATAACCAAGCCGTAAAAGTGGGAACAGCCGTTTATCTATCGGGCCAAATTCCACTAGTACCCAGCACTATGGAAATGGTTTCAGACGACTTTGCCGAGCAAACGCATCAGGTATTTAAAAACCTCATCGCCGTATGTGAAGCCGCCGGTGGTGAACTACAGGATATGGTTAAGGTAAATATCTTTTTGACCGACCTAAGCAACTTTGCCGTTGTTAATGAGATTATGAGCCAATACTTCAGAACCCCTTACCCGGCTCGCGCTGCCATTGGTGTAAAAGAGCTACCTAAGGGCTCACAGGTTGAAATTGACGGCATTATGGAATTACCGTCTACCAACTAATACCAATTCTGTTAAGTATGTTATCAGATATAGCGCTGGATAAATGATGTGATAACAAGGCGGAATTTTTCTTATGTAGTTATTCTACATAGAAAAATTCCAACGCAGTTAGCACGATATTTAGCCCGCTAGAATGATTAGCTATTTAAGTGAATTGGTATAAGTACTTTCGGCCATGGGGAAACTCATGGCTCCCCTCTTCTTGCATCTTCCAATCTCCTGATAAACCGCTTCCAGTAAGACCTTGAAATCGGCGTACCTATATCCACCTTATATCTTGTAAATCACCAAGGGGAATAAAGGTTAAAGCCAGCGCCTGAGCTGACGCCGGCGGTTTTTCGTTACAGTAAAGCTTCGCGTTGCTTCACTTCTTCTGACCAGACACCAACCTGCACCTGACCTATATGGCTTTTTTGTAACAGCAGCATGGCCAGTCGCGATTGGCCTATGCCACCGCCTATGGTTTGCGGTAACTCCTTCGCCAGTAGCGCCTGATGCCAAGGCATGGCACTTTTATGGCTTTGCCCGCTGAGCTCAAGCTGAGTCAACAAGGACTCAGGACAAACACGAATTCCCATGGATGAAATCTCAAAGGCATCTTCAAGCACCTTGTTCCACACCAGGATGTCACCGTTTAGGCCAGGTAGCCCTTCCTCTGCGGTGGTTGACCAATCGTCATAATCCGGTGCTCGCACATCATGGCGCAGACCATCGGCCAGTTTACCGCCGATACCAATTAAGAACACCGCACCTAAGCGCTTACAAATGGCACGCTCACGTTCTTTAGCGCTCAGATCAGGGTATTGCTGACGAAGTTTTTCCGCATGCACAAAGTGGATCTGCTCTGGCAACTGCGGCTCAATGCCAAACTCGCGGGCAACATATTCTTCGGTGGCCTTAAGGGCACCGTAGATGCTGGTCACGGTCTCTTTTAGTGAAGCCAGGCTGCGCTCGGTGCGCTCGCAAATCACCTTTTCCCAATCCCATTGATCTACATACACTGAGTGAATCGGACTTAGTCTTTCCTCATCCGGACGCAGCGCCTTCATATGAGTATAGATACCGGTGCCAACGCTAAAGCCATAGTCACCTAAGGTTTTGCGTTTCCACTTAGCTAAGGAATGCACTACTTCATAGCTTTGCTGTGGCAGGCTTTTCACCTGCACAGATACCGCTTTTTCATGGCCGCTTAGTTCATCCTGCAGACCATCGCCGACCTGGGCCAATATAGGCGCCTGTACTTCGACTAGGTTTAAGGCCGTAGCCAGTTGCTGTGAAAAAATCTGTTTTACGGCACTAATTCTTTGTTGATGTTGAATAAATTCTTGGCTCATGGCTCTCATTCCCATTGCTGCTGATTGCTTCGTTATGAAAAACAATACCGCAATCAAATAAACATTCAACACCATCTAAAAGAAATAGCTTTACTTAAAAATAAAAATCAATTTAACTTAAAAATATTAGATTTTATTTAATTTAAGGCGTGTTTCACCATGACAAATTATCGATTCGATAATCTCGACAGATCCATACTCGGTGCCCTAATGACCAATGCCCGCACTCCTTATGCTGAATTAGCAAAACAATGCGGTGTGAGTGCCGGCACCATACATGTGCGTATAGAAAAGATGCGCCAGGCCGGGGTGATCACAGGCACTCAGGTCAGCGTTGATGCTAAACGACTGGGCTATGATGTCTGCTGTTTTATCGGCATAAATCTCAATAACGCCCGCGATTATCCGCAGACTCTGGAGCGCCTGCGCGAGCTTGACGAAGTGGTCGAGGCCTATTACACCACGGGCAACTACAGCATTTTTATTAAGGTGATGACCCGTTCTATCGAGCACCTGCAAGACGTGCTGATCAACAAGATCCAGGCCATTGAGGCGATTCAGTCCACAGAAACCCTGATCTCCTTACAAAACCCCATTAATCGCAACGTTGCCCCTTAAGCAGGGTGCCGCTGGATTGCACTTGCCTGATTAGCGTATAATCCCGGCACTTTTTTATTGCAGTCGAATTGGGCCATGACCAACAAGCGTTACCACCGAGTAAAACAGGTATTAGACAGACGACAAACCGACCTCACAGTATGTTTAGACGAGGTACATAAGCACCACAATCTTTCCGCTATAGTGCGCACCGCCGATGCCGTGGGTTGTCATAATGTCCACGCGGTCTGGCCAAAAGAGCAACGTCGTCTCACCAATAACACCTCGGGCGGCAGTAAAAACTGGGTGGAAACCCATATGCACGACGATATCGACACCGCGGTGGCAAAAATCCGCGAGCAGATCCCAGGCGTGCAGTTGCTGGCCACCAACCTCAGTGATGATGCCGTCGACTACCGCGATATCGATTACACCCAGCCCACCGCGTTTATCGTTGGTCAGGAACGCGATGGTATTTCCGATAAGGCCCTGGCCCATGCGGATAAACACATAGTGATCCCCATGCGCGGCATGGTGCAATCCCTGAATGTGTCGGTTGCCGCCGCATTGATCTTGTATGAAGCCCAGCGTCAGCGCGAAGCCAAAAATTGCTACGAGCGCGATATGCTCGACCCGGGCATTAAACACAGATTATTGTTTGAAGGCTGCCACCCCATCATAGCCCAGCAGTGTAAAGAAAAAGGCCTGCCCTACCCGGCGCTGGACGACGAGGGCGAAATCATCGCCGATGAGACCTTCTGGAATACTTTACGTTACAAGCGAAAAGGTTAACTACTTGAAAGGCAACCCCTTGGATCAGTACACTTAGAGTATTACCGATTCAAGGACGCGCCCATTGTCGAGCCTCAACACTTACCCGATCACCGAACTTAAGGGCGTGGGCCCGAAAATGGCCGAGCGCCTCAATAGGCTCGGCATCAAAACCGTGCAGGACCTGCTACTGCATCTGCCGCTGCGCTATGAGGACAGAACCCGAGTAGTAGCCATTAATCAGCTACTGCCGCACACCCATGTCTGCATTGAGGCGACCATAGAAAACGCCAGCATCACCTTTGGCCGTCGGCGCATGTTGCTCTGTCAGCTCAACGATGGCACCGGACGCATTACCCTGCGCTTTTTCAACTTTTCTGCGGCACAAAAGAATGCCATGCAAACGGGTAAGGTGATGCGTTGTTTTGGCGAGGTGCGCCGTGGCAAGGCGGGGCTGGAAATGGCCCACCCGGAATACAGCATCAGCGACAGCGCCCAGTCCTTACCGACCCAAACTCACCTCAGTGCCATTTACCCAACTACGGAAGGGCTTAAACAGTTATCCCTGCGCAACCTGGTGGAGCAAGCCTTGCAGGTATTGGCCCGCTCGCCCATTGAAGAATTACTCCCAGAGCAATACCGCCCTGCCGGTTGGGCATTGAACGATGCCGTGCGTTATTTGCATGAGCCTCCCATAGACGCAAATATGCAGGCACTGGAGCTAGGCACTCACCCGGCGCAGCAGCGCCTCGCCTTTGAAGAATTGCTGGCCCATAACCTAAGCCTATTGGCGTTAAGGCAAAAGGCACAGGCACATAAAGCGGTCACCCTGGCGCCGACTCATGCGTTGGAGCAAGCCTTCTTAGCATCTCTGGGCTTTGCTCCTACCGGTGCCCAACAAAGGGTAGTGGCGGAGATCAAAACCGATTTGCAGCAGCCCTACCCCATGATGCGCCTGGTGCAAGGCGATGTAGGCTCGGGTAAAACCCTGGTGGCGGCACTGTCCGCCTTATGCGCCATTGCCGCCGGATATCAGGTGGCCCTTATGGCCCCGACCGAGATCCTCGCCGAGCAACATGCCCTCAATTTTGAGCGCTGGTTTAGCGAGCAGGGCCTGACGGTTACCCTGCTCGGCGGCAAAACCAAGGGTAAGGCGCGGGAGCAAATCCTCGGGGACATAGCCAGTGGTCAGGCGCAAATGATTATCGGCACCCATGCCCTGTTTCAAGAGCAGGTGCAATTTAACAACCTGGCGCTGATTATTATCGATGAGCAGCACAGGTTTGGCGTACATCAACGCCTGGCGCTGCGAGAAAAAGGCAAATTTGGCGACTGTTACCCGCACCAACTGGTAATGACCGCCACTCCTATTCCCCGCACCTTGGCGATGACAGCCTATGCCGACCTGGAAACCTCCATTATTGACGAGCTGCCCCCGGGACGCACACCTGTGACCACAGTGGCTGTGCCTGACAGTCGACGTGACCATGTGATCGAGCGGGTGCGTCATGCCGTGCAAGAGCACGGCCGCCAGGTGTATTGGGTGTGTACCCTGATTGAAGAGTCCGATGCCTTGCAATGCCAAGCCGCACAACTCAGTGCTGAAGAGCTGAGCGAGCGCCTGCCGCAATTGCGCATTGGCCTGGTGCACGGGCGTTTAAAGGCGGATGAAAAGCAAGACATTATGGCGCGTTTTAAAAACGGCGAGCTGGATGTACTGGTCGCCACCACGGTTATCGAAGTGGGTGTTGATGTGCCCAACGCCAGCCTGATCATCATAGAAAACCCGGAACGTTTAGGCTTGGCTCAACTGCATCAGCTGCGTGGTCGGGTCGGCCGCGGTGCCGCCGCTTCTCATTGTTTGCTGCTCTATCATGCGCCCCTGTCTCACACGGCACAACAGCGCCTAGGAGTGCTGCGTGATAGCAACGACGGTTTTGTGATTGCCGAGCGCGACCTTGAAATTCGTGGCCCCGGGGAGGTGTTGGGCACCAAGCAAACCGGCATGACCGACTTTAAAATTGCCGATTTAGAGCGCGATAAGGCCCTCATTGGGCAATTACGTCCCCTGGCCAAGCGCCTGCTGCATGAGCACCCGCAAGCCGCCATGGCATTAAGCCAGCGTTGGCTCGCCGGCCGTTCCAGCTACGCCCAGGCATAAAAAAGCCCCGGCAACCAAGGTTGTCGGGGCTTATCAATTTTTAAGTCCGGCTTAGAACTTGTATTCGATACCTAGGCCTAGGTAATCTTCATCGTTTTCCGCCGCATCGTCTTCAAACTTAGTGTAGAAACCGAATAGCTTAGTGTTTTTGTTGAACTTGTAGTCCACACCCGCAGTGATACCATTGCGATCTAGACCATCGAAGTCCATGGTTTGGTACTGAGCTTTAAGCACAGTTTTATCGATTGCGTAAGAAGCGCTAACTAGGAAACCATCCGCGTCTTCACCGCCTTCGGCCGGCTCTTGAGTCTGGTACATAGCACCTAGTTTAAAGCCAGCTAGCTTAGTTTGTACCGTAGCACGAACAATGTCGTAGCCTTTAACGTCGCTGTCGGCAGCAACAGAGGCAAACAACTTGGTTTCTTTAAGACCTTGGTCACCGTATGTAAGGGCTACAGAGTAACCGTCATCGGCATCAACATCGTCTTCAGCGATGTAGCTGGCGATTAGCTTAACGCCACCATAGCTGTTTGAAGTATAAGTAACTGAGTTACCTAGACGGTTTTCACCTTTAAAGATGTTTTTGATATCGGCTTCAAGGTCGCTGAACAGGTCAACTTTACCTTGAGATTGCTTAAGCGCCGTGTCGTTACGACCAACAACTACCTGACCGAAGTTACCTTTTAAACCAACATATTGGTTACGAGCAGTAATGTTGTCATCGTCGCCTTTAGAGTCGGCGTCAGAAACATCTACCTGAAATTCAAACTTATAAACTACATCTAGGCCATCGCTTAGGTTTTCAGTACCTTTGAAGCCTAGGCGTGACGCATTACTTTTGATTTCAGTGAATGAACCTTCACCTTCGTCAGAAGACTGCATTGTTACATTGGCTTTACCGTAGATATTTACGTCGGCAAGCGCGTTGAATGATAGACCAGATAGTACCGCTACTACTAAAGCAGAAGGAGCAAATCGCATAGTTGTTTCCTCAATTAAAAAATCGCAACAAGTGTTTCAATGCGTGCAGTCTGCCAGCGGTAAATTACAAAAATATGACAGATGCAACTTAATGTTCAATAAACCGTCACCGGCATGAAACCAAAGCGTCATGCTTTTGTCTTAAATCACTTTTTTTAGGTGACTTCTTCGCCCAGCAATTGTAGTTGCAACTGCAATTTTTCAATCAGATCTTTTTGTTCATTATCTTTATGGAAGGCAACAAAAATATCCCGTGAGGTTTGCGGTACCCCCTCTACCAAAAATAACTCGCCAGAGTCCAGATACTGCTGCGCCTGCACCCGAGGCACAAAGGCACTGCCGCCACAACGCAGTATTAGCTCCAAAGCGATACGCCCGGTACTGGTTCGAAAATACGGCGGTGCCGAGTTAGCAAAGTTGCGGGCATGCCATAGGGAAAAGGCCGTACCCCAATCAACAAACACATACTGGTTATTGAAAAACGTCTCGGCGGTGGCGTCCGGATAGCTCGACAGCGGAATAATATCCAGAGTGCAAATGGGCTCCACCACCAATTCATCAACCTTAGGCAGATCAAACAGTACTGCCAGATCCAAGGTACGTTCCAGCAGTAGTCGCGTGCTTTCCTGTTGGTTTTTCACCTCAGCCACCAGGGAGATCCCCGGCATGGCCGAGACCACATGGGCTATACCGAATTGCAAAAACGCATCCCAGATATTAGCTGTGCCACTGAGCGCCAATTGACGGCGCATATTATCGGCCAGGGCCACATCCAGCTTTGCCCGCTGCACCCCAGTGACAATCAATTTGGCATGGGGCAATAGGCGCTCCCCAGGCGGTGTCAGCTGAATATTATTACGCTGGCGTAAGAACAAGTTGACCCCTAGGCTTTGTTCCAGTTGGCGAATACGAAAGCTAACCGCAGATTGGGTAATGTAGAGATTTTCCGCGGCCCGGCCAAAATGGCGGGTGCGCGCTACTTCGATAAAGGTTTTAAGTAAATCGATATCCACTCGTTTTTATCCTCACGATAAAAATTTTTTGTTTAATAAAACCAAGCTTCTGTACCATACTCCAGCCGAAATCTCTTGTAAAAAGGAGTCTGCTATGACGGCCAATCAACTTGTCGAGTTACGCAAAGCGTTTCCATGTGATCATAAATTTTATAACGACGAAAAGTTTCCTCGTGGCTTTAGTCGCAGTGGTAACTTCACCTTGCTCGAGTCAGAAATCCTCGAACAGCATGGTCGTTTATTAAAAGCGTTGCAAGAAAAACCGTAGAACCCAGCAACGACACCCAAGCACACTTCGTCGCGGCCACAACTGGGTTATCGACCCCAATCAACCCGATTGAAAATGCCTGGATTAAATACCTTAAACTCACCACCAGCAAGGCCAGATTCTTTACCTTGTTTGGTCGCAAGCGCAGCTACGATGCGCCTGAAGTGGAAGTTGAAACCGATGCAGATGACCTGGATTAATTCCAGGTTTTTTTTGCTCGGAATTTACACTTGAGAGCGGGTTTGTCTGCTAAGGCAGTGCTTGCTCTCGCCCACACTGCCTGGAACACAACTAAACTGCTGGCATTTATACGGCCAGGCGACGGCGGCCAAAGCGCCAGGAATCATAGCTAAAGATAACCAGCGCCACCCAGATACAGGCAAAGGTGATCATCCTCTGTACATCGAATACTTCGCCATAAAACAACACCGCCAGCATAAACATCAGGCTCGGACCTATATATTGGAAAAAGCCTATGGTGGTGTATTGCAAGCGCTTAGCGGCGGCGGTAAAGCACAATAAAGGCAAGGTGGTTACCACACCGGCACTGATCAACAGCAGATTAAGCTGCCAGCTGTTGCTGGTCAGATCCGAGCTTGCGGTGGGGGTCATTAAATACCAATAGATCAGTGCCGCCGGCAATAAAATCAGTGCTTCTAATAACAAACCGGGTAAGGACTCCACCGGCATTTTCTTACGGATCAAACCATAAATAGCAAAAGAGCCGGCCAGGGCAAAGGCCACCACGGGGAAGGAGCCGAAACTCAGCACCTGGATCAGCACCCCGGTGACCGCCAGGGCCACGGCGGCTAATTGCCAGCGGCGCAAGCGTTCACCTAAAAAGGTCACCCCAAGTAACACATTGAGTAGAGGATTAATGTAGTAGCCCAGACTGGCATCGAGCATATGATCATTATTCACCGCCCAAATAAACAGCCACCAGTTGAAACCCAATAAAGACGCACTCAGCAACAACATACTCAGGTATTTGGGCTTAGCTATAATGGCCTGCACCTTATGCCATTGCTTTGCCAGCGCGACGATCACCAGCAGAAATAACACTGACCAAATGATGCGGTGCACTAGGATTTCCAGCGCCGGCACCTGCAGCAGTTGCTTAAAGTAAACCGGGGCGAAACCCCACATAACAAAGGCTGATGCGGCAAAGAGCATGCCCTTTTTTTGCTCTGGATGGGACGACATAAGGGAACCATACTGACTAAAAAGCGTATTTTACGCGCGCACTTGGCGCAGAGCCAGCACTATCCGACTAAATAAGTACCTGTGCCATAAGCTATTTGCACTCCCAGTTCATTATGCAGCTCCATACGGCACACGCACACCTTATTACCGGAGCGGATCAACACGGCACTGGCGCTAAAACGCTCGCCCTTGCCGGGGCGTAAATAGTCGCTGCGCAAGTCTATGGTGCCCAAGGTAGCCAACCTGCTTTTCAAACTGGTCAGCGGCTCTCCATCGAGCTTATCCACCACGGAAGCCGCCGCCAAAATTCCCCCTACCGTATCTAACAAAGAGGAGATCACCCCACCGTGTAAAATTCGTTGCTGGGGGTTGCCGATTAAATCATCCCGCCAGGGCATATGAATGCGCGCCGACTCGCCATCGAGATGAGTTATCTCTATACCCAACAACTGACTAAAGGGCATTTGCACAAAAAGCTGGGCTAACTGCTCATAGGCAAAGGATTTATCCATGGCATTCTCTAACTTGATAAAACTGGTAAGATGAGTTCATCCTAGCGCGAGATTAGTTTTTAAGCAAAGTTCTCGCCTTTAATGCTGCGGCTACAGACAAGGTCAATAAAAGACTCTAAAATAGCCCGCTATGAGCACTGTATCCGCATTATTCAACGAGCCAACACCAGAGCAAATACTGCAACAGGTCTTTGGTTATAGCCAGTTTCGCGACGGTCAACAGCAGGTGATAAACGCCGTGCTGGCGGCCCAGGACGCGCTCGTTTTGATGCCTACCGGCGGTGGCAAATCCCTTTGTTATCAAGTGCCGGCCATGTTATTGCCCGGGCTCACTCTGGTGATTTCCCCCTTGATTTCACTGATGCAGGATCAGGTCACTCAGCTTAATGCCCAAGGCGTTAAGGCCGCCTTTATTAATAACTCCCTGAGTCGTGAAGAGCAGCAACTGGTTTATCAGCAGCTCCATGATGGCGAGCTAAAGCTCTTGTATGTGGCCCCGGAAAAGGCGCTACAATATGAGTTCCTCGAGCGCCTGAGTTATTTGCATTTAAGTTTAATTGCCGTCGATGAGGCTCACTGCGTTTCTCATTGGGGGCACGATTTCCGCCCCCATTATTTCCGTTTAAGCGAGTTAAAGCAGCGCTTTGCCCAGGTGCCCATGATGGCACTGACGGCCACCGCCGACAGCGCCACACGCGTGGACATAGTCAATCAGCTTGGGCTGATCTCCCCCTATATCCATATAGGTAGTTTCGACCGGCCCAATATTCGCTACACCCTGGAAGAAAAATTTAAGCCCTTTGCCCAGTTGCTGCGTTATCTGCGCACCCAAAGCGGACAGAGCGGCATCATCTATTGCACCAGCCGCAAACGAGTCGATGACCTGGCACAAAAGCTGAGCGAGTCCGGACTGAACGTCGCCGGCTACCACGCGGGCATGAGCAACGAGTCCCGCCATTTTGTCCATAACGCCTTTGCCAAGGATGATATTCAAATCGTGGTCGCCACGGTTGCCTTCGGCATGGGCATCAATAAACTCAATGTGCGCTTTGTGGTGCATTACGATATCCCCAAAAATATCGAGTCTTACTACCAGGAAACCGGCCGTGCCGGGCGTGACGGATTGGCCGCCGAGGCCATTATGTATTTCGATCCTGCCGATGTGCCCAGGGTAAGGCGCTTTTTTGAAGATATCGAAGATGAACAAAGACGCCGGGTTGAAGAGCAGCGCTTTAATGCCATGGCCAGCTTTGCCCAAGCACAAACCTGCCGCCGGCAAATCCTGCTTAACTACTTTAGTGAATATCAGCGCGAAGCCTGTGGCAACTGCGATATTTGCCTTAACCCGCCACAACGTTTTGATGGCACCTTAGTAGCGCAGCAGGCGCTTTCTTGTGTCTATCGGGCCGGTCAGAGATTTGGTTTGGGTTATATCGTTGAATTACTGCGCGGCGCCAATACCCAGCGTATTCGCGATTTAAACCACCATACCCTGAGCACCTATGGCATAGGCAAGGATCACAGCAGCGAATACTGGCTCAGTATCCTGCGCCAACTGGTGCATCAGGGCTTGCTGCATCAGGATATCAGCCAGGGCTCGATATTATGCCTGACCGAGGCGGCGCGACCGGTACTCAAGGGCGAGTACCAACTGCAACTGGCCGAGCCACGGCTACAGGCCCAGCACGTATCTCAGGATAAGCTGGCACAGTTTAACTACGACAAGAAGCTGTTCGCCAAATTGCGCGCCTTGCGTAAACAACTTGCCGACGAAGACGATGTGCCGCCCTATGTGGTCTTTACCGATAAGACATTGGCGGAGATGGCACAATCTATGCCCACCAATGACACCGAGTTTTTAAAGGTTTCCGGAGTCGGCTTTAGCAAGTTAACTAAATATGGTGGCGCCTTTATGACACTGATCCGCAATTACTTATCGGCGGAATAGTCCGCTTGCTGAGCCCCGTCAGCATAGGGCTGACCATAAAACCTGGCCAGTTTATCAATTTGCTGCTCGGTTAAGGATGCGGCAATGGCCGACATCAGGGCATGACGGCGCTTACGCGCACGGTAATCGAGTAACTGCTGGCGCAAATAGGCAACATGTTGGCCTTTTAAATGCGGCGTGTTGGCACTGCGGGCAATACCATCAAGACCGTGACAGCTCTGACAGCGAGCCGCCAAAGGCTCGGCATTAACTTCAAAAGCCAGCAATAAAATCAAGATGAAGTAACTATATTTCATATACATAGAGAGTAAAAAAGTGACCACTCTAAGTCTAGACCGAGATCATCAGGTAATCATCATTAACCCAGATATCATGCCAGAAGCGGATGAGTTCGACTTTTGGGGCCATATTTTTCTGCATCAGGATGAAATTAGCATCGGCGAATTTTCCCAGGGCGCCGACCGCCATATGCTGCGCTTTCATTACCGCAATTGCCCTTTTGAGCTGCACTTTGAGTATTATGGCGATAATCTGTGGATCGCAGCCAGTGGCGCACAGTCCGAGCGACTTCTGGAAAATTTAACGGATTATTTGAGCGCAAGTTAACGCTTTGTGCAGTAGACTGAAATGACGGAAGCTAAAAAAATAGTGAGTTAGATGAAACGGCTGGCGGTGATTTTAGGGATCTTAGTGGCGGCGCAAGGACAGGCTCTGGCACAGTGTAAAAGTGAACATTTAGCACCCGATTCAGAGCAATTGCTATCGCGACAACTTGCAGATAAACAGCCATTACCCGATGCCGATGGCAAACGCCAAATCGGCAGCATTCGCTTTATCCAAAACAATATCTTCGATACCAAGCTGCCAAGCGAAGACAATTGGCTGTTTCACCTAGCCAACAAGATGCACATTATGACCGAGCCGCAGGTGTTGAAAAACATTCTGCTGTTCAGTGAAGGCGACCTCTATACTCCCGAACTATTGCGTGAATCCGAGCGTCTGCTGCGCCAACAAGGCTATTTATACGACGCTCAGATCAGCGCTACCGAACGCTGTGAAAAATATGTGGATGTGGTGATCACCACCCGCGAGCTTTGGACTCTGCTGCCGGAGATCAGCTTCAGCCGCAGCGGCGGCGAAAACCGCTCCACCTTTGGGTTTCGCGACAGCAACTTTTTAGGCTGGGGTAAACGCCTGTCTTTGGTGCGCACCAATGATGATGAACGCAGCGGCTACGAATTTACCTATGCCGACCCCAATATTTTCGGCAGCCGTTACCAGGGCCGCCTCGAATATGCCGATAACAGCGACGGCGAACGCCATTGGCTGGCCCTGAGTTATCCCTTCTATTCATTGGATACTCCTTACAGCTACGGCTTTGCCAACGGCAGCAATAAACGCGATGAAAAGCTCTACGACAAGGGCGAAACGATCAGCGAATTTTCTCAGGAAACCAGTAGCAACGAGGTGTTTTTTGGCCTCGCGCGACGCCCGGCAGAGCACTGGACTCAGCGCATACGCTTTGGCTACCGTTACCATAAAGAGCGCTTTTACGAGCTTGCCCAAACCTATGTGCCCATCGCCACGGAGCGCACACTTTCTTACCCCTATATCGACATTAGCTGGTTCGAAGATGACTTTGTTAAGGTGCATAATATCGACACCATAAGCCGCACCGAAGACTTGAATCTGGGTTGGCAGATCCATACCCAATTCGGCTACTCGCCCAGCACCTTCAGCGACGATGCCAGTCGTTATGTACTTAAACTCAATGTGCGCCGCAGCCACTATATCAGCCAGCAAAGCTTATGGCGCTGGTCGCTCGGCCTTGATGGCACCATCCGCGAGCGAGATTTTGATGCCGAGAACCTCTTCTTCGGCGCTCAGGCCGAATACCTCTTTAACAGTGACGATGCTCAGTCCTGGTATGTGAAGGCGCAGGTGGATGCCGCCGAAGGACTGACCGCGGATCAACAACTTGCTCTTGGCGGAGAAACCGGCTTGCGTGGCTATCCGCATCATTATGATCTCGGTGACCGGCGCGCCCTTTTTAGTGTTGAAAAACGCTATTACTGGCAATATAACCTTTGGCAGTTATTTAGCGTTGGTGGCGCCCTCTTTTACGATGCCGGTCAGGCCTGGTTTCATGACAAGCAGGAAAACGCCCATTTTCGCCATAATTTTGGCTTCGGCTTACGCCTGGCTCCGAGCCGTGCCAATGCCGGCGCGGTGATCCATCTGGATGTCGCCCGCCCCATCAACCGCAGCGACGATGTCGACCCGCTGCAGTGGCTGGTGAGTGTGAAAAAAACCTTCTAACACACTTTGTTGCTTCAATATTCCATGCTATATAGCTGCTTTTAATGCTTCCTTTATTTTGTAGGAAAAAACGGTGTCGCTACTGGAATTAGTCAGCCAAAACTATAAATGGATTATCACCTTGGGAGTGCTATTGCTCTTCCCTCTGCTGGTGCGCTTACAGCAAAAAATATTCGATAGAGCCATTAAGGGGCGCGTCGACCCACACCGCAAACAACGGGCGCAATTGCTGCTTAAGGTATTACTGGCCATAGTGCTGAGCTGTGTGCTGCTGGTGTTTTGGGGCATAGAACTGCGCGGCCTGCTGGTGTTGGGTTCAAGCCTGTTTGCCATGCTTGGCGTGGCCCTGTTTGCCGGCTGGTCACTGCTTTCCAACCTGACCTCATTCTTATTGATGTTTGCACAAAACGACTACCGCATCGGCTACTGGGTCAAGGTGATCGATGGCGCCAATTTTGTCGAGGGGCGTATTGTTGAAATGGGGCTGATGAATGTGGTGCTTGAGCATGTCGATGGTCATAGGGTGCTCTACCCCAACAACCTCTTTGTTACCCGTCCGGTGATGGTGCTCAACAAGGCTCCACTCAAAGCCAAGCCGATACGCAAAATACTTGGCCCGAAAAAATAAAAAATAAGCGCCTAAAGGCGCTTATTTTTATCAGTTATTGAGCTCGGCTGTTTTCAGCTCATCTTCCATATCGCTGATCTCATCGATAAACGTTTCCAATTGCTGCTCAACAATGGCGTTAGCATGGGCAAAATAAGCCAGATGGAATACCGCATCGCCCTCATTGACCAGCGGCAAGGTTTGCTGACCAATCACAATCCCACTGCGCGGTGCAACCACGGCGCACTCGGTATCACCAAGCGGGCTGTTGATATAGGCCAAAACCTGACCCTGACGCACCCGCTCACCGAGCGATACCTGAGCACGAATAATGCCGTCGGTTTCGGCACGGATCCAACTGGTGGCCGAGGCAATCACCGGCTCTGCCTGTTTACGTACCCGCTTGCCGCGCATCATACGCAGCTTACGCATGACGTTTTCCACCCCTTGCACGCCAGCGGCAATAGCAATAGGGTCAAAGCGCAGCGCCTCACCGGCTTCATAGGTGATCACTGGAATACCACGGGCCGCCGCTTCGGAGCGCAGTGAACCGTTGCGCAAGGAGGCATTGATCACCGCCGGAGTACCAAAAGCATTGGCTATTTTAGCGGTTTCATCATTGCTCAAGTCGGCACGAATTTGCGGTAAATTAGTGCGGTGCAGAGCACCTGTGTGCAAATCAATAATATGACTGCAGTGCACCGCCACCTCGTTAAAAAAGGTGTTGGCCATGCGCCCGGCCACAGAGCCACGAATCGAGCCGGGGAAACTGCGGTTTAAATCACGACGATCCGGTAAATATCGCGACTTGTGAATAAAGCCGAACACATTAACTACGGGCACGGCAATCAAGGTGCCACGCAGCTTGGCGACATCCACCTTGGCCAGGGTTTGCCGCACTATTTCCACCCCGTTAAGCTCATCGCCATGAATGGCGGCACAAATTAACAAGGTCGGCCCAGGCTCAACGCCGTTGACCACTTCTAAATTAATGGTCAGGGGTGAGTGGGTGTACAACTTGGCCGCTTCGAGTTCAAAGACGCGGCGCTCTCCGGGAGCAACCTGCTCCCCTAATAAAGTAAATGGCGGATTTTTCTTAGCCCTTGCCACGGGTTCTAGTCCTCTTTGCTTTCGCGTTCTTTTCAATAAATTGAATGATCATGCTGGCAATGTCTTTACCTGTCGCCACTTCAATACCTTCTAAGCCAGGTGAAGAGTTTACTTCCATCACCAAGGGGCCGCGCTCCGAGCGTAGCAGGTCAACACCGGCCACATTCAAGCCCATGGCCTTGGCCGCCGCCACCGCGGTTTTACGCTCTTCCGGAGTAATGCGAACCAGGCTGGCACTGCCGCCGCGGTGCAGGTTAGAGCGGAATTCACCCTCTTGGGCCTGACGCTTCATCGCCGCAATAACGCGATCGCCAATAACGAAACAACGAATATCTGCGCCGCCGGCTTCTTTAATGTATTCCTGTACCATGATGTTGGCTTTAAGACCCATAAAGGCCTCAATTACGCTTTCCGCCGCCTTGCGCGTTTCCGCAAGTACCACGCCAATACCCTGGGTGCCTTCAAGCAGCTTGATCACCACGGGTGCGCCGCCAACCATTTCCAATAAGTCTTTTACGTCATCGGGTTTTGATGCAAACCCGGTTACCGGCATACCGATCCCTTTGCGCGACAATAATTGCAAAGAGCGCAGCTTATCGCGCGAGCGAGAAATGGCGACCGATTCATTAACCGGATACACGCCCATCATTTCAAACTGGCGTAATACCGAGCAACCATAAAAGGTTACCGAGGCGCCGATACGCGGAATAATGGCGTTAAAACCTTCAAGTTTTTCACCCTTGAAGTGAATTTCCGGCTCCTGTGAATTGATGTTCATATAACAACGCAGCGCATCCAACACTTGCACCTCATGACCACGCTTTTCAGCCGCTTCAATAAGGCGGCGAGTGGAGTAGAGGTTTTTGTTGCGCGATAAAATACCAATTTTCATAGTTATCCTTATAACTTTGTTTGGTGTGAGAGCTCTGGGTCAACCACAATGCGGCCCACCATGGCGGTGCGCCCTAGCAACATACGAAACTTCATGGTGTCGCGGTTGGTCAGTGTTGCTTCCATAGGCCATTGTTGGCCATCAATACTCAATAAAGTTTCAATCACATAACGCATTTCGCTATGGCCGCCAGAATCGGTGACGGTACGCTCATCCTTTACTTTAGCTTGGCACTGAATTTCGGTTTCGACATCCTCTTGATTGGGATGCACCCAAAAACGCACCCACTTTTCGCCATCCTGCATATAAGGTTCAACCTTAAATGCGTGAATACAAGAGGTGCGAGCACCGGTATCTACTTTAGCTTTGATCTGTTCGATCCCTAACTCGGGCAACGCAACCCACTCGCGCCAACCTACTAATATTCTGTTTTCCATAATGGCTACCGGTTCAGTGCTCCGACTAGGAGCAAGTTGTTAAAGATCCGCTTTATACGGTAATTCACTTCAATTGACAGTGAAATTATTTACTCGCGTCGATTAATATAATTGATTGACCTATATAAACTTGTAGTCAAGGATAGAAGAAAATAGCAACAACAAAAAGCGAATTTCCCCATGAGTGCATTAATCCATGCCTTAGTACTTGACGGCCAAGGCGGCGTTAGCAAAGAACTGACCAATATAGACCAAGTCAGCGCTTGGCAACGTAGCGACGGATTACTGTGGCTGCATCTTGACTATTGCTTTGATGAAGCCAAAGACTACCTTAACTGCATTAATTTAAGTGATTTTGCCTATCAATCATTACTGGCCGATGAAACCCGCCCGCGCATGGTAGCCGACGACCAGGGTACCCTGATGTTTTTGCGCGGCGTTAACCTGAACCCGGCACAAACTCCGGACGATATGGTGTCTATTCGCCTTTATGTCAGCGAGCAGGTGATTGTCTCCACCCGCCACCGTCGCCTGCTTTCGGTCAGCGCCCTGGCGGATTCGTTGCGTGCCGGCCAGGGACCCAAGGACGCCTCTTCGCTTATTTGCCAACTGAGCGAAAACCTGACTTCACGGATGCAGGACGTTATCGACGAACTTGAAGACAAGCTCGACCAGTTTGAGGAGCAGGTAGATGGCAGCAACAAGCCCCATGATCATAATGCACTCTCCCAGGTGCGCAGACAGACCATAGGCTTAAAGCGCTATATCCGCCCGCAAAAAGACGCCCTGCGCGCCCTGCTAACGCAGCAGCCAAGCTGGCTCCAAGACGAGGATTGCTCGCGCCTCAGCGAAACCATTAACCATCTGGTGCGCTATTTAGAAGAGCTGGATATGAATATTGAGCGCGCACAAATTATTCAACAAGAGGTTTCCAGTTTGGTTTCCGATCAGTTAAATAAGCGCATGTATGTGATGTCAGTGGTGGCGGCGCTGTTCTTGCCCTTGGGCTTTTTGACCGGCCTGCTGGGGGTCAATATCGGCGGCATACCGGGCACAGAGTCCGATGCGGCTTTTGCCATTTTCGTCATTGCCCTAGTCGCCCTAACCGCCTTGATTGCCGTTTATTTTAAGCTAAAGAAATGGCTTTGATCTGATCAAGACGCACACTTTCGTGGTTGCTAAAGTGCAGCCACTCGCCCTGGCCGCTTATGATTCCTACGTCTTCGGCCTGAGCACAAAACTGCTCACCGCTGTGCAAAGTTACCGCCACCTTATTATGACGCATGCAAAAAATCTCGATCAGGTCATGCTGCTCGCAGGAAATAGGCGTATAGCTCATAGCCTTCCCCTCCCATTAATCAAATAACTCATCTCTATATAGCCTACTCCCCCTGCTTTTGACAGCCCGACCTTGGCGGCGACAAGAAAAAGGGGCTCATTGAGCCCCAGACTATTGCTGTTCGTTTATTAAAAACGGTAGGTGATATTACCGTAGATAAAGCGCCCATCCAGGCTGTACGGGGCAAAAGGCGTATACGGGAAGATCTGATTAAAATCAGACTGGCCGACATTATCCACCGTGGCCTGCGGATATTGGTCGAACAGGTTATTGGCGCCTAAAGCCAGCTTCCAACTGGCATCAGGGTGATAAGCTACTTCCAGGTCGGTCAGCCATTTAGCATCCAGATATTCGTCGCGCTCCGGCTGTGAGGAAATATCCGCCACCTCACCGTAGCGAGTGAGGCGTAAAGTGGTTTGCCACTGGCCCAGGTTCCAAATCGCCGCCAGGTTTAATTTGCTGTCCGGGGTGCCCTCCTCAAAGCGGCCGATTTCACGGCGGGCAAACAGCTGATAGCTCTCGCCCAGTGAGTCCAGCTCTTGCGGATTGTCTTTAACGGATGTGACTTCGGTGTCGTTAAAGTTGGCCGCCGCGCTTAAACGCATATCGCCCCAGCTTGCCAAATCAAGCTGATAAGTAGCGACTATATCCACGCCCTGGGTGCGCGAGTCTATGGCATTGGTGAAATAGCGCACACTCTCAACATTGGCTTCGCCTGCGGCCGCTAGGATAGCAGCCACTTCGTCGCCTTCGAGGTTTTCCGAAAGCACGATGCGATCGTCGATATCGATGCGGTAGGCATCCAGGGTCAGGCTAAAGGCACCACGGTTATAGATAAAACCGGCGGTGATATTGACCGACTCTTCAGCTTCCAAAGGCTCGGCGCCCAGAGCTTGTGCCGCGACGGTATCTGCTGGGAACAAACCTATTTCAAACGGCTTGTTATTCTCCAGCACGGTAGAGATCTGGCGATATGAGCTTTGTGCCAAAGACGGTGCACGGAAACCGCTGCTGATGGCACCGCGCAGGCTCAGGTTGTCGCTAACGCTATAACGGCTTGCCAGTTTCGCGGTAAAGGTGCTGCCAAAGTCGCTGTAATCTTCCAAACGACCGGCCAAAACCATATTCCAATCATCGCTTAGATAGGTATCGAATTCCGCAAACAAGGCCATATTGTAGCGGCTTTCATCGGTCACGCTGGCAGGGCTAAAACCAGGCAGAACCTGAGCACCACCGGCTCCCAATGGAGCACCATTGCTGTCAACAGCGGTAATGTAAGAGGCCTCTTCGCCTTGCTCGATTTTATAGCCTTCACGACGGTACTCGGCACCGATAGTGAAAAACACATCATCATTTAGACCCAAATCAAGCACGGTGCTGGCATCGGCGTTAACCAACCATTGGTCATACACCAGGGCGCCGTTATCGAACTCACGCGGGCTATTAATACCCAGCGAGGTATTCAAGCTATTGCTGACGCCGAAGGCAAAGTCGTTGCGACCATAGTTGCTGCTGATATCCCAGCTCCAGTCGCCGCTTTCCCCTTCCAACCCAAGGGCCAGGGCATAGTCTTTCACTTGGGTATCGATTTGTGGCAAGAAACCATCGGGGTAAAGCTCAGTCACATTGCGGTTATCCTTGGCGCGGCGATAAAATCCGCCCGAGTTACCCTCACGCTCCGAGTAGCTGCCAAAGGCATATAAGCTGTAGCCCTGGTCTAACTCATAGCCGCTATTGATAAACAAGGCGACATCTTCAAGCGCTGCCTTGCCGAAGCGGTGGTTATATCTGTCTATGGTAAATTCACGCGGGTCCAGACTGCCATCCTCAAGACGGGCATACTGCTCGCGGGGATCGAAACCAGAGCGCAGTGTCGGCTCATGGTCGCGGTACTCTAAGGCGATATTCACAAAGCCATCATCCCCTAAGGCCAAGCCGGTGTTGGCACTAAAGGTGCGATTGGTGCCATCGTTAATGCGGCGGTCGTCGCCGGTTGCAAAGGCCAGGTTGCCATTATTATCGGCGTAGGCACTTTCAAGCTGCGGCACACCAGCCATTTGCGTATCATATTCACCGTAGGTAGCGCTGATGCTGCCGCCTTCATCGGCGTCCTTCAACACCAGGTTGATCACCCCGGCTATGGCATCCGAGCCATATTGAGCGGCGGCGCCGTCGCGTAACACTTCAACACGCTTAATGGCGGCAACTGGGATCATATTCAAATCCACCGCGGTCGAGCCTCGGCCTACAACACCGCCCAGGCTTAATAAGGCGCCGGCATGACGACGCTTACCATTGACCAGTACCAGGGTATGATCCGGCGCCAAACCACGTAATACAGCGGGGCGGGCATGATCTGTACCATCGGATAAGGTGGCACTGGGGTAGTTAAAACTCGGCACCTGAGTGGCCAAAACCTGACTGATCTCCAACTGACCCGTGCTGGTCATATCATTACTGGTGATCACATCCACAGGCACTGTACTCTCGCCCAGGCTACGTAGGCTGCGGCGAGTACCAGTCACGGCAATCACTTCCATATCCTGCTCTGCCGCATTGCCGTTTGGCGCCGTAGCAGCAAGACTTGGCGCACTGCCCAATGCCGATGCGATAGCCAGGCTTAAAGCCAGCTTATTGGTTGTAAAAGTCATGAGAACCCCTCGAATACTGGAATGTGCTAGTAAAAAAGGGGGCAATCATACGTATCCGTTTCGGTAACAGCAAATAGCAAAATAAGCTAACTTATTCACCTAAACAAGCACTTAATAACACCCTGTTTCAGACGTAAACAAAGTGCTAAAAAGGCGCTATAAACATGCAAGAAAAAACAGTTTGAGTTTGTTTTTTGGGCAGTTTTAATACGCTTGACAGTTCAATATCTTGCGTCGTCATAGCCACAAGACCAGGAGTTAGCGCTAAGCAAATATCCGAGCAAGCACATACATAGGAACCAAGGTAAAAAATCAGAAGGTATAAAGACAAGTAATAATGGCGCTCTCGGCAGGGATCGAACCTGCAACTTGGCCTCCGGAGGGCCACGTGATATCCATTTCACCACGAGAGCTTTACCAATTCACTTAAATAGCTAATCATTCTAGCGGGCTAAATATCTGCTTACATACTTAACAGAATTGGCATTAGTCAGCACAGGGGATTGCGCCAACTGCGCCTATAGTAATGGCATCCCTTGGGAAATACCAGCCCTCGCGAATCGGATGGCGATAATTTATTCAGTAGCAAAGTTACACCCGCCTGGTCCATAGGCGCAGGCTTCAGACTCAAATAGCTGGATTGCCCAGCTTGACTTCACCCCGCCGCCTTTTTGCTAAAAACCCACTGCCAAAAAGCGCGTGCAATAGTCACTATTGCCAATAAAACAACAAGTTAATTATGCAGAACAGGCTGGTTTTAAGCATTTTTATGCTCCTAGCCTGGCAAGCTACAAAAAAACAACAAAATAACCACAATATATTGACTATAAAAATCTATAATTTGAATTTTAATTCTATATAATTGCATTAAAATTCAAATTATCTTTATTTACGAGTTAAAAAGCCCGCTTACATGTCAGATGGCAAGATCCCCTTTTAACATGCAAGCCCTGCTTTTATAGCAATATCACGCAAAAAAATAGCGATTATTTTTGCACAAAAATGCACAAAACTCGGCAAATAAAGAATAAAAAGGCACGATAGCTGAATATTAATTTTCGTCCCTATTTTAGAGGGTTGTTTAATTATTGTTAACGTGCTTTTTATTAATGGCAAATTACATTGCTATATCAAGATCACAGGGTAATACAACATGGGTAAATTTAAGCCAACACTACTGGCTACGGCCATTGCCGGCTGCTTATGTGGCCACGCCAACGCCGAGCAAGCCAACAGCGAAATCAAACAAGAAAAGGCATTGGAAGTCATTCAAATTACCGCGACTCGTCGCAGCGGTTCGGCGCAAGAAGCGCCGCTTAACATCACCGCCATGGATGCCGATGTGATGAAAGATCAGAATATAGCCCAGCTCGAAGACGTGGCGCGCTGGGTACCAGGCCTGACCATTACCGATCAGGGCGGACGTGAAGGCTCGCCAATCATAGTGCGCGGCTTAAACACCAACTCGTCGGAGCGTGCCTCCGACAGCGGCACAGTGGCCACCTATTTGGGTGAAATCCCCCTTAATATCAATTTACGCCTTACCGATGTGGAGCGCGTCGAAGTCCTGATCGGCCCACAAGGCACACTTTACGGTGCCGGAACTTTGGGCGGCGCCATTCGTTATATGCTTAAGGCACCAGTGCTGGATATCACCGAAGGGCAAATTAGCGGCGACCTGTTTACCCTGTCACAAAGCGATGGCACCGGCGGCGAAGCGGGTTTTGTATTTAACACCCCTCTCATAGAGGATGAACTGGCTCTGCGCGCCAGCGTGAATTATTACCACAACCCGGGTTATATGGATTACAACTTCGTAGTGCGCGAGCCTGGCGTGTCTCTGCCCGACCCAGATTGGAACAATGCCGACGTGGTTAAGGCCAACCTTAAGCAGGTTGAAGATGCCAATGATGAAGACATCACCACGGCGCGCCTGTCCTTACGTTGGGCTCCAAATGAAGTCTTCGAGGGCACCCTGAACTACTTCTATCAAAAGCAGGAACACGGCGGCAACTCGATCACCCAGTACGGCAGCATCAGCCCGGATAACCCCATTCACGATCTAGTCGGCAAATACGACTCTGCCTATCGTGTTGAAGAGCCCAATGAGCAAGAAGATGAATTGCTTAGTCTGGAGCTCAAAGCCGATTTGGGCTTTGCCGAGCTGGTTTCGGCCTCAGGCTGGTCTAGCTATGAGCAAGAAGGTCAGCGCGATCAGACCGATCTGCTTTACGATATCTGGACCGGCTACGCCAACTTCCCTGCCTTTGTCGATTACACCAAGGACACCAGTGAGCAAGACAGCTTTACCCAGGAGCTGCGCCTGGTATCCAGCCACGACGGCCCGTGGAACTGGATTGTTGGCGCTTACTACAACAAGTTTGAAAGCAAGTCGGACGACAGAGAATATGCTCCTGGCTTCGATAACTTCGACTATGGCAGCGATATTCCCAATATCGAACCGGACCTGGAATACATAGCTATTTTTGAGTCAGATACCACGGAAAAAGCCCTGTTTGGCGAAGTAGGTTATGCCTTTAACGATCAGTTCAACATCACCTTAGGCGCACGTTTTTACGAGTATGAAATCGACTCTAAATCAGGTTCGGCAACGCCCCTGTATGACGCCTGGGATGATGTTTTCTATGCCTCACGAGCGGATGTTGAGCTAGAGCCAAGCAGCGCCGAAGATGACGGCAGCCTGTTTAAGTTCAACGCCAACTACACCTTCGACAACGGCTTGGTCACCTACTTCACCATTAGTGAAGGCTTCCGCATCGGTGGCAGTAATGGCCTGGAGTCGTGCCCTGAGCAGCTACCGGAACAGCAAATCGTCTGTGCCCTGCCCAACGAAATGGCCTACAAGCCAGACACCACCACCAACTATGAGCTGGGCATTAAATCAACCTGGCTACGTAATAAGCTGCACTTCAATGCGGCGCTGTTTAGCGTTGACTGGGACGATGCGCAAATTCAGTCGACCACGGTCAATGGCCAGGAGATTATCACCACCAACGCCGGCTCGGCACGCTCTCAGGGTGTTGAGTTATCTACCCGCGCTATTTTGGGCGATAACTGGACCCTCTATGCGACCTACGCCTATGCCAAGGCCGAGCTGACTGAAGATGCGCCCATGTTGTTTGATGTATATGAGCCAGACCAGGCTTATTACGACGGCGCCGATGGCGACCGCCTGCCGGGCTCGCCTGAGCATCAAGCATCTTTAGGGGTCAGCTATGAAAATGAAGTATTTGGCGACAAGTTGTTAAACATCAACTATGGCCTGACCGCACAAAGCGATGTCTATACCAAGGTGGGCCTTAAGGCCGATGGCGAAGTGCTGCCGGGCTATGCTCTTAGCAACCTATCCGCGAAAATCTCCGGAGATATGTGGTCGGCTACCCTGTATGTGGACAACCTGTTCGACAAGTATGCCTTTACCTCGACTCGTCGTGATAAATCCTGGGCGGGCATGGCACGTTATGAAGACCAAAACCACGCCTTGCCAGAGTTGCAGCGGGTGTATGGTCACTACATCACCACGCCACGCACCATAGGCATGAAGTTTACCTATAACTTCGAGCTGTAATACACTAAGGGGCAACCAAGGTTGCCCCTTTTTTTTATTTATATGACCCATTCCACTTTGCGCCAACATATTCAACAACTGCTGCGCCAGCAAGCCTTGCCTCAAGCCCATGGTGAACTGGTAAAACGCTTGCAGCACAATCCAAAGGATCACCTTGCCTGGTCGCTGATGGCCGAGGTAAACGCCCAAGCTGGTGACCTGACCAAGGCGGTTAAACTCCTGGATAGGGCGCTGGAGTTATCAAAACAACCGGAATATGTGCTTAGCCGAGGCAAGTTTTTACACCTGCTTGGGCGCAGCGGTGAATGCTTGCAAACTCTGCAAGCCCTGGACAAAGCGTCACTCACCGATGCCGGGCAACTGGATACCCTGGCTAACCTCTATTCTCGTCTCGGCGATTATCACAGCGCCCATATCTACCATCTGCGCGCTGCGGCCCGGGCACCGGATAACGCAGATATCCTGGTTAACGCCGCCATTAGCCACAATATTATGGCCGCTAACAACCAAGCCAAGGAACTCTTGCAAAGAGCGCTGCAGATCGCCCCCAATCACTATCGCGCTCATTATGCCCTGGCCGAGCAAAGCAGCACGGCCGAAGCGCAGGCGCATATAAAACAGCTCACCGCCCTGCTGGCACAAGAGCAAAATGCCATAGCCCGTCAACATCTGTTCCATGCCAAAGCCCTAGAGCATGAACAACTTGGGGAATATGACGAGGCCTTTATCGCCTTTTCAAACAGCAAGGAGGCGGTGGCTAGGAATATTCATTTTGATGCCGCTAAGCACAGCGCCTTTTGCCAGCAGTTGATCTCGACACCACCTCAGCTTATCTCGCAACGGGATAATGATGCTGAAGCAGTATTTGTAGCCGGCATGCCGCGCTCAGGCACCACCTTAGTAGCTCAGTTACTGTGCCAAAGTCCACACTTGGCGCCCTTAGGTGAGTTGCAGGATTTACCTCAGGCGGTAAAACGCATAAGCGGGCAAAGTAGTACCGCCATTGTGACTCCCGAGGTCATAAGCCAAGCGAGCAAAGGGGATATGGCCGCCTTGGCACAGGATTATTTGAGCCGTTATACGGACTTAAAGGGGGACACAGAGCGGGGCTGCGATAAACTGCCGTTTAACTTTTACTATATCGACTTTATCGTCCACGCCCTGCCAAAGGTGAAGATAGTGCTTATGCTGCGCGCCAAAGAAGACACTTGCATCGCCAACTTTCGCCAGGCCTATCAAGTGCATAGCCCGTTTCACCATTATTCCTTTAAGCTTACCCACATCGCCACATTCTATGACGATTATGAGCGCTTAGCGCGGCACTTTGCCGCTAAGTATCCGAATAATGTGATTTTACAGAGCTATGAAGACTTGGTAAGCGAAGGTGAGCGGGCGCTGCGCCACTTATATGACTTTTGCCACTTGCCCTGGCAGGATGACTGCTTAGAGTTTTATACCAGGCCTGATGCCTGTGCCACCGCCAGTAAATTGCAAATTCGCCGCCCACTGAACAAGGCTTCCATTGATTTTTGGCGTCACTATCAAACACAATATGAAGCCTTAGTAGATACGCTTTAAGCCAGTAGCGTATCTAGGCTCAACTTAGCGTCGTCAATCCGGTGCTGCACCTGATGGCGTGCGTACCAAAAATAATTTAAGGCCGCCACCAGCTTTTGCATAGCCTTAAACTTTTGCCAGTTTCCTTGCAACTCAAGGGCGCTAAAGTACTGGCTGAACAGCCACTCTTGCTGCTCCACTGAGAGCTTAAAGCTCAGGGTTAACATGGCCAAATCGAAGTAGCGGTCACCATGCTGGGCATATTCAAAATCTATGCACCGCCATTGTCCACGGTGGCTGATAATGTTCTCTTTGATCAGGTCGTTATGACAGAAGCAGTAATCCTCACTTATAGCCTGTGTCAAGGCTACCACCTCCTGCAACGCCTGAGCATAAGGGTGATAATAAGGTTCACTGGCATAACCGGCCAGCTCATCATGCAAATCCAGTGCTGCGCCACTGCTTGGCAAAGCGTGAATCTGGGTCAAGCGCAACAGGGCTTGCTCACCATCGAAATCACTCGGCATCTGCCCTGGCGCATAAGCGAAAATGGCACAGCGATGACCCTTGTCCACATAAACAGGCGCCGGACACACACCCAGCTGCGCCAGGGTACGCTGGGCGTCGATGGCGGCATCGGGTACCTGCCTGCCATAGAGCTTTACCAGCCAGGTGCCCTGCTCGGTATCAACCCGGTAATTCTCGTTGCTCACCCCTTGCGGCAAAAAGGTAATTTGCTCAATCACCGCATCGGCTTGAAATGCCGTGACCAAGGCATGGATACGACCCACCGACTCAGGCATAGGCCGGCACTCCTTGTTCCTTCTGCTGATATTGCTGGCGCCAACGCAGGTAGCCGGCAATCGCCATAAAGGTATAAAACACAAATAAAACCACGGTCGGATAATAGCCCTTGGCCAAATACAAGTAGATGGAAGCGGCATCGATCACCACCCAATAAAGCCAGTTTTCCAACACTTTTTTTGCCACAAAGTAAGTGGTTAACACCGCAAAACAGGTGGTTAAACTGTCGAGATAGGCATAATCGGCACGCGTGTAATTATCCATTACATAGCCTATGCATACGGCGATAAGCGTGGTCGCAATAATCAGCCAGGCATGGGTGCTCAGGCGATAACTGACAATGCCCTGACTCTCGCTGCGCTCCTTGCCATAGCGCCATGCCCACCAGCCATAAATAGCCATACCCATATAATAAAAATGCAGCAGGGATTCCATCAACAAGGCGCCCTGCCAATACATCAGGGTGTAGATCAGGGTACTGAAAAAGGCCGCCGGCCAGCACCACAGGCTTTCGCGCATGGCCAACAATAAATAGGCCACGGAAAGCGCAACCGCGGCATATTCCCAGCCGGACATGGCGGCAAAGCCAGATAAGGTACTATTTAAGGCATCCATAAGGTGTTCCTAAAGGCGTTCCTAAGAGTTAGTCTTGAGGCGACAGATCGCCATGCAAAAACTTACAAACAAATATGGCCTTACCAAATTGCTCATAGGAGCGCTTGATCTCAGCGCTTAACACCGCCATCACGGTATCATAGTCGCCAAACACCTGAGTCGAGAGCGTATTGGTGATCACCTTAAGCTCTTTGTGTTCATTAAGACGGTCAATAAAGTCTTTAATAAAGGGGATATAGTCTTGATGAAGCGGGTACTTACTGATTTCAACGGTCAGTTTCATGGGCATGTCACTAGTAATAAAGAATGCCGCTATTGTAACCTGAACCCGAGCGTTGCCAAAATTTCGCCGTGACTTTTATCCTCCCCCACTGTTCGCAAGTTATCGCATGAGCTAGGTTCACTCATTCCAGGCAATAAAAAAGCCCCTAACTAGGGGCTTTTTTCCTTGCTGCGCTCAGGCAGCTAATTGGCAGAGAAACCTTGTTTAGCCGCGAACTCGACGTACGCCGAACAGGGCCAGCAGTGACATCAGCATAAAGATGCTGGTGCTACCGCCAGAAGATTTCTTAACTTCAGGCTCTGGAGTCACAGTTACAGGGTACTCACAGCTGCCGTCATCGGTATCTGCGCTACCATCGTAGTTGCTTGCTGTCGCATCAGTACAACCATATTCGATGCCATCAGATGCAACGCTCAGCAGAAATGTCTGCGAAACGCTGTCGCTGGTGTTGGCCTTATCACGTACGGTTACCGTTACTTCTGTATCACCGTGGAAGTTCGCGTTCGGGACAAGGTTGAACGACATGCCATTGATTTCAGCGCTGATGTTATCGCCGCTCACCAGAAGTTCATTTGGTGATTGGTCAGCATCAAGTACCACTACTTCGATACCATCGATACGGCCGTTTTCTTCTACAGCCATATTCTCAAGGGCCGACATTTTCAGGTTGCCTTTGACCGCAATGGTATGAGTTAAGGTTTTCGCTTCGCTACCAAGCTCATAGGCTAAGGTGATCTCTTTATCGGTTCCCGCCGACTCTGGATTAACGGTCGCTTTGAAAGAGAATTCAACTTCACTTTGCTCAGGACCCACATAGTCGAAACAGATCACTAGGTCGTCTTTAAGCACCTTACCTAGGTCGTTGTAACCAATAACATTGTACAGTGAACCATCTTTAAAGCCGGCAGTAGACGAGTAAACACTGTCGCCGCCTTCGATCATGATCACACCCTCATCAACATTGGCGCCCAGGTTGTCATAGGCATAGATAACTTCAAACTTATCCTTGTGGTCATCGATACCGCTGCGCAGGATCACCTCGTAGTCATAGGTGTCACCTGTGTTCTTGTCGGTTACATTATCGAACTCCATAAACAACAGGTCACCTAGGTCAGGACGCTCTTCGGCATACTGTGATGCTATGGTTAGACCGGTAGGGTCGTAAGGGTCACGCTTGTTAGCGATTTCGAACGAACCACGCCAGAATGGCGCTAATGCTTCCGTCAAGAAACCTGGACCACGGTGCGCATCCATCATCCACCATTGTGGAGTAAACTGCATAGCACCAGTTGGGTGTAAACGCACTTCGTTGTTGTTTGGTTGGTTGTAAACTTCGAACTTGGCGCCTTCTTTATAGAATAACCAGTCAATTGGTACATCAAAGTACACTCTGTGGCCACCTTCATACCAAGGTGTGGTTGGCTGTAGACGGAACTCACCCTGAAGGTCGATGTAACCACCGGTGGAGAACTCGTCGATCATCGGCGTTTTACAGCTGGCATCGGTAATGTTATTGGTCACTATGTAGTCACGCTTAACATTGCGGGTTGCCTGCTGTGTGCCTGCAATGGTCAGCTTGTTGCCTTCAACCTTGATCATCTCGGCAACTTGCTCGTTGTTCGAGGTCATGGTTTCAGACCAAAGCTGCATACCCTCAGGAAGAGTCAACTCAAAGTTGTAGTCACGCTCTTGCGACTCGTAGTTCGCCTTCAGTTTCACGTTTACATCAAGCACATCCATAGCGCGAGCGGCATCTTGGCTCACATTTAGGGTCAGTGCTTCGCTGTCGTGGTTAAAGTTCAAAGAGGTAAAGCCAAGCGTGCCTTCGGCACCCGGTGCGTTGCCCAGGGCAAAACCACCGTAGTAAACATCACCCATTTGTGACTCAGGCAGATCCCAGTTAATGGCGATTTCATAGTTACCATTGCCTGTGTGCTGCTCTGGCGCAGACACATCAAAGCCACCATTGTATTCATTGCCGATTACCGCATAGTGCGTTTTGGTGCGATATTCATAATCACGCGGCGCGGCTAAAGCAGCGGTAGCAAACCAGTACTGACCTGGCTCAGGGTCAATAATGTTACAGTAGTTGTCTTCAACACTGCTTGATGAATAACAGATCATTTCCGCATTAAGTGCCTTGATCAGTGCTTGCGGATCTTCTGCAATCTCATCATCGCTGACCATGAAAGAACCACTGTTGTTGGCGTCGAAACCAAGGAGCAAGTGGGCTTTCTTGATTTGCCAGCGCGGCTCAACAACATCAGCTAAGTTAGAAGTTTGCTCCGTAGAGGCAACCTTCACCATTAGACGCTTAGTGCCTTCAGGAACGGTAATGGACTGAATGTCCCAGCCACGTTCAACACGATCCTTAGTAACATAAGGGCCTACACCTATTACGTCCGCCTCTATCGTGGTTGGCTTCACCAAACCATAATAGGTAGGCGTCAGCTGACTGTAGCTGTCGGTGTTAACAACAATAGACTCAGAAGCCTTATTGCGGGCCATATCGATATCCACGGCCAGCGGTAACTCATCCAGGGTATTTTTCGCTACCAGGGTAAAGTGTGCATCCGGCGACTGGCCATCCACATTGTTAAACACTACCTTGCCGTTAAACCAGATGTCTTTATTTAGGACATTTTCCCATGGCGCATCCGGCTCATCTGGCTCTACCTTGTGCTCAATGATGTTTGGCAACTTCATGGTTACCATGACATCTTGAGTTTCACCGGCTTTCAATGTGAAGCTGCTTGGTGATACTTCCACTTCAACGCCTGCGCTTTGGTCTTCACCTTGCACGCCCCAGCCAAAGCCGCTGGCCTGCCATGAGCCATCTTTGGTGGCTTTAACGGTACGCATCCATGAACATTCAAGTTCACAGTCTTGATTAACCAAAGAAGGCAGGTTTAACCATTCAACCAAACCGCCATTGCGCGGGTTCGCATCTTGGTAGTTTTCAATGGTCTCATCCATCACCAGACCGGCATTGGCTGCCTGCGCTACATCAATCGCGCCGCCACCGGCCATAAAGTTGTAGTAAGGGTCGATAATTGCGTAACCATTAAAGATTTTCACCTTATTGGCCGTCATCATCAAGGCCGACTGGATCTCTGCCGGTGTCCATGTTGGGTGCATCTGCATCAACAAGGTCATGGCGCCGGTTACATGCGGAGTCGCCATTGAGGTACCGCTCATAAAGGTCCAATCCGAAGCGGTCGGGTTAGCGGTAAATGGCTGGTCATCGGCATTGGCCGCGTAAATATCAACGCCCGGGGCGGTTACATCCGGTACCAGGTTATTGATATAACGACTTGGACCCATAGAACTAAAGATAGCCAGTTCATTGCCCTTCTCAGGGTCAAACTCGTAGGTATTCACCGGCTCACCTATGGTGGCGATCGCTTCACCAACCGGGTTGGCGTTAACCCAGTTTCGGATTGTATAGCGGGCTTGAGAAGACAGGTGAATACCCGGAATTACATAATTATCGGCAACAAGATTTTCATTTGAGCTGGTATTTTGCAGGATAAAACCACCGGCGCCACCGGCCGCCACGTTTTCGGCTTTCGCTACACGGGCAATGTCACCGCGCTCACAGACAACGATTTGATCTGAGGTAAAGGTTCCCGCAGGGAAAGGTACGTTACAGCTGGCCGCTGTATAGGCATCGTCCGGGTTTGGATCTGCAAAGTTTTCCGCTAATACCACAGCACCTGTGATACTGCCTGAGTAGCTCTTACCCGCATACTCGCCGCTAAAAGGAGCGCGAACCCCCTGAAAGTTGTTGATAACCTTGTCACCCAATGACATAACACGGTCATGAGTTGAGGCACCTACTGTGGTTACCCAAGGAGAGGTATGATCCGCAGACATGTAATAAGGGCCCGAGTTACCTGCAGCTGCGGCAACCGAGATACCCGCCTTACGCGCGCTTAAGAAGGCCAATTCCATGGGATCTTCCCAAGGGAAGGACTCACCGCCACCGATTGAGAAGTTAATGGTGTCGACACCATCGGCAATGGCATCTTCAAAGGCAGATAGAATCGCGGATTCTGGACAGCCGGCATAGGGGTCACCAGAACCACCCGGCCAACATACCTGATAAGAGATGATATGGGCACGAGGCGCAACACCGCTGGTCTTTTCAAACGTAAAAGGCAGGTCGATACCATCGCTGGTCACTGAACCGTCTACGGTTTGCAATGGCGTATCCACTAGCTCATTACCCGCTGTGGTGCTGGCGGTGTGAGAGCCGTGGCCATTGTAGTCTTCGCCGTTTTCTGGACGACGATTTTTAGAACCAAAAATATAATCGCTGTTGGCTACTGTGACCTCAGGGTAAGAGCGCACACCGATCAGCTTATCGTTACACAACTCTGGTGATTCAACACAGTCACCGATGAAGTTACCGGCACCAAATGGGTTGGTCTTAGCATATTCTTCGTCACTAGCGAAGGCGATGTGATCGGTATTGATGCCGGTATCAATAATACCCACAACCATGCCTTCACCCTTAACGCTGAGTGATGAGGCCGGAACCTGTCCCTGCCAGAGTTTATCGGCACCGATAAATTCTGGGCCACGATCGGTACGCAGCTCGAAAATACGGTTTTCGGTAATACGCTTGACGCCGCTTTGCTTGGCCAGAACCATGGCATCTTCTTGCGTCATATTGACTATCATGGCGTTGTTAGCCAGCGTCAATTGCTGCTTCATTTCGATATTGGCGCCATGCGCTTGGGCGCGGCTAAGCACCTTGTTTTGCTGGTCTTGCAAATAACGACGGTAGCTTTTCACCTCAGGTGAACGCACGTTCAACGTTGAGCGACCCACCATGGTACGAGTGGTTGTCAGGGCCGTGGCCTCAAGACCTTGTATATCGCCTTGGTAGTTAACCACAGCATCGTTTTGGAGCTGTACTATGTAGGTACGCTTGCCGGTCACCCCTTCTTTAGGTGTGAAGACATTCTTAGGTGAATTATCCTGATAATGTCTATTAAGCTGACCCACAGAACCAAATAGGGTTTGCGCTTCTTTCGATTCTTTGTAATTAGCTAGGTCTTCAGCTGTGAATACCGGGGTGTAAAAAGAGCCCGCAGGCGCTTTTTCAAAGCCCGGCTGTGCGGACGCGGCTCCCCCGGCCACGTACATAGCGGTTAGCATCGCAATGGTACTTTTGCGCCCCAACCCCTTTATATTTCTATTCTTGTTGGACATGTTGTATTCCTTGATGAAAATTTTTCGCGCATATTGCGCTAGCGCAGTAGGGTACGTTGCGCCGAACAAAGAAAACAATATGTAAACAGGGTGCTAAAAGCGCTAAGAGTAAGTTACACCCAAACCGCTACTCTACATGCCTTACCATATAAGGCCTTAGAGCAAATGTACCAAAGTGTGCAATAAGGTAGCATTTTGTACTCATGCAGTTTATCGCAACAATAAATCAACTTTTGTAAGTATCAAGCTCACATTCTTAGGCGCAACTTTGGGGAATTATGATCAATTATGGCAATTGCTGCTTCGTTCATCCCAAGGCTAGCAAATCAGGGTATAGTGTTAACAAAATCACCTTGTTAGCCGTAAGTTAGCCCTAAGATGAAACGAATAGCCATTATTGAAGACGAAGCCGCGATCCGCGATAACTATGTAGAAATGCTGCAAGGGCAAGGCTATGAAGTGCAAGGTTTCGCCGACAGGCCCAGCGCCGAGCTAGCACTGAGCGAGCGTTTGCCGGATCTGGCCATAGTTGATATCGGCTTGGGCAACGAAATCGATGGCGGCTTTATGCTGTGCCAAAGCTTACGGGCCCGCTCACAAACCCTGCCAATTATTTTTCTGACCGCTCGCGACAGTGAAATAGATACCGTATGTGGGCTGCGTATGGGTGCCGATGATTATCTTACCAAGGACATCAGCATGGCTCATTTGGCGGCGCGTATCGCTGCGCTGTTTCGCCGCGTTGAAGCGCAAGGCTTACCAAGTGAACAAGAGGACACCCTGGTACAAGACAAGCTGGAGCTGAACCTAAAACGTTTGCGCGCCAACTGGCTGGGTGAGGCGGTGGATTTGACCGTGACCGAGTTTTGGATGGTGCATTCACTGGCTAAGCGTCCGGGGCATGTAAAAAGCCGGGATGAACTGATGAGCGATGCCAAAATTTACGTTGACGACAGTACAATCACCTCCCATGTAAAACGCATTCGTCGCAAGTTCCAGGCGCTCGATGCCCAGTTCGATTGCATCGACACCGTATATGGCATGGGTTATCGCTGGGAAAGCAAATAGATGGCGCGCTTTGGGCTTGGGCTGCGCAGCAAGGTGGTCTTGCTGTCCTGCTTTTTACTGGTGCTGCCCTGGCTTGGCTACGAATATGTGTGGGAAATGGAAAAGTATCTGCGCCAGGGTCAAGAAAAAACCCTGGTCGGAACCACAAGAGCGCTGGCCACCGCCCTGCATGAACGCCCCGCTTTATTTGAAAATGCCAGTGAATTTACCGCCAAGGTAGAAAAGGGTCGCGACCTTTACGCCTACCAGATCAACAATGCCATCCGCCTCGATGGCGAGCTTGGTGACTGGGCTCCCTATCAAAGCCTGATGTGGCAATACCAGGGTAACTACCTGCAAACTCCAAACCCGGATCATGATGACAGCGACCTGTCATTCGCACACATGGTCGGCAAATACGGCCAGCACCTGTATGCGGTGTTCGCGGTACAGGATAACCAGGTTCGTCTGCGCCCAAAAAATGCCCTTAGTCTGGAGCGCAACGATCATTTAAAAATCGCCATTAAGTCTCCCAATGGCGAGCTAAAAAATTACATAATTGCCACCCGCGAAGACGGCTGGGTAAATGCCTTTAGCCTTCCCGAATTGACTCCCTATAAGGATATTCAGGGCTATTTTCGCCAGACCGAGCAAGGCTATAACATAGAACTGCGTATGCCCCTGTCCATGCTTGGCAACAAGCTCGGCTTTGCCATCAGCGATTGGGACACGGGCGAGCAAGAGCGTCATTTAATGGCCACCTCTAATATTGCCGATGCCAATACACTTGGCACTGTGCTGCTGCCCTCACCGGAGATTAAACGCATTATCAAGGGCATGGGCCACAGCGGCAGCCGTATCTGGGTGGTGGATAAACATCACAGGGTGCTGGCGCAATCGGGCACCATTCAACATGCGGACGGAGTCTGGGCCAGCTCCTTACAGGAGCAGGATAATGAAGGCATGTGGCAGCGTTTCGAGCAGCGTTTTTTGCACCCGCTCTATTACCAAATTCTGACCAAGCCACCCAGTGACTTTCTCGATATTTTACATGATGTGGCGGCGCTGCAAGGCAGTCATATTGCCAGTGCCTTACGCGGTGAGCCGGCCTCGAACTGGCGCCTGACACCAGACAGCAAAGCGGTGATCCTCTCCGCCGCCTACCCCATTTGGAGTAATGAGCAGGTGCTGGGCGCTGTTATCGCCGAAGAAACCACCAATGGCGTGCGCACTCTGCGCAACAAGGCGCTGGAAAAGCTCTTTAATGTGATTATTGCGGTGATGCTGGTGGGCACCATCTCATTGTTTTTCTTTGCCTCGCGCATTTCCTCACGTATTCGCCGCTTACGCGACAGTGCCGAGCAGGCCATTGATGAACAGGGCCGAGTACGGGCGCAACTGAGCGTGAGTAACGACAGTGACGAAATAGGCGACCTCTCGCGCAGCTTCGCTAATATAGTTAATCGCCTTGGCGGCTATACCCATTATCTGGAAAATATGTCGTCGCGCCTTTCTCACGAATTGCGAACGCCGGTGGCCGTGGTACGCAGCTCGCTGGAAAATCTGCAATTGATCGCCCACGAACCGCAGCAACAAAAATACCTGACCCGGGCTCAAGAAGGGGTCGCCCGCTTGAATAAGCTTATCACCACCATGAGCGAGGCGACTCGGTTGGAACAGAGCATTAATACCTCGGCGCGGGAGCATTATGATCTCACCCAGGTGCTGCAAGGCTGTATGCAGGGCTATCAGTTGGCTTATCCACAGGCACGCTTTGCCCTGGATATCACCCAAGAGGCGCTTCCTGTGCAAGGGGCCGCCGACTTTTTCGCGCAGTTGCTTGATAAGCTGATCAACAACGCCCTGGAATTTGCTGAGCCTGAGAGTGAAATATTGGTCACCTTGGCACGAGAAAACAACCAAGCTCAACTCAGCATTAGCAATCTAGGGCCATCGCTACCTAAGGACATAGGTAAACATATTTTCGACTCCATGGTGTCGGTGCGCGCTCAGGATAAGCAGCAACAGCCGCATCTGGGTTTGGGCCTGTATATCGCTCGTCTGATTGTTGATTTTCATCACGGCCAGATACGCGCCAGCAACCGCGAAGATGGTCGCGGTGTGACCATCCTTGTTGATATACCCTTGTCCTGATTCAAAATCGATTAATTAAAGAGCATCTAGCCTGCGTAATAAGTTGGTAATTACTTACACAGCTAGATGTGCAAGGCTAGATACTATGACCGCAAAAACTGGATATAGTAGGGCGCTGTTTCGCGAGCAAGATGACAGCAGCGCAACAAGGATAAAGCTTGAATCACGGGGCCAGGCTTAATTACAATAGCTGCCTTTATCCTCACGTGAAATCACTTGTGAAAAAACATCAGGCAAAAAAAGAGCTCGCCCTGCTACCCATTTTATTTATCGCCATCGCCTTGTGTGTCGGCGGGCATTTCGTTTTACAACCTAACTATCAAGATAGCAATTTGGTGGAATATTCCTTGGCGGCCCTGCCATTTGCCTTATTCGCCTTGGTGATCCTCGCCATCCGCATCGCAATCAAGCAAGAAGAAAACGACGACTAAGCTTCAAAGCCACGCCCTAAAGCACATGGTAGCCAAACCAGTCCGGATGCATGGCTTGCGCCTGGTTGCTGGGAGTAAGATGGATATGATACTGGGCATCGATCAGATCCAGGGCAAAGCAGTCATCCACCTCATGTAAATCGTCTTTATGCTGATGACTCATGCCGGTAAGTAAACCCTGCTTCACCCGTTGTTTGGCCTGCTCGGCGCTGGTCGCCACGGTCAAAGTAAAAGCATGTTGTTCGGCAAGTTGATCGGCACGATAGGCGCCTAAATTAACGAAATAGAGGCGTTCACTGCGCTGTTGCGGCGCATCACCCAGGCTCACCGCATAGCCGTCGATATGGTGCACCGCCATATAACTGTCCATATGCACACTGTTTTTATTGCCCACCCATTGGGCTTTGAGCTTGCCGTAACAATCTTCAATACGCTCACCAACGACAAAGCGCACATCGTGCATTTCAATATGACAGCCTTCGATGCGACCGCCCAGGTAAACCATAAATAATTGCATCACTCACTCCTTTGGCCTTGTGTGGCGGCATTATAACGGTTAATCAGTCGCGGCTGAATTGCTCCACATCGATCTCATGCTTCTTAATCAGTTTATAGAAGTCGCTGCGGTTACGCTTGGCCAATTTGGCTGCCTGAGCGACATTGCCATCCACCATTTTCAATACATTAATCAAATACTGGCGCTCAAACTGGCGCTTAGCCTCGTTTAAGGCAATGGGCGAGCTGGCTTCGAGCTCACACTGCAAGGCCATGGCCACCTGCTGGGCACTGATCAGCACCCCAGGGCTCAATGCCACCACCTGCTCCACTACGTTTTGCAGCTGGCGAATATTACCGGGCCAGTCGTGGCGCAAAAGCAAGTCCATGGCATCATCGCTGAAACGTTTCACCCCTTGCTGCTGACGAGCGGCAATTTGCTCACAAAAGTGATGCGCCAACAAGGAGATATCCTCTCGACGTTCGCTCAAGGCTGGCAAACGCAGGTTCACCACATTTAAGCGATAGTAGAGATCCTCGCGGAAACTGTTATCACGGATTGCCGCAGGCAAATCCTTGTGGGTGGCCGACACCACTCTGACATTAACCGGAATTTCCTCGCTATGACCAACCGGGCGGATTTTTTTCTCTTGCAGGACGCGCAACAGCTTAACCTGTAAATTCAACGGCATATCCCCTATTTCATCAAGAAACAAGGTGCCATTTTGGGCTTCGGAAAAGAGCCCCACATGGTCGGCGGTCGCACCGGTAAAGGAACCCTTTTTATGGCCGAACAGCTGGGATTCCAAGAGCTCGGCGGGCACAGCGCCGCAGTTAATGGCAACAAAAGGGCCGGTGCTAACCGCACTGCTCTCATGCACGGCTCTGGCCAGCAGCTCTTTACCCGTACCGCTGGCGCCGGAAATCAATACATTCACATCCGTGGCTCCCACCATACGCACTTGCTCTAACAGGTGATACATGGTGGCACTGCGAGTCACTATATAGGGGTGACTTACTTGCTGAGCGTGCCCCTGCCCTTGACCATGCAGACGCACGGCTTTAGCCAGGGTGTCGATCAACTCATCCTTATCTATGGGTTTGGTCAAAAACGCAAAAATACCCTGCTTGGTGGCACGTACCGCATCGGGAATAGAGCCGTGCGCCGTCATCATTACCACGGGTAAGCTAGGATAAAGCTGCTGAATTTGTTCGGCCAGTTGCAAACCGTCGATATCGTCCATGCGCAAATCGGTCAGCACCACGTCAAAGGTTTGCTGCTGCAACTCACTCAAGGCTTGAGGGGCGCTATTGGCCGTGGTCACTTCGTAGTTATTGGCCATCAGCCTTATGGTCAGTAGTTTTAATAAACTGACATCATCATCAACAAGTAAAACCCGTGCTTTAGAACTCATTATTATCCTCCTGCTGGGACGCACGTTGCAGCAATTGCTGCTCTATGGCCGCCAGCGACGACAAGGTCTTTTCCATTTTTTCCTGCATTTGCTGCTGCTCTTGGCGCAGCTTAGCAAGTTGCTGTTGTTGTTGGGCATTGGCCTGAAGCTGCTGCTTAAGCAACCAGAAATAACGGGCGCTGGACTCGGGCCAGTAATATTGACCGCTGATCACCTCAAGGTCGCTTAGTAGCTCGTCCGGGTTTGATTGGCCCCGTAAGCAGAGGCGGGCAAAAAATTGCTTCAGCCTCGGCGCCGCCACATATTCCTGTAACTCGGTGGCCGAGGTAAAACCGCCGCATTGCTGTGCATGCCATTGCACCAACTGCTCGGCACTGGGGTAGATGGGTTGTTGCTTAGGCCTGGGTTTAGGGTTGGGAGCCTGCTTTTCAAGCTCACCTAAGTGACTAGTCTCTCCCGCCGTTCTTGGGCCCGGCAACTGACAGCCCGCACTCAAGATGGGCACCAGTAACACGGCAACACACTTGGCAAATTTCAACATCTTGACTCCATTAGCAACTAAATTTAAGCCTAAAACAACTGCCCTGAGGTGAGCCTGAATGGATCTGCACCTCGCCATTGAGTTGGTTAACACATTCCTTGACTATGGATAACCCCAAACCACTGCCGGCCACGGCGTTGCGCTTGGCAGCCTGCCCCTGATAGAAGGCATCGAATAAACGCTCGCGCTCTGACTCCTTTATACCCGGTCCCTGATCGACTACGGCTATCTCCAGCTCTTGCTTATAACGCTCGATTTTTATCTCTATTTGCGCCCCATTGGGTGAAAACTTAATGGCATTGGAAACCAGTTGCACCAAGATCATTTGTAACAATTCACCATCAAGGGGCAACTCTTTAAGCTCCGCCGGGCAGCGCCATACCAAGGTTTGCCGACCCAACCGCAGGCGTTCGGCAAAGTGCTCCTGTACCTGAGCCTTTAACGTATCGAGTTGGCAGCCTTTATTACTCAGGGTCCGTGCCTTGATGGCGTTATAATTTAGCAGGTTTGTGATCATGCCATGAAGACGATCTGTGCTTTGGCTGATCAATTGCAGTACATCTTGCTGCTGCTCATTGATGGGGCCCACCAGCTGCTCCTGCAATAAATCACAGCCTTCCACCATGGAGGCCAAGGGCGTTTTTAACTCATGGGTCACATGGCGTAAAAAGGTATCTTTTTGCTGCTCCAGGCTTTGTAATTGCTGCTGCATCCAGTTAAGTTTTTGCCCCAGATCTCGCAGCTCTTTGGCACCGGTGAGTTGAATATCCACATCCCAATCGCCCTTACCTAGCTGACTTATCACTCGAGATAAATACCCGAGATTGCTGCTTAGGCGCCATAAATAACCACCACCGAGCAGCAACACTATGGGCACCAGGGCCACCAACCAGTTAATAAAGCTCTGTTGTAGATCCGTAAGCGCCTGTTGTGCCAGGTCTATCTGTTCCTTGGTATGAGTGTGCAACCAATTACCATGGCTGTTGATTTGTTGGCGCAGCGGTGAAAACAACTCGGCATTGGCCTGCTCCTGCTGCTCTATATTTTCTCGGCTGGCGACAAAATCCGCCTGCAAATGCTGCCAACGAACCAGCTCACCAGCCGAGGTGGCCGCCTTGGCCTGCTGCGTCAAAAGCGCATCGGCCTTATGCCATTGCTCATTCACCGCCTTACTAAGTTGCTCGCTTTTTAATACCCAATTTTGTAGCGTTGCCCGCTCCAGGGATTGAAACAGCTGCTTAAACTCATTGAATTGTTCATTCTTCTGGTAACTGCTCAATACCATCTGCTGGGTATTGACCATATGCTGGTCCAGAGCCTGTAAAAATACCACCACAACTAAGGCCAAAGGCACTAGCAGTATGGCCACGCCGATAAAGAATTGGGCGAACAGGCTGGGGCGCCAGTGCAGCATGCGAAAAATCACCATGACTCCTTGTTGCCAAAAAGAGAAAAACTAACTATTTGAAATTTAGTAGAAAAATTTAAAGAAACCATAAGCTGTTGCAAAATAGCTACAAACCATTCAGCTCAACCCTCACCTTAAAAATATAACCAACTGAAAAATATAAACTTTAAAAACTGGCATTGAATTTGCTAGGAGAGCCACCCTGCGGTCTAAAGACCTTCACTTACATTTATAAATGAGTTTCAATTAAGCCACTATGAATTGGAGAATACCGTGCGACGTGTAGTATTGGTCGTAGCCTTAATTTTATGTGTTACCCTGGTAAGCGCTAAACAACCTTCGGAGTCTCACTCCGCGACGAATCAGCCAGCAGCAGTGCAGTCAGCGAGCCCATCGTTTAATCAGTTGGCAAGTCCGCAACAAACAATGCCGCATAATTTGCAGCTGGACCCCAAGCAAATCGGTGAGCATGTCTTTGAATTGGCAGACGACGGCCTAAGTGGCCAACTTAATCTCAGCAATTAGGCGATTAATCTTATTCCATTTGGCCAGGTTCACAAATTTGGTTAGGCTAACAGCATAATATGCGTAACCTGTACGCTAGGATTTTTACATGAATAAAATTGCAGCATTAGTTTTAAGCACCTTGATGCTTGCCTTTGTCACCACTTCGGTGCAGGCCAGCAGTATCGAGTCGCGCTTTAAAGAATTAGACCGAAACCGTGACGGCGCTATTAGCAAGTCGGAAGCGGCGCAAGAGCCGGCCTTGTGGTCTCGCTTTAGCAGTTATGATCAAGATAAAGACGGTAAACTGTCGTTGCGCGAGTTTACCAATTACGCTCGTCAGTAAGGCGTGTCGCGCTGAGCTGTGACCTGCAGTTAGACAATAAAAAAAGCGCCGAGGGCGCTTTTTTTATTGTTCGGGCTTTCTTATCCCTGTTCTTCACGCAAAAATACCGGCTCATTTTCCTTAACCGTAGCTTCGGCACTAAAGTAATAACCCGCTGTTGTAAACTCCTTAAGCTGCGCCAGAGTCTCAACCTTATTTTCCATAATATAACGGGCCATCATGCCACGCGCCTTTTTCGCGTAGAAGCTGATCACCTTATATTGACCATTTTTGCAGTCTTTAAATACCGGCGTAATAATGTCGGCGTTCAGTGCCTTCTTATCCACCGCTTTAAAATACTCATTCGAAGCAAGATTAATCAATTGCTTGGCACCACTTTGAGCCAAAACTTCATTGAGCTTTTCGGCAATAATACTGCCCCAGAACTGGTATAAGTTGGTGCCTTTTGGGTTTTCTAATTTAGTCCCCATTTCCAAGCGGTAGGCCTGCATTAGATCGAGCGGCTTAAGTACTCCGTATAAACCGGAAAGAATACGCAAATGTCCTTGCGCATAATCCAGTGCATCAGCACTTAATGTACTCGCTTCAAGCCCGGTATACACATCACCGTTAAAGGCAAAAATAGCTTGCTTGGCATTATCGCTGTTAAAAGGCTGAGACCATTCGCTAAAGCGGGCGGCATTTAAACCGGCGAGCTTATCGCTTATTTTCATCAGGCTGCCGATTTGCTGCGGCGTTAAGTCGCGGCATACAGAAATCAATTCTTCACTGTAGGCGAGTAATTCGGGTTGACTGTGAGTTGCTACCGGAGCGGCAGTCTCGTAATCAAGGTTTTTTGCTGGGGAAATGACTGTGATCATAAATGCTGTTGACTTGGCTCTACAATAGTGTCAATTTCAACATTAAATAAAGCAAAGATCACGCTTTATTAGAGGGTTCATGACCCTTAATCGGTCTGCGTGCCATACGCTCTCGCCAAAACGGCGGCGACCGGTTCATTTTGATGTTATTTACATGGCATCAATCCCCTGGCACGGACAATTGACCTCCCCATGGTTGTCACTAAGGTGCAACATTAACTACATAACCTATAAGTGTTTATCTATTTGCTATAGGCACAGACGATAAACTCAGTAGACGCTCAATGCTTGGAATGAGGAAAGCACATGACTACAGCACTACAGGAGTTGAAGCAGCATTCAACGATTGTTGCCGATACCGGCGATATTGAAGCAATACGTAAGCATCAACCCCAGGATGCCACCACCAATCCATCACTCTTACTTAAGGCCAGCGAAATCCCAGCCTACCAGCCCTATCTTGATAAGGCCTGGCAATATGCGCGCAGCCAAAGTGATGACACCAGCGCCCAGTTGGCACTGGCTTGCGATTACTTCGCCGTACTGATCGGCAAGGAAATCGCCGATATCGTTCCCGGTTATATTTCTACCGAAGTCGATGCGCGTCTGTCATTCGACACCCAAGCAAGCATAGCGAAAGCAAAACAACTGCTGGCCCTGTACGACCTTGAAGGGGTTAGCCGCGACAAGATTTTAATTAAAATCGCCTCGACCTGGGAAGGCATTAAAGCCGCCGAGCAGCTGGAAAAGGAAGGCATTCGTTGCAACCTGACGCTGCTGTTCAGTGAAGCCCAGGCCCGCGCCTGTGCCGATGCTAATGTGTACCTTATCTCTCCCTTTGTTGGCCGTATTCTTGACTGGCATGTGGCCAATGGCATGGAAAAGCCAAGCGATCCGCTGGCGGATCCCGGGGTGCAATCGGTACGCAGCATCTATGAATTCTACAAAGGCCATGGTTATGAAACCATAGTCATGGGTGCCAGCTTTAGAAATACCGGTGAGATCCTGGCTTTAACCGGCTGCGATCGCCTGACCATAAGCCCGGCGTTACTTGAAGAGTTGGCTCAATTACCGGCGAATACGGAATATCAGCTGACATCACCGGCCAGTGTAGCAGCTAAACCAGCAGCCCTAAGCGAGAGCGAATTCCGTTGGTTGCATAACCAGGACGCCATGGCCACCGAGAAGCTCTCTGAAGGCATACGCGCCTTCGCCGAAGCACAGGTGGAACTTGAACGCCGCTTCGCAGCCCTCTAATTTTCTTCCAAAATATAACGCCAGCGACAGGCTGGCGTTCTCACACAATTCCCCGGTAATAAAAACATCACTTTCCTGTAACTTAAAATAAACAATTTCGTTTTATTTTTGTACTTTCTATGGTATAGATTGATTGCGTTAGTTATACAGGAGAGTGTCATGGATAGTCTGAACGAACTACTAAAAATAATAGAAGGTCCAGAGGCGAGAAAGAATACCGGTCGTAATAAAAAACGAAAGTGGCGCGAAATCGAAGCACTGAAAGATAAACAACGTTTACGTAAAGAACTACAAGAACTCGATCTATTCAGCGATACCATCGCCTTAGAAGAGCTAGATTTCTAGTAAAAAAGGAGCATTTATTGCTCCTTTTTTTATGGCTTTTTATGGCATTAGCTTAGCTGGGCAAGCGCCAGTCTATGGGTTGTTTTCCTTGCTCTGCAAGCAGGGTATTGGCCTTTGAAAAGTGGCTACAGCCAAAAAAGCCTCGGTGTGCCGACAAGGGAGACGGGTGCGGCGCTTTAAGCACAAAATGCTTGGTGGTATCTATATGCTTGCCCTTCTTTTGCGCATGCGCGCCCCAAAGTAAAAAGACAATGCCTTCACCTTGCTCGTTCAGTGCCGCGATCACCTGATCGGTAAAATGCTCCCAACCCAAGTGCTTGTGAGAATGGGCCTCGCCCTGCTCCACCGTCAGCACGGTATTGAGCAATAACACCCCCTGCTCGGCCCAGGACTGCAGATAACCATGATTGGGGATGGCAAAATCAGGAATATCCTGTGCCAACTCCTTATACATATTAGCCAGCGAAGGCGGTGCCTTAACCCCAGGCAATACGGAAAAACACAGACCATGGGCCTGATTTGGACCATGGTATGGGTCCTGACCCAAGATCACCACCTTTACATCGTTAAACTCGGTGGCGCGAAATGCGTCAAAAACCTGCTCTTTGGGCGGATACACGGCAACACCCGCATCGCGACGCTGCTGCACATAATCTAATGTCTCTTGAAAATAGGCCTGCTTTTTTTGCGCTGCCAATAAATCGGACCAGGATGTCATATAAGCTCTCGAATAAAAAAGACGGCTCCGAAGCCGTCTCGTTAATGCTAAAGCTAGCTTACCAAATTAACCGAGTTTCGCCAGCATGGCCTCCCGCAATTGCTGATAATCGGCATCCATGGGCTCGGCTAAGCAGGGCTTGGCAAGGGCATCGGCGAGCGCCTTAGGCATATCCAAAGGAATACCCAAAATATCTTCCACACTGTCTTTAAACTTGGCCGGATGAGCGGTGGCCAAAAAGATCCCCTGCTCGCCCGGAGCCAAATCCGCCTTTAGCCCCTGGTAGGCAATCGCAGTGTGGGGCTCGGCCATATAGCCCAACTCCTGCAACTCGCGCATCGCCGCCGCAGTGGTGGCTTCGTCCACACTGTGAGAGAAAAAGTCGTTATAGCTAAACTGTCCACTGTCGAGCATCACCTGCACCCGCGGCCAGTTATTTGGCCGACTCACATCCATGGCATTAGACAGGGACTCCAAAGTCTCATTGGGCTGCCATTGTTTGGACTCAAGGTAACGCGGTACGGTATCGTTTTGGTTAGTGGTGGCCGACAACTTGCTGATAGGCAAGCCGATCACCGCCGCTATCATGGCCGCACAGACGTTACCGAAGTTACCACTGGGCACAGAAATATGTGCGCTCGCTCTTTGCTCTTTCGGCAGTTGCGCCACTGCCTCAAAGTAGTAGCAGACCTGCGCCAATAGTCGGCTGATATTGATAGAGTTGGCCGAGTTAAGGCCAAGTCGCGATTTCAGCTCTTCATCCAAAAAGCCCTGCTTGACCATGGCCTGGCAATCATCGAAGGAGCCTTTAACGCTGTAACAATGTACATTGCCGCCAAGGGTGGTAAACAGCTTTTGCTGTGCTTCGGAGATCTTGCCCTCGGGATAGAGGATCACCACATCGACATTCTCTTTACCATAAAAGGCATGAGCCACGGCGGCTCCGGTATCGCCACTGGTGGCGGTTAAAATAGTAACCTTCTCGCCCTGACTAAACTGCGCCAGACATTGGGCCATAAAGCGTCCGCCAAAGTCCTTAAAGGCCAGAGTCGGACCGTGAAACAGCTCTAAACAATGGAGGTTATCGGCTACCTTGACCAAGGGCGCAGGGAAGGTAAAGGCCCCCGCGACCATGTGCGCCAGGGTGTCATCGCTCAATTCATCTCCTAACAGATGACGCAATACCTTGGCACTGCGGGTAACAAAGTCGAGTTCCAGTAAGGCATCAACATCCGCCAAGGGCGTCAGCTCGGTAGGGAAAAACACCCCTTGATTGCGACCTAGGCCGGTTTTTACCGCCTCAACAAAAGACACCACCTGCTCATTATCTTGCAAATTATATAACTGCATTACCCTAGTTCCTCATTCAATTCTCTGGTGCCGGCCCAATCGAGTTGGCAAATATGGCTAAAACCTTGTTCATTAATATAGTGGTCGCTGAGCCACTGCTGGCACAGCTCAGCGCTGGCGAGGTTGTCGCATAGCGCAAACAGTGTCGGCCCGGCGCCAGAAATACTGACCGCTTTGGCGCCTAGCTGTAACAGCGCCGGTTGCGCCGCGTTGAAGCCTTCGATCAATTGCGCCCTATGGGGCTCGGCCACAGTATCTATCATGATAGACAGCGCCTCTTCGCTGCGCTGTTGCAGCATCAAAGTACAAAAAGCGCTAAGGCGCTGAGCAAACTCAACACTGTGGTGCATATCCAGCTGCTTTGGCAGCACCGCACGCGCCTTGGCGGTGTTAAGCGTAAACCCGGGAAAGGCCACCACCGGATACCAGTTATCCGGGGTCATAATGGCCAGAGACTTACCTGGAATAAATTCCGCCGTTAGTTGCAGGCCCCCCAAATAACAAGGGGTGATATTGTCGTAATGGCGGCCGCCGCTGACCTTGGCCTCAAAGTCGGCCATCAGCTCGATCAGAGCCTCATCACTGAGCCCGGTGCCGGCAAACTTATCCAATGCAGCAATAGTTGCCACCACAGAGCAGGCACTGGAGCCCAATCCCGAACCTACGGGCAGGTTTTTTACCAGCTCTAAACGCACCGCCGGCATATCCGGAGCCACCGCCTGTTTAAAATGCTGCAAACACATATAGGCCAGGTTTTGCTCTGCCTGTGCCGGTAGCTTATGGGCATAAGGCCCGGAGCAGACAAACTCAGTGGTCGTGCTGGCACTGACCTTAACCAGATCACCGAGCAAACTGCCGTCAATTGGCGCAATGGCGGCGCCAAGGGCATCAAAACCGACGGCAAAATTACCTATGGAAGCCGGAGCATATACTTGAATCATCAGATGTCCTTATCGCGGTAATGTTTTAAGAATATCGGCGAAAACCCCCGCCGCCGTAACTTCGGCGCCGGCCCCATAACCACGGATCACAAAGGGTCTTGGCTGATAATACTGACTCAAAATGGCCAGCGCGTTTTCGCCATCGCGAATATCGAATAAGGCATGCTTGCTATCCACCGCTTCAATGCCGACCTTGCAGCGCCCCTTGTCTATGCTGCCGACATAACGCAGCACCTTACCCTCAGCCTTGGCGGAGGACACCTTGTCGGCAAAATCGCTGTCGAGCTCGGGCAGCTTAGCCATAAACTCATCGACACTGAGACCATTAGCAAAGCCTGGCGGCAAGACAGACTCAACTTCTATATCTTCAAGTTCGAGTTCCAATCCGGCTTCACGGGCAATGATCAACAACTTGCGGGCAACATCGGTACCGGACAAATCATCACGGGGATCCGGCTCGGTAAAGCCACTTTCTTTCGCCTTGATGGTGGCCTCGGACAAGCTTAAGCCATCGCTCAGCACCCCAAACATATACGACAAGGAACCAGACAGAATGCCGCTAAAGTGCAATAGCTGGTCGCCGGCGCCAAATAAAGACTGAAGATTATCGAGTACGGGCAAACCGGCACCGACGTTGGTTTCATAAAGGAAGCGTCGGTTATTGCGCTGCGCCGCTTCCTTTAACTGCCAATAATAGGCTTGCGAGCTGGTATTGGCCTTTTTATTGGCAGCGACCACATGGAAACCGGCATTTAAGAAATTAACGTATTGATCCGCCAGCGCCGCCGCTGAACTGCAATCGACGATCACCGGGTTGATCAGGTGATGCTGTTTTACGAATTGTTCCAGATATTTCAGGTCAAACTCCTGTGCCGTTTGCTGCAACTGCGTTGGCCATTGCTGCAAATCTATCCCCTCACCGTTTAGCAGCATCTGCCTTGAGTTGGCTATGCCGCGCACCTTTAACTTGATATTGCGCGCGTTCAGCCACTCTTGCTGCTTCTCTACCTGGCTCAACAATTCGCTGCCCACCAGGCCACAACCTAACAGGAAAACATCAATGGACGGCATATGAGTAAAGAAGTTTTCATGGCACACCTTCACCGCATCGTTACACAGCTCGCCATCGATCACCGCAGAGATCGAGCTTTCCGTGGAGTCCTGGGCAATGGCCACTATATTCACTTGTGCCTGCGCTAAGGAAGCAAAAAACTTGGCAGCCAAGCCCTTATGAGCACGCATATTGTCACCCACCAGGGTCACAATGGCGAGGTGGCGCTGTACCTGCACCGGCTCGATAAGCCCGGCCTTGGCTTCAAGCTCAAAGGCCTGCTCAAGCGCCCTTAGTGCAAGAGCAAGGTCCTGCTGGTACACACAAAAACTAATGCTGAACTCACAGCTCGATTGGGTGATAAGCACGATGGAAACATTATCCATCGCCAGTGCGGTAAACACCTTGGCCGCCATACCCACCTTGCCCTTCATACCCGGGCCAGACACAGTCAGCATGGCTAGGTCCTGTAAACTGGAAATGGCTTTCACTGGCTCAGAAGAACGCGCCTCATCGCTGATCAGCGAACCTGGAAGCGAAGGCGCATGGGTATTTTTAATCTCACAGGGCACGCCCGCTTTGGCACAGGGCATTATGGTCTTGGGGTGCAACACCTTAGCGCCGAAATAAGAGAGCTCCATGGCCTCTTTATAAGAGAGATGATCAACCTTAGTGGCGCCCTTGATATAACGGGGATCAGCGCTGTAAACACCATCCACATCGGTCCAAATTTGGCAAACCTCAGCCTCCAAACAAGCCGCCGCCACCGCCGCTGAATAATCCGAGCCATTGCGCCCCAGCGTAGTTAATCGTCCCTGCTCATTGGCGCCGGTAAAGCCGGGCATTATGTATACTTTTGCCGGGTTGGCATGCAAATACTGCTGCATCAGCTGTTTTGACACATCGAGATCCACTTCCGCATCCATAAAGCCACCATGTGAGCGCACCACCTGATCTGCGGGTACGCAGTGGGCTCCGAGGTCGGCCAGCAGGGCCTGCATCAAGGCCACACTGATACGTTCGCCAAAGCTGATGATATAACTGTGCACCGCATCCGGACATTCCCCCAACAGAGCAATGCCGTCAAGGCGGCGCTTCAGCTCCTGAAAGTCGGGCCATGAATCGGGCGCCTCAGCCAGTGCTGTAACCTCAGATTTTAACCCCTCGGCACGGGCGCACAGGGCCTGCCAGGGAATACTGTAATCCTGCCCGGACTGCGCCAGTTCGCTTAAGGTCACCAGAGCATCTGTCATGCCTCCTGGTGCCGACAATACCAGTAACATTTGCTCTTTCAGCTCGGCGCGCACTATGGCGCTAACCCGAGCTAAGCAATCCGCATCGGCCAGTGATGACCCGCCAAATTTCAATACCTGCATAACTTCCTCATTCCCGTTTAACTGCAATTATTCTGCTGATGACGCCCTTTTAGGACCCCAAAAAAAAAGGCCCATGCAATAGAGCATAGGCCTTTTTTTCTTCGCGCACCGACCCATGCCACTATCCGCTACGGATGGTGGTGGTAATAATGATGGTCAGTGTTGCGTAATTTGTATTCATGCATTTAGACTGCCCGAAAATGACTATTTCTGTCAACAGCAATATTTAACAAATAATATGCTTTTTTCTTATATCCAAAACAATACGTAGAAATACTTATGCAAATTGGCTGCCGAAGTTGTAAAGTGCTTGAGCATCTTGCTATGACAGGCAAACGCAACGACCTCACCTTGTGCTGTTAACTTAGAATACAAAGTACAAGTTTGCCCTGGGCGCAAAACCGCGCCGCGAAAATATTTGCTTTTGTTAAACGCCTGTCAATAAGCTATTATTTTGTATGTTTTTTAAAATCCTTAGCGCTATTTCTGCGAGGATATAGCGGCACCAAATACAAACTCAACATCGGAGTTTTGTCACCGCCTTTTTTTAGTTGCACAGGGCCAAGTTCAAACATGTTGCGTAACAGTCTGTCGAAAAAACTCCTTACCAGTGTTTTATCCGTTTACTTTGTGCTGACCTTTGTGGTGACCTGCGCACAGATATATGCCGAATACTTCAACACTAAAAGCTATATCCGCAGCGAATTGCAGATTTTGCAACAAACCTTTAGCGGCAGCTTGACCCGTGCCATCTGGGAGCTCAATACAGATCAAAGCGTCACCATAGCCGAGGGCCTTATTGCCATTCCCATGGTTGAGGGCATCATAGTGCGTGACGACAGCGGCGAGGTGATCTCGCAACTCGGTCGCTCATTAGATAGCCGTGAACGCAAAGCTAAACCTCTGGCGCAAGACACTGTTATGATTGAAGATACGCCGTCAGGCCTGTTTGGCTATACCTTTCCTCTGGTATTCGAATTTTCCGGCCGTGAAACCCAGGTTGGCGATGTCACCTTGTTTTCCAGTCGTGACGTGGTGGTCAGCCGTATTATGGTTTCCATTTACCTGCTCGTGGGTAACGCCATGATCAAAACCACCTTTTTGATCCTGCTGTTTTTATTGGCTTTTAGAAAACACCTGACCTTGCCTTTGCAGCAATTGACGGAGCAAATCGAAGAGGTTGAGCCGGATGCCATCGAAGACACCCGAATTAAACTCGATACCCATAAGCAAAACGAACTCCACGTCATGGCACAGGCCTTTAATAACCTGATAGCCAAGGTGGTCGAATACCGCAACAAGCTAAAATACACGCAAAAAGAATTGCTCAAGAGCAACGAAAAACTCGACCAACAAAATATTGAGCTCGAGCAAGAAGTAGCCCGTAAGACCTCCAATCTCAGCCAGGCCATGATGGATCTGCAACAACAAAAATATGAGCTGGAAAAACAAAAGCTTAATCTTACCGAAGAAATTGAACTGAGGCGCCAGACCGAACAGGAGCTGCTTGCCAAACAAAGAGAAATGCTGCGCTATATGGATGAGCTTAACAACACGCAGGAGCGCTTACTCGGCTCGGAGAAAATGGCAGCTCTTGGCGGCCTGGTTGCCGGCATTACCCACGACATCAATACTCCCGTAGGCATAGGGATCACTGCCACCTCATTTTTACAAGAACGCCTTAATGAGCTGGAACAGGCGCACGAAAAACAAACTCTGACGCCAGCCGAGTTGGCGCAATTTATTGGCGAGGCAAAACAAAGTACCGAGTTGCTTGGCAATAATCTTGCCCGCGCTAACGAGCTGATTGCCAGCTTTAAGCAAATCGCCATAGATCAAGCCAGCGAAGCGGTGCGCACCATTAACTTAAAAGAATACCTTGGCGAGGTGATCCGCTCCTTGCATCCAAAACTGAAAAATACAGAACATAAAATCAATATTCAGTGCCCGGATGACCTTATCCTTAACTTACCCGCCGGTGCCATTAGCCAGATCTTTACCAATTTAATTATGAACTCGCTGATCCATGGCTTTGAACAAACCAAGCACGGTCATATAGATATACTGATCCGAGAACAGGATGAGCGGGTATTAATCGAATACAGAGACGATGGTTGCGGCGTCAATGCGATGCAACTGGAACAGCTATTCAACCCCTACTTCACCACTAAGCGGGACCAGGGCGGCAGCGGCTTGGGCACCCATATTACCTTTAACCTGGTAAAACAAACCCTGTGCGGCGAGATATCAGTCAGCAGCACACCTAATCAAGGGTTGCAGTATTTCATCTCGCTCCCGAAAGACCTGCCAAAACCCATGCTAATGTTTAATTAGCGACGCCACTCCGTTATGATGGCGGCACTATAAATTTGCGCCTTTGGCGCTCCATGGAAGTATATTTATGTGGTTTAGTAACCTAATTTGCTATCGTTTTAAGCAAGAGATCAGCTATCAGCAAGAAGACTTTGACAAGGCTCTGGAGCAGGATTTATTCCGCCCCTGTGGCAGTCAGGATCTGCACACCTTCGGTTGGACCAAGGCCCTGGGCAAGCATGGCCAAACATTAAGCCACTTTTCTAAAAACTCGATTCTGGTATGCGCCAAGCGCGAAGAAAAAGTACTACCGGCTGCGGTCGTTAACGACATGCTGCAGGAAAAGGTAGAACAACTGGAAGTACAGGAAAACCGCCGAGTAAACAAAAAGGAAAAGGATGAGCTTAAAGAGAATATCCTTAATACCCTGCTGCCTCAGGCCTTTAAAAAGTCGAGCCTGCAATATGCCTTTATCGATATGGAAAATGGTTGGGTAGTCGTCAATAGCGGCAGCTTTAACAAGGCCGAAGAGCTACTGGCGCTGCTACGTAAATCATTGGGCACCTTGCCCGTGGTGCCCGCCTTTGCTAACTATGACCTGGGTTTATTCCTTACTTCCTGGTTAAAAGACTTTAATGCCCCGGAAGGCTTTGCCATCGGCCTTGACGCCGAGTTACAGGATCCGGATGACAATGGCGCCCAAGTCAAGCTTAAGGGCCATGACCTGGCCACTGACGAGGTGAAAAACCATTTGGACAATGGCAAGGAAGTCACCAAGCTGGCATTGGAATACCATGAACGCATCAAGTTTATGCTGCAAAACGACGGTTCGATTAAACGCGTAAACTATGCCGAGGTATTAAAAGAAGAAAATGCCGATATTCCAAAAGAAGATATGGCGGTGAAACTGGATGCCGACTTTATTCTGGCATCGGAAGAAATCAAGGAATTACTTGAAGCCTTAACCAAAGAGCTCGGCGACGCCAAAGATTTGTAAGGCTTAAATGTCGGTGCTTTGCGCCGACAAATAGTGTAGGTCGGTGCTTTGCGCCGACAAGTTTAACCATGTGGCTTTTTGTCGGCCTTTTCGGCAATGTGCTCCTGCATTGCTCTACTACCGCCATCCATGGCGGCAAAGACCGACCTACAACTATGACGGCAAAGGCTGACCTACAAGCACGGCGGCAAAGGCCAAGCTATAAAAACACCTCATAGGTATCTTTGACTAACTCCTGATACTCGTCCTCAGCAAACAGTGCATGCGATGGAATAATGCCCTTATCCACATACACCTGCAGTGCCGCCGTTTTATCTGAGACCTGCAAAATGCCTTCAAGAATCGCTCCCAGACGCACAAAGTCAACAAACTCTATGTCCTCTGGGCGATAGTTTGGATCGCACCACAGCTTAGCAAGCTCAACAAACTCCTCGGAAAAACCCCATGCTGTTAAGGTAGCGGCACCGATGCAACCGGCCAGTTTTTGAATGGCATGAGCGAGAAAGCAAGGGTTCGCAAACACCTCTGGGTGTTTTTCCGCTTCGGTTAAAATCGGCACAATCCCTATGTTGTATGTGAGCGCCGCCAGAGTGATGGTGTCTGCGTTAATGCGAGCGTGTTGCTGCTGCTCACGAAATTGCTGCACCAGCACCATGGCATGACAAGCAGCCTTATTGGTCTTCTGCCAGGCCGTATCCATATACCCCTTGATCACGGGGTTTTGCGACACAAACAACTGCTCCATGGCCATCGCCGTAGCAATATTCTTAATTGGCCCTAAGCCGACACATGTCACCGCCTGATTAACCCCAGTCACCTTCACCGAGCTGTTCATTAAATTACTGTTGGCGAGCTTAATGATGCGCGCTGCCAAGGCTGGATCTGTGGCAATCATATCGGCCATGGTGTGCGAGGAAATATCCGGATCATCGGCACTGGCACGTACTTTTAAGGCCACTTCGGGCAGGGAAGGTAGTATCAGGGTCTCGCTGTTGATGCGATCAACCAAGATGGTAAACAAGGCATTTTCGGTAGACATTATCCGGTATCCTTTCTCAGCAACGCGAACGCTCTTCTTGTTTCTGTTTATAAGTTAGCGAGAAAGTTTTAAAAGTGATAGCGCAAAAAACCATTAATTTTAGAAATTTGTCGCCCTTATCCTGTTTTTTACCGTTGTCAGCACAACAACGAATTGGTTAAATAAGACTACAAAAATCAGTGCCTCTGGAGGCCAAAAAGCATCCAGAAGGCATCATCGCCAATATAAGGCATGCTCGGTATGGATCACCTTCTTAGCCCGGCATTCACTAATTTTGTGAGTCTTATCCGGCACCACAAGACTCATAATTACTCAACGAGGACTCTTATGCGTAAACTGTCGAAAATCTCTCAAGCCATGCTGCTCGGTGGCTTAGTTGCCCTTAGTGGTTGTTCAAAACAGCCGCAAAGCAACAGCGAAACCGTTGCCGAACAAGCACCTAGCAATGCAGCCGTAGAGTTAATCAATATCGCTCCGAGCCGTTTGAATATCTATACCGACTTCGAACTGAATACAGATCTAACGCACCTAAGCGGCAACCAGAAGAAAATGCTGGCCAAGCTGATCGATGCCTCAAAAATTATGGACGAGCTCTTCTGGCAACAGGCTTTCGGCGGTGACCGAGCCGAGTTCCTAAACAGCCTAAGCGATGAAAAAGTTCGTCAATTTGCCAAGATCAACTATGGCCCTTGGGATCGTCTCAATGGCGATCAGCTATTCCTCTCGGGTTTCGAAGCTAAATCGGCCGGCGCCCAATTCTATCCTGCGGATATGAGCAAAGAAGAGCTAGAGAATAGCGATCTTGCCGATAAAACCGGCCTTTACTCTGTGATCAAACGCGATGCCGAAGGCAAGCTATACAGCGTCGCCTATTCGCAAGAATATGCAACCGAACTAGAGGCCGCCGCCAAGTTGCTGCGCGAAGCCAGTGAACTTGCCGAAGACAAAGAATTCGCCAACTACCTGAGTATGCGTGCCGACGCCCTGTTAAGCGACGACTACCAAGCCTCAGATTTCGCCTGGATGGATATGAAAAATAATCCCATCGACGTGGTGATTGGCCCCATTGAAACCTATGAAGATCAGCTGTTCGGTTACCGCGCTGCGTTCGAGTCTTATGTATTGGTAAAAGACATGGCCTGGAGTGAGCGCCTGGCCAAGTTTGCCCAGTTCCTCCCTGAGCTACAAAAAGGCCTGCCGGTTGCCGACGAGTACAAGCAAGAAGTACCGGGGTCGGATGCCGACCTTAACGCCTACGATGTGATCTACTACGCAGGCCACTCAAATGCCGGCAGCAAAACCATCGCCATCAACCTGCCGAACGATGAGCAGGTCCAGTTGGAAAAAGGCACCCGTCGCCTGCAACTGAAAAACGCCATGCGCGCCAAGTTCGATAAGATTTTGATGCCGATCGCCGCCGAGCTTATCGTCCCAGAGCAGCGTAAGCACATCACCTTCGATGCCTTCTTTGCCAACACCATGTTCCACGAAGTGGCGCACGGCCTGGGCATTAAAAATACCATCACCGACAAGGGAACGGTACGTCAATCACTGCAAGAGCATGCCAGCGCCCTGGAAGAAGGCAAGGCGGATATCCTTGGTCTGTACATGGTTGAACAGTTGCTGAAAAAAGGCGAGATCACCGAAGGCACGCTGGAAGACTACTATGTCACCTTTATGGCCGGCATTTTCCGCTCGGTTCGTTTCGGTGCTTCAAGCGCTCATGGTAAGGCGAACATGATCCGCTTTAACTTCTTTAAACAAGAAGGCGCTTTCTCTAAAGACGCTAACGGCCTTTACCGCGTTAATATGGATAAGATGGGCGCGGCCATGGCCAAGCTTTCTAGCCTGATCCTAACCCTACAAGGTAACGGCGATTATCAAAAGGTGGATCAACTGGTTGCCTCTATGGGCGATATTAAGCCAGAGCTTGCCGCCGACCTAGAAAAACTAAGTCAGGCCAATATCCCGGTAGACGTTGACTTTACTCAAGGTAAAAAGGTGTTGGGTCTGGAATAAGCCAGAGTTTAACTTCAGAAATAGCGCCAAAGGGCGCTATTTTTTTGTCTTTATCATGACAAGAACAAAGCCCTTTATTGACACAAGATCACAAAAAACAGAGACTAGCCTTCAACGTTTGTTACTAAAAATTAACAGCCAAAACTTTTCAATAAAAAGCGCGAGCAAGGAGCCAAATTTGCGTATTGCCACCTATGTAATCAATCTTGATCGCTGTACAGAGCGCCGACAGCGCATAAGCGAACACCTAAGCAAGTTAGCTTTGGACTTTGAGATAATAAAAGCGGTCGATGGTGCGGAAATAGACACAGCACAGCACAGCACAGCACAGCAGAATATGATCAACTGAGAAACAAAAGGCTTTATTACAAACCTTTAAGTAATGGTGAAATTGCCTGCGTTTTGTCGCACAAGAAAGCCCTGCAGAAATTTTTACTTTCAGATGCTGATTTTTTATTTTTATTAGAGGACGATGCTGAACTCGACCCCACAATTCATTCCTTTCTTAAGGCCGTATGCAGTAAATCGCATTGGCACCTTATCAAGCTATACAATGGCAAAAAGCCCAAGCCAGCTCTAAAAACAGCTTGGTTAGATAAACAACATGCCCTGTGTTACCCAAAGAAAGTGCCTAACTCAACATTGGCACAATTAGTAACGAAAGCTGGCGCGCAAAAGATGCTCTGTATGTATGAAGGCTTTTATATGCCCGCTGATATTAGCCTTCAATCTTGGTGGCTGCACAATCTGAATATTTTAGTCAGTAAAAATAACCTAGTTACTCCTTATGGCTGTGACAGTGAGATAGATAAGCTAGCTCCTCGCAAATCAACGCACTACAGCACCAGCAAACGATTGCGCCACCGTACACGATTTGAATGGCAGCGATTAATGGCCAAACCGGACTTTAGTGTACTAGAGCAGTTTACCAAATAAACTTAGCTGCGATTTTTCAAGCTGCACAAAAAAGGCGCTCAATGAGCGCCTTTTGCTAACAGGGAAAGAACTTACTTGTCCTTGCTCTCCTGGCCAATTTTTCTAATACGACGACGCTGCGACAGGGTCATCTTATTGCTGCGACCGGCATAAGGGTTATCCCCTTCACGAAACTCGATCTTAATTGGCGTACCCATAATATTCAGCGCCTTGCGGTAATAGTTCATCAGGTAACGCTTATAACTGTCCGGCAGCTCGTGCACCTGGTTACCGTGGATCACGATACGTGGCGGGTTATAACCACCGGCGTGAGCATATTTGAGCTTAACGCGGCGACCACGCACCAGCGGCGGCTGGTGATCGGCCTGAGCCATATCCATGATACGACGTAACATAGCGGTGCTGATACGCTTGGTGGCCGAGTCATAGGCTTCTTCAACCGACTCGAACAGGTGGCCTACCCCGGTGCCATGCAAGGCAGAGATAAAGTGAATACGGGCAAAGTCAACAAAGCCTAAACGACGGTCAAGCTCAGACTTAATACGGTCCTTCACATCGCTGTCCAGGCCATCCCATTTGTTTACCGCCAATACCAAAGAACGGCCGGCATTGAGGGCGAAGCCCAGCAGGCTCAAGTCCTGATCCGAAATACCTGTGCGGGCATCGATCACCAAAAGCACCACATTGGCGTCTTCAATAGCTTTAAGGGTCTTGATCACCGAGAACTTCTCGACCACATCACTGACCTTTTTACGCTTACGAACACCGGCGGTGTCGATCAGCACATACTCGCGGTCGTTACGGGTCATAGGGATGTAAATAGAGTCCCGGGTGGTGCCCGGCATATCGTACACTATCACCCGCTCTTCACCGAGAATACGGTTGGTCAGCGTTGATTTACCTACGTTAGGGCGACCGATAATGGCCAGTTTAATGGCCTTATCGGCAAGCTCTTCCTGCTCACCTTCTTCGCCTTCGCCCTGAGGCTGATGCTCGTCATCATAGGCGGCAAACGGGTCTTCTTCGATCAGCAGTTGGCGCTCTTTGGCAAGCTCTTCGATCACCGGCTGTAAGGCGCTGTTTAGCAGACCTGTGATACCACGACCGTGAGCTGCGGCTATCTGGTATACCTCACCCATGGCCAGTTGATAAAACTCGGCACAGTTTGAGTCGGCGTCAATGCCATCGGTTTTGTTGGCAACCACAAACACCTTTTTCTCTTGCTTGCGCAGGTGCTGGGCAATGGCCTGATCGGCCACCGTCATACCGGCACGGGCATCCACAAGGAACAGCACCACATCCGCTTCTTCGATCGCCAGCAGAGACTGCTCGGCCATTTCGGTTTCGATACCCTCTTCGGAGCCATCAATACCGCCGGTATCAACAACGATAAAGTCAAAGCCGTCATAGCTCGCCTGGCCGTATTTACGATCACGAGTAAGGCCCGGGAAGTCCGCAACAAGTGCGTCGCGGGTGCGAGTTAAGCGGTTGAACAATGTCGATTTACCGACATTAGGTCGCCCAACTAAGGCGATCACAGGAAGCATAATGTACCTCTTCAAATAACAAAAAAGCTCCGCCGTAGCCATCTGGCCTAAGGCGAAGCCTATCTTAGGACATAGCCTAATTAACTAAATTATTGCGCTTTAATGGCGCTGACTTCACCGTCGCGAGTGATAACAATCAAGCGGTCGTCGGCAAGGATAGGCTCAACATAGAAGCCCGAGTCATCAAATTCATGACGCGCTACCAACTCACCGCTCTTGCGGTCAATCCAGTGCAGGTTACCTTCTTGGTCGCCTACTGCCAGGTAGTTGCCCAATACCGCAGGGCCGGTAATATACCAACCGCGTAAAGCCGCTTGCGACCAGCGTTCAATACCCGAGCTCTTATCCAAAGCATAGATAACACCGTCGCTGTCGACCACATAAATGGTGTCGCCAACAATGCTGAATTCGCGATAGCTGCTGTATTCACGTTTCCATACCACGTTGCCGGAGCGGATATCCACCGCCGCCAGGTTACCATTGTAAGCCAGGGTATAAACCATGGCGCCACTGACCTTTGGCTCGGTATCAACATCAACCAAACGCTCAAACTCTGAGGCACCTTTAGGCTGCGCCACTTCGGCTTGCCAGGCGGCAAAGCCACTGTCGGCGATCAACACGGTCAATTTACCGGTTTCTTCACCTACCAGCACACCACCATTGGCAACCGTTGGTGAGCTTAAACCACGCAGTGTTAGCGGCGGCACTTCTTGCTCATAGCGCCAGCGCTCTTCACCTGTATCCGGGTGCAAGGCTAACAAGCGACCTGAACCCAGGTTTACATAGATTAAACCGTCGCCAGCTGCTGGGCGGGATAGCGCCTCACCGGGTACGCTTTTACGCCAAATCAACTCACCTGTTTCGCGATCCAGCGCCACCACCTGACCATGTTCAGAACCGATAAAGATCTTGCCGTAAGCCTGCAGAATACCGCCGGAAAGCTTAGCGCTTTCTTCGCTTGACCAAGGCCAGAAGCCTGAGTCGTCACGCACATCCGTTTGCCACAGGGTATCGCCATCGGCTAAAGATAAGGCTTCAACCTCACCGTTGCGCGCGGCCACAAATACTCTGTCTTTATAAAAGGCTGGCTGCAAACGTGAGAAATAATGCTCAACGCCATCGCCTACCGTTTCTTGCCACACTACCTGGGTTTCGAACTGGTTATTAATTTCCGGTAATACCAACTCTTCTTCGTCGTTCGACGAACAACCCGCCAAGGTCGCCATACATAAGGCAATCCCTGCAAGAGTAACCTTTTTCATCAACCCGCTCCCTACGCAGCTGGCGTTTGCGCTGCCAAATCGTCCAATTTAACTTGCAATAGCGGGTTGCTTTCTAAGCCACCTTTATCCGCCGCGCTTTGATAAGCGATGCGAGCCTGCTCTTTATCGCCTTGAGCCAGGTATATATCACCTTTTAATTCGGCAACAGCGGCTTCATAGCTTGCCGGTAACTCGGTGCCCAGGGTTGCTAAGGCAGCATCATAGTTTTGCTGTGCCAATTGCACTCGCGCTAAACGCGTGGTGGCAATGGCTTTAAGCTCTTTAGTCGGTGCATGTTGTTGTGCCCAGGTCAGTTTCTCTGCGGCTACATCAAGTTGCTGCGCATCTACCGCTTCTTTGGCGGCAACAAAGGCGGCCAATACGGCGTAGCTTGAACCTTCATGCTGCTGCATCAGGGTTTCGCTTTGCGCGATCACATCGGCACCTTCAACTTCTGTGCTTTGTGCTACCTGATTAAATGCATCCGAAGCTGCTTCGGCGCTGGTGATCTGGTGCTGGTTATAGGCTTTCCAGCCGTACAAGCCACCCAGGCCGATAACGATACCAAGGGCGATTGATACGCCGTGTTCTTTAAAAAAGCCTTTAATCGCTTCTGCTTGTTGTTCTTCTGTTGAATAAATTTCCATCATTACCTCTTAGACTTGGGTCTAAATCATGTCAGCCAACAGCTGGGTAATTTCATCCAAGGCAAATGTTAACTGTGGTTTTTCTTCGCGTAGGTATTTCACAGTTACCACACCTTGGTTGAGTTCATCTTCGCCTAAAATCAGTGCCACTTCGGCACCGCTTTTATCAGCACGTTTTAATTGTTTCTTAAAGTTGCCGCCACCGGCATGTACCAAGACACGTAAGCCAGGTACTTCGGCGCGCAGCTTAGAGGCGATCACAGGGGCTTGAATGCTAGCCTGCTCACCCATGGCCGCTACATACACATCGGCGTTGCGGCGTATTTCGCCAACACAGTCAAGAGCCTGAAGTAGCAACACCAAGCGCTCCATACCCATGGCAAAACCAACTGCAGGGGTGGCCTTACCGCCTAGTTGCTCAACCAGACCGTCGTAACGACCACCGGCACAAACGGTACCCTGAGCGCCCAGGCTCTCGGTGACCCATTCAAACACGGTACGGTTATAATAATCCAGACCACGAACCAACTTTTCGTTAACCTGGTATTCGATACCCGCAGCGTCTAATCGTTCACACAAATTAGCAAAATGAGCACGTGATTCTTCATCCAGGTGCTCGGACAGCTTAGGCGCATCTACCAGGATGGCTTGTACGTCCGGATTTTTGCTGTCCAAAACGCGCAGCGGATTTGAGTGCATACGACGCTTGGAGTCTTCATCCAGCTTGTCTTCATGCAGCTCAAGATAGGCCACCAAGGCATCACGGTAGGCGGCGCGCGCTTCGTTTGAACCTAATGAGTTCAGCTCCAGGCGCACATGCTCGCTAATACCGAATTGCTGCCACAGCTGCGCCGTCAACATGATCACTTCGGCATCGATATCGGCGCTGGCAATACCAAACACTTCCAGACCGAACTGGTGGAACTGACGGTAGCGGCCTTTTTGCGGACGCTCGTGACGGAACATGGGACCCATATACCAAAGGCGCTGTTCCTGGTTGTACAGCAGGCCATTTTCGTTACCGGCACGTACACACACGGCCGTACCCTCTGGGCGCAATGTCAAGCTGTCGCCGTTGCGATCCTCAAAGGTATACATTTCTTTTTCAACGATATCGGTTACTTCACCGATAGAACGCTTAAACAGGTCGGTTGACTCAACAATGGGGAAACGGATTTCTTGATAACCAAATGAAGCCACACACTGACGCAAAGTGTCTTCCACTTTTTGCCATACTTGGGTGTCGCCCGGAAGGGTGTCGTTCATGCCGCGAACTGCTTGAATTTGTTTTGCCACTGATAATCCCAAAATTCTGTAGTAGGCTGCTCTGAGCCCGTGAAAACGCGTCGATAAAGCGCGCTATTATAGCCTGATTGCGCCGCTACCACCAAGTACCGGCGCCGGCCTTAATCAACTAATTTAATGTCAATTGGCTGCTGTTGTTCCTGCTTGGCAAGGTATTCGCGCACGTGCTGCTCCAGCTGCTCAACGATATGATCGTTGTCGATGCGGGTCTTTTGACGCTCACCATTGATATACAAGCCAGAACGACGGTTGGCACCGGCCAAGCCGATATCGCTGACCAGGGCTTCGCCTGGGCCGTTAACAACACAACCGATCACCGACACCGTCATTGGTGTGATCACATCTTCCAAACGCTCTTCCAATTGGTTCATGGTGCTGACCACATCAAACTCCTGACGAGAGCAGCTCGGGCAGGCAATAAAGTTAATGCCACGCGAACGAATACGCAGGGATTTTAGGATATCGAAACCCACTTTGATCTCTTGCACAGGATCGGCGGCAAGGGATACGCGTAAGGTATCGCCAATGCCCTCGGCCAATAACATGCCAAGACCCACCGCGGATTTCACCGAACCGGAGCGGAAACCGCCGGCTTCGGTAATGCCCAGGTGCAGAGGTTGATCTATCTCTTTAGCCAGCAGGCGATAGGCGCCTACCGCTAGGAATACGTCGGAGGCCTTAACCGATACCTTGAATTGGTCGAAGTTAAGACGCTGGAGAATTTCCACGTGACGCATGGCCGATTCCAACAGCGCCTCGGGCGTTGGCTCACCATATTTTTCCTGCAAGTCACGCTCTAAGGAGCCACCGTTGACACCGATACGGATAGGAATATTGCGCGCGCCGGCGGCATCAACCACGGCACGGATCCTGTCTTCGCTGCCGATATTACCCGGGTTAATGCGCAAACAATCGGCGCCATATTCCGCCACTTTCAGGGCGATGCGGTAGTCGAAGTGAATATCTGTGACCAGGGGAATATCGACCTGCTCTTTTATGCTTTTAAATGCTTCAGCGGCCGCCATGGTGGGTACGGACACTCGCACGATATCGGCACCAGCCTGGGCGATATCCTGAATTTGCTTCACCGTGGCATCGACATCCATGGTGTCGGTATTGGTCATGGATTGCACGGCAATGGGCGCACCATCGCCAATCGGCACATCGCCAACATAAATACGCGTAGACTTGCGGCGCTTGATTGGTGACTCTGAAAACATACTACTTACTCTGTTAACGGTAATGAAAATTTAGCTAAACGGTTTGGTGGAAAATGCGAAATATCCACGGCTTCCCCATTGACGCTGACGCTAACCACATCATGCTTGCCCAGGGTGACCGCAAAGGGGGCCAAACCTACTAGCTCTAACTCTTGCCCCGCTTGTTTAATGTCATAGGCCAAGCGCTTTCCCTTGGCATCCTGCACTTCAACCCAGCATTCACCGCTAAAGCGCATAATCACTCTTTGCTCACCGGCGGCCAGGGGCGCTTCAGCCAGGGGCACCTCCTCTGGGGGCATTTCTTCGGCAGTTTCGCCCTTGTCGATTTGCACTACACCCAGGTTAGGTTGGAGGTTATCAACTTTATCAGGCAACTCGGCGACGCCTTGTTGCGGATTTACCTGTTGAGCTTGCTCAGACTCTTGCAAAGTCCCAGGGCCCGCATCAATAAGACCAGGCTGTTCAGGCTCTGGTGCCGGAGCCGCCACTATATCCGCGGCCAAGGGCGTTGTTTCCACAACCTGCTCGTCACTGTCTTGCCACCACCAGAACAGGGATGAACCTAGAATAATAGCGAGGATGGCATAACTGAAAAGCATCAAACGATTGTCGTGCGCTTCCTTTTCGGTGCGTCGCGAGAAGCTCTGCATGCTTGCCTGTTCTTGTGCCTGAGGCTCTGGCTTAATAGCGGCCAACAAGGGAGCCGAGTCCAAAGCCAGCACCTTGCAATAAGCCTTGATATAGCCACGCACAAAAATAGTGGCGCCCAGACCGGCGAAACGCCCTTGCTCTAAATCATCGAGCTTGCGCACCGTCAAATTTAGCTTGCGCGCCAGTTGCTCCTGGCTTAACCCTTGTTGTTCCCTAGCACCGGCTAACTGCTTGCCTATGGCAATAGCGGCTGATTCCTCCTCAGCCTGCTGTGCTACTTCACCACTGTCACTCATAATCGATAATTCTTAGGATCTGCTATATATACTTTATCGCCCGGAACCAATTTGCTGTTTTCTTCAATCTGGTTCCACTCCAAAAGCTTTTCCATGCGCACATTGTATTTCCTGGAAATTTCAAACAAGGTATCACCCTCAGCCACGGTATGATAATTATACGGTTGCTGTAAGTAAATCTTGCGGCCAACTTGCACATGATCGGCACTGACGAGGTTATTCCACTTACGTAAGGTGCTTAGACGGATATTATAGCGGGTCGAAACATTAAACAGGTTTTCACCCTTTTGCATCACATGGAAAGGGATTTCTTTTTTACCCGCAGTATTGGCAATGGCCATTTGCTCAACCACCTTGGCCTTTGGCGTCACCACCTCGGCTGCAGGGCTTACATCTTCGACCTGATCCTGAGATTCAGCGACTTCTTCAAGCTGTGCACTGTTAGCAGCAAGCTGCTCGGTCACATCCTCAGCCTCCGGCTTATCTTCTGCAGTTACATCCGCAGCCAACTGCAAGGAAGCAAACTCACGCGCCAATTCTGACTGTAATTGATCCTTTTGCTCGGCCAGGGTAGTAACGCTAGATTCGTCAGGCTTCTGGGTCGAAGACTCAGTCGAGGACTCATTCGAGGTCTCAGTCGAAGGCTCTGCTTTAGCTTTTTCTTCAGCCTTGCTCTTTGCTGCGTCTAGAGATTTCGTCGCGGCTTCGGCATTAGGCACTGCCGAAGGCTTGGTTGACGGCTCGGCTGACGGCTCGGCTGACAGCTCAGTCGAAGACTTAACCTCAGATACCAGCTCTTGCTCTGCACTCTTAGCCGATGCCGTAAGCTCAGATGCTAAGTCATTGGCCGCTTCAGTTGTTTGCTCGGTTGCCGTTTCAACAGCAGCCATTTGTTCGCTGGCCTGATTCTCGACGGCGATAGCTTCGGCCGAAGCTTCTTCTCCCAGTTCATCCGCTGTTTCAAGCATGGTGTCGGTTGCCGTCTCGACTGTCTCGGCAGAAAGCTCAACTGCTGACTCGGCTGAAGGCTCTGCCGAAGGCTCGGCTGAAGGCTCAACTTCCGCCTTAACATCAATTTGCTCCGCCACTGTGTCTACTGCTTCGGCAGCCACTTCCACAGCTGTCTTGGCTGCTACGGTCGCAACCGAGGTCTCAACAAATTCTGCCGCTGGTGCGGCCGCAGTTAAGACCTCAGCACTGGCTTCTGATTCAGCACCGGTCTTTTTCTTCACAACCTTAATCTTAGGTTTGGCAACGATTTGATTGCCTTCCATGCTGTCTTGCAGCTCGGTGAGCTTGTGACGACGGTACTGTTCTCGTAATTGTTCAAATTCACTGGCGCTGTAGCGCTGTTCGCGAATAATGCGCGCTTCTATCGACGAGGGGTAAGTGACGGTAATGGTTTCGGCCAACTTACGGGCATCTTCAATATGACCCATACGGTCATGGATCAAGTAACCAAGTAAAAGGGAGCGTGACGAGATACGACCGGTGCGCTGGTAGCGATTTAACACCTGCTGAGCATTATAAAAGTCACTTTTAGCATACTTTACCGCAGCCAGGTTGATTAGGCTTGATGGGCGTAACGAGCTGTGCTGCAGGGAGTCTTCTAAGAAGGTTTCGGCAGCATCAAACTTATCAAATTCCAGCGCACACAGCGCCAGATTTTCATAACTTTCCGCTACGCGCAGGTAACTCGGAACCTCAATGGCAGCCATAAACTTATCGACCGCTAGATCATACTCACCGATATCACATAAAAACACCCCGTAGTTGTTTAGGGTGTTAGGATCGTTCGGCTCTAGACTGAGTGCCTTTTCATAAGCGTCTTTGGCTCGTTGCTTCTCACCAACCTGCTGGTAGTAATAAGCAATGGAGTAATGTACCTCTGGCAGTTCCGGGGCGAATTTAGCAGCACGTTCTAGGTTATATTTGGCTTGCGTGCTATCGCCTTGGGAAAGGTAATTTAAGGCAAGGGAGATTCGGGTGCGGGCGGCTTCTACGTTATTGATTTTCTTTTCAACAACGGGCTTGTCACTGCCCACATATGTACTTTCGGTTACACACCCACCAAGGGCGAGTAAGCTTATACTGGTCACTAACAGCTTGCGCATGGCTTAGCCTCGTTTATTCCGTTATTGCACCTATCATTACTGAAAAGCCCTTTTGTTTCATCAATTATTTGAAAAAAGGGCTTATTTTTATGTTACTGAGAGACATTTACCGCGATTGCGTTCTTTTCTCGCTCCTGACGTTTGGCCAGTCGCTTGGTTCTATCGACTACATCACCCACCAGCTGACCACAAGCGGCATCAATATCATCACCTCGGGTACGTCTGACTATGGTGGTGATGCCAGCGGCTTGCAGTACCTTGGAGAAACGGTCGATGCGTGAGTTGCTGGAACGACCATATTCATTGCCCGGGAAGGGGTTGAATGGGATCAAGTTCACCTTAGAAGGCGTGCCTTTTAGGGTTTGCACCAACTCATGGGCATGATCCGTGCTATCGTTTACTTCCTGCAGCATCACGTATTCTACCGTCACTTCCTTATTCGCTTTAGACCCGTCGATATAACGACGACAAGCGGCCAGGAACTCTTCGATCGGGTACTTCTTGTTAATTGGTACCAACTCGTCACGCAATGGATTGTTCGGTGCGTGCAAAGAAATAGCCAGAGCCACGTCGATTTGCTCTTTAAGCAAATCAAGGGCCGGCACCACGCCAGAGGTACTTAGGGTAACGCGACGTTTCGACAGGCCAAAGGCCCAATCGTCCATCATCAGTTCCATCGCAGGCACGACGTTTTTAAGGTTTAGCAAAGGCTCACCCATGCCCATCATGACCACATTGGTAATAGGACGACGGGTGCTATCGCCATGCAGGCCGATATCTTTGGCCACACGCCACACCTGACCTATGATTTCCGACACCTTAAGGTTACGGTTAAAGCCCTGCTGCGCGGTCGAGCAGAAGGTACATTCAAGGGCACAGCCAACCTGAGAAGACACACACAAGGTAGCGCGGTCTTTTTCCGGGATCCACACAGTTTCTACTTCCTGGCCACCATCAAGGATAAGTGCGTACTTGATAGTACCGTCGCTAGAAGGTTGTTTAACCGTGATCTCCGGCGCACGAATTTCACATTCGGCTTGCAGGCGAGCCTTCAGCTTCTTATTCAGATTGCTCATTTCTTCGAAGTTATCGATGCCGAAATGATAGATCCACTTCATCACCTGATCGGCACGAAACGGCTTTTCACCAATGGATGCAAAATAGTCGCGCATACCTTGGCGATTAAAATCGAGTAAATTGATTTTTTTCTCAGTCGTGGCCATGAATAAACCTCTATCAGGTGACGGATAAAACGAAGGCGGCAATTGTACACAATTTAACCATTATAGCAATTTCTTAGTTCACTCAGCGCAGAGCAAATAAACTAAGGAATTGCATGAGACAAGAAAAGGGCCTGAAGGCCCTTCCCTGGTTCTGCTTACAACTCGAAATTAACGAGTACGTGGGCAGATTTCTTCTTCAGCGAAGAAGTAAGCGATTTCGCGAGCAGCAGACTCAGGAGCGTCTGAACCGTGTACCGCGTTCTCGTCGATGCTGTCAGCATAGTCAGCACGTAGAGTACCAGCAGCCGCTTCAGCTGGGTTAGTAGCACCCATGATTTCGCGGTTTTTACGTACTGCATCTTCACCTTCAAGAACCTGAACCATTACTGGGCCAGAAGTCATGAAAGAAACAAGGGCACCAAAGAAAGGACGCTCTTTGTGCTCAGCGTAGAAGCCTTCAGCTTGCTCTTGTGAAAGGTGAACCATTTTAGATGCTACGATCTTAAGACCAGCAGACTCGAAACGGTTGTAGATTGCACCGATGTGGTTTTTAGCTACCGCATCAGGCTTAACGATAGAGAAAGTGCGCTCTAAAGCCATGTGTTGCTCCAAATAACGTTAAATTTAAGTGTTAAACTTTACCGGGCGCGAATTATACGCGCTTTAGCATGAAAATCCTACTACATTGTGACCCAGGCAAGACTAACAAATTTTTGTGACGCTTTGACTAATGGGCCTCACGGAACCCGGGCCATAGACCGGATGCAGCTCCACCAGCTCACCCAAACCCTGATCCAAATCAAAATCCTCAGCGGGCACACGCGCTAGAATCCGCCGCTATTTTTTACCTCAGTTGACTCGGACTCAGCCAAGGAATTAACCATGTCTATCTTTACTCCTGAATTACTTAGCCCGGCGGGCAGCTTAAAAAACATGCGCTACGCCTTTGCTTATGGCGCCGATGCAGTTTATGCCGGACAACCCAGATACAGTTTACGGGTGCGCAACAACGAATTTAATCTCGCCAACTTAGAGCTGGGTATCAACGAAGCCCATGCGCAAAATAAAAAGCTTTACGTGGTGTCTAACATCGCTCCGCATAATGCCAAGGTAAAAACCTATTTGCGTGATATCGAGCCGGTTATTGCCATGAAACCGGATGCGCTGATCATGTCCGATCCGGGTCTGATCATGCTGGTGAAAGAAAAATGGCCGGATATGCCCATTCATTTGAGCGTGCAGGCCAATGCGGTGAACTATGCCAGCGTGCTGTTCTGGGCTAAGCAAGGCATAGAGCGGGTTATTTTATCCCGGGAATTATCACTGGAAGAAATCGGTGAAATCCGCGAGCTTTGCCCTAACACCGAGTTAGAAGTGTTTGTGCACGGCGCCCTGTGTATGGCCTATTCTGGGCGTTGCCTGCTCAGCGGTTATATCAACAAGCGTGACCCGAACCAAGGCACCTGCACCAACGCCTGTCGCTGGAGCTATGATGTCAAACCCGGCGAAGAAACAGAAACCGGTGACCTGGTGCACAAGATCGATCCGACTCTGGGCCTGGGTGAGCCAACCAAGGAAGTCTTTATGCTCGAAGAGCAAGGTCGCCCGGGGGAATACATGCCTGCATTCGAAGACGAGCACGGCACCTACATCATGAATTCCAAGGACCTGCGCGCGGTGCAATATGTGGATGCGCTGACGCGTATGGGTGTGCACAGCTTGAAGATAGAAGGCCGCACCAAATCCTTCTATTACGTGGCACGCACCGCTCAGGTTTATCGTCGCGCCATCGACGATGCGGTGGCCGGCAAGCCCTTCGACCCGACGCTGATGAAGAGCCTGGAGCATCTGGCACACCGTGGCTATACCGAAGGCTTCTTAAAGCGCCATGCACATCAGGACTACCAAAATTATGACTATGGCCATTCGGTCTCCGACTCGCAGCAGTTTGTCGGTGAAGTGTTAGGACGCACCAACAATGGCCTGGTGGAAATCGATGTGAAAAACAAATTCTGTACCGGCCATTCGTTAGAGCTGATGACGCCACAGGGCAATATCAACTTTAACCTTGAGCATATGGAAAATAAAAAGGGCGAAAGCATAGACGATGCTAAGGGCTCGGGGCATATAGTTCGTATTCCACTGCCGGAAGATCTGGACCTGGACAAAGCCATCCTGCTGCGCAACTTAATGCCGGGTCAGGACACTCGTAACCCCTTCCCTACCCAAGGGTGAGACTACAAGGCATTGTGATAGGCGGTAATACGGCGCTCTAAATCCAGTTCCAGCACCACCTGAGTGCGGTGTGGTAACTGAGTTAAGGCATGACGGGTAAGGCGCTCAAAGTAGCTTATAAAATCAGCGACTTGCGTCTTACTCATGGTGTGGGCCGTATGACCGACGCGGGCAATCAGTTTTTGCTCCTGCTGCCAGCGCCAGGCCAGCACCGCATCGAAGCTTGGCGCCTTCAACATTATACTGATATCGGCATCGGCAAATACCGGCTGATAATGCTGTGCCAGGCAAGTATTCACGTAGCGCCGCCAGCGGCCATCCGCATCTTGCTCTTGCTCAAGGGCATTAATGGGCACCAGCAAGGCTTCTTCGCTTTGCGCTGGTGTGCCCACACACCAGCCTTCAATAATAAGCACGTCGATGGGGCGCGAGAAGTGCTGCCACTCCCCGGGGTCACAGGGCTCGTCCATCGCTTTATTGAAGCGTGGCACGCTCAGCGGTGCTTGCCCCTCACGGACAGCGTCCACCAGCTTATGCAAGCGGGCGATATCATGTGTTCCGGGCACGCCCCGGGTCACCAATAAGGGATGCACCTGCTGCGCCAATTCATAACGCTGCGCCTGGGAGTAGTAAAAGTCATCCAAGGAGCAGGCGCAGACATTAAGTCCGCCTTCTTCCCGCAGGTGGCAGGCGAGATAATCCGCCAGAGTGCTTTTGCCCGAGCCTTGCGCGCCGTTGATAGTCACAAACAGTGCTGCCCTTGGCTTTTTGGTGGCACTAATTTGCTGCGCCAAGGGCGCAAAATAGTCCGTGATCTGTGCCCCATACTGAGCTGTCAGTTTATGAAGAGATAAAAATGCCGCTGTATCCATCTTAGCGCTCTGCCCTTTTGTTACCCTGTCTAGCCTCAGTGCATACCCTGGGCCAACATATAAGTACATTATAAAACAGTGGCTTATTTACTCCACCTTGAAGAGTGGCACCAGTTTGGTGCAACAAGGAGCCCAACCGAGCGACGTTTACACCTCAAGCATTTTTTGTTTTAGATCAAAACAAGGCGAATTAGCCTCACCTTGGCTAGTGAGTCACAGGGGAATTTTATGTACCATCGCGCACCTGCGTTTATGGGGTAAAAAAATGGCATTACTGATCAACGACAAATGCATTAACTGCGATATGTGCGAACCCGAGTGCCCGAATGGTGCCATTTATATGGGTGCGGAGATTTATCAAATAGAGCCAAGTAAATGCACCGAATGCGTCGGCCATTATGATAACCCAACCTGTGTGAGCGTATGCCCTATCGACTGTATTAAGCCGGATCCCGAGCATAAGGAAACACTCGCTGAGCTCGCCGATAAATATGTACAGCTAACGCAAGGCGACGAGCCCAACTAACCACCCGCATGGATTAATCCTTAGCAGGAATTACATCAGTTTGTTTGTCACTCGGCAGCGCCTTAGTTGGCTGCAACAACATCTGGGTGAGCGAGTCCTGTATGGCCTTTTTCTGCGCCGCCACTAACTGGGCCAACGCCTCTTGGGTGGTCTGCTTAATGGCCTGCTCCACTTCCTGCACCAGGGTATTGGCATGGGTCAGTGAACTCATTAACAGTAGACCGGAAACTATGGCTGCATGTAGGTATTTCATAATGGTATCCTTGGTTCAAGCTAGTAAGTAAATGTCCCTTAGTTACTATCAACGACCGTGCCAAAATAAAATAACCATAAAATTCAACAACCTGTAAACAGGATTCTATTTTCACCACACAAATAGCGTCCGCGAACGGACACCTCTGTGTCCAAGGCCGGACACTTATCGTCATCCATCTAGAAATATGATTTTGTGGGTCGGCGCGCTGTGCCGACATTGCTACAGAAGGGCATTTTTGTCGGCCTAAAAGACCGACCTACAAAGCCGGCCTACATCTAGGGCTGTGTTATGCGCCGACTATGCCCAGGGGTGTGGCGCTGCGCCAGGCGCCACGAGTAAAGTCCGGAATAGTGATGGACTCACTGCGATTGGCCACCGATTGCGCTGACAGCGGCGAAATTACCGACCAGGCAGCGCCGTCATAGACATCCTGGTCCAAAGGCTCAGCATTGCGCAGGCAATAGATCATGCGCCAGAACATCAAGAAATCCATACCGCCGTGACCGCCATTGCGCTCGGCTTCAGCGCCCATTTTCTGCCACAAGGGGTGATCATATTTATCGTACCAGGGCTGCATATCGTATTCCCATTCGTGGAAACTCTTGTTGCCGCCATGCTCCAAGGCAATACGGTTCGGGAAGCCGGCGAAAACCCCATTGGTGCCCTGGATCAGGTTGTGACGACTATAGGGGCGCGGCGTGGTGGTATCGTGTTGCACCATGATACTGCGGCCGTTAACGGTTTTGATCAGCGTGGTATTCATGTCGCCAGCAATATACTTAAGTTGATTACGCCCGTGCTCCGCCGGGAATTCACGCTGGGCGTAGGCGGCACGGCCCAGAGCAGGCGAGCTCATGGAGGTGAGGTAATCAAAACGATCACCCCGGTTGATATTCATATACTGGGAAACCGGGCCCAAACCATGTGTGGGGTAAAGGTTGCCATCACGGCGCGTATGCCAGGCGGTACGCCACGAGCCTGTCTTGTGCTCGATTTCTTTCATCTGCCAGCGCAGCTCATGAATATAGGCTGCCTCACCGTGAAGTAACTCGCCGAAGACACCCTGGCGCACCATGTTCAATACCATCAATTCGTCACGGCCGTAGTTGACGTTTTCCATCATCATGCAGTTTTTCTGGGTGCGCTCGGCGGTGTCGACTATCTCCCACATTTCTTCAACCGTCAGCGCCAGTGGCACCTCAACAAAGGCGTGCTTGCCACTGTTCATGGTGTCGATGGCCATGGGCGCATGCCAGCGCCAGGGCGTGGAAATAATCACTATATCTATATCATCGCGGGCCAACATGTCTTTATAGGCCAGCTCGCTGTCACCATAGGCGGTGGGTTTTTCCTTGCCTTCTTTAACCAGGAAGTCGACGGCGCGATCCAGCACCTCTTGGTGAGTATCACAAATGGCTTTGATTTCGGCGCCCTCAATGTAGCTCATGCGTTTTACATGGCCATAGCCACGCTGACCCACACCGATAAAGCCGACCCGCACCACATCCATTTTTGGGACGATTAATCCGATCACCGACTGGCCCTGAGCCTTTGGTGTAGCCGCAGTACCAGCGGCAGTTCCGGCGCAGCCCGCCATCGACGCCGTTGCGGCGGCACCGGCCACCGCTCCCGCCGCCTTTAAAAAATCGCGTCTGTTGAATTGTTTCATGCTCGTTCCTCAGTCTTGCCTTTCCAGGCTTTTCTAGCAAGCTAGCGTAAAGCACCAAGGCAGGCAAAAAGAACGAGATTAATGGCAAATGAAAGCGATAAAAAACCCAGCTATTTGCTGGGTCTGTAGTTTAAGCATTATCAATCAGCGACTTAAGCCTTTCTTGTTGCGCCAGTACGCTGCGATACAGGGCAAACTGATTATTGGCTCTATCGAGATTATGGCGGCCGTGCTTAATGCTGAAATAATGGTCGCCGTCGATATAGTCGGTAAGAAAACGCACCCCGATCATAAAGGGCATCACCCTGGCGCCAAGCCAGAAGCTGGCCTTTTCCTCGGCGGTAATGTGCGCCTTTAAAGGCTCAATGTAGCCCTTAACCAGGGCGGCAAAGATTTCTTCACGCACCCGCACATTCGCCAGGTTAATACTGTCTTCTTCTTCCGGCGAGCAGAAGGTGCGCACCATGTCGCCAAAATCGAATAACCAATAACCGGGCATGCAGGTGTCCAGATCGATCACCGCTTTGGCCGCGGGTGCAGCCGCGGGTGCAGCCGCGGGTGCTGCCGCAGGCGCAGCCTTTGGCTCTGACGTACCCTGCTTGTCACTAAACAGCATATTGTTGATTTTGGTGTCGTTATGACAAGGACGCAAAGGTATTTGCGCGGTAACCGTCACCACTTCATCTATTAGGAAAGCTTGCTCGCGACAAAAATCCAACTGCTGCTGTACGTCCTTAACACGACCGAGTTTATCGGCTTGCACAGCCTGCTCCAGCATGTCCATGCGCATGGCGAGATTATGAAAATCCTTGATCACCGGATACAAGGACTCGGCGTCGAAATCCTGCAGCGCGGCGGCAAAGCGACCAAAGGCACTGGCAGCAACCTGAGCCTGCAAGGGCGACTGCACCACCTCTTCACTGCGGCTGTTACCGATAAATTCCAAGGCCCGCCAATACTCACCATCAATGCTCGGCAAATAGCTCCCCTCCAGGGTGGGCACATGCTTGATCACTTCAAGATCATACTGGCTTGCCTGATGTTTTTGCATCAGGTCTGCTCAATTTTACGGGCATTGGCGACTAGTTTTTCGGGCTCAGGAAAGACTTGGGTATTGAGTTTCTGTACCACCACACTGCCATCGCGATGTCCTAACAACATGGTGGTATTAATATGGCCGTTGCCTATGGCCTTTAAGCTCAGTGGTGGCGCAAAGCCGTATTGCTGCGCTAACAGCTGCGCATAATAATCTGTATTCATAGGTGTATGTTTGGCAGCCCCGTTACTTATGGCTTAATCCCTTAAGCGCGGCGATATTCCGAGCCAGTAGGGGCAATTCATCTTTATAGGTCATCCCCATCCAAGCCTGCTTGGCGGCGTATACCTCGACCACAGCTAAGTGCTGGTCAATGCCGTATTGGATTTGATCGGGAAGATAATACTCCTTTGCGTTGCCCTTGTCATGGTGACCAAGGAAGTCATCAAAGTTTTCTGCCAAAATCGTAAAGAGTCGCTTGTCTATCCCCCAAAAGGTCATTGACGCAAGGGCATCCGAAGCCAAAGCTCTCGCCTGTCCCTTGTCGTTGAGGCCAACTAAGGTGCCATCTTCCTGGTATTGGATATTCAGCACTTCATCCACACGCACGAGTTGCTGCAGCTCATTAAGGGCACAAATACCGCGATTAACTCCTCCTTGCTCCGACAAGGTTTGTTGCAGTGGATAGGCCACACAGGCCCAGTTGCTGCTGCGCTTAAAGTGTTGCACCAGTTGTTTATAGGCCTGGCTGCCGTAATAATCATCGGCGGTGATCACTATGGCCTTGTCGATAACCGCCTCTTTCGCGCATAACAGTGCATGACCCGTGCCCCAGGGCTTTTGCCGCTGTGCTGCACGCTGTGCGTACTCGGCGGGAACATCTTCAAGGCGCTGCTCAACCAGGGTGACTTCCAGATCGGCGGGCAGCTTAGGCAATATCTCTTGCTCAATATAAGCGCGCACGGCAGCGTTGATCACCAGCACCAGATGGCGAATACCGGCGTGATAGGCATCTTCAATGCTCAACTCCATTATGGTGCGATTGACTCCGGGCAGCGGGGCGATTTGCTTGGCGCCGCCAAAACGACTGCCTAATCCGCCCGCCAGCACGACCAAACTAATATGTGGATTCACAAGCACTTATCCATTACTGCAAAAATGAGAGTGTAACGACTAGCGCCCCGGCACTGCAAATATCTGGGGTAGCATACCCGTTTAAATGCCGCTAACCGATATTTAAGCACAGGTACTTTTCTTCCAGATACTCGTCCAGTCCCTGATGGCCGCCTTCGCGTCCCAGGCCCGATTGCTTTACGCCGCCAAAGGGTGCAACCGGATTGGAAATAAGCCCTTCGTTGATCCCCACCATACCGTATTCCAGCGCCTCGCCGACACGGTAAATCTGGCTTATGTCCTGACTGTAAAAATAAGCCGCCAAACCATAAGGAACGGCATTGGCCTGGCTAATCGCCTCGGCCTCATCGCTAAAGGTGGCGACGGTCAGCACGGGACCAAAGATCTCTTCCTGACTGATGCGCATCTCGGCATTTACATTGGTAAGCAACAGCGGCGCCACATAGTTACCGTCTAAGGAAGCAGCCTGGTTAACCTGTTTGGCACCTTGTTCAAGCGCGTCTTTAACCAGTTGCAACACCTTGTCTTTGGCGGCAGGGTAAATCAAGGGACCAATATCCACCCCGGCACTAAAGCCATCACCCACGCTTAAGGCCTGGACTCGTTCGGCCAGTTTGGCGGTTAAGTCCTCAGCGACGCTCTCATCCACCAAGACTCGGTTTACACAGACACAGGTTTGTCCGGCATTGCGAAATTTGCTGGCAATAATGCCATCGGCGGCCTTATCCAGATCGGCGCTGGCAAACACCAGCAGGGGTGCGTTACCGCCAAGCTCCATGGAGGTGCGTTTTATCGTTGGGGCACACTGGGCCAGTAATTGCCTGCCCACGGCGGTGGAGCCGGTAAAGGTGAATTTGCGCACCACCTCTGAAGCACAGAGCTGCTCTCCCACTTCCTTGGCGCGATCGCTCAGCAGCACATCAAAAGCGCCCGGTTCGAAGCCGGCTTCATGGGCTAAGTGCGCCAGGGCCAAGGCAGATAAAGGCGTATGCTCGGAGGGTTTTAAAATAAAGCTGCACCCGGCGGCATAAGCCGGTGCCACCTTGCGGGTGATCATGGCGATAGGAAAATTCCACGGAGTGATGCCCGCCACCACGCCCACACCTTGCTTAATAACCGAAATTCTATGCTTGTCATTGCTGGCGGGAATAAGCTCACCATAGCTTCGCCTGGCCTGCTCGGCATACCATTTTATATAGTCGGCCCCATATTTAACCTCCCCAAGCGCTTCCGCCAAGGGCTTGCCCTGCTCCTTGGTCATCAGCTCGGCCAGTGCCTGCTGGTTAGCGATCACCAGGTCATACCAACGCTCAAGCACCTGGGCACGATGCTCACAACTGGTATTTTTTAAACTGCTAAAGGCCCGCTCGGCGGCACCAATGGCTTGCTCGACTTGAGCCGCTGTTACCCGGGATACGCTCGCCAAAACACTGTTGTCGGCGGGATTAAATACATCAAACTCCCCCTCTCCCTCTAGCCACTGGCCATCGATAAAGGGCTGGGTAAATAACAAGGCCGTACTCATATAAGTCTCCCAATAAAAAAGCCGCTGATTCTATGATACAGCGGCTTTTTCTAATTTACATGCGTGAAAGCTTAATGCTCTTCATTCACTATATTGAGGTTGTATTTGGGGATCTCAACCACCAAATCCTCGTCGGCTACTCTGGCCTGGCAACCCAGACGCGACTCAGACTCTAGCCCCCAGGCTTTATCCAGCATGTCATCTTCAAGCTCATCGCTTTCTTCCAAGGAGTCAAAGCCCTCACGAATAATCACATGGCAGGTAGTACAGGCACAGGACTTTTCGCAGGCATGAGGAATGCTGATGCCATTTTTAAGCGCCACATCCAATACCGTCTCACCGGCCTTGGCTTCGATGGCTGCGCCCTCTGGGCATAGCTCTTCATTGGGTAAAAAGATAATTTGTGGCATTGCTTATACCTCATCTACTGATTGGCCTTTCAAGGCCTTTTTAATTGATGCATCCATACGACGGGCGGCAAACTCGCTACTCGCCGCATCCACCTTTTCGATGGCGTCTTTAATCTTTTGTGGCTCTGTGGTGCTGGCACTGATCGCCTGCATCTGTGCCATGGCTTCACGTAGCGTCGCCAGTTCTTGCTCGTCCAGTAAGTGGCTGTCGGTGGCAAGCGATGCTTCCAAAGCTTCATGTACGCGTAAGACTTCTACCTGTTGCTCTTTGAGCATACGCGCCTGCATATCTTCTTTGGCGTTGCTCATCGAGGACTTAAGCATCTCGGCTACCTGATCATCGGATAAGCCAAATGAAGGTTTCACCTGAATTTCCGCCTGTACGCCGGTGGATTTCTCCATCGCAGTCACGCTTAGCAGACCGTCGGCATCGACATTGAAGGTCACGCGAATATGCGCCGCACCGGCGGCCATAGGCGGAATACCTTTAAGACTGAATTTAGCCAAAGAGCGACAATCGTCAACCAGTTCTCGTTCGCCTTGCAGCACATGCAGTGACATGGCCGTTTGCCCGTCTTTAAAGGTGGTAAATTCCTGCGCGCGCGCTACCGGAATGGTGGTATTGCGAGGAATGATCTTCTCGACCAGGCCACCCATGGTTTCCAAACCAAGAGACAGGGGTAATACGTCCAACAGCAACATATCCGCTTCCGGCTTGTTGCCTACCAGGATATCGGCCTGAATGGCGGCACCGATGGCAACTACGCGATCCGGGTCTATGCTGGTTAACGGCTCTTTGGCAAAGAACTCACCCACCTGCTCACGCACGATAGGCATGCGGGTCGAGCCGCCCACCATCACTACTTCGAGCACCTCATCCGTACTTATACCGGCATCTTTGAGGGCACGACGACAGCTACGCAGGGTTTTCTTCACCAGGGGCAGAGCCAGCTCGGCGAATAATTCACGCGTGACTTCAACTGTATGCGTTTGTCCATCGAACTCCAGGCCAACATTGACCTTAGCATAGTTTGTAAGTGCTTCCTTACAAGCTTTCGCTTTATTGATAAATAAACGCAGGGTATTGGCTGATAGGTTTTGAGCTGAAGTTTGCTGCTTGAAGTGTTCAACTAATAACGCATCGAAATCATCACCGCCGAGGGCTGAGTCACCACCGGTAGCCAGCACTTCAAACACCCCTTTATTGAGGCGCAAGATAGAAATATCAAAGGTACCACCGCCCAGGTCGTACACGGCGATTACCCCTTCCTGACCCGAGTCCAAACCATAGGCTACCGCCGCGGCGGTTGGCTCGTTCAGTAATCGTAGCACCTTAATGCCGGCCAGTTGCGCCGCATCTTTTGTGCTGTGACGCTGGGCGTCATCAAAATAGGCCGGAACCGTGATCACCGCGCCGGTAATGGTGTCGCCACCAAAGCTTTGCTCAGCGCGCTCACGCAGGGCGTTTAAGATATCGCTCGATGCCTGTACCGGGCTGATATCGCCTTGGCGGGTACGAATATGCAAACTGCCGTTGTCATCGCTGAATTCATAGGGCAATTGACCATAGCTACTTTCTATTTCCGCCTGGGTTTTACCTAGGAAACGCTTAACTGAAATCAGGGTATTATGCGGGTCGTCTGCGGCATGAACCGCAGCTTCTTGGCCAACCACATGGCCTTGCTCTAAATAGCGTACCACAGAAGGCAACATGGCGTTACCCAGCTCATCGGTGAGGGTTCTGGCCTCGCCGCTTTGCACCGTGGCCACCAAGGAGTTGGTGGTACCTAGGTCGATACCTACCGCGAGTTTATGTTCATGAGGTGCCGTGCTTTGCCCCGGCTCAGCAATTTGCAGTAATGCCATGTGTGTTATAAAACCTTTTTACTCAATGCTGATTAGTCACTAGTCGTCAAATAATTCATCTTCAATGCGCTCCAGCTCGTCTTTTAATTTAAAAACAAACTTGAGTTTTCGCACGTTATCCGCCGCTTTTTGCCAATCATTTTCATCCTGGCTGGCTAATAGACTTTGCAGCTCATTGCTGTATTCGTTGTTCAACTCTTTAATGTGCTGCTCTAGCTTGGCAATCGCCGCATCTGGGTCATCGCTTGTCTTGACCTCTTCAAGCTCTTCACGCAGCTCCATTTGCTGCATCAAGAACATAGGATCTTGCAGGGTTTGCTGCTCGCCACGAATTTCCAGACCTAACTCGGCCAGCATATATTCGGCGCGTTTAAGGGGGTGCTTAAGGGTTTGCAGAGCATCGTTAATTTCCGCCGTTTTTTGCACCGCCAGCAGCTTTTCTCGCTCACTGCCGCCACTGTGTCGGTCCGGATGCGCCGCCCGTTGCAAATCTAAATAGCGGGCGCCGATCATTTGCAGATCGACGTCATAATTTACCGGGATCGAAAACAATTCAAAATAACGCATGAAAAACCTTTATAACGAAAAGCCCTACATAAGGTAGGGCTTAAGCGAATACAATACCTGATCCTGAGCAACGCCTTGCCCAATAAGTGCCGTTATACGGTAAAGCTCTCGCCGCAACCACATTCACCATTTTGGTTCGGGTTATTGAATTTAAACCCTTCGTTTAAACCTTCTTTGGTGAAGTCCAGCTCGGTACCATCTATGTATACCAGGCTCTTTGCGTCGACAACGACCGTTACGCCCTTGTGCTCGAAGGTTTCATCACCTTCGCTAAGTTCATCAACAAACTCAAGAACGTAGGCAAGCCCTGAACAGCCTGTGGTTTTAATGCCCACACGCAGACCCAATCCTTTACCACGATTGTCTAGAAAGGATTTTACGCGCTCCGCCGCTGCATCTGTTAAGGTGATTGCCATACTACTGCCTTATTTGCCGTGTTTACTCTTGTAATCTTTAATCGCTGCCTGGATCGCATCTTCTGCCAGAATTGAGCAGTGGATTTTCACCGGTGGCAACTCAAGCTCGGCGCTGATGTCGGTGTTTTTGATTTCCGCAGCTTCGTCAAGAGTCTTGCCCTTAACCCACTCGGTTACCAATGATGATGATGCAATGGCACTACCACAACCGTAAGTTTTAAACTTCGCGTCTTCAATAACGCCTTGCTCAGAAACCTTGATTTGTAGCTTCATTACGTCACCACACGCCGGTGCACCAACCATGCCCGTCGCTACGCTTGGATCATTTTTGTCAAGAGAGCCAACGTTACGTGGATTCTCTACGTGATCTATTACTTTATCACTGTATGCCATAACTTTTACCTCGCTACCTTGTTACTGCCAAGGCTTAATGATGTGCCCACTCAACCGACTCTAAATCAATCCCTTCCTGATGCATCTCCCAAAGTGGAGACATCTCACGAAGTCGGCTAATAGACTCTTTAATAAGTTTAACGGTGTAGTCGATTTCTTCTTCGGTGGTAAAGCGACCAATGCTGAAACGGATAGAACTGTGCGCCAACTCATCGTTACGACCTAGGGCACGCAATACGTATGAAGGCTCAAGGCTGGCCGATGTACAGGCTGAACCTGAAGAAACCGCAATGTCTTTAACTGCCATTAGCAGCGACTCACCTTCAACGAAGTTGAAGCTGATATTGACTATGCCAGGCACAGAGTGCTCTGGTGCACCGTTGAAGTATACTTCGTCCATATCCTTCATAATGCCGTCGATTAGACGAGTGCGTAAGGCACTGATATGGGCGTGATCTTTATCGAAATCTTGTTTAGCGATGCGGAAAGCCGCACCCATGCCAACGATCTGGTGCGTGGCTAGTGTGCCCGAACGCATACCGCGCTCGTGACCACCGCCGTGCATTTGCGCTTCTAGGCGAGCACGTGGCTTACGACGCACGTAAAGGGCACCAATACCCTTAGGACCATAGACCTTGTGGCCAGAGAAGGACATGAAATCAACTTTCAGCTCTTGCAGGTCAATTTTCACCTTGCCGGCGCTTTGTGCAGCATCAACATGGAACATGATCTTGCGCTCTCGGCACATCTCACCGATGGTGGCGATATCTTGAATCACACCTAGCTCGTTGTTTACGTGCATTACGCTTACTAGGATGGTGTCATCGCGCATGGCGGCTTCAAGCTTTTTCAGATCAAGCAGACCGTTAGCTTCCACGTCCATATAGGTTACTTCAAAACCTTGACGCTCAAGCTCACGACAAGTGTCGATTACCGCTTTATGCTCGGTGCGCACGGTAATAATGTGCTGGCCTTTCTTCTTGTAGAAGTTAGCGGCACCTTTGATGGCCAAGTTATTTGACTCTGTGGCACCCGAAGTAAATACGATTTCGCGTGGATCGGCATTAATCAGCTCAGCGATATCGTGACGCGCCTGATCGATTGCCTCCTCGGCCTGCCAACCAAAGCGGTGCGAACGTGATGCTGGGTTACCAAAATTACCTTCCATTGTCAGGCATTGCATCATTTCTTCGGCAACGCGCGAGTCCACTGGCGTTGTTGCTGCATAATCTAAATAAATTGGTAACTTCATACTTTCTCCGCTCACGGCAACCCTGGGGTTGCTCACAATTGACAGCTGACTTCTATATTCTCTAACTTGCTCAGGGCATCACTTAGGCTTTTATCCTGGCGCTGGGCCACTTCTTTAATGTCGGACTTATTGACCAACTCGGCTAACGTGATGCCATGTAAAAATTCTTCAATGCGCTGACTTAACTCAGTCCACAGGGTGTGGGTAAGGCAACGCATACCACTTTGGCAGCCGCCCTCAGCACCATGACAACGAGTGGCATCCACCGACTCATTTACGGCGCTAATCACATCACCCACGGAAATGGCACTGGCCTCTTTGCCGAGCAAATAACCGCCGCCAGGGCCTCGTACCGAGGTCACCAAACCTTGCTTACGCAAGCGCGCGAATAATTGCTCCAGATAAGACAAGGAGATTTCTTGCCGCTCGGAAATGTCGGCAAGGGGAACGGGCCCAACATCTGTGTGTAGCGCAACATCGAGCATAGCGGTAACCGCATATCTGCCTTTAGATGTTAACTTCATAACGCCCCCATACTCATCAAGAGTGTGAATTTTAATTACCTGAGTATTAGAGTCAAGTATTTACTAGTACTTGAGTGAAATACTCGGGTATTCATTCACATTGTAAATACCTGAGTGATTTAGTCAAGTATTTATCCGCTTTGAAAAGTATGGATTTGACCCTTTATTTAGGGTCTTTCATCTGCTTGTCGACCGAGGTCAACATGCCACGCAAAATGTTCAGCTCCTGTTGCTCTGGACGCGCTCGGTTAAACAAGCGTTTTAGCTTGGTCATAACCTGACCCGGGTGCTGCTTAATGATAAAGCCGGTGTCGCCAAAGGTTTTTTCCAGATGCTCATAAAAGCGCTGCATCTGCTCGTTGCTCGGGTATTCGGCTTCATCTTCTTCAACCACCTGCTCTTGCTTATCAAGGAACTGCATGCGGGTTTCATAGCACAGGGTTTGCACCGCCATAGCCAAGTTCAGTGAGCTGTACTCTGGGTTCGCGGGAATACAAACATGGAAATTACACAGTTGCAGTTCATCATTACTGAGACCGCTGTTTTCACGACCAAAGACCAGGGCCACAGGGCCTTGCTGAGACTCACTAACCAGCTTTTCGCCACAGCCACGGGGGTCAACCATGGGCCAGCTCAGGGTGCGTGAGCGCGCACTGGTGCCAATCGCCAGACTACAGCCTTCAAGAGCTTCTTCTAAGGTCGAGACTGTGGTTGCAGTGCCAAGAATATCCGTGGCACCGGCCGCCAAGGCACTGGCATGACTGTCGATTTCACAGGCCGGGTCGACCAGATACAGGCTGCTAAAGCCCATGGTTTTCATCGCCCGTGCGGCGGAGCCGATATTGCCCGAATGTGAGGTGTTAACTAATACAATGCGAATATTCTCTAACGCCATAGTGATGTGCTTATGCTTTCAATAACCAATTTGCGCGCTAGTTTATCATAAGCCTTGCCAGCAGGAGTTGAAATTTCCTCCATCTTTACCCTCAAAGATGCATTGCGGTTAAAAAAACAGCAATTATTTTTACGAACTTTATTTACTTTGTCAGTAAAATCGTTAGAATACTCCGGCTCAAAATATTGTTCTTTTACAACCCAAAGGTAATGCTATGCATCCAATGTTAAACATTGCGATTCGCGCTGCGCGAAACGCAGGTAAGGTGATTTTGCGCGCCTGTGAAGATTTATCAAAAGTTGAAGCCACTCAAAAAGGCAACAACGACTTTGTGACTAACGTCGACAAAGAGGCTGAAGCCGTTATTCGCGAAACCATCTTAAAAGCGTACCCAAACCACAGCATTGTGGGTGAAGAACTAGGTCAACTTGAAGGTTCTGACGCAGATTACCTATGGGTTGTCGATCCTCTCGACGGCACCACTAACTTTATCCAAGATATCCCGCATTTCTGTGTATCGATTGCCCTTAAGGTAAAAGGTCGCATCGAACAAGCGGTTGTTTATGACCCAATCCGTGGTGAGCTTTTCACCGCCAGCCGTGGTCAAGGCGCCCAGCTTAACAGCAAGCGTATCCGTGTAAGCAACGCCAAAGACTTGTCTGGTACCGTGCTGGCAACAGGTTTCCCGTTCAAGCACAAGCACCATATGGATGCCTATATGGAAGCCTTTAAAGCCCTATTCGTACACACCTCTGATATTCGTCGCGCGGGCTCTGCAGCGCTGGATATGGCCTACGTAGCTGCCGGTCGCGTTGATGGCTTCTTCGAAATTGGTTTGAAACCTTGGGATACAGCCGCAGGTCAGCTACTTGTTAAAGAAGCAGGTGGTTTGGTGATGGACTTCGCCGGTGGTGCAAACTTTGAGAAAAGCGGCAACATAGTATGTGGTGCTCCTAAGCTAGCCCAAGCCCTTGTAAAAGAAATTCGTCCGGTACTAACCGAGTCATTATTGAAATAATCACTCCTTTATCGGCAATAAAAAACGCGAGCCTTAGCTCGCGTTTTTTTGTGTCTCGTTAACCGTTACAGCTCGTAAGTAAAGCTCACACCCGCCACACGCGGCTCACCATATTGCACATAGGTTTGCGTAGCGTATTCATTTACCGGATTGTTACCAAACTCAAAGCCGCGAGTATAAGTATCTTCATCCAGGGCATTACGCACCCAGAAGTTTAAGTCCCAGTAATCCGCCTGATAGCCAATGCTGGCGTTTACCAGGTTCGCATGCGGTGCTTGCGAGTCATGGCTGTTGGAGAAGTAATACTCGTCCTTGCCTTCCATGCCCACACTCACAGATAAGGCATCGGTAATATTAAAGCGCGCGTTGATGGCATATTGATAATTAGGCGCCTGCGCCTGATCACGATCCGTTTGATCAATGCCATCGGCTGTAACAAAACCGTCGATTTCGCTTTCCAACAAACCCAGACTACCGCTTAGGGTTAGACGTGGTGAATAAACGTATTCGCCTTCAATTTCAAGACCATAGTTTTCACCGCTGTTGCCATTGTCGAAGTAACCGGCAAATTGCTGATCTTCGGTTTTCCAAGCTTTAAGCTGAATATTATCGCGATACATATAAAACGCGGTAATACGCAGATTCAAACGTTGATCGGCTGAACTGCCCTTCACACCGAACTCGGCATTCCACAGATATTCTGGATCAAAAGTACGATGGTTGAGGAAAAACTCCGCATCCTGACTTAAACCTTCATCATTGGCTTTGGCTATGGCCTCGGCGTTGATACCACCGGCCTTATAACCGCGGCTGATACTGGTGTATATCATGGTGCGTGGTACCACTTGATACTCAAGAGCGACCTTACCGCCAATCATGGTATCGTCAACGGTTTCGCTTACGCCGTGGACATCCATATAGTCGCCTTCGTTGCGCTCAACGCGCAAGCCGGTGACTAAGCGGGTTTTATCACTGATTGGGGTCTCAACTTGACCATAGATAGCCAGGTTGTCGCTATCATAGTTAGAAGTAAAATCGCCGTCATTCCAGGTATACTGGCGCAGCAAGTCAACCTCGCGCGACTGATAATACAGGCCACCAACCCAGTCACCTGCTTTAGAGGTAAAGCGCAGCTCGGCACTGTGATCTTGACGCTCACGCTCGTAGCTGTCGGTTGAGCTGTAACCCCAAGGGTGCAAGCCAGCTTTACACAGCGCTGGCTCTTGCGGGTCATTACAGACCCAGTCTTCATCATAGCTATAAAGCATATCCGCATCTAAGGCGGTCAGATTCAGGGCGATATCGGCAAAATCAAAACCGGTATAGATATTACTCAGACCAAAGGCGTTACTTTCCTGAGTATCTTTACCCGGCTGATCCGCCACACTGATACGACTGTTATCCAGAGTAAAGGCGTCATAGCCGTTATCTATATCCATAAAATGAGCGACAAACTCGGCGCGCCAGTGCTCGGTAAGTTGCGAGTGCAGCTTGATGCGTCCGACCTGCTCGTCGATATTCTGAGTATCATCACGACCCAGATAAGCATTTTTCATATAGCCATCGGATTTATTCTGATAGAAGCTGGCACGCACACTGCTTTTCTCACCAAAGCCGGTGGCCGCGGCGATACCTGCATCCCAGGCATTATAGTTACCCGCTCCCAGCTTGACCTTAAGGCTTGGCGTCACGGTCGGATCGGTACTTTCCATATGGATCATCCCGGCCATGGCATCGGCGCCAAAACGTGTGCCCTGAGGGCCACGGTAGATTTCCACCTGATCGACATCGAACAGCATGGCCGCGCCGCCTAGGCCAGAATAGTTAATACCGTCTATCACCATGCCCACGGAAGGGTTAATGGGGTCAACAAATTGCGAACGCAGGCCTATGCCACGCACCTGCACAAAGCGACCACGCGATGCCCCAGCGGTAAAGTTAACGTTGGCGGCCTGATTTAACAGCTCATCCAAATACTTGGCGTCGCGAGCGGCAATTTCGGTTTCAGAGAAGAGGCTGGCACTGGCGCTTAGCTCTTGAATCGACTCGCTTTTAAAGTCGCCGGTAACAATAATTCGTTCAATTTCACTTTCATCTGCAAAGGCGCTAACACTTAGGCTTTGAGCGACCGCACAGGCTAATAAACATAAACGTGCATTCATGCTGGGAAGGCATCCCTACTGAATTAAAAATGGAACACCGAGTCTAGCAAAATCAAGCCATTAAATGAACAGTTTAGGTACTTAAGCGGGGCGTAAAAGCGGCGCAATAGCAAAGGGAAAAAGGCATCCCATGACTAGTCACTCAGCTTAGAGCGTTTGCCCTTTAGATAGGCGCCGCGAAAGGCGACAAAATGCTGCTCTAATTTTTCTGCGGCTTCTGTCTCACCGGCCAGTTGCAACACCATGATCGCCACCTCAGCGGTGCCAAGCTGGTGTGCATGGGGGGCAACACGCAAACGATAGTCCGATAACTTTTCCGGAGTGATGGAAAGAATGGGTAAAGCATCCAGATAAGGCGACTTGCGCACCATCTTTTTGGCCTCGCGCCAGGTGCCATCCAAAAAGATAAACAAGGGCTTTTTATCCCCTTGATGCTGAACCTGGGTACAAACTCGCTCCGGTGTCATGCCTTCACTCGGGAACACCACATACGCCTGATATTGGGGATCCGCAATCAGCGCCAGTAAAGCGGGATCCGGCTCAGTTCTGTCCCAGCGAAAAGCATGGTTATCGGGGACTATATCGGCGATTAAACGCCCAGTATTGGAGGGCTTAAAGCTTTCGTTATGGTACATCAGCATACAAACCGCAACGCCACAGGGCACCGGCTCGACCCCGGCACAAATACATAAAGGCTCGGCCAAGAGGCAAGACTCACAACGGCTGAGCTTGCTGCCACGGGCTTTAAACTCGCGCTTTGCCATTGCTATTTGTTGGGTCCGCAGTTTTAATACAGAATTGGTCACCTGGTTCCGCCTTGGGGTTGCCTTGGTTTGATTCGGGCGCGTATTGTAGAGCAAACACGGAGTAAATAACATGATCACTATCCCCGACAGCGAACGCCTCAGCTACCGTCTTATGACGCTTGACGATGGCGACCTGTTCTTCGAGCTCGACCAGGATCCGGCGGTGATGAAATACATTAATGGTGGCAAACCCAGCACCCGCAAAGACATAGATGAGATCGCCCTGCCGCGCCTGGCCAAATACCTGAACCCGGAAAAAGGCTGGGGTCTTTGGCAGGTCACAGAAAAAACCGAGCAGCGCTTTTTGGGCTGGGTTTTGGTACGCCCCTACCAATTTTTTAGCGAGCAGCCCCAGTGGCTTAACCTAGAACTCGGCTGGCGCTTTAAACAGATCAGCTGGGGCAAGGGCTATGCTAGTGAAGCCGCGGCGGCCGTGGTACAGGCATTGCGTAAACAAGGTGATATAAGCCACTTTTGCGCCATTGCCGAGCAAGATAACCTAGGCTCAATAGCCATTATGAAAAAACTGGGCATGGAGTATATTCGCAGCTATACCCACCAGGATCCCATGGGCGACTGGGACGTGGTCTACTATGAAATGGCGGCACGTTAAGTGCCACTGACAAAAATAGTTACGAAAAAAATACACATTTTCTTTTAGCCTTATCCCGCGCTATTTTATTAAGCGAAAGCCGAGAAATATCAAAACCATAGCCAAATAACTGCGGCTTTGAGCCCTGCTCTGACCCAGGTTAAAAAACACAAACTGTTCACTTTGTAATCAAATGTAATGTCAGGCTGTCAAAAATACGGCTATATTTTGTAATCTCTAGTTTGAGAGCTGATACCAATTCTGTTGAGTATGTGATCAGAAATAGCATTTAGCCCGCTAGAATGATTAGCTATTTAAGTGAATTGGTATTACACAGGTATGGTGAGCAGATGGATAAAATAAATAGCTTTATGGCACTGAGCTGCACCTTAATAGAAGGTCAGGGGCATCAGCCAATTGGTGCACTAGATGGCGCCAAGGTACGACACGAATATATGCCGGTATGGCTCGCTCACATCGAGCAGTACCGAAAAGGGCTAGCGGAAAGGGTGTTAGACACCTTTGAAGCGCTGCAAGAAGTAACGCCAAAACTCTCGCGTGAACAACTCACGAATGCCATGCTTGCAGAGCGTAACGGCCGTGATTTTGTTCAAGCATGCCAGCAACTGGTTTATCTCTGCCAAAAAGGCAGTTGGCCGGGGCCGAGCATGTGAACTAGCAGTTTAATTCGCAATCATAGCGAAGCATAAAAACAAAAAACCCGGCTTAGGCCGGGTTTTTTATTACTTAGCAAAAGAGCTTAGAAAAAGCGCTTACTTCTTCTTAACTGCTTTTTTGTTTGGTAGGTCAGTGATTGAACCTTCAAAGATTTCTGCAGCTAGACCGATAGACTCGTTAAGAGTCGGGTGAGCATGGATAGTTAGCGCCAGGTCTTCACCGTCTGCACCCATCTCAACCGCTAGGCCGATTTCACCCAGCATTTCACCGGCGTTGATACCAACCATGGCACCACCGATGATACGGCCATTGTCCTTATCGAAGATAAGCTTAGTTTGACCTTCGGTACGTGCAGAAGCGATAGCACGACCCGATGCTGCCCACGGGAATACCGCAGTTTCAATGTTAAGGCCTTGCTCTTTCGCTTCTTTCTCGGTTACACCTACCCAAGCGATTTCTGGATCTGTGTAAGCGATTGAAGGAATACACTTAGGATCGAAGAAGTGCTTCTGACCAGAGATAACCTCGGCAGCAACGTGACCTTCGTGAACTGCTTTGTGCGCAAGCATAGGCTGACCTACAACGTCACCGATTGCATAGATGTGACCAACATTGGTCTTCATTTGCTTGTCAGTGTTGATGAAGCCGCGCTCGTCTACGTTAACACCCGCTTTCTCAGCGTCGATAAGTTTACCGTTAGGTGTACGACCAACAGCAACTAGTACTTTGTCGTAACGTACTGGCTCAGCAGGTGCATTCTTACCTTCGAATGATACGTAAAGACCATCGTCTTTCGCTTCAACAGCAACTACCTTAGTAGAAAGCATTACGTTGAACTTGTCTTTTACGTAGCGTGTGTAGATCTTGATAACGTCTTTATCAGCCGCAGGAACTAGTTGATCAGCAAATTCAACAACGTCGATTTGTGAACCTAGTGCACGGTAAACAGTACCCATCTCAAGACCGATGATACCACCACCTAGTACAAGTAGTTTCTCAGGAACGTCTTTAAGCTCAAGGGCACCGGTTGAATCGATTACGCGATCATCTTCAGGGATGAAAGGTAGGTTAACAGGCTGAGAGCCCGCAGCGATAATAGCATTGTCGAAAGTGATAGTAGTGCCATCAACGTCTAGGGTATTGCTGCCAGTGAATTTACCGTAGCCGTTAACTACCTTCACTTTACGCATTTTCGCCATGCCGTCTAGGCCGCCAGTTAGCTGGCCGATTACAGACTCTTTCCAACCACGGATCTTGTCCAGGTCGATTTCAGGCTTGCCGAAAGAAACACCGTGAGACGCCATTTCGCTTGCGTCATCAATAACTTTAGCAACGTGAAGTAGTGCTTTAGATGGAATACAACCTACGTTCAAGCACACGCCACCAAGGGTGCTGCGTGACTCAACTAGAGTGACTTCTAAACCTAAGTCTGCGGCACGGAAAGCTGCAGAATAACCACCAGGACCACCGCCTAGTACAACGACTTGAGTTTTGATTTCGTTGCTCATGCTATTACCTTATTTTGTCCGAACGGGAAGCAATAACGAATAATTTCATTTACCCGCCATTACTCACAAAAATTGTGCAAAGATTGTATCATTGCAAAGTAAAAAAATCCCAGTAAAAACCGTTTACTGGGATTAAAGTTCTATCTATTTAGCTTACATTACCAGGTTGCGAATATCGCTTAGGTAATTTGCCAGGGTCACAGTGAAGCGTGCTGCCAAGGCACCGTCAATTACACGGTGGTCGTATGAACAGCTTAGCGGCACCATGAGGCGCGGCTCAAACTCTTTACCATTCCACTTAGGTTTGAAGTCAGACTTAGACACACCCAAGATCGCCACTTCCGGCGCATTGACGATTGGCGTAAATGCCGTACCGCCGATGCCACCCAGGCTGGAGATGGTGAAACAGCCGCCCTGCATATCTGCAGAGGTCAGCTTGCCATCGCGCGCTTTGGCAGAAATTTCCATCAGCTCACGTGATAGTTCGATGATGCCTTTTTTGTTTACATCACGCACTACCGGTACAACCAAACCGTTTGGTGTATCTACAGCGATACCTATGTGTACGTATTTCTTCAGGATCAGGCTTTCACCGTCTTCCGATAGCGATGAGTTAAAGGTTGGGAACTCTTCCAACGCTTTCGCCGCCGCTTTCATTACGAACACAAGTGGAGTGATCTTCACGCCTAGCTTTTTCTTCTCGGCAAGGGCATTTTGCTCCTTACGGAAAGCTTCCAGGCTGGTGATATCCGCTTCATCGTATTGAGTTACGTGAGGGATATGAACCCAGTTACGGTGCAGGTTGGCACCAGATAGTTTCTGGATACGTGAAAGTTTCTTCTCTTCCACATCACCGAACTTGCTGAAGTCCACTTTTGGCCATGGGATCAGATCTACACCCGCACCATTGCCACCTTTACCGGCATTGCCAGACTCAACCTGCTTCACTAACTCTTTCACATAGTTCTGCACGTCTTCTTTAACAACGCGGTTCTTACGGCCAGTCCCTTTCACTTTGGCAAGGTTGATACCAAACTCACGAGCCAGACGGCGAACCACAGGCGATGCGTGCGCATAGTCACTGTTCTCAACGAAGTCTTCACGCTTCGCTGGCGCCGGACCACCTGCTTTTTGAGCAGGAGCGGCAGTTGGTGCAGCGGCAGGCGTTGCTGTAGCAGCAGGTGCAGCCGCACTTGCAGCCGCACTTGCAGCTGCTGGCACTGAGCCTTGTACTTCGAAGGTGAAGATAAGAGAGCCAGTGCTCACCTTGTCGCCCACATTCACTTTTACTTCTTTGACAATACCGGCGAAAGGAGCAGGCACTTCCATAGAGGCCTTGTCGCCTTCAACGTTCAGAATAGATTGCTCTTCTGACACGCTGTCACCAGCGCTGACCATAACTTCGGTCACTTCAACTTCGTCACCGCCGATATCTGGCACAACGACTTCTTTGATTTCAACGCCACCAGTTTGTGCTGGTGCCTGAGCTGGAGCGGCTGGCGCTGCAGCAGGTGCTGAGCCGGCAGTTTCAAAGACAAACACTAGCGAGCCAGTTTTCACCTTATCGCCTACGTTGACTTTAATTTCTTTAACCACACCGGCTTGTGGTGCGGGTACTTCCATAGAAGCCTTGTCGCCTTCAACGCTTAGGATTGATTGCTCTTCTGCTACCGTGTCGCCGACGCTGACCATGATTTCAGTAACTTCAACTTCATCGTCACCGATATCAGGTACCTTGATGTCAACGCTTTCGCTTGCAGCCGCGCTGGCAGCCGCGCTCGCCGCTGGGGCGGCAGGTGCACTTTCTTGCGCAGGCGCAGCTTCGGCTACCGCCGACTCACCTTCGAAAATCATGATCAAGGTGCCGGTTGAAACCGTGTCGCCTTCAGCGATTTTAATCTCTTTAACCACACCCGCTTCGCTTGCAGGTACTTCCATAGAGGCCTTGTCGCCTTCTACGGTAATAAGCGATTGCTCAACTTCAACCTTGTCGCCAACGGCAACAAGAATCTCAGTAACTTCAACCTCATCACCGCCGATATCTGGAACTTTAATTTCAATAGTCATTGCTAACCTCTTAAGCGTACAGCGGGTTAATCTTGTCTGCGTCGATGTTGAATTTCTTAATTGCTTCGGCAATTACAGACTTCTCAACATCACCACGTTTAGCCAGCTCAGTCAGTGCGGCAACTACCACGTAACCTGCGTTCACTTCGAAGTGACGACGTAGGTTTTCACGGCTATCCGAACGACCGTAACCGTCGGTACCTAGTACGCGGTAAGACTCAGCCGGGATAAAGGCACGAATTTGCTCTGCATAGTTCTTCATGTAGTCAGTCGCAGCAATCGCAGGTGCATCACCTAGTACAGAAGTTACATAAGGCACTTTTGCCTCTGCTTCTGGGTGTAGCATGTTGTAACGGTCTGCGTCTTGAGCATCACGGGTGATCTCATTGAATGAGGTTACCGAGAATACGTCAGAGGCAATGCCGTAGTCATCGCTAAGTATCTGCGCTGCTTTGCGTACTTCATTCATGATAGTACCTGAGCTTAGAAGCTGTACCTGGCCTTTGCTGCCAGCGTAACTTTCTAGCTTGTAGATACCCTTACGAATACCTTTTTCGGCGCCTTCTGGCATTGCCGGCTGATGATAGTTCTCGTTCATCAGAGTCAGGTAGTAGAAGACGTTCTCTTGGTTCTCACCGTACATGCGACGGATACCGTCTTCGATAATTACAGCAACTTCGTAGCCAAACGTTGGGTCGTAAGAAATACAGTTAGGCACTGTGTTTGCAAGAATATGGCTGTGACCATCTTCGTGCTGCAGACCTTCACCATTAAGCGTTGTACGACCAGCCGTTGCACCTAGAAGGAAGCCACGTGCTTGTTGGTCACCGGCCATCCACGCCATATCGCCTACACGTTGGAAACCAAACATTGAGTAGTAGATATAGAATGGGATCATAGGTAGATCGTTGGTGCTGTATGAGGTTGCTGCAGCAACCCATGAAGACATTGCACCTAGCTCGTTGATACCTTCTTGCAGTACCTGACCACCTTGGTCTTCTTTATAGTAAGAAACGATGTCACGGTCTTCTGGACTGTAGTTCTGGCCGCGCGGGTTATAAATACCGATTTGACGGAACAGACCTTCCATACCGAAAGTACGGGCTTCATCGGCAATAATAGGCACTATGTTTTTACCAATGCCCTTGTCTTTAAGAAGTACGTTTAAGGTACGTACGAAAGACATGGTCGTTGAAACTTCACGCTTTTGCTCTTCAAGCAGTGGCTTGAATGCATCTAACTGAGGTAATGCTAGCTCTTCGCTGAAGTTAGGAAGACGCTGCGGTGTGTAACCATGTAGGGCATTACGACGAGCGTGCAGGTATTCGTACTCTTTCGAACCTTCTTCTAGCGTTAGGTACGGAAGATTTGCTAAATCATCTTCAGATACCAAGTCATCTAGACCAAGACGGCTACGTAGGTGCGCTACGTGGGTCATGTCCATTTTCTTAACCTGGTGCGCGATGTTCTTACCTTCAGCAGCATCACCCATGCCATAACCTTTAACGGTTTTTGCAAGGATTACAGTTGGACGACCTTTGGTTTCTTGTGCTGATTTGAACGCTGCGAATAGTTTCGACGGCTCATGACCACCGCGCTTAAGGGCGAAGATCTCTTCGTCAGTCATATCGGCAACAAGGGCTGCAGTTTCTGGGTAACGACCGAAGAAGTGCTCACGTACGTAGGCGCCATCCTTCGCTTTATAGGTTTGGTAGTCACCATCAAGCGTTTCGTTCATAAGCTGAAGTAGCTTACCTGTTGTATCTTTAGCAAGCAGCTTATCCCAGCCACTGCCCCATACAACCTTGATCACGTTCCAGCCGGCACCTTTGAACAGACCTTCAAGCTCTTGAATGATCTTACCATTACCCATTACAGGTCCATCCAGACGCTGCAGGTTACAGTTAATTAGGTAACATAGGTTATCCAGACCTTCACGAGCGGCGAATGAAATCGCACCACGTGATTCTGGCTCATCCATCTCACCGTCACCCAGGAAGGCATAAACGCGCTGGTTAGATGTGTCTTTAAGACCACGACCATCTAGGTACTTAAGGAAACGTGCTTGATAGATTGACGCAATTGGACCCAGACCCATGGATACGGTTGGGAACTGCCAGAACTCTGGCATTAATTTCGGGTGCGGGTAGGAAGGAAGACCCTTGCCATCCACTTCCTGACGGAAGTTATCAAGCTGATCTGCAGTCAAACGACCTTCAACAAAAGCACGGGCATAAATACCCGGTGAAATGTGGCCTTGGTAATAAACCAGGTCACCGCCGTCTTGCTCATTAGGAGCACGGAAGAAGTGGTTAAAGCATACTTCGTAGAAGGCTGCTGACGACTGGAAAGACGCCATGTGTCCACCTAAGTCAAGTTCCTTCTTAGACGCACGCAGAACAATCATGATCGCATTCCAACGGATGATAGAGCGGATACGGCGCTCGATATTTACATCACCCGGGTATGCAGGTTCTTGATCTGCAGGGATGGTATTAACGTAGTTAGTGGTGGTGCCGGTTGGCATATCAACACCGTCTAAACGCGCTTGCTCTAGCACTTGCTCAAGAATGAATTGCGCTCGCTCAACACCCTCTTCACGCACTACAGACTCAAGGGCTTGTAACCACTCTTGGGTTTCTAATGCGTCTACGTCAACTTTATTGACTTCAGACATATGGAGTTTTCCTTATGTTTAAAATACGAATTTAAAATGCTAAAAAGCCCCCGTGCGAGCAAGGCTCCACAGGGGCTTAAAGCGAATTTTATTGTGTGCGGGTACGTCGCAATGAGCGCTCGATACGTGAGTGCTCCTTGGTTGCTTCCAATAATGCCTCTTCGATAAAGGCTAAGTGGGCATTACTGGCTAGACGTGCCTGCTCTGGGTGCCCTTCAATAACGGCTCCCATCAACACTTGACGGTGCTCAGCAAGTTGCTGTGACACCTCGGTTTTCTTCATCAGTACCTGCAGGTTTTGCAGGACATTTTGCTCCAGCAAGGCCTGCATACCGCGCACCAAATGCAGCAAAACTACATTGTGTGACGCTTCGGCGATGCAAAAATGAAAGGCATTGATGGCTTTGGCCTTCGCCGCCAGGTCATCGCTTACCTGAGCGATTTTTTCAAAGCTTTCTTTAACCTTGTCAAAATCAGTTTGGGTACCACGCAAGGCTGCATAGTAAGCCGCAATTCCTTCAAGGGCATGACGAAACTCTAGTAAATCAAATTGTGATTCCGGGTGCTTGCTGATCAGCTCGAAAAGCGGATCGCTTAACCCTTCCTCCAACTGGTTTTTTACAAAGGTGCCACCGCCTTGACGACGAGTGACTAAGCCTTTGGCTTCGAGTTTTTGAATTGCTTCGCGCAGCGACGGACGAGAGACTTCAAACTGTTTCGCAAGCTCACGCTCCGGCGGTAATTTTTCACCCGGTGCTAACGAGCCCTCGAGAATCATGTTCTCAAGTTGCGCTAGGATCACATCCGAAAGTTTCGCTGCTTTGACTTTTAATGACATGGTTATCTTTAGCTTCGGGTAAATTGGTCATACCAAAAAGTGCGGATAAGGTATCAGATTCCCCTCAGGCTGTCAAAATTGCCGCTATACACCGCCATTTTTATTCACTTCAGTATGTAAGATATGAACAAAAGTGAAAGTAATTTTCGCTCGGTAACAAATGGTCAAACCAGTTAATTGTATGTAAAAAGGCATAAAAAAAGCCCCTACAACAATCTGTAGAGGCTTATGCATCCGCGAGTAATACTCAAGGGATGCGACTAACTGCCCAAAGGCGTTAGCTTATTTATTCATGAAGTCGACACCTTCTTGGATGTCTTTGTTCAGAGTTGCAAGCATGTCGTCTTTTGCTTTTTGCTCAAACGCGCTTAGCTCGCCGTAAGAAAGAAGCTCTTCAACACCGTTCTTACCAAGACGTACTGGCTGTGCGAAGAATTGTGCGTCTTCACCATTACCTTCAACGTAAGCGTATTCGATCACGTCTTCACCCTGTAGGCCTTTCACTAGTGATAGGCAGAAACGTGCTGCCGCTGCACCCATTGAAAGTGTTGCGCTACCGCCACCGGCTTTAGCTTCAACAACTTCAGTACCCGCGTTTTGAATACGTGTAGTAAGTGCTGCGATTTCCTCGTCAGAGAAAGTAGCTCCTTCCACTTGTGAAAGAAGAGGAAGAATCGTAGTGCCCGAGTGACCACCGATCACAGGAACTTTAACCTGGCTTACGTCTAGACCTTTAAGCTCAGCTACGAAAGTCTCGGCACGGATAACATCAAGCGTTGTTACACCGAATACGCGAGCTGGGTCATAAGTACCCGCTTTTTTGAATACTTCAGCAACGATTGGCACAGTGCCGTTTACCGGGTTAGTGATAACACCCACCATGGCTTTAGGACAGTTTTTAACTATGCCTTCAGCAAGAGTCTGGATGATGCTCGCGTTTACGTTGAATAGGTCAGCACGATCCATGCCCGGCTTACGTGGCATACCCGCTGGGATCAAAACAACGTCACAACCGCTTAGTGCTGCATCAAGGTCGTCTTTACCGAAACCTTTTACTGCTACTGCAGTTGGGATGTGTGATAGGTCTACGGCAACACCAGGAACAACAGGCGCTACGTCGTATAGAGACAGTTCAGAACCAGCAGGAAGGCTATTTTTTAGTAGTAAAGATAGCGCTTGACCGATACCACCGGCAGCACCTAAAACGGCAACTTTCATTTTAATTCTCCGTAAATAACGAGACTAGGTTATGTGAGATTAGGGTCATCAGACCTAAAGATGGCCTAAAGATAATGAAAATAGGCGATAAAGACAAATTAATCCGCGTTATTTTGAGGATAATCTCGACCATAGTCGTAAACTTAACTGTAAAGATTCTAGGGTCTGTTTATCTTTGAGGTTTACTTTATGTTCAATCTAAACGCATTCTGGTCACGACGCTCGTTATGGTGCATAGTCATTCTATGTACATAGCGAGTAACACAGAGCAGGATGCGTTTAGATGAACCCGTAGGGCAGCGCTTGTAGCGCATTTCTACTGTGTTGTTACATGTTCATGTAGAATAACTACACCACACATGTGCCGCCTTGTATAAATACACTACAAACTGCTGAAGAAACAAACAGCAAAGGTCAACAGACCCTACTAAGATGAAATACACTGACTTCTTAGGTAGAATATTGACAACAATTTGCAAAGAAGAATGACATTATGCAAGCGCAAGAAAAACAGGAAGCTTTGGTAAAAGCCTTTAAGGCAATTCTTAAAGAAGAAAACTTTGGTTCACAAGGTGAGATTGTCGACGCCCTTAAAGAACAAGGTTTTGACAACATCAGTCAAAGCAAGGTTTCGCGCATGCTTAGTAAATTCGGCGCGGTGCGAACCCGTAATGCCAAACAGGAAATGGTGTACTGTTTGCCGGCCGAACTCGCCGTACCAACCGCTAAGTCCCCACTGCGCCAATTGGTGATCGATATAGTTCACAATGAAATGATGATCATCATCAACACCAGCCCGGGTGCGGCGCAATTGATTGCCCGCCTGCTCGACTCCTTGGGCAAGGCCGATGGCGTACTGGGCACCATAGCCGGTGACGATACCATCTTTATCGCTCCCGCCAAGGTGTCTGAAATCGATGTCACCTTAGATCGGGTACGCAAACTATTCGATAACGTATAAAAAAAGAGGCGCTCGCCTCTTTTTCTTTGTTCAATTACTTATAAACTTTTCAGTAATTCCACCGAGGGTGCAAAGAAAGCCGCGCCCATATCCGCCTGGGTGAAGTCGAGCCAGGCATCATAATGCAGATAATTACCCAGCTGACTATTAAGCATTTGCGCAAAGGCATTACCACTGGCGGCGCAGGTCACCGACAGCAGACCTTGTTTATTCATACTCGCAAAGGGCATACCCTGATGTAATAACAGCGGCTGGCCCTTTTCATCTTTTAACTCGGTGCACACCGCATGACTGTTGGCGCTAAGCGGCATCAACAGCTCACTGTCAAGACGCGTGCGCCCCATTACCAGCTCCTGCTCTTCCTGACTTAGTGCCTGCCAAGACGTGAGGTTATGGGTAAAGCGCTGCACATGGATATAGCTGCCATGCGCAAAATACTCTTCGTCACTGACTAGAGCGGTAAGCATTTTCTGGCGCCCGAAAGGGGTATCCGGGGCATAAACAAAGCCGTTAAAGTCGCGGCCATCGAGAAAACGGAAACAGCTGATTTCCTCGACCAGCTCCACCTTCCCTGCCAACAATTGCAAAACCCGCTGGCCAAAAAGATGATTTACGTCTTCACGGTCCGAGCGTATTTGTACAAATAAATCGAATGGCTGCACACCGACGCTATGATCGCTATGACTGATACGAGGAAAACTCGTGAGTGTTGATGGTGTACGTTGGGGGTGTAATAGCGGCCAATACTGAGCGCCGATGGCAACAAAGCTGGCCACCATGGCCTCAGAGAAGCGCTCGTCAAACTCTGTCTGTACATCGAGGAGCTGAGCAAGTTTGCCCTTGAGTGCTTCATCCTGACCATCAAGGACATTAAAAAACAGATGCAAGCCATGTAAGTTAGCTTGCGCGCACACGCCGGATTGCGCTTTGGCCATCTAATTTCCTATGTTTTTATTCTTGGATTGTGCCCGCCTGCGCTGCGGGCTGGGGCTGTTTTAGGCGGTGAAAAAATTCACCGCATGGGAACTAATTGTAATAGATAGCCTTTGTCCCGGCAAAAACTCTTGTTCAGGTTGTTTTACTGGTATTTCAATCTCTTGCCCTAACACCTGCACCCGATACACATACTCGGTGCCGACAAAACGCTTAGACACAACGGTTACAGGCCCCTTGTCATCGCGTATCAGTTGCAAGTCGTGCGGGCGCACGTATAACTGCCCGGTAAGCTCATTACCCGCCACCGCTTGGTGCGATTGAACCACGCCAAACTGGGTTTCAAAGTGATAGTCATCCTGTTTTTGCGCATCCAGATATAAACCTGAGCCAAGAAACTCGGCCACCACTTTCGAGCGCGGGTGATGAAAAAGCTGCTGCGGTGTACCCTGTTGAGCAATTTTCCCTTCATGCATCACCGCCAGGGTATCGGCAAAGGCAAAGGCCTCTTCCTTGGAGTGAGTCACGAAAATCGCCGACACCTGCTGGTCTTTAATAATGCGACGAATATCGGCGATCAGCTGAAAGCGCACCTGATGGTCAATATTGGAAAAAGGCTCATCCAACAACAAGAGGCTAGGCTTATAGGCTAAGGCTCGGGCGATGGCGACTCGCTGCTGCTGGCCACCGGATAACTGATGCGGGTAGCGGTTGGCACAGTCTTCGAGATGGACCAGCGCCAGCATTTCCTTAACCCGCTGCACCTTGTTGGCCCGGGTCATGGCCTTTAAACCAAAGGCGATATTCTGGGCCACATTTAAGTGTGGAAATAGGGCATAGTCCTGAAACATCATGCCCATATTACGATGCTGAGGCGCCACAAAGCGATTATCGTCGCATAAAATGGTCTCGCCGAGACGGATAACCCCTTGATGCGGGCGCAGCAAACCGGCGATGGCCTTAAGAGTGGTGGTTTTGCCGCAGCCACTGGCTCCTAACAGGCAAAGAATTTCGTTATCGCCCAAATGCAGGCTCAGGTTATCCACCACGGCACGCTCGCCATAGTTAAAGCTGATATTGTCTAAATGAAGCTGTGCCGTCATCAGTGTTTTTGCTCCATAGAGCGGTTAATAAAATAAAGCGGAATAAGACCCACAAGGACGATAAACAAGGCCGCCACCGAGGCCAGCTCAAGCTGTTCGTCGCTGACATATTGGAACACATGGGTGGCCAGGGTTTCGAAGTTAAAAGGCCGCAGCAGCAAGGCCGCTGGTAGCTCTTTCATACATTCGATAAAGACCAATAATCCTGCGGTTAAAATGCCCCGCTTCAGAATAGGAATATGTACACTGGTCAGGGTTTGCCTCGCATTGCGCCCCATGGACTGGCTGGCCATATCCAAACTCGGGCTAATACGGCTAAAACTCGATTCTATGCTGCCGTGGGCAATGGCGTAAAAGCGCACCACATAGGCAAACACAATTGCAAACAGGGTGCCGCTTAAGAACAGCCCAGGAGCCTTATCGTAGGGCTCAAGCCACAGATTGATGCTCTCTTCCAGAGTCGTCAGCGGCAACAACACGGCGATGGCCAGTACCGTACCCGGTAAGGCATAGCCTGTGCTGGCAAGACGCCCAGGCCAAAGGCTGGCAGGCGAAGGCGTTAAGCGCTGAAAGTAAACCACCAAGATACTCAGGGTAATAGCCAGGACGCTCACCAGAGCGGAAATCTTCAGGCTTTGCCAGGCATAAAGGAAAAACTCGCTGTTCCAGGCCTGCTCGAAGTAATCGATGGCATAACCCCCGAGCACCCAGACCGGCACCACAAAGGCGACCAATAATACTAGGCTGGCAAAAGCGCTGGCGGCGAATGCCTTGCCACCGGTGAGCGGATAGAGAGACTCATCACTGGGCTGGGTTTGTCGCTCAAACACAGCCTGATTACGACGGGAATAGCGCTCAATAAAAATCGCCACAAACAGAATTAGCAGCATGATGCCGGAAATTTTCGCCGCCGCGGTCAAGGAGTAGTAACCAAACCAAGTATCATAAACGGCGGTTGTTAAGGTGCTGACGGCAAAGTAACTTACGGTGGCAAAGTCGGCCATGGCTTCCATGCTGATCAACGCTACCGCCGCGGCAATGGCGCCCTGGCTCAAAGGCAGACTGATCTTAAAAAAGCTTTGCACCGGCGTATTCCCCATGATCTCCGCGGCCTGCACCAGCTTATGTGACTGCTCCTTAAGCGCCGTTTTAAAAATTAGAAACAAATAGGGATATAACACCAAGGCCAGCATAACTATGGCACCGCCTAGGGTGCGGATATCGAAAAACCAATAGTCGTCGGGAGATTGCCAACCAAAGGCATCGCGCAGCGCAATTTGCACTGGCCCCGCATAGTCGAACAAATCTGTATACACGTAGGCAATCAGGTAGGAGGGCATGGCCAGGGGCAACATCAAGGCCCAGGAAAAAAGCTTTTTACCGGGGAAATCACAATAGGCCACCAACCATCCCAGCGGCAGCGCTATCACGCAGCTCAACAAGGCCACGCCAAGGATCAACAAGATGGTGTTGCCAATATAATCCCACAGCACGGTTTCCCACAAATGCGCAAACACCAGAGGATCACTTTGCAAGGATTCAAAAATCAGGAAGCCTAACGGCAACGACAGGCCTAAGCCTGTCGTCCACGCAATCAGCTGCCACCAGGACAGCGAAAATTTAAACTGCATTGAAACTAATCAGTTAAAGGTCGAATTTAACCTCGTCAAGGAGTCGTAACGCGGCGCTACGGTGCTTGCTAATTTCCCCCAGCGGCAGCGTATCTTCTTTAAACTCACCCCAGGACGCAACCAGCTCAGACAAGGGCACACCCGGCTTCACCGGATATTCCATATTGACGGAGGCATACATATTTTGTGCCGTATTGTCGGTCATAAACTCGATCAGTTTCAAGGCATTTTCCTTGTTTTTCGAGTGCTTGGTCAGTACCACACCAGAGACGTTCACATGAGCGCCACGGTCTTGCTGGTTAGGGAAGTTGATATACACGGCATCCGCCCAGGCCTTTTGCTGCTCATCCTGCATCATTTTGCCGAAGTAATAGCTGTTACCTATGGCCACATCACACAGGCCCTCTTTCACCGCTCTCACTTGAGCGCGGTCATTTCCTTGCGGCTTACGCGCCAGGTTGGCTTTTAGGCCTTCGAGCCACTTTTTCGTCTCGGCTTCACCATGGTGAGCTATCATGGATGCCACCAAACCCAGGTTATAAGGGTGCTTGCCCGGACGCATACAAACCTTGTTGGCATACGCATCCGTGGCCAGGTCTTCGTAACTCAGGCTATCTAGCTTGCCGACTCTGTCTTTTGACGAATAAACATTACGCACGCGCTTGGTCAGTGCCACCCACTGACCATCAGGGTCGCGAAAGCCGGCGGGAATATTGGCATCGATCTGCTCGCTGCTGATGGTTTGCGTCAGTGCCATGTCTTCTAGCTGCATTAACGCACTGAAGTTTGAGGTTAGCACCAAATCAGCCTGCGTATGCTTGCCTTCACGCTTTAAACGCTCGATAAGACCTTTTTTGGCAAACACCACCTTGGTTTCGATACCGGTTTGCTCGGTGAATTTTTCTAAAATAGGTTCAATTAAGAAGGGCTGGCGAAATGAGTAAATATTAACGGTTTCTGAGGCTACTGCTGGCGCTGCAGACAAAACTGAAACAACCGATGCCAATGCAAATCCAAGTGCTTTCTTCACCAAGAGCTCCTAGTTAAATAAAAATAATTCTCAAAAGCATCATACTGTTTAAGACGAAAAAGTACAGTGCTAAACCGCTGGTAACCCCAATAATTTCCCAGTTGGCCCCCCACCTTGTGAGATATGTCTTACAAGTCACATGGCGATTGCCGCAATCAGTGCTAAAAATTTAAACAAAAAATTGCGTAACTCATTATTTATTAAGGAAAACATAGTTTATTACGCGGGTTTTACAGCTTTTATTATGAGTTTACCTGGCTGACCAGGGAAGAAACATTCCCTTATACTATCTTCATTGCTTGTGAGGGCGTACAAGCGGCAAAGTTAGGAAAACTTAGCAGGGACTGCCAGGAAGGACAGCTGCAGGATGCAGAACACGAAGGACTGTAATCTAGGACAAGGAAAAAGAGCAGGATGCTCAGGCACAGGATGTGCGAGGGGATACGGGCATTGGTTCGCCTAAGGAACGCCAGCAGGGAGCGGGCAACACAGGATGTGGGGGAGAGAACCAAAGCGGCTTAGTTATTCAAAATGCTAACTACATGCGATGCACTAAACCGTACGACAGGTTGTCACAGGAAAAAGGGGACAGGGACGACACTGCAGCAGCCATGTTGCAGCTTAATCACCCAGTGATTACAGGGAATTGAACTTGCTTCAATGCCGGCAGGATGCTGGAAAATTCCGTCAGCGCGACCTATATGGTCGCGTCTTTTTTATCTGCAATAAAATTTATCCCTGGTGTTTAACTGATGCTCACACTGTATTCCCGGCAGCGTTCATCTCCTTATAAACACACAAAGAAAAAGGGAGAAATTTCCCCCTTTTATTACTGCGTAGCTCAAATCAAACCAGCTTATTTATTGACATCCCGTTTCTCGGCATGACGTTTATTACGCTTTTCCTTCATTTGTGCAAACTTTTGTTGCTGCTCTTCGGTAAGAAGATTCCATACCTGATGCTTGCTTTTCAGATGAGCAATCTTGCGCTCCATCTGTTTACTTTGCTGGGCCTGAATGATTTCTCGGGCCGCCTGCTCATCAAAACTTTCGCTGGTATTAGTTAGCGCTTGCAAAGCCTTGTAGCCCTCGTGACGCGAGCCTCGTTGCGGCTTAAGTTGTTTATTGGCATCCATAATGGCTTTGATTTGCGTTTGCTGTTGCTCGCTAAGCTGTAATTGCTCAATCATGTGCTCGCTTAGCATGCCGTGCTCACCCTGCTTATGATGACCGCCCTGGCCTGCCATGGCGACGCTTGATGCTAAGCCGATAGAAATAACGGCGGCTGTAAGTAATTTATTTAATTTCATAACGGACTCCTAAGTTGTCCTTGGTTGTGAACTGGGTGTGTTATTTACTCTAGCAAGCGCAACGCAAAGCAGTGTCAGGAGCACGTAAAGGTTGTGTAAAGGTGTCGCACTGGAAACTTGCTATCAGTTAAGATGAAACTAGTTCCCGTGTTTTTGAGATAGGCGATGAAGGTTTTATTAATAGACGACGACATTGAACTGGCCTCCATGCTCAGTGAATATATACACTCCCAAGGCTTTGGAGTGGAATGTGCTCACGATGGTGAGCAAGGCCTGGCAATGGCCATGGAAAACAGACATGACCTGATCCTGCTTGATGTAATGCTGCCTAAGCTCGACGGCTTTGAGGTACTTAAGCAACTGCGCGCCACTTCCTTGGTACCAGTGATCATGCTAACCGCCAAGGGCGATGATTTTGATCGCATCTTCGGCCTTGAGCTTGGTGCCGATGACTATATTCCTAAACCCTTTAATCATCGCGAACTGATAGCAAGGATCAAGGCGATCACCCGGCGCATAGAACATATAAACAACAGCCAGCCGCGCCAAGAGTTGGAATTTGCCAACCTGAATATCTGTATGCAAAGTCGCAGCGCCAGCGCGCAAGGGCAAGCCCTGACCCTGACAGGTACCGAATTTGCAATCTTACATCTATTGTTACAAGAGCCCGGCGCAGTGATCAGCAAGGAGCAGATCAGCGAGCAGGTGTTAGGCCGGCGTTTGGCGCCCTACGATCGCTCCATAGATATGCATGTCAGCAACCTGCGCAAAAAAATAGCCGAACACATAGAAAACGAGCGCATTCGCACCGTTCGCGGTGCCGGCTACGTACTGATCGGAGACGCCTAAGTGTTCAAGCCTCTTAACAAGCTCTATGTAAAAATTTTCCTGTGGTTCTGGCTCACCTTCGCGGCCACCATAATACTCATGGCGGCACTGAGCTCAGTTAGCTTCAGCGATCTCAGTTATGAACCCTTGCAGGGCAGCGATGCCCATTACTTTAAGCGTTTGGGTCATGCTCTGGAGCGTTCGGCTAAAAAGCATCAGCACACGGCAGAGGCAGTGATCAACCAAGGACGCATGAAAAAACGTAAGCTATATCTGTATTCACCGGAAAAAGACCTGGCCTACAGTAACTTTAACGCCGCTGATGAGGTGGATTTAGGCCTGCTGAATTTTCGCCAGGATATGATGCCACAGATGATTTTTAATGAGCATTTCCACGCCCTCGGGCCCTTGTTGATCAATTTGCCAGATGGCCAGTACCAACTGTATGAGCTGCGCCCAGGTCGCACCCTGCCCTGGTTTGTGCGTCTCAAACTCCTGCCCCATTGGCTAAAGGTAGCGGTTGCCGTAGGAGCCTCTTTATTGTTGAGTTTTCTCTTTACCCGCACCCTGATAGGCCCGCTTAATTCCCTGCGCTCTAGTGCCCGGGCCATTGCCGAGGGTCAACTCGACAGCCGTGTGACTCAAGCCGCACAGCGAAACGATGAAATAGGCATTCTCGCCCGTGAATTCAACGCCATGGCGCAGCGTCTGGAAACCCTGGTCAATACCCAAAGGACCTTGCTTGGTGATATCTCTCACGAGCTGCGCTCACCGCTCACGCGCTTATCACTGGCCTGCGCCATAGCTCAGGACAAGGCCGATAAAGACACCTTGGCACAGCTGCAACGTATAGAAAAAGAAGCGCAACTTTTGGACCTGATGATAGAGCGCATCCTGACGCTATCACGCCTGGAAAACCGCCAGCAAAGCCTACAAACCCAAGCCTTTTCTCCGGCGCAACTGTTTGCCCCTGTGTTTACCGATGCCGAATTTGAGGCCAAATCACACAACAAAACCATCAGCTTACCCCAATTGCCAGAGCAACCGCTGCTGAATGTCGATGCCATGCTCTTGGCAAGCGCCTGCGAAAACCTGCTGCGCAACGCCATCAAATATGCCAATAGCCATATCGACGTGACGCTCAAGCATGAACAGCAACAATGGCAACTGAGCATTCGCGATGATGGCCCGGGCGTTGCCGAGCAAGAACTGGCTCATATTACCGAGCCCTTCTATCGTGTGGACACAGCCCGCACCCGCCACAGCGGCGGCACCGGGCTAGGTTTGGCCATTGCCGCCAAGGCCATCGCCGCCCATCAGGGGGAGCTGGTATTGCAAAATCATCCTCAAGGTGGTTTAGTAGCCACCATCAAGCTACCTACGACTTAATACTGAATGTTTTATTCCAGCGAAGCCCTGCTCCATAAAAACGATGATGCCATTGCCCATTTTTGGCATCAGGATATGATCTCAGGCTTTTTGGATACCAAGCATGGTAAGTTGTTTTACGCCTATCATCTGCCCTATCGCGCCGATTACGCCTTGGTGATCAGCTCGGGGCGCATCGAAGCGGCGCAAAAATATCAGGAATTGCTGTGGGAGCTGGCGCGTAACAATATCGCCGTGTTTATAGTCGATCATCAGGGCCAGGGGCGCTCCTACCGCCATCTTACCGATACCCATAAGGGCTATGTCGGCGATTTCGAGGACTATAAATCGGATCTGCATGAGTTTATTACCCAGGTCGTCAATCCCCAATGGCCGGGCAAAAAGGTCTTGCTCGGTCACTCCATGGGCGGCGCCATCGCTCTGGATTATGCATGCACTCATCCTGAACAGTTTGCCGGACTCTTTTTAAGTGCCCCCATGTTGCAGATAAACACGGGCTCAACGGCGCCCTGGCTCGCCAAGTTGTGGGCCAGCTCTGTCTGCACCTTTACTAAGGGCGAAGGTTATGTGCCCGGACACGGCCCCTATGCGGCGGTGCCCTTTAGCGAAAATGAATTAACCCATAGTGAGGAGCGTTACCGGCGTTTTCGTGCCTTGTATCAGCAAAGCCCGGAATTACAGCTAGGTGGCGTGACCTATAAATGGTTGAATGCGGCCTTTAAGGCGATAGCAAAACTAAGGAAGAGTCTGTGCCCTGTGCCCTTGTTTATTGCCGCAGCGCAACAAGATAGTGTGGTGGATACCTCGCCCTATCAGGACTTTGTCCATGCCCAGCAGCAGGCGGCATTAAAAACCTACTCTGGCGCTCGGCATGAACTTTTATGCGAGCAGGACTCCATACGAAAAGCCCTGCTGCGCGATTTGCTCAACTTCTGCGAGCAATTATAAGTAACCTGAGCTTCGGATAGCTAATGCCTTTCTAGCAGCCAGTTTTGGCGCTAACGGCGTTGAATTCACTACCAATAGCCAGCTATTAGTGCGTAAATTCGCTGGTTATCCCTAAAACTCTCTGGCTAGACAAGGGGGTATATTTATACCAATTCACTTAAATAGCTAATCATTCTAGCGGGCTAAATATCGTGCTAACGGTGTTGGAATTTTTATATGTAGAATAACTACATAGGAAAAATTCCGCCTTGTTATCACATCATTTATCCAGCGCTATATCTGATCACATACTTAACAGAATTGGTATTATAGTGAACTTTAAAAAACAATAAGTTAGCTCATCCCTTACCCAAACCTCAGGTTAAGTATTTCGCTAGGTATTTCTTATACATGGGATCGGACAAGGCCAGCTCCCGCTGCTCAGCCAGGATATTTTGCAATATTTCCTTTGAAGTAAGAGGGTTAGCCAAGACCACACGGAACACTACGGTCGGCTGATAGCCATATTCTGGCGGCGTTAATCGGGTTCGCGACACGAATGAACGTCCGGCTTCACGCTGGCGCTTCTGCATACTGGCGGTAAAGCGGTTAAGGGCAGCGTAAATATCCAGCTTGGTTTGCTCATCGGCGGTTTTTAAGCGCGCCTTGATGGCCTCGGGCACATAGCGATAGGTCAGCAAACACAGCTCAGGCTCGGAGATCAGTTCAAAGTCCGGCTCCGCCTTGATCAAGTCGGCAAAGTAACGGGCCTTGTCCAAGCTCTTGTCGATCAGCATTTCATAGCCTTTACGACCAATAATACGCAAGCAGGCATGCACCAGCATGGCCATGCCCGGACGGCTGCCTTCCAGGGTATGGCTGCCTAAGTCTTTTGAGCCCTTACGCAGAATATATTCGGCGTGGTGTTCGATGGCATCGGTGGCCGTGGGATCTTTAAACAGCACGATACCCGCGCCCATGGGCACATACATTTGTTTATGGGCATCTATGGTGATGGAGTCGGCACGCTCGATACCGGCCAACAAATGACGGGCATTTTGCGACAACAGGGTCGCCCCCCCCCAGGCTGCATCGACATGGAAATGGCAGTCGATTTCCGCCGCCAAATCCGCCATTTCATTAAGAGGGTCGATATTACCGGTTTCCGTAGTCCCGGCTACACCGACAATGGCCATCACCTTAATACCTTGCGCCTGCAGCGCCTGCGCTTCTTTGCGCATGGCCTCCACATCCACCTTATTGTCTTTATCGGTAGGAATGGATATAAAGTGGTCGCGACCTATGCCAAGTAAGTCTGCCGACTTACCCAGTGAATAGTGACCGCGCTCCGACACCAGTACCGCCAGGCCCTTGTAGCCATAGTGGAACATGGCCGCAATAAGGCCTTGAGCGCCTATGCCTTTAAAATCACCTTCGGGTTTGAGTAAGCGGTTACGGGCGATCCACAGCGCCGTAATATTAGCCACTGTACCGCCGGAGCAAAAAGCGCCTAAGGATGTCTTGGCACTGTGCATCCATTTATCATAAAAACCCTGCTTACGGTCATAAGCCATATGATGGAGCATGCCGATAACCTGGCGCTCCAAAGGCGTAAAGGCCTTAGAGGTCTCAATTTTTACCAGGTTTTGGTTTAAACCCACCATCAGCTTAGACAGTGGCAACACAAAGTGAGGCAGGGCCGAGGTCATATGGCCGATAAAGCTTGGAGCTGCGGTGTGTACCGAGTGCGCCACCAGCTTATCCATGATGTCCTGCGCGTGAGCGCTGACAAACATAGGCTCTTCTGGGATCTGCGCCGATTCAAAATCGCGCTCAATTTCATGCAGCGGTTTTTCCACCGCAGCGATGTTCTCATTCAGGAAACCGGCCAGGTTACTGGAGATCTCGGCTTCTATTTTGCTGAGCGTTGAGTCCGGTGCCTCTGGCACCGTAAAGACGCGCATCAAGCTGTGCTCTGATGCTACGGCAAAACGCTTATCACTCATGACATACCTAATTGGGTTGGCTTGGATACCGGTTCACTATACCGATATAAGGCGATGACGGATCGCTTCAAGCGGTCGATTTACTTGCGCTCACTTTATAGCAATCACCTAAAAAAGTCTTGCAGCTTTGGTCAATTTTAAGAATGTTGCATGAATTTTTTACGACATTCTCAACATAAGTTTCAGTGATGGGCACAAGTTCGGAGTCCGTCCTTGTGCCCAACCAGATACGCTTACAGATCAACCACTAAGCGATAGCTTTGCTGGCCACTGGCCCAATACTTACGCTCGAACGGGGTAATGGCTGTGTCACTGGCATACTCACTGACCTGAGTTGGGTGTCCCGCCAGTTGCAGAGCACGGGCAAACTCACGCACATAAATATCCCAGTTGCTGCGCAGTTCAAGCTTGCCGCCAAGCTGCACTATGCTTGGGAATACCGCGGCGCCATGCCAGCGTCGCTGCAAGTGCTTGGCCTTGGGCCAAGGGTTGGGATAGAGCAAATAATGGTGCGTTGGCTGCCAGTTGGCCTGCACGGCCAAGCGCCAAAAGTCGTTCAGATCCGCCTGCACCAGCATATACTGGGCATCTTCATCCTGGCGATACTGCACATCATGCTTATCTAAACGGTGCGCCGACTTATCTATGCCTATCACTAGCGCGTCTGGGTGCAGCTTAGCCAAGTTAGCTGTACTCTCCCCGACGCCACAACAGGAATCAAGAATAATAGGGCCATTAAAAGCCTGCACCCTGGCATTAACCTCATCAAAGGCCGCTTGAGTATGCGCGGCAATGGGCTTTTTAAACTCCGCACTCAGGTGCTTGTTCACCACTTCATCAAGTTTTTCATGCAGGCTTGGCTGGTTAGAGACTATGGCTCTTGAATTTGCTTCGCTCATCAGTGACGTAACCCCACACCTTTACGAATCAATGTTAATGCTAAGGTAAATAACACAGTAATAAACGCCAGCAAGACGGCGAATGAGAACCAGATATTTACATCGGACACACCTAAAAAGCCAAAGCGAAAAGCATTGACCATGTAGATGATGGGGTTAATTTGCGATACCCCTTGCCAAAACTCAGGCAGTAGCGTGATGGAATAAAACACGCCGCCCAAGTAAGTCAGTGGCGTTAGCACAAAGGTCGGGATAATGCTGATATCGTCGAAGCTGTTGGCATACACGGCATTAATTAAACCGCCGAGGGCAAACACCGCCGAAGTTAAAATCACCGTGGCGACAATCACAAAGATATTATGAATTTGAATATCCACAAAAAACAGTGATACCAGGGTCACGATTAAGCCCACCAGCATGCCACGAGCCATGCCACCGCCCATATAACCCAGCACAATAATGTAATTGGGCACCGGCGCCACCAGCAGCTCTTCTATACTCTTTTGAAACTTGGTGGAATAGAAACTTGAAGCCACATTAGAGTAGGAGTTAGTGATCACCGACATCATGATCAGACCCGGGACGATAAATTCCATATAGCTAAAGCCACCCATTTCGCCGATGCGCGAGCCGATCAGGCTACCAAAAATCACGAAATACAAAGTCATGGTGATCGCCGGGGGTACCAGGGTTTGCACCCAAATTCGCAAAAAGCGAATACATTCTTTGATCCAAATACTTTTTAGCGCAATGCCATACTTCAACATGATCACTCCCCTCGCCCTTGATTTAACAAGCCGACGAACAACTCTTCTAAACGGTTGGCCTTGTTACGCATGCTTAGCACAGTATTGCCCTGCTCACTTAAGGCGCTAAATACACCATTAAGGCCCTGTGACTTGGCGACTTCAACCTCCAGGGTGTGGTCGTCGGTCAGGGCAAATTGGTAGCCCTCCAGGCTTATCGGCTGCACCGGCTGTTTTAAATCAAGCACAAAGGTTTCTTTATCCAGCTTAGCCAGCAGCGCCTTGATGGTGGTGTGCTCAACTATGATGCCATGGTCGATAATGGCGATGTTTTTACAGAGCAACTCGGCTTCTTCCAAGTAGTGGGTGGTAAGAATAATGGTCACCCCTTGCTTGTTGATTTCACGTAAGAAATCCCACATGGAGCGGCGTAATTCGATATCTACACCCGCGGTTGGCTCATCAAGAATCAACAGCTTGGGCTCATGCATTAGGGCGCGGGCGATCATCAGGCGGCGTTTCATACCACCAGAAAGCGTACGAGCGGCCTTGTCTTTTTTATCTAACAAACCAAGCTGTGCCAGGTACTTGTCGGCACGCTTATGGGCTTCGGCGCGAGGCACGCCATAATAACCGGCCTGGTTAACTAAAATCTGCTGCAGGGTTTCAAACTGGCTAAAGTTAAACTCTTGCGGCACTAAACCCAGCTCGGATTTAGCCGCTTCCAGGTCGGTATCTATATCATGGCCGAAAACTTCAACCTTGCCCGCAGTTTTGTTCACCAGCGATGAGATCACCCCTATGGTGGTGGACTTACCGGCGCCATTGGGGCCTAACAGGGCAAAGAAATCCCCCTGCTGTACTTTTAAATCTATGCCTTTGACGGCTTCAACGCCGTTTTTATAGGTCTTTTTTAACCCTTGAATATTCAATGCAATGGTCATTTATTTTTGTTCTCCATAACCCCAACGCGAGGTAAGTCTCTGCTCTATGCCCAGATGATCGAGAATACGGGCCACCATAAAGTCGACCAGATCGGCTATCGACTCAGGTTGATGATAAAAGCCCGGAGCCGCCGGCATTATGGTGACGCCCATGCGCGCCAGTTTCAGCATATTTTCCAGGTGAATTTCACTAAAAGGGGTTTCTCTGGGTACCAAGATCAGTTGGCCACGCTCTTTGATCACCACATCGGCGGCACGCTCCATCAGGTTGTCCGAGGCGCCTAGGGCAATGGCCGACACGGTACCGGCACTGCAGGGACACACCACCATTTTTTTCGGCGCGGCTGAGCCTGATGCTACCGGGCTGAACCAGTTATCCTTACCAAAGACCTTAAGTTGGCCATCGGCAGCATTGACCAAGGCACTGAGTTGCTCCGTTGCCTTATCCTCATGGCCGGACAGCTTAATGCCGGATTCGGTATCAAACACCACCCGGGCGGCGCTGGAGATCAACACAAATACCTGGTGGCCTTGCTCTATCAACACCTGTAATAAACGCAAACCGTAAGGGGCTCCGGAGGCGCCGCTAAAGGCCAGGGTAATGGGCTCTTTAAATGTGCTCATGATGTTTCCTTTTGTGCTAAGGCATGGAGCAGCTTTTGATGAATGCCGCCAAAGCCACCGTTACTCATAACCAATATATGACTCCCAGTTTCGGCCGCGGCCACTATCTCTGCCACCAAGGCATCAATATCCGCTAAACAACGGGCACCGGCCTGCTCGGCGCGCTCTTGCAGCGACCAGCCAAGCTCGGGGGGCTCGAATAAAAATACTTCATCGGCGCCTGCAAGGGAGTCCAGCAGGGTGTCCTGATGCACCCCCATCTTCATGGTGTTTGAGCGCGGCTCTAGCACCGCAATAATGCGCTCATCGCCGACCTTGGCACGCAGACCCGCCAAGGTGGTGGCAATGGCCGTGGGGTGATGGGCAAAGTCGTCATAAACATTGACGCCAACTACCTCACCCTTGTGCTCCATACGGCGCTTAGGCGAGATAAATTCCGCCAGCGCGGCTATGCTGCTTGCCACCGGAATCCCCACATGGCGGGCGGCGGCTATGGTCATCAGGGCATTCTTAACATTGTGCTCGCCAATGGCCTGCCAACGCACCACGCCTTGCGGCTCACCGGCAAACAATACGGTGAATTCACTGCCATCGGCCTTAAGTAGCTGATAATCCCATTGCGCGGCGCCTAAGACTTCTTGTTCACTCCAAAAGCCCTTGTTGATCACCTCGACCAGCGCCTGATCATCGCTGGGGTAAATCGCCTTGCCCGAGCCTGGCAGAGTTCGCAGTAGGTGGTGAAACTGGGTTTGAATGGCGCTTAGGTCGGCAAAAATATCCGCATGGTCAAATTCCAGGTTATTCAGGATCAGCGTTCTTGGCAGGTAATGGACAAACTTACTGCGCTTGTCGAAAAATGCCGTGTCATATTCATCGGCCTCGATAACGAAAAACGGGGTTTCACCCACGCGCGCCGAGATACCGAAATTCTGCACTACACCGCCAATTAAAAAGCCCGGCTTGAGTCCGGCGTATTCCAGCACCCAGGCCAGCATACTGGCAGTGGTGGTTTTACCATGGGTACCGGCGACCGCTAACACCCAGCTATCACGCAGGATATGCTCTTTTAGCCATTCAGGACCCGAGGTATAACACAGGCCTTTTTCCAATACATATTCAACACAGGGATTGCCGCGACTCATGGCATTACCAATGACCACTACGTCGGGGGCTGGCTCTAGCTGAGCGGGATCATAGCCCTGCACCAATTCAATGCCTAACTCTTCAAGCTGAGTGCTCATCGGCGGGTAAACGTTTTGATCCGAGCCGGTCACATGATGGCCTAAGGCCTTGGCAATCGCCGCAATACCGCCCATAAAGGTACCGCAGATGCCGAGAATATGTATGTGCATAATGACTTCCTAATAATAAAAGCCGCGCAATGGCTAGGGTCTGTTGACCTTTGTTGTTCGTTTCTGCAGCAGTTTGTAGTGTATTTATACAAGGCGGCACATGTGTGGTGTAGTTATTCTACATAAACATGTAACAACACAGTAGAAATGCGCTACAAGCGCTGCCCTACGGGTTCATCTAAACGCATCCTGCTCTGTGTTACTCGCTATGAACATAGAATGACTATGCAGCATAACGAGCGTCGTGATCAGAATGCGTTTAGATTGAACATAAAGTTAACCGCAAAGATAAACAGACCCTAAGTATTGCGCGGCCTTATATGATGCCAAATTTAGCCTTGCCAATCTACCTAGGGTCTCCCTAAATAGGCGAGCCTGGTGGTAAGGGTAATGGCTTAAAGCCTTGTTGCCACTGACCGGTTTCAAGGAAATGATTAATGGCATCGGCCAGATGTTGTTTAAAGGCGCTCTCCCCTGAGCTAACGCTACCTAGCAGCTTGTTTTGTCTGTAGTCATCAGCCACACGCTGCAGGTAAAACTTGAACTGGGCCTGCACCTCAGGTGCCACCTTATCGCTGGCAACCAGATTGGCAAAGTGCTGTGCCGTCAACCATTGAATACGGTGCTGCACTTTTGCCTCCATGGCATTGCCATGGTTATTGTCGAATACCCGCTTCACCAGGGTATCAAGCAAGGTATCCAGATTATAGGCCTGTTCAGAGCGGGCACCTTGCTGCGCCAGACGATTAACGCGCTCTGGGTGTAACAGCAGGCTCAAGCTATGGTTTGCCGCCACTTCAGGCAGAGCCATGGCATCCAGAGTCAGACCGGTACGGCCTACTATGCTTTCGCGGGTGCTGTATTCGCCATAGGCTTTAGGCGGGATCAAGGCCAGAATTGACTCCGGCACCACCAGCTCTTTGGCATCCAAAGTAAGCAGCAGCGAGGCCAAAGCCTGACGTTGCACCTCAGCATCGACCACTTGCGCGCCCTGCACCTGCTCTTTACCACGCACCTCGTAGCTGTAATCCACACCGGCGATCAGCTTGACCGCGGCTTCCACCTGATAACGGTGGAATAGATACAAGGGCACCAGCACTTCTTCAAGTTGAGATAAGGAGGTGCCAGCTTTGATATTATCAACGCCAAAACGGGACAGGGCTTTGGCCCGTACCGCCATCACGCGTTCCAGCTCTTTACTTGGGTTATCGCCGTTATCCCACAAATGACCATTGGGATGGGCGCCGCCCTGAGCACGGGCGTCTCTATCGGAGATAAACTCGAGGCCAAGGGCTTTGTTCTCGGCAAGGATCTTGGCCAAGGCTTGAGCCTCGTTTTGGCGGCTAAAATCGCCATAACCATATTTAATCACCTGCTCATCCCACACTCCCATGCCCTTGGCATAGGCTTTTGATATATCCAGCACACCCTGCTCGTCCAGGCTGACCAAGGGATGCGGGTAGTCCATCACCGAAGCACGCGCTTTGGGCGAAGCGGCAAAGTTATGGGCTATTCCCAGGGTGTGACCAATTTCATGGGCGCTGAGCTGACGAATTCTGTCCAGCGCCATGGCCTGCAACTCGGCGGTGACTTCATCACCCTTTTTATAAGGAGCGGCCAGGGCTTCGGCAATCAGGATATCCTGACGCACACGCAGCGAACCTAGTGTGACATGACCTTTAATAATTTCACCGGTGCGCGGATCTATCACTGAGCTGCCGTACGACCAGCCTCGAGTGGCGCGATGTACCCATTGAATAACGTTAAAGCGTACGTCCATGGGGTCGGCATGCTCGGGCAGCATTTTGACCTGGAAGGCATTTTTATAACCGGCTTTTTCAAACGCGGCATTCCACCATTTGCCACCATCGAGTAAGGCGCTGCGCACCGGCTCCGGCACGCCCGGATCAAGGTAGTAAATAATGGGTTTCACCGGCTCGCTGACGGCCTGATTGGGGTGTTTTTTGGCCAGGCGATGGCGGGGGATATAGCGCACCAGCATGCTCTCGCCCAAGGGCGCAGAATAATCCTTGTGCTCTATGCTCCAATACCCGGATTGCGGGTGGAAGGCTCTTGGCTGGTATTTATCGTCCGGCAAGGCAACGAATGAGTGATGCATATTCACGCTGATGGCGTAAGGGTCGGCGCTCACCTGTTTCACATACTCGCCAGGCTTAGTGCCGGTAAAGGTGAGCACCGCTTCCAGTTCGGTATTTTTCACAAATGACTTACTGCGCGGCATAAACACCGCACTGCGGCTGGTGTCGACACTAAAGTTACCTTGCTTACGCGCCGCCAGGGTGCGACTAACACCGTGCACATCACTGAGCAGATAAGGGGTGTAGTCCAGCAGCACTCGGGAATCCGTGCTCGCCTGCACCTCAAAACCGTACAAAATACTCGAGGCAAAGGCCTCATTCACGCTTTGTTGCTCGGCGCTGTTGCTGCTCGAGGCGCGGTAATTCGTATTCAATGCACGCAACATCACCTTATTGCCCATACGCTCGAACTGCGCCAAATAGGTATTACCCAACTGGCCACGGTCTAAGCCAATATCATTGGAGCCCAAACCATAGGGCAGGCTTTGCTGCAATAGAAACGGCGCCTTCAGCTTATCCACCTCAAGATAAAGCTTGCCCTCATCATTGGCATAATAAAAGGTGAAATAGCCAGGATATTTGCTCATATTTTGAGTAAATTGGCTGATAGACTTAATTGCTGCCTGCGCTTGGGTTATCATAGGCAAGAACAAAAGAAACAGTGCTATTCGTATTATCTGCGTACTTGGCATAATTCTCACTTTTGTTGTTATTGGTATCGTAGGTTGGCTGTGGAATTTATAAGCCTTGAGTATATCTCTCTGCCTAGAGTCTACAACCACAAAGCGATAAATAGACAGCGTAATCTAGACGACATCCTCTCACTTTAAAATGTCGTGTAGACCCCATAAAACTTAGGAACAATTAAGATGCGACGACTCCCCCCAGTCTTGCTTGAAGATGGTTGCTCACATGACCTTATTTCACTTATCCGTACTATTTTAGCGGCCTGTAAAGAAATCTCTTTCCGTGTTGGCCAAGGCGCCCTATCTGGCGTGCTAGGTTCCACACTGGATGAAAACATCCAGGGCGAAACGCAAAAGAAACTGGATGTACTTTCCAACCAGCTGTTGAAAGACATCCTTTTAGAGTCCGGTTATGTTAAGGCCATCGCCTCGGAAGAAGAGCCGGGCACGGTTGCGGGTAACCCAGACGCAGAATACATAGTCGCATTTGACCCTCTTGATGGCTCATCCAACATTGATATCAATTCATTGGTTGGCACCATTTTCTCTGTTATGCGCGCGCCAAAGGATGCAGATCCGGCTGATCCTAATATCTTTTTGCAAAAGGGTGACCAGCAGGTAGCCGCAGGTTATGTACTCTACGGCCCATCGACCATGCTGGCGCTTACCACGGGCCAGGGCACACGTATTTTCACCCTGGATAAAACCCAAGGTACCTTCTTATTGACTCAGGACTTTGCCAAGGTGCCGGAGCAAACCAAAGAATTCGCCATTAATACATCGAACCAGCGCCACTGGCAGCCGGCGATGCAAAACTATATTACCGACCTATTAGCCGGTGAAACCGGACCTCGTGGTCGCAACTTCAATATGCGCTGGATTGCCGCCATGGTAGGCGATGTTCACCGCGTGCTTAGCCGCGGTGGTTTATTCACCTATCCGCAAGACACCAAAAACCCGGAAAAGCCGTACAAATTGCGCCTACTTTATGAAGCCAATCCTATGGCCATGCTTATCGAGCAAGCCGGCGGCCTGGCCTCAACCGGTTATGAGCGCATTATGGATATAGAGCCAGAGCAAATTCACCAACGTGTGGCTGTAATTTTGGGCTCAAAAGAAGAAGTGGAAGCCTGCTTAAGCTACCACAAATAAAGTTAAAAAAAGGGCAGTTGATACTGCCCTTTTTTATTTAACTTAAATCCTGAATAGCCCCTTATTTTTCCAGCGGCAGTTCATGGCGGGCGCCCCACTCGCTCCAAGAGCCATCATAAACCTGTAAGTTAGTATGGCCACACTCATACGCGGCCAGCGCTAAAATACAGGCGGTGATGCCCGAGCCACAGCTAAACTGCAAGCGCTGAATATCCTGTTCAAGCAGTTGCGCCAATGCTTGCTGCAACTGTTCCTGTGGGCGTAGCTCGCCATCTATTATTAACTCGGCATAAGGCAAGCTCTTGGCATTGGGAATATGTCCGGCGCGCATGCCTTCTCTGGGTTCGGCCATCTCACCTCTGAAACGCTGCGCCGGTCGGGCATCAAGCAACAAGGTCGAGGTCTCGTCGATAGCCGCGAGCACCTGCTCGGTATTAATAAAAAAGTCCGCCCGTGGGGAGGCTTTAAAATTACCTCGCTCCTCGGCGCTATGCCAGCCCTGTTGCACCGGCAACTCGGCGGTGCGCCATGCTGGTAGACCGCCACGCAGCACCTTAACGTTATCGAAGCCAAAGGCCTTAAACATCCACCAGGCTCGGGCGGCGCTAAATAAGCCCTGGTCGTCATAGACCACCACTTCCGAGTCCTGACTCACTCCAGCTTCTTGCATCTGTTGCTCAAATTGATCGGCGCTGCATAAAGTATGAGGCCAGGGGCTGGCGTTATCGGCCAGAGCGCTTTTAATATCAAAACGCTGCGCCCCTTTAATGACCGCCGCCGGCGCATATTCGCCCGACTTACCCGGGAGTACCATGCCGGCATCAAAGATTTTTAGCTTGGGGTTGTGCAGCTGTGCATTCAGCTGCGCCACGGTGATTTGCTGGCTCATACGCCACCTTGTCATTGGATACTTATTGCAACAATAACATGGACGTTAGCAGAACTCTGGCTGTCGCACCACTTCGATAATTTCTGTGGTCGAAATACTCGGAGTGCGCGGCAAGTAAATTACCTCACAGATATCATTAAATTCATCAAACTTTCCGCGCCAATCATCACCCATAACCAGAATGTCGGCACCATGCTCTTTGATATATCTGCGCTTAAGAGTGAGACAGTCTTCCACAAACACCTGGGTCACATCCGACATGGCGGCAATGATACGCAAACGGTCCTGTTGCGAATACACAGGCGCACGCCCTTTTTTCTGTCTATTCAACGCATCGGAGGAGACACCAACGATTAACTCATCACCGAGTTTTGCGGCCCTTTGTAACAGGTTTACATGGCCGACATGGAACACATCAAATGTACCAAAGGTAATTACTTTAATTGTCATATAAGAAGCTTACTATTCGCTGAGAACTTAGCCCATCCAGCTTCCCTGCGAGCTTTGTTATTGTTTTTATGTTGTCTTGATTATGTTTTGCCTGTGGTTGCGACAGCGCTTGCTCGATCGCTCCAGGCAATTGCTTAGCTTTATCGACTTTGAAGGTTAAGGCCTCAAAGTAGTCGATATCCGAGTCTAATCTTGCCTTAAATCTATAGGCAAAGGGGCCGCGATATGACCACCTTAATTTATAAAAATTGCACCAGATAACCGGCTTTTTAAGGGCAAAAAACTCGAAAATTGCCGACGATGCATCGGAAATCATCACATCGGCCAAAGCCATAAATGGCACCAGATTAAACTCACTGACAGCCGCCAGGTAGACGTGCTTGCGCTGCGCCCACTTATTGAGCAATTGTTGTTGTTTTTGGTATTTATTTCTCGTTAGTGAAAAGAAATGCGGCTTAATAATAATGTTGCAGTGGGCATATTCATCCACCCAATTTTTTTCCATCATTTCTATGGAGCTGGGATAAAATGTCGGCGCATAGAGTAAGGTTGGCTTATTTGGGTCTAAACCCAGATCTTCCAGGCTGTGCTGCGATGTAAAAGCCTGGCTTTGCAACAAAGGGTCTAGCTTAGCGTATCCGGTATCGACAAACTTATCATTTGGATACAGGCTCTCAAGACGTGCTAAACGGTGCTCACCTTCAACGAAGCGTACGCTAGCCGCATTATTTGAAGCATGGTAATAACAGGCCTTAGGGCCAATACCATGCTGCATTAATACGGTTTTTTTGCTTTGGTTTAACACCTGCATTTGGGCAAAGGCTTTGCCAAAAATAATCCACTCGCCATCACATTGACGATAAAAGTCGAGGGATTCATCCTCACTCTCGAGCCAATGCACAGGTAGCTTGTGTGTTTTTATGGCTGCATCAGCCGCCTCTTTTAGCGCCTTATCCTGCTCATTGTAAAATACGAAGCACACCGCTGCCCCTTTCTGCAGCAATTGCTTATACAGGGGTAAATATTGGGGAAGATAGTATAAGTGCAATACATCAAAGAAAACTTTCATTTCTTATTCACACTGTTTTAACAATGTTGTGCATCATACTAAAGTTAATTCTTAATTTTTAGATTTGCGCGCAAATATAAGGATTAAGAATTAGTTTTTACCTGCTTAAAAATGCCACTGTGACCAGTTTGAATCGTCTCTCGGCCTAGGCAAAGCAGTGAAAGGGGAAGGCACATAAAAAAATACCGCTGCACCTAGGTGAGCGGTATTTTCAAACAGGGGAAGTTAAATTAGTCGATTAACTGATATTCGTTATCGAGAATGGCAATAATTTCACTGCGTGGATCCGCTGGAATTTCCAGTTGCTCACCGACAATCTTGCTGGCTATCCCCACATAGGTTTGGGATACCTGCATCATCACCTCTACCGGCAACTTGTACGCTTTAGCCAGGGCTTCACGCTCATCCATACGGTCTTTATTCAACAATACATCGCTGTCCGGCACATTATTGATCAATAACTGGCGGAAACCTTCTTTCGAGTTTTCAATGATCTTACCATCACGGTAGGCCGGGCCATCCCAGATACGTGAAGAGTCCGGCGTGCCCACCTCATCGATATAGATAAGCTGTTCATTGCCGTTCATGTCTTCCACATAACCAAACTCAAACTTGGTATCAACAAAGATCTGATCCAGCTTGGCCAGCTCGGCGCTGATCAATTCAAAACCTTGCGTCAGCAGGTGCTCGTACTTGGCCACATCGGCTTCGCTGCTGAAATTAAAGGCGTCCAGGTGGTCGGTGATATTCTTGCGGGTGATATTTACATCGTCCACCGCCGGCACATCATCTAGGCCCTCTATAATGCCCTTGGTTGAAGGCGTGATCAGCACTTCTTCCAGCTTCTGATTGGCTTCTAGGCCTTCGGGTAAGTCGATACCACAGAAGCTGCGAATGCCCTTGGCATAATCGCGCCACATGCTGCCGGTAATATATTGACGAGCAATGGCTTCTACCCTAACGGTTTTGGCCTTGCGCACGATCCATACATAAGGGTGCGGAATATCAACAATGTGGTTGCCCGCCAAACCCGCGGCATCGAACTGCTTAAACCAGTGTGACGCCACTGCATTAAGGGCAATGCCTTTCCCTGGTACGCCGTTTAGACCTTCTTCACCCTGCCAGATGCAGTCGAATGCAGAGATGCGGTCAGAAATCACCATAAGCGCCAGCTCGGTGCCCTCTGGTACGGCATAGCCTTTCTCGGCAATTAGGCGCGCACTGTCTTGCTCGGTTAACCAGTATACCGAACGAACCTTGCCGCTGTGCACGGGTCCTTTGGTACGAATAGGTAAATCGTCATTAATGTCTAAGACTTTATAATTGCTCATGGCTACTCCAACAAGGGCTTGAGAGGCGAATGCTTGGCCTTGGCAGCGCTCACGGCAACCAAGGCTTTAGGCGCGCTATGATAAGCTAGCTGGACACGAAGATAAAGAAAAACGCCGCCATAAGCGGACTTTTGTCCTATCTTTTCTAATCACGCCTAAAACTAGCGCCTGCATCTGTCATTCGCTCTTCATCTTGCTGTAAACTAAAGAACATCTTAATCGATTAAGGGCCTTCTAGTGGATTTAGCAAGCAGCACTCAGGGTAAACGTTATTTAATGTATATATCGCAAAATTACTCCTATGCAATTTTGCGCCCATTGCAAAAACAAATTCTTGCTCATGGCGGAGAAGTGAAGTGGTTTTTAGAAGGCTCCGAAGTAAACCCTGACTTTTTAGCCGAGGATGAACAGCGTCTCCATAGCATTGACGAAATAAAAGCCTGGGATCCACACGCCACGTTTGCACCTGCGAATATTTTGCCCACTTTTTTCCCCGGTAAAAAAGTGGCTGTATTCCATGGATTTGATGCTGGCAAACTTAACAGCCGTGGTAAAAATGATCATTTCACTATTCGCGGTTGCTTTGACCTCTATTGTACTCAGGGTCCCAACACCACAGGCCCATTTACCGAGCAAGCTAAAGAGATGGGGTTTTTCCGTGTCAGGGAAACAGGTTGGACAATGCTTGATTCCTTATTTTCAACCATCTCTGACAACCCATATGTCTCAGCTACGGATACACGCCCAACGCTGTTAATCTGCTCCACATTTTCCAAACGCCTGTCTCTTGCGCCAGTGTTAATTAAACAAGTCAAACAGCTGAGAGACAGTGGCAAATACCGTATTTTGGTGCAATTCCATCCCAAGATGGCGACAGAGATAGTCGACCAATACAAGGCGATGCAGGATGAGAATCTCACCTTTGTTGAGACCGACAACGTTATTCCATTACTGCAAGCTGCTGACGTCATGCTCTGTGACACATCTTCGATTTTATTGATGTTTTTATTATTGCGCCGCCCAGTGGTGACCTTTAATAACCAGGCTCCGGGGCCACATTTGCTTAATATCACCGAAGCGGATCAGGTGGATGACGCCATTGCCGAAGCGCTTAATCAGCCACCCGAGCTTATGGCCAATATCGAGGCCTTTTGCCAACAACTGCACCCCTATCAGGATGGGCAATCCAGTGTCAGAGTGCTGGCGGCCACCAACGACCTGATCGACTCAGACGGCAAGGAGCTCAAACGCAAACCACTTAATCTGCTACGCCAGTTTAAAATGCGTAAGAAGTTATCCTATTGGCGCTGGTAACGGCGCTTAATCGCAACCCCCTGTTTTGCTCAGACGCTCGTGATAAGCTAAGCGCAGCGAACAAGAAGATATAACGGCGCCAATGATAGACATAGATAAGTTGTGGTTTTCCTGGCAGGGTCATACCGGCCAACCCACCTTGAGCATAGACGCTCTGCATATTGCCAAGGGAGAACATCTGTTTTTACACGGCCCCAGCGGCAGCGGTAAATCCACCCTGTTGTCCTTGCTGGCCGGGATTCAAACACCGCAGCGCGGCAGCATCAGGCTTAACGGTACCGCCATCGAGATCTTGAGTAGCGCCCAGCGCGATCAATTTCGCGCCGACCACCTGGGCTACATCTTCCAAAGTTTTAATTTACTACCCTATTTAAGCCCCATTGAAAACGTGACCCTGGCCTGCGCCTTTTCCAAATTACGCAAGCAACGGGCTCTTGCTCATCAAACATCACTTAACGAGGTCGCCCACACCTTGCTTACCCAGCTGGGATTAGCACCGCAGTTTCATCAACAGCCAGTCAATACCCTGAGCATAGGTCAGCAACAAAGGGTGGCCGCTGCCCGCGCGGTGATCGGCGACCCGGAAATCATCATTGCCGATGAGCCCACCTCGGCGTTGGATGAAGCCAATCGCCAGGCCTTTATCGAGTTACTATTTGCGCAAACGGATAAAACCGGTGCCACCGTGGTGTTTGTTAGCCACGAGCAAAGCCTGGCACCACTGTTCTCCAAGGTGGTGCACTTGGATGACTTGCAAGGAGCAGCCGATGATCTTGCTTAAATTAGCCAGTAAAAGCCTGCTCAATCGCCGCGCCAGCGTGTTGTTAAGCCTGCTGACCATAGCCATTAGCGTAATGCTGCTACTCACCATAGAAAGAGTACGTATGCAGGCCAAGAAAAGCTTTGCCGCCACTGTGTCGGGCACGGATTTGATCGTCGGTGCCCGTACCGGCGATATTCAATTACTGCTCGCCTCGGTATTTCGCATCGGCCATATGAATAATGGCGTGAGCTGGCAAAGCTATCAGGATATCAGCAGCAAAAAGGGCATTAAATGGGCGCTGCCCTTGTCTTTGGGCGATACCCACAAAGGCTATGCGGTGCTTGGTACCACCGGCGATTACTTTAGCCACTTTCAATACGGTAAAAAGCAGCACCTAAGCTTTAGTGCCGGCGTCCCCTTTGCAGAGGACAACGAAGTGGTGCTTGGCGCCGAAGTGGCCAAACGCTTGGGCTATGGCTTGGGTGATAATATTGTCGTCGCCCATGGCATGGGTAAAACCAGTTTTCATCACCATGATGACAAACCACTGGTTGTGGTAGGCATTCTCGCCGCCACCGGCACCCCGGTGGACAAAACCCTGCATGTCCCTTTGATTGCCATCGCGCAATTACACGGTGCACAGGCGCATCATGAAGATGAAGAACAACATAACCATAACGAGCCCCATGCTGCCGACTTAATCGGTGAGCCCAAACAGATCAGCGCCTTTTTACTGGGTTTTGACAGCCCCCTCTATACCCTGCAGGTCCGCCGCAATATTAATAACTACAAAGGCGAACCCCTGATGGCCATTATGCCCGGGGTCACCTTGCGAGAGTTATGGGGCATGTTGGCCATGGTCGAAAAGCTGTTGCTGTTATTCTCTATCGTGGTGCTGCTGGTCAGCCTGCTGGGCATGCTCACCACCTTGTTGGCCAACCTGTCACAACGACGCCGTGAGCTAGCTATTTTGCGCTCGGTGGGCGCTAAACCCTGGCATATATTCTCCTTGATGAGCATGGAGTCCCTATTGATCAGCCTGCTTGGCACCAGCTTAGGGGTCGCCCTGTGTTATCTTTTGCTGACGCTGGCACAGCCACAATTACAGGCTCAGGCCGGTATCAATATCGATCTTCAAGGTATCTCAAGCTATGAACTTAAGCTGATCGCCGTTATTATGGCGGCAGCCTGGATTGTCGGCTTAATCCCCGCAGTCCGTGCCTATTTTTATTCCCTGCATGATGGGATGAGTGTTAAGACCTAGGATTATTATGAGTCTATTTAATCGTTTTCTAGCCGTACTATTAACCTGTGTGAGCGTGGCCTCTTTCGCCAATGAACCGGTGGAAATTTTTTGGGAAGATTTAGTGCCCGAGGGGCATGTGACCGTCGATACCCGTAATTCCGCCGCCAGTCACGAAGGCGCCGACCAAAACTGGGTGCAACCGAATTTAGACGCTCCCGTGGTGCAAAAATACAATGGTAAAACAGTAAGTTTGCCAGGCTTTGTGGTACCCCTTGAGGGCGACAGCGAGGTGATCACCGAGTTTCTACTGGTGCCCTATTTCGGCGCCTGTATTCATGTGCCACCACCGCCGCCAAATCAAATTGTACATGTCACCATAGCCGATGGCGTGCCTATCGAAAGCCTGTATGACGCCATAGTCGTGACCGGGGTAATGAGTGCTGAAAGCTGGAGCGGTGATATCGCCAAAACCGGCTATAAAATCAAAGGTATTGGCGTCGCGCCCTTTGAGCTATAAGGCAATTTTGCATTTTTGTAGGTCGGTGCTCTGCGCCGACATTTAAGCAAAGGTGCAGATTTGTCGGCTTAAAGGCCGACCTACAACGACATGGTAAAAATCATGCTCTATTGTCGGCCTTTCGGCAATGTGCTCCTGCATTGCTCTACTACCGCCATCCATGGCGGCAACCCCCGACCTACACATTCACCCACTAGCGCTGGCAGCGCTTGCAATACACGGTACTGCGCCCACCCAGACGAATTTCCGTCAACTCACTTTGACACTCGACACAGGGCAGTCCCTTACGGCCATACACCAGTAATTGCTGAGCGAAGTAACCCGGTTTGCCATCACTTTGGGCAAAATCCTTCAGGGTTGTGCCACCTTGCTCAATGGCCGCGGCCAAGGTTTCCTTGATGATCGGCGTGAGCTTCTGATAGCGCGCTAGGCTTACCTTGCCGGCTTCACGCTTGGGGTTAATGCCGGCCTTAAACAGGGATTCGTTAGCATAGATATTGCCCACCCCGACCACCACATGATTATCCATCAGAAACTGCTTAATAGGCTGCTTCTTATTACGCGACTTGGCAAATAACCAGTTGGCATCGAAATCATCGGTCAGCGGCTCGGGACCAAGTTTACTAAACACCGAATGCAGGCTGTCGAGCTCCTGCCACAAACAGGCGCCGAAACGACGGGAGTCGTTCAACCTCAAACTCAAGCCGTTGTCGAAATCAAATACCACATGGTCATGCTTTTTAAGCGGCTCATTAATAGGCACCACACGTAAATGACCGGACATGCCTAAGTGCAGGATCACCGCTCCTTCGTCGGTATGCAGCAACAGGTACTTGGCCCGCCTGCTCACGGACTCAATGATTTTTCCACCTAGTTCATAGACTTGCTCGCTTACAGGCCAACGCAATTGGCTTTGGTGAATACTCACTTTAGTGATGGTGCGCCCTTCAACATGGGGAGCTATGCCTAAACGGCTAACCTCGACCTCTGGAAGTTCAGGCATACAAACTTATCCTTCTAATGGTAAAAATAGCTGTTGCGCTTGGACCTAACTGCCAAGCTTATGATGCATCCAGCAAAAATAATGAGCCCAGTGTAACCAAAAAGTCGCCCTCAATCAGCCCATTTGCCGCTACCCCAGAGCGGTTAATTATTGTTACAATAGGGGCAAAGTATTTTGGAGAGTCACAATGGCCATGTATGTAGTGGGACACAAGATCCCTGATTCTGATTCTATCTGCGGTGCAATTGCACTGGCATACCTTAAAAACCAGATCGGCGAAGAAGCGATCCCAACCCGTTTAGGCGAGTTATCACCGGAAACGCAATTTATCCTTGACCGTTTCGGCTTCGAAGCCCCAGAGCTTAAAATGAGCTATGCCGGTGAAGATGTGTATATCGTTGACCACACCGAGAAAACTCAGGCTCCCGATGATATCGATCAGGCCCGCGTAGTAGGCGTAGTCGACCACCATAAACTTGGCGATCTGACTACCTCAACTCCGCTTGAGTGCTGGATCCGCCCGGTAGGTTGTTCAAACACCATTATCAAAATGATGTATGACTTCTACAATGTGGAAATCCCTAAGGGCATCGCCGGCTTGATGATGTGCGCCATCCTGAGCGACACCGTCATTTTCAAATCACCAACCTGTACTACAGCCGATATCAAATGCGTTGAAGCCCTGGCAGAAATCGCTGGCATCGACGACCCGAAAGAGCTGGGCATGGAAATGTTCAAGGTAAAATCTGCCGTTGAAGGCACGCCGGCACGCGACCTGGTTATGCGTGACTTCAAAGACTTCAACATGAACGGTAACCTGGTTGGCATCGGCCAGCTGGAAGTGATCGACCTGTCTGTATTTGACGATATCAAGGCCGACTTGGAAGCGGATATCGCCAAGCTGAAAGAGGAAGGCAACCGCCACAGCGTATTACTACTGTTAACCGACATCATGAAGGAAGGTTCGCAAATGCTTATCGCTTCTGATGATGAAGGCATAGTAGCCAAAGCCTATGGCGCTGAGATTGCAGACTCGAAGGTATGGCTAGATGGCGTATTAAGTCGTAAAAAGCAGGTTGTACCGCCACTGCAAGACGCATTCGCTGGCTAAAGCGACCTACTAACATAAAAAGCCAAGCACCTCGCTTGGCTTTTTTTATTTCCCACAACAAGCGCAATCCGGATTTTTAACCAATTTAAAGGTTTTTTGCCCCAGGCTTTGAGCATTATAACTGTGCAGCGTCCCCGCCTCACCGGAGCCCAAGATAGCCTGAATGGCCAACAAGGCCTGCTGTGCGCCAATAATGCCAAGTAAAGGCGCTATCACTCCTTGGGTAGCGCAATTAGCGCTGGGGTTATCAAGACGCTCGGGAAACATGCATTCATAGCAAGGCGATGACGAAGAGCGAAGATCAAAATAGGCCAGATGGGCGCTAAAGCCCGTCGCCGCCGCACTCACCAATGGCTTATCAAGGGCGTAACAAGCGCGGTTAAGCGCATAACGGGTGGTAAAATTATCGCTGCAGTCCAGCACCAGATCGCAGTCACGAATATGCTCGGCGAGATTGTCGGCATCGGCGCGCTTAACCAGCGCCTCGATGGCAATCTCATTGTTTAGACTCGCCAGTACCTTGGCCGCGGCCTTAGCCTTGGGCTGCCCAAGGTGGTTAACCTTAAACAGCACCTGACGCTGCAGATTACTGAGTTCCACCAGGTCATCATCCATCAATCGCAGCCGCCCCACACCGCTGCTGGCCAGATACATCAGCGCCGGGCTGCCCAAACCTCCACAACCGACCACCAACACGGTGGCGTTTTTCAGACGCAACTGGGCATCAATACCAAAACCATCCAGCATCAGCTGCCGAGAGTAGCGGATTTGCTCCTTGGCACTTAACTCTTTTGTGCTCACTCAAGCGCTCCGGCGATCGCTTGCTGTAACTCGGCAATGGCCGCTTGTGGGTCCGCCGCTTCGGTAATGGCGCGCACTACGGCAATGCTGCCCACTCCGGTTTCCACCACCTCGTCCATGCACATCAGATCAATGCCACCAATGGCCACGCAGGGATAATGCGGCTGCATCAAGGGCACAAAATGGCGCAGCTTTTCCAGGCCTTGGATTTGTCCGCTCATGTCCTTAGTCGTAGTCGGATAGATGGCGCCAAAGGCCATATAGCTGGGACGATAATTGTGCGCCAGCAGCATTTCATAAAAACCATGGGTGGATAAGCCCAACCGCATGCCGGCATCCTGAATGGCCTTAAGATTGGCGGTGTGTAGGTCTTCCTGGCCCAGGTGTACCCCATAGGCACCGTGCTTCAGCGCCAGCTGCCAGTGGTCGTTAATAAACACCTGTGCCTGATGGGTTTTTCCCAACTCAATGGCACGGATAATATCCTGCTCCAAATTGCCGGCCTCGGCATCTTTAATGCGTAACTGCACTGTTTTCATGCCGTTTTGCAAACACAGTGCTAGCCAATCCAGGGAATCAACCACTGCATACAGGCCAAGACGTTCAGGGCAAGGGGCAAAGCCGGCGGCATAATTAAAATCATTGGCACAATCAAAATCCAGGGCATCGCCCAGCCAGGTGCCCGGTTCAATTACCAGGGGAAAGTCGGCCAAATTTTCCGGGAACTGGGTGTGCGCGACCGGGCCCACACCCTCACCATAACGTTTTGCGGCTTTTAACCCGGCATTGATATAGGCCTTACCAAGGATAAAAGCATCTTTTAGGGGATAGCCCTTAGCCAGGCAGGATGCCAGCACCGAGGACAGGGTACAGCCGGTGCCATGGGTATGAGGCGTGACAACGCTCTCATTTCCCAGCCAGTACTCTTGCTCGCCGTGGCGGCAAAAATCAACGCAGTAACCTTGCGGATAATCCCAGTGCCCGCCCTTAATAATCACCGCTTTAACGCCCCACTGCTGCAGGCGCTTGGCGGCGTCACGCAACGCATCCGGACCTATCAGGTACACCCCGGTAAGCAATTGAGTTTCGTACACATTGGGGGTGATCACATCCACCAGCGGCAACAAATGCGTTTTGATGGCGTCGGCAATCTCGCTTTGCGCGTCTTCCTCAATCAGGCTATCGCCGCTGCTGGCAATGGCCACCGGGTCGTAAACAACCTGAGGCGGTGTTTCCCAGTTGTCGCGATAATACTGTAAGTGCTCGGCAATCAACTGAATTTGCTGGACATTGGCAAGCATGCCTATTTTTATCGCTTGGGGTCTCAGGTCATGGGCCAGGGCCTGCAACTGGGATTCGATAACCGTCAAATCCACCGGATTCAATGCCTCAACGGCAAGGCTGTTTTGCGCCGTCAGCGCCGTGATTACGCTGCAACCATGTACGCCAAAGCTGCGCATGGCCTGTAAATCCGCTTGAATACCGGCGCCGCCGCCACTATCCGAGCCGGCAATTGTCCAAACTATTTCGCTCATACTGCTCTCACTCGTTAAACTGGTGCCATACTGGCATACCCAGGGTCGGTGTTGAAGGCACGGCGGTGGATTTTACCGCCATAGGTCCGGCCAAATAGCTTTGTCGACCGGCCAAGGTGGCATTGGCAAAGGCGCGCGCCATCAAGACTGGGTCATTGGCGCCGGCGATGGCCGAGTTTAACAACACCGCATCGGCGCCCAGCTCCATGGCCTGACAGGCATGGGACGGCACACCCAGCCCGGCATCGACAATCAAGGTGACATGAGGCAGGCGCTCGCGAATGCTTTGCAACGCATAAGGGTTAAGAATGCCCTTGCCTGTGCCTATGGGCGCCGCCCAGGGCATGATCACCTCACAACCCAAAGCGGCCAGGCGCTGGCAAATCACCAGGTCGTCGGTGCAATAGGGTAAGACCTTAAAGCCCTCGGCCAGCAATTGCTCGGCGGCCTCAAGCAAGGCCACAGGATCCGGCTGCAGGTTATAGTCATCGCCTATAAGTTCTAGCTTGATCCAATCGGTGGCGAAGACCTCACGGCACATCTGCGCCAGGGTCATGACCTCCTGCACACTGTGACAGCCGGCGGTGTTGGGCAGCACGGTCAAGCCAGTGTCTTTAATAAGCTGCCAAAAATCATCGCCTGCGGCCTGAGAATTTTGTCGTCTAAGGGATACGGTGACGATTTCGCTCTCACTGGCGAGGATCGCCTCCTGCATACACTTGGGCGATGGATAAAGCGCCGATCCGATCAGCAGGCGACTGTTAAATTCCTGACCGTAAATGCTAAGTGTATCCCTCATCTAACCCCCTTGTATTGGCGCGAGGATGTCGAGCCGGTCGCCGTCTTGCAGCACCAGCTGCGGATATTGCCCCTGAGCCACAAATTGGCCATTGACGGCCAAGGCAAAGGGCGGCGTGGCACCAAAGCTAGCCAGGGCCTGCTTTGCGCTGGCCTGCTCTGGCACCTCAAAGGCGCTGTCATTAATAAAAATCTGCATAATTCATTACCTTAAAATGCGGTATTAAACTCGGTCAGGGCCGTGCGCACCACGGCGGGAGCCAGCATATAGCCGTGGCGGTACAGGCCATTGATGCTGATCACCTTGCCCTGACGACTGACGCTGGGGCGGTTATCCATCAATGCCGGGCGTAAGCCCACCTGCAGGGCCTCAATATGGGCCTCGGCAAAACCACTGTGTACGCTAAAAGCGGCACTCAATAGCTCCAAACCACTGCGCACCGTGACTGGGCGCTGATCCTGAGACTCGATTTCCGTGGCACCTATGACATAGCGATTGCCCGGTTTCGGAGCAATATAAATGGGGTAGCGCGGATGCATCAGGCGCACCGGGCGCTGCAGGAAAACCTCGGGAGCCACTACCCGAGCCACCTCGCCGCGCACACCACGCAAGGGCAGCTCGCCCTTGGCGCCCATACCGCGACAATCAAGCACCGCCAGATAGTCCTGCTGGGCCAGCTCCTGTGGCTGTACCTGGGTGTGAAAGTGAAATCGCACCCCGGCATTTTTTAAGCGCGCATAGCTATGGTGGAAAAATCCGAGGTTATCCAGTTGCCCCTCACTGGGCAGGTAAAGCCCGCCGCCAAAACGCCCGGCCAGCTCCGGCTCCAACTGGCGCAGGCGCGCCGCGCTTAACTGCTCCGGCGCATAACCGGCCAAGGGCTTCAACTGCTTTTGAAAATGCGCCATGGCCCCTTGATCCTGCGGGTGGGCGACAACCACGGTGCCTTGGCGCTGAAAATGCACCTGAGTGTCGAGCAGCGCCAGCAATTGCGGCCATATCGCCAGAGACTCCAGCCCCTGCTCGGCCAAATCCTGCTCGCACAGCACCGACTCTGCCAAGGGCGCCAGCATGGCAGCGGCCACCGGACCGGCACTGCCGCTTCCTTCGGCGTCGCCACTGTCGAAAACTTCGAGCCGGTAATGCTTGGCCAGCAAGAGTGCGGCCACCCGACCGCACAAGCCAAAGCCCACTATGGCTATTTTTTTACCCATTAGTAGGCCTTGTGGTAAAGCTCGCTGCCGGCGGCCTTAAACTCCGCCGACTTGGCCTTCATTTCAGACTCCACATCGACCATGCGAACGCTGATCTCCTCGCCCAAATTATTCGGGTCTATGCCCTTGGCTTCTAAGTCCTTGGCATAGTCACGCACTTCCTGGGTGATCTTCATGGAGCAGAATTTTGGTCCGCACATGGAGCAAAAGTGCGCCACCTTGCCGGATTCCTGCGGCAGGGTTTCATCGTGGTATTCACGGGCACGATCCGGGTCGAGACCCAGGTTGAATTGATCCAACCAGCGGAACTCAAAGCGCGCCTTAGACAAGGCGTTATCACGTTCTTGGGCGCCAGGATGCCCCTTGGCCAAGTCCGCCGCGTGGGCGGCTATCTTGTAGGTGATCAAGCCTTCTTTTACGTCTTCCTTATTGGGCAGACCCAGATGCTCTTTTGGCGTCACGTAGCAAAGCATGGCACAGCCGTACCAGGCGATTTGCGCCGCACCAATACCCGAGGTGAAATGATCATAACCCGGGGCGATATCCGTGGTTAGCGGCCCCAAGGTATAGAACGGCGCCTCGCCACAATGTTCCAGCTGCTCGTCCATATTAGCCTTGATCATATGCATGGGTACATGACCCGGCCCCTCAATAAACACCTGCACATCGTGCTGCCAGGCAATTTTTGTCAGCTCGCCCAGGGTACGCAGCTCGCTAAATTGAGCTTCGTCATTGGCATCGGCGATCGAGCCGGGACGCAGACCATCGCCCAGTGAGAAACAGATATCGTACTGCTTGAGGATTTCACAGATCTCTTCAAAGTGGGTGTAGAGGAAGTTTTCCTTATGATGCGCCAGACACCATTTCGCCATAATAGAGCCACCGCGCGAGACGATGCCGGTTACCCGCTTGGCGGTCATGGGCACATAACGCAGCAGCACACCAGCGTGAATGGTGAAGTAATCCACCCCCTGCTCCGCTTGCTCAATTAAGGTATCGCGGAAGATTTCCCAGGTCAGGTCCTCGGCCACACCGTTGACCTTCTCCAAGGCCTGATAAATGGGCACTGTGCCCACAGGTACCGGTGAGTTACGAATGACCCATTCACGGGTTTCGTGAATATAACGGCCGGTTGATAGATCCATGATGGTGTCGGCACCCCAGCGCGTCGACCATACGGTTTTTTCTACCTCTTCCTCGATGGACGAAGTCACCGAGGAGTTACCGATATTGGCGTTGACCTTGACCAGGAAGTTACGGCCAATGATCATCGGCTCGGATTCCGGGTGGTTTATATTGTTAGGGATCACCGCGCGGCCACGTGCAACCTCGTCGCGCACAAACTCAGGCGTAATAAACTCGGGAATGCTGGCACCAAAAGACTGGCCTGGGTGCTGTTCCTTAAGTAACTGCTCACGTACCTCGGCACGGCCCATGTTTTCGCGAATGGCAATGTATTCCATTTCAGGGGTAATTATGCCCTGACGCGCATAATGCATTTGCGTCACGTTTTGACCCGCTTTGGCACGGCGGATCTGGGGCAAGTGCTCAAAGCGAATATGATCCAGGCCTTCATCGGCCATACGTTGCTGGGCAAACTGTGAACTTTTGCTCTCTAGCAACTCGGTGTCGTCACGCCCTTCTATCCAGGCCTGACGAAACTTAGGTAGACCCTTGCGTACATTGAGCTCAAAGTCGGGATCCGTGTATGGGCCCGAGGTGTCGTAGACGCGAATAGGGGCATTTTTTTCATAGATGGGGCTATCTTCGGTGCCACCGACAAAGCTGTCGCTTAAGGCTATTTCCCGCATGCCCACGCGCACGCCGGGCAAGGTACCTTCAACATAGACTTTTTGCGAATTAGGAAAGGGTTGACCGGTAAGGTTATGAATATAGTGCGACGCCGCTTCGCGGTTTTGACGACGGCTAGGTTTGTTCGATTCTGACATGACGCTTCTCATTAATTGGTTGAGTGTGTCTTGTCTGGAGGTGCAAAGACCTTGCTGGTCTGTGCCTTTGGTCCGTGCGCGTACGCGCCGCTTAGGCTGGGCCGAACTTGTGCCAAGTTAGCACAAGCGTGCCGAGGCAAGCTTGTTCCCTACGCAGGTATGAGCCTGATCAGGTTAACGGATCCCGCAATTGCGATCTCAGCCCCTTGATACCTAATGGTAAGTTAGGGCACTCCGACAAGTGTTCGTGGCGCAGTCTAGCCCAGAAACTCACTGCTGCGCAAGCCAGCGGTCGAGATGATTGGCAAATTGTTGTTTATCCTGGGCGCTCAGCGGCGCCTGGCCACCGGTTTGAATGCCGCTGCTGCGCAGGGTATCCATAAAGTCGCGCATATTCAGGCGTGACTTGATGTTTTCCTTGGTATAGAGCTCGCCGCGGGTATTCAGTGCCAGTGCGCCCTTATCGATCACTTCCGAAGCGAGGGGAATATCACTGGTGATCACCAGCTCACCGCTTTGCACCTGCTTCACAATTTCGTTATCGGCCACATCAAAGCCCGGCATCACCTGCTGCATGCGTAAATATTCCGAAGCCGGTAGGCGAATATACTGATTAGCAACAAATACCGTCTTGGTTTTGGTGCGCATAGCGGCGCGGCAGATTATCTCACGAATGGCCACCGGGCAGGCATCGGCATCAACCCAAATACTCATAGTCTTCAATCTAGAAAGTGAAAACACCAGTATACGCGGGGTTAGACCGAAGAAAAACCGCCAAAGTGCGATTCAACGGCAATAACGGACGGCTTATCGAATTTAGTCGCGCTGCAAATTTAAGCGCTTACAATGGGCAAAAAAACGATACAGGAATGAATTGTTATGAAACCTGCACTGACGGTACTTAGCGCTGCGCTGATTGCGACGCTTGGCACCCAAGTTTATGCCCAAGAGGCACTCGAGTTTAGCGATGTCTTTGACTTTAAATATCCCAAGTCCACGGTTTTGGGTGAGCAAGGCAAGGTACTGGCCTTTAGTGCCGCCCCCTATCGCGGTGACGCCCAGGGTCTGGTGTATGACCTTGAGAGCAACACCTTGCTTGCCAGCGTTGAGCGCGGTACCCAGGCCAGCATCAATAAAAACAGCCAGTGGGCCGCGTTTTTGCAAGTTCCTTCCCTGTTAGAGAAAGAAACCGCCGATAAAAAAGCCAAGAAAAAACTAAAAAACACACTCGTACTGGTCAATACCCAAAGCGGTGAGCAACAAGAGTTTGCCGCCGTTAAAGACTATCAAATCTCCGATGATGGTCGCTGGCTTGCCTATCGCCATGAGCAAGAAGAAAACAAAGCAGATGATAAAGGCGAAGAAACTGATGCACCAGCAAACGGTGCAGAAAGCTCAGGCAAAACCGAAGACGCCATTAAGGCAGATAAAAAAGACAAGGTCTTAGAGCTGGTTGTCGTGGACTTGAACTCGGGTGTCAGCAGCAGCCAGGACGCAGTGCTCAAATTCGCCTTTAGCCACACAGGCGCTGGCTTGCTGTTCAATACGCAAAGTAAAGACGGCAGCGAAAACGAGATCAGTTACCTGGACTTAAACAGCGGCCAAAGCCATGTACTTATCGATGAGCCGGGTGTAACCCTCAGCGCTATCGACTGGCATCCAATGCAAAACCTGGTGGCCTTTAATGTCGGCAACTATGTGAATGATGACCAGCGTCGCCGAGACTATCGCACCATGCTTTGGCATGTTGAGCAAAACAAATTACAGGACCTGGATAGTCAATGGCAGGCGGGTAAAAAAGGCACGTTGAGCTGGTCTGAAGATGGCGAGCGCTTGTATTTCACCGCCCGTCCTACCCTTGCCGCCAAACCCAAAGAGCTAAAATACCAGGACGCCGAGTCACTGCGTGATTACGACACCATTATGGCCCAGGCCAAGCTTAATCTATGGCACCATCAAGACGCTGAAATCAAACCTCGCGAAGAGCAACAATGGGGTGAAGAGAATAAGCACCGTCATTATCAGGCGGTATATCACCTTGATGGCAATAAGGTGGTGCAGCTCGCGGATCCCCAGGTTCCCGAGCTCAACCTGAATAAAAAGGCCGATCACCTGCTTGGTTACAACAATCAGGATTACCTGGCACAAATCACCTACAAGGGCTTTTATAGCGACTACTATGCGGTCGATGTACTAACCGGTAACAAGCAACTGATCGTGGCCGAGCACCCTCACCGCCCCAGCCTGTCGCCCACGGGCAAGTATGCGGTCTTCTTTGACAAGGGCGTTTGGCAATTAAAAGACCTGGGCAGCAACAAGGTTCGCCCCCTAAGCAAGGCCATTAATGCCATCTTTGCCGATGATCAACACGACTACCCGTCTCCTGTCAGCGATTATGGTGTCGCCGGCTGGTACCGAGACGGCTCCAAGGTGTTAATTAACTCCAAGCATGATATTTGGGCGTTTGATACCCGCAGCGGGGAAGCCCAATCCTTGACCCAGGGTAAAGGCAACAACAAGCAATATCGCGTGATTAACCTCGACAGTGACAAGCTCGGGTTTAATCCGGATGAAACTCTGCTGCTGCGCGTATTTGATTTAAAAGACAAACAAGCGGGTGTGGCCCAGCTCAAGCTGGCGGATAAGTCTTTAGTTACCTTGCTCGACGGCGACGCTCGGTTTGATCTGGTGAAAAAAGCCAAACACGCGGAGAAGTATTTATTTACCCAACAAAGCTACTCGCAATTTCCGGATTTTTGGCTGGCGGATAAAAACCTGACTAACGCCAGGCAGGTCACAGACCTTAACCCGCAAATCGACCAGTTTAAATGGGGCCAAAAACCCGAGCTAGTCAGCTATAAAGGCTATGATGGTGAAGATCTTCAGGGTGTACTGATCAAGCCGGCCGACTATGTCGAGGGCAAAAAAGTACCGGTAGTCATCTACTTCTATCGCTATATGAGTCAGCGCCGCTTCGACTTCCCGAAGATGGAGCTGAATCACAGACCCAACTTCCCCATGTTTACCTCGAACGGCTATGCCATCTTCTTGCCGGATATTCGCTTTGAAGTAGGCCATCCAGGACCCTCATCGACTCAAACCATGATCAACGCGGCGCAAAAGCTCATTGATATGGGCGTTGCCGACCCTGATGCCATCGGCTTGCAGGGCCACTCATGGGCGGGTTATCAGAGTGCCTTTATGGTTACGCAAACGGATATGTTTAAGGCCGTGGTGTCTGGCGCCCCGGTATCGAACATGACCTCGGCCTACAGCGGCATACGCTTGAAATCGGGTCTGGCTCGCCAGTTCCAGTACGAAACGGGTCAAAGCCGTATCGGTAAGCCCTTGTATGAGGCTCCCGAGCTCTACATTGAAAACTCACCGGTGTTTTTCGCCGACAAGGTGAACACACCTATTATGGTGATGTTTGGCAATGAAGACGGTGCCGTGCCTTGGCAGGAAGGCATTCAATACTACCTGGCACTGCGTCGTGCCGGTAAGGATGTGATCTTCTTGGAATACGAAGGCGAGCCCCATCACCTCAAGCAATTCCCGAATCAGGTCGACTTCTCGATTCGCATGATGCAGTACTTTGACCATCACCTAAAAGGCAAAGCCGCACCACAGTGGATGCAAGAAGGCATTCCCTTTTACGAGGAATAAGAACGACAAAACATTGTAGGTCGGTGCTTCGCGCCGACATGGTAAGAATCGTGCACATTTGTAGGTCGGTGCTCTGCGCCGACATCTAAGCAATTTTGCATTTTTGTCGGCCTTTCGGCAATGTGCTCCTGCATTGCTCTACTACCGCCATCCATGGCGGCAAAGGCCGACCTACAACGACATGGTAAGAATCGCGTCCTATTGTCGGCCTGAAGGCCGACCTACAGCTGTTTCGCGCGTTTAATGCCGGCCTCTAAAAACATGGCATAAGCTCGTTGTGCCAGCTCATCATCCTGAGGCTGATACCGCTTGGGAAAGGTTTCAACCAAGGTGGCAACATCGGTGCTTGGGTTCGCCTTAACATGAGCCACTATGGCCTCAAGCCAGGCCTTGGGCTTTGTTAGGTCAGGCGTTGCAAGGACACCGCCATGACCCGGCAGCACCTGAGTCACAGGCAATTGTGATAACTCATCCAAAGCCTGCAGCCAGGCCTGATAGTTGGCCTCACCCGGGTACGGCAAAGTATCGACCATATCAGCGCCAACCAGCAATTTATCATCCCTTACCAATACGGCAATATCACCTTGAGTATGCGCAGCAAAAGGCAGTAGCTCGACATTTAACTTGCCCAAATCAAGCTGGGTTGTCTGGGATATCACCTTATCAGGCGTTGAAAAGCGCAGCGACTGCCACTGTTTAAAGCGCGCCTGGGCTCGGGCTATTTTTTCCCGCCAAACTTGTTGCTCCTGCTCCGGCATCTTTTCCATACGTTGCGTACTTAGGGCGATACTTTTAACAAAGCCATCCAAACGCTCGTTTAACTGCTCATGGGCGAGGTGAAAATTCTCACCAAGGGACTGATGCACGATGAGCTGCGCATCCGGGAAGTGCTTTTGTACCAGGGCCAAACCAAGTAAATGGTCATCATGGGCATGGGAGGCCAGCACATAACACAGGGGCACGCGCACTTGCTTTTTCAGCTCACCAATAAAGGCTTCCGTTTGCGTAAACTCCCCAGGGGCGTCCACCAGCAGCGCACACTGCTCTCCTTGGATCAGCGTCTGGTTGGAATCATAAAAGCGCAACTTAGCGGGCTGCTCAATAAATTCAACATGGTCACTGAGCGTTTGCCAATTTTGCTGGGCCTGGGCGCCGGTCGCGACCACAGATAAAATAAGGGCGCTTAAATATTGACGCATAAACGACTCTCCATAAAAAAGGCGCTCAAGGGCGCCTTAATCTTCTTGCTGCAAAGCAGCTTCCAGCTTGTCACACAAAGCATGTTGCTGTGCCGACAATTGATGCAACTGCGCCTTGGCCTCAAGCAGCTCATGAGACAAGGTCAGCGCTGCTAACAGCAAGGCCTTGTCATCATTGCGAATTGCCGAGCGCGTACGCATTTGCTCTACATTAGCATTTAAGTTTTCGGCCGCAGCGAGCAGTGCCTGCTCTTGCCCCTTGGGACAAGCAAACTGATGCTCTTTACCGAGCAGGTTTACCTTAACGCTGTGCCCTTTGTCACTCATTAGCTCGCCGCTTGCAGCTTCTCAAGTAATGAGCTCAATGTGGTGCTGGTTTCTTTTTGCTTTTCTTCGCTTTCAAGCACTTCAAGTTGCAAGGTTTCGTTTTCGTCTTGTAACTTGGCATTGCTTTCACGCAGCGCCGATACTTCTTGGCCTAGCTCTGCATTGCGGGCAATTAGTTTATCGACCAGTTGTTCGAGTTGGGAAAGGGTTTCTTGATTCATAAATGCGCTCTTTAAACTGTTGATTAGAGTGTGCAAATGTAAAGCAATCTGCCTAGGGATGCTAGGGGTTACAAGCGAATTCCTGTAAATTTTTCCAGTATTAACAGCGGGTTCATTTTCAACCGACCGAGGTTCAGCAAGCGTTTAACTTATCAGCGCGCTTTTTATACAAACAAGTCTTGGGCATGCTATTGGCCATCGTCGGCTGTTTATCGCTGACAATAAAGAGTAAAATGGCGGCGCAACTTTTTGGTCTGGATTATTTATGCTCAGTTATCGTCACTCCTTCCACGCCGGCAACCCGGCGGATGTCGTCAAACACCTGGTATTGGCTCAGTCGCTTAAGCACATGGTGAAAAAAGACAAGCCTTTTGATTATATCGATACCCATTCGGGTGCGGGCTTTTTTGCCCTCGACAACGCCGATATGCAAAAGACCAAGGAGTATGCCGATGGTATTGCCAAGCTTTGGGATTACCAGGGTGATGTTGAGGCATTGAGCGACTATGTAGCTTTAATTAAGAGCATGAATAATGGCGCGGCGTTAGCCCATTACCCCGGCTCGCCTAAGGTGGCCGAGCATTACCTGCGCAAGCAAGACAAGGGTTGGTTTTTTGAGTTGCACCCGCAGGATTTGGCCTTGCTTGAGAAAAATATGGCCGGCAAGCGCTCCTTGCGAGTGAAAGGTGAAAACGGCTTTAGCGGTTTACTCGGCTTGGTGCCGCCTTTATCTCGTCGCGCCTGCGTACTGATGGACCCGCCTTACGAAATTAAAAGCGACTATGACAAAGCCGTCGACAGCCTTATTAAAGCTCATAAGCGCTTTAGCAGCGGCACCTATTTGCTTTGGTACCCTGTGGTGGATCGCGAGCGCATCGACCGTATCGAACAACGTCTAACCCAAAGCGGCATTAAGAATATTCAGCTGTTCGAACTGGCCACCAGTGCCGACACCGACACCCATGGCATACCGCCTCCGGGATGATAGCCATCAACCCGCCTTACACCCTGATGCAGACCATGGAGCAAGTGCTGCCCGAGCTGGTCACCTTATTAAGCGACAGCAGTGGCTTTTACCGCGCCATACAATTGGTGGAAGAATAAGTTAGGCTTTTGTCGTAGGTCGGTGCTTCGCGCCGACATTGTAAGAATGGTGCCCTCACGTCGGGGGAGAACCCCGACCTACAGCGGTGCTTCGCGCCGACATTTAAGCAAAGCTAAAGGTGCTTGCGCGTCGCAGAGACAGGATCCTGGTGTATTAACACATCCACCTCCCCGCCGAACTCGGGATGTTTTTGCAGGCTAAAGGCGTCCTTTACCATAAGCTCAACCTCATCGGCGATGCGATGGGCTTGTACTAAGGGAATATGGTCATCCAACTCTAAGTGAAACTCGACAAAACGCACCTTACCGCCTTGGCGGGTACGTAGGGCATGCACACCGTGCACAGCCTCATGAGCGCAGGCAACCGCCACTATATGCGCTTTTTCTTCATCGGGCAGCTCCTTATCCATCAGGTGCCCCGCACTTTCAGTGGCAATTTGCCAGGCGTTATACAATAAATAGGCGGCAACCAAAATGGCGAAATAAGGATCGGCGCCACTTATCCCGTAATAAGCCAATAACAACGCCAGCATCACAGCTAGGTTAAGGAACAAGTCACCCTTGTAATGCAAAGAGTCGGCCTTAAGAGCCACGGATTCGGTGCGCTTCAAGGCCTGATATTGCACAAACACCACAACCAGGGTACAGAAGATTGCAAACACACTCACCCAGACACCAAGCAAAGAATGCGTAATGGCGACCGGATTAAACATGCGCTCTATGGCATGAAAAGCGAGCAAACAGCCACTGCCGGCAATAAAAGCAGATTGGCCAAGGCCGGCTAGGGCTTCGGCCTTACCATGACCAAATCTATGGTCATCATCGGCCGGCTTTAGTGCATAACTAAGCACAAAGAAGTTCATCAAGGTCGCACTGATATCCAGTAAGGAGTCGGTAAGGGAGCCCAACATAGCCGCCGACCCCGATGCCAACCAGGCCCAGGCCTTAGCGAAAATCATTACGCTAACCATAATCAGAGTGCTGACGCTGGCAAAGCGCACCCAAAAATCATACCCCTTCCCTGTCTTTGGTGTTGGTGCTGCGTTGGCCACTAATTATACTCGCTATGATTCATTTACTTATATGTGCGTTATTGTAACCACGTTTGCCATGCTTAGGCTAATTTTGGCTTCACCCTTGTAGGTCGGGGTTTGCCGCCAGGGATGGCGGTAGTAGAGCAACGCAGGAGCACATTGTCGATAACCCCGACAATAGCTCACCACTTTCTCTTTATCGATGCAAAGTACCTAACTTAGGAATCTAAACTATAATCAAATTTTAGCCTTCCAAGGATCTGGACATGAGCTTAAATGATTTACGAAAAGGACATTTTAGTCAGGCTAATGGTGAATACTTCATCACTTTTACTTGTTACCAACGCATTCCATTTTTTCAACGCTTTGAACTGGCAACATTATTCTGCTGGCATTTACATCAACATGAGCTTGCTTGTCGCTGCACTTGGCTGACTTGGGTGCTGATGCCAGATCATTTCCATGGTTTATTGCGCTTAAACAAGGATAACCTGCATGAGGCGGTGGGGCGTTTAAAGGGAGCCACCGCGGCCGATATCAACACGCTTTTAGCGCGTAAAGGAAAGGTGTGGCAACCCGGCTACTTTGAACGTCAATTAAGGGCCGAAGAAGACAGGTTGCAAATTGCTCGCTATATTGCCGCAAACCCGCTACGTAAACATCTGGCTTCCAACCTTGGACAATACCCGTTTTGGAATTCCCGCTATTTGTAATCTAGGTCGGTGCTCTGCGCCGACAAAGAAAGTATGACGATCTATTGTCGGGGTAAAGCCCGACCTACAACGACAAAGGCTGGCCTACAAAAGATGCGTTCTTAATACCAAGTTTGATATACTTGCGCCAATTTTGGCTTAGCACCTTAGATTGTCGATAAACACCATGCTAGACATCATCTTATTTCAACCGGAAATTCCACCCAATACCGGCAACATTATTCGCCTCTGCGCCAATACCGGGTATCGCCTGCATTTAATCGAGCCGCTGGGCTTTGAATGGGATGACAAGCGTATTAAACGCGCCGGTTTGGATTACCATGAATTTTCTCAGGTGCAGCGCCATGCTGATTTGCAAAGCTATATAGACTCACAGCAACCGAAGCGGATCTTTGCCTGCACCACCAAGGGCAAGAAATACCACCACGAGGTGAGCTATCAGGCCGGCGATGCCCTACTCTTTGGCCCGGAAACCAGAGGCTTACCCGACGACATTATTGCCGCCCTGCCAGAACAGCAAAGGGTGCGCATTCCCATGCAGGCCAATAGCCGCAGTATGAACCTTTCCAATGCGGTCGCCGTATTTGTGTTTGAATCCTGGCGCCAGCTCGATTTCGCCGGTGCCGTTTAACTCTTCCCATAGGTAATAATTTATGACCCCAACTCCAGAACTTATCACCCGCCTGGTGGCGCAAGCACTTGCGGAAGATTTAGACGGACAAAGCGCCCTTGAGGGCGATATCACCGCGCAACTTATCCCCGCCGAGCAACAGGCCGATGCCAAGGTGATCACCCGCGAAGCTGGTGTATTCTGTGGTAAAGACCTGGTAATCGAAGTATTTCAACAGGTTGACCCAAGTGTAGAGCTGACCTTTTATATCGCCGACGGCGAACAAATGAGTCCGGATCAGCTTCTATTCACCGCCAAAGGCAATGCCAGAGCCATACTGACCGCCGAGCGCACCGCTCTAAACTTTGTGCAAACCCTTAGTGCCACTGCTACTGCGGCTCACAGCTATGCCCAAGTACTGGCGGGTTCCAACACCGAAATCCTCGATACCCGTAAAACCATCCCAGGCTTGCGCGCATTGCAGAAGTACGCGGTTAAATGTGGTGGCGGGCGCAATCACCGTATCGGACTGTTCGATGCCTTTCTAATTAAAGAAAACCATATCAGCGCCTGTGGTGGTATCAGCGCTGCGATAGCTCAAGCACGTAAAAACCACCCAGATAAAGCGGTGGAAGTAGAAGTAGAAAACCTCAGCGAGTTAGACGAAGCGCTTACAGCGGGCAGCGATATCATTATGCTCGACAACTTTTCGCTGGACGATGTACGCACCGCGGTAGAGCGCACATCTGGCCGTGCCAAGCTGGAAGTGTCCGGGAATATCACCTTCGAAACTTTGCAACAATATGCTAACGTCGGCGTTGACTTTGTATCCAGCGGCGCCCTCACCAAGCATATCAAAGCTATTGATTTATCAATGCGTTTCTAAAACAGAACCAAGCAATTTAACGCCGATACAAATGTTACACAATGTTATAAAAAGGGCTACCCAAAATAAAATCTGCGTGATAGCATCTAGTTTCAAAGAATGAGGTTTATAAAATAAAGTAATACTTTGTTATAAATCAATGAAACTGTAACATCGGCAGCGTACACTTTTAAAAAATGCGGGTTAAGTTCGTAGCTCCTTAAAATTAGGCTACAATTTAACCGAGCATTAGCGGTGCCGACATTTTTCTTGTTAATGACTTTTAAAATTATTTAAAGCTATTAACATTGAAAACCAACCGGCGCTAAACTAGATTAAAGCAGTAGCTCTGGTTACCTTAACTTTGCCCAAAAAATCCTTTAGGAGAGGAAAATGGAAAAAATGACTCACAACAAACAACAGGGTTTCACCCTAATCGAATTAATGATCGTAGTTGCGATCATCGGTATTCTTGCTGCGGTAGCACTACCTGCGTATCAAGATTACACGAAGCGCGGTCACGTTTCAGAAGGTCTAAATTTAGCCTCGGCGGCGAAAGCTTCTGTAGCTGAGTATTATGCTACTCAAGGTGCATTCCCAACAACAAACACTTTAGCTGGTATGGCACCTGCTAATGAAATCACAGGCAATGCTGTAACTTCTGTCGAAGTTGGTACAGGTGGTATTATTACCGTAACTTATAATGCAAAAGTAGCAGCTACTGATAATACTATTGTATTTACTCCTACCGCAGCAGCTGGTACTGATGGTACTCCGGGTAATATCGTGTGGAGTTGTGCTGGTGGTTCTGTAGAGGACAAATACCGCCCTTCAAACTGTCGTGGTAGCTAATAACTAGCCTCCCTACCTTCAGGGCTGTCAAATGACGGCCCTTTAATTTTACTAACCTCTATTGGGCTTTATTGGTGAGTAACTTAGCAACTTTCGATATTTACAGAATTTTTGAAACTATCACTCTTATTCTCTTTATTTCCCTGCTCAAATACCCAAACACCAAACAGTTCAATAAAGCCTTAACTATTTTTATAGTATTTTCATTGTTAACCTTATTTATTTCTCCTGAGCAATATAGGCTCCACTGCGCTTTCGCCCTTAGCTTAACATTGAGCCTTTATTTGTTTGCGCAGCAAAGCAGCACTACTCTCTGGCCCGCAATTAGCGTTGCCATCCCAATCTTAATTTACACCCAAGGTGTGATTGTTATTACCATTATGGTGGGGATAGCTAGTCTAATACTTAAAGGTTTTTTCGCTCTTGATGCCTATAATTTCTTTGACAATGTTCGTTACTTAAATCATATGCAGGTAGCCACCTTGCCGCTTTTACTGACTGGTTTAACTGTCTGCTCAACTAGCTATAAAAAGTACCTATATCTGCTAATAGGTTTGAACCTTGTTGTAGCTGTGTTTAGTGGTGCCAGGGGGGCTATGCTGGCATTTGGCTTATCTATAGCGCTGTTTGCGCTTATTGATAAAAAAGCCAGTATAAGAATAGGGATATTACTGATAGCCATTTATTTCTTAAATATCCTAATCGCACCTGATAATGGCGAATATTTAATGCGCACTTCTTCATCTGGTAGAATCGAGCTCTGGCTTGGCGCATTAGAATCCCTTAGTTTTAAGAATATTGTCGTTGGTATTACCCCTGGGTTGTTTGATTCCAGTAATACTCACCTGCTGTTAAATCACCCTCATAACTCAATACTTCAGTTAACATATAGCTATGGCTTTATTGTTGCTGTTTGCGCAGTTTGCACTTATTTATACCCAGTATGGAAGCTCCGCAACGAAATTAAAAGCAAGCTTAAGGTAAATCTGCTTTCCTCTATTCTTTTATCGTGTGGTTTATTGTCCTTATTCAGCGGAGTTTTTATTAATCCCTTATCCCAGCTTTATTTGGCAGCAATTTGGGGGGCACTGCTGTATCAGAGCTCGCATCAAAGCCAAAAGCCTCCCTTGGCTAGTCATAAGATCGAATTGAAATTTTCTCTGGTAAAAACGTTATTTGCATTAGTGTTAGCTATAACTTGTTGGCTTAGTTTTGATATGATGCAAGAAAATGCCACGGGAGTGATGCGCCCAGGTTTATGGCTGGATCTAGCAATAATATGAGTAAAAAATTATGAATTTTAGTTCACCTTTAGCCCGTCGCTTGGCGGCTCTGGGAGTATTTGACCTAAGCGAACTCGCCAGACAAAAGTCAGAGCAGCAAATGAGTCTTGCTGAAGCTATTTGTACTGTGGCCAAAATGAAACCTGAAACTCTGCAGGCCAGAGCCAGCCAAATGTTCCATGTTTCCATGCTGGATTTATCTCTTTTTGACTCAGCAACAATTCCCCTTGAGTATGTAAACGAAAATCTAATTAGAAAGCATAAACTTCTTCCTATTGCGGTTAAGGGTAAAACCTTATTTATTGCCACGGCCGATCCCACTGATTTTAATGCCTTCGAAGATTATGAATTTAATACTGGGATGCAAACCGAAGCCGTTGTTGTTAGGTACGATTACCTAGATAAAGCCATAGACTCACTTTTCGACAGCAGTTCCAGTCTAGGCCTGAGCAAAGATGATATGGAAGAGCTCGAAGGCGTCGAATCTGATGAGAGCAATAACAAAAAAAGCCTGACTACGGATGTAAACAGTAAGGAAGACGATGCCCCCATTATCGTCTATATCAACAAGATATTAATGGATGCCATTAAGCGCGGCGCTTCGGACTTACACTTTGAACCCTATGAGAAGCGCTACCGCATTCGCTTTCGCGTCGATGGCGTGCTTCATGAAATCGCCTCGCCGCCAGTCAATCTGGAAAGCCGTATTGCCGCCCGTATTAAGGTGATGTCCCATATGGACCTGGCAGAAAAGCGTAAGCCTCAGGATGGTCGTATTAAGCTAAGAATTAGCGCGAAAAGAAGTATTGATTTCCGGGTTAGTACACTTCCCACCCTGTGGGGTGAAAAAATCGTAATGCGTATTCTCGACAGCTCCAGCGCCATGCTGGGTATCGATGTACTGGGGTATGAGCCGGAGCAAAAGAAATTATATTTAGATGCCCTAGCCCAACCCCAGGGCATGATCCTGGTAACCGGTCCTACCGGCTCTGGTAAAACCGTGTCCCTTTATACCGGCTTAAATATACTCAATACCGCCGAGCGCAATATCTCCACCGCCGAAGACCCGGTAGAAATTAACCTGGAAGGCATTAATCAGGTGCAAATTAATATGCGTGCGGATATGACTTTTGCCAACGCCCTGCGTGCCTTCTTGCGTCAAGACCCGGATGTGGTCATGGTGGGTGAGATACGAGATTTGGAAACCGCAGAAATTGCCATTAAGGCAGCACAAACCGGTCACCTGGTGCTTTCAACCCTGCACACCAACTCGGCGCCGGAAACCCTGACCCGTTTAATGAATATGGGTGTGCCCTCTTATAATATCGCCAGCTCGGTGAGTTTGATTATCGCCCAGCGCTTGGCGCGACGCCTGTGTAATCATTGTAAAGAGCCGGAGCAATTACCCCAGGAAGAGCTGATAAAACAGGGCTTTAGTTATGAGCAATTAGCTGAACTCAGTATTTTTAAACCCAAGGGCTGTGATGAGTGCACCGAGGGCTATAAGGGTCGCGTGGGTATTTACGAGGTCATGCCCATTACCCCGAAAATAGCGGAAATTATTATGCGCGGCGGTAACTCGTTGGAAATTGCTGAGGTTGCAATTGGCGAAGGCGTTAATAATCTGCGCGCATCCGGCTTAAAAAAGGTCGCTCAAGGGGTTACCAGCTTGGTAGAAGTGAATCGTGTTACCAATGCTTAGATAACAAAGTTTAACCTTAATGCTCTACACTAAAAGTAAGCGAAACGTAATCAGCGTGTTACTATTAGTCTAGTTCAACAGGATTGTGGATAGAAGAATGGCAAAACAATTAAAAAGTCAACAGGACACCTTCCAGTGGGTGGGAGTCAGCTCCCGAGGTAAAAAGCTCGAGGGTGAGTTAAGCAGTACAAGTATCGCCTTAGTTAAGGCGCAGCTACGCAAGCAGGGCATTACTCCTTCCAAGGTAAAGCGTAAACCCAAATCCCTATTCGGCAACGGTCAAAAACGTATTACTGCAAAAGATATCGCGGTACTTACACGACAATTAGCCACCATGCTATTAGCGGGTGTATCCTTGGTGCAAGCCATAGACATGATTGCCGATGGCTCGGAAAACCCCGGCATTAAAAATTTGCTTAATAATATAGGCGAAGAGGTTAAAGCCGGCCACCCACTTAGTTCGGCACTGCGTAAACATCCAAAATATTTTGACGATCTCTATTGCGACTTGGTTTCTTCCGGCGAACAATCCGGTGCGCTGGATAGAATTTTCGACCGTATCGCCCTTTATAAAGAAAAGGCAGAGGCGCTTAAATCAAAAATTAAAAAGGCACTCTTCTACCCCATAGCCGTTATTGTGGTTGCCATTATAGTAACTTCTATTCTTTTGATTTTTGTGGTTCCTCAGTTTGAAGAGATTTTCTCAGACTTTGGTGCCGAACTGCCCGCGTTTACGCAAATGGTTATTGGTATATCCGAATTCTTACAGGCTTACTGGTGGGTTGCCCTGCTCATTTTAGCTATCGGCGGCTATCTTTTTGCGCAGGCACGAATGCACAATAAAAACTTTAGCGACAAAGTGGATAAAGCCATTTTAAAAATCCCCGTTATCGGCATGATTTTGAATAAGGCAGCGGTGGCCCGTTATGCCCGCACCCTATCAACCACCTTTGCCGCCGGTGTGCCCTTGGTTGATGCCTTAGATTCTGCGGCAGGTGCCTCTGGTAACGCCGTCTATCGCGATGCCATCTTGGAGATTAAGGCAGAAGTTAGCTCGGGTAACCCAATGAACTGGGCCATGCGTAACTCTAATATCTTCCCCGATATGGTGATACAAATGGTGGCCATAGGTGAAGAGTCCGGCTCTTTAGACGATATGCTTGCCAAGGTTGCCACCATCTATGAACAGGAAGTAGATGATGCCGTAGACGGCCTTTCCAGCCTGCTTGAGCCCATGATTATGGCCGTATTAGGCGTATTGATCGGTGGCTTAATTATTGCCATGTACCTGCCTATCTTCCAACTAGGTTCAGTAATCTAAATGTTTTCAGAAGTACAAAGCTTAATGCAAGCACAGCCGTGGTTTTTTTATACCACGGCTTTTTTCGTGTCCCTGGCCATTGGCAGTTTTTTAAATGTGGTCATCTATCGATTACCAAAGATGATGCAAACCCAATGGCAAGGTGAATGCCGGCTGTTATTGGCGGATGAATTAGCTCAGGGCGATGCGCAGGAGCCCCAAAGCACTTTTAACCTAATTACGCCTAGCTCTACCTGCCCTAAGTGTAAGAGCAAGATAAAACCCTGGCAGAATATTCCCTTACTGAGTTGGCTGTTGCTCGGCGGCAAATGCGCCAATTGTAAAAACCCGATTTCGGTGCGCTATCCCGCCATTGAACTAATTACAGCGCTATTAGGTACAGTGGTTGCCTGGAAGCTTGGTGCCAGCGAACTGGCACTCTTATACATTGCCGTAACCTGGTGTTTAGTGGCGCTGACCTTTATCGATATCGATCATATGCTGCTGCCGGATCAAATCACCTTGCCATTACTCTGGTTAGCTCTTATTGCCAGTGTTGTGGGCATCACAATTCCCCCAGGCGAGGCAATTATAGGTGCTGCGGCAGGGTATTTAAGTCTTTGGAGCGTTTACTGGTTATTCAAACTGGTAACCGGCAAGGAAGGCATGGGTTATGGCGACTTTAAGCTAATGGCAGTATTTGGCGCCTTGCTTGGTTGGCAGGCCCTGCCCATAATTATTCTGCTTTCCAGTGTGGTTGGGGCTGTGCTCGGCATCACCCTGCTGACAATTCAAGGGCGGGATAAGGCTACTCCTATTCCCTTTGGCCCTTATATTGCCATCGCCGGCTGGATAGCCATGCTCTGGGGCGAGCAATTGCAGGCAAGCTATATGAGTATGCTTCTTGGCTAACACACACCCTTGGGTCTTGGGTTTAACAGGTGGCATAGGCAGCGGTAAGTCCAGCGCCAGCAAGTTTTTTGCCGAGCTCGGCATCGAGGTTGTCGATGCCGACTTGGTTGCCCGTCAGGTTGTGGAGCCGGGCAGCCCGGCCTTAAATGCCATAGTTAAGCGCCACGGGAAAAGCATACTCGATACCCATGGCGCTCTTAATAGAGCCAAGCTAAGAAAAATCGTATTTAGCGATAATAGCGAGAAGCTCTGGCTTAATAACCTGCTTCATCCGCTTATCCGCACCGAGATGCTCGACCAATTGGCAAGAGCGCAAAGCCCCTATGTGATTTTAGAAGCGCCGCTGCTGTTTGAAAACGGACTGGAAAAATACTGCCAGCGCACATTATTGATTGATGTGCAATTAGAGCTACAATTAACGCGCACCTGCGAACGTGATAAACTGTCATTGGACGCGGCACGAGCTATAGTTGCCGCACAAATGAGCCGTGGCAATAAAGTGAAAAAAGCCGATGATATTATTAGTAATTCCGGCACATTAGCTGCACTTAAGAGCAAGGTGCAGCGCTACCATTACAGTTATTTAAAGCGAGTTAAGTTGCATTCTTGTGCAGATAAGCAACAATAACCATATAACCTGTAATAACTTAGTTTGTCTAAGCTTATTATAATTACATCTAGCTTGCGTTATATCGGTATTTTATGAACATCAACTCTCCTCTGATCCGAAAGTTTATAACCTTGGGTCGCCTTGATAATGACAAGGTCAGGCTTGAGCAGGACCGTTGTCGCAGCGCCGCCGAACTGATTGTGCGCTGCAGCAATATGAGTCAAAACGAGCTATTAAGTCAGTGTGTCGAACTCTTTCGTGTCCCCTATTTTGATCTCAGTCAGTTTGATGAACAAAGCATAGATACAAACCTGCTAAAAGAGCGCTTGATCCGCCGTCACCACGTGCTGCCGCTGGCGAAAAAAGGCAACAGACTTATGTTGGCTGTGTCCGACCCCACGGATTACGGCGCACTTGAAAACTACGAGTTCAGTACCGGTTTGCAATGTGATGTGGTGCTTTGCGATTATCAGCATATAGATAAGATAATTGAAAACCTTTTCGATGCCACCCATGCCTTAAAAATCTCCGAGCAGGACGTTAAGGAACTGGGCCAAATTCAACATGATGAAGGCCATGTGGCCGATGATCATGAAACCAGTGACGACGATGCCCCCATTATTGTCTATATCAATAAAATTCTCCGCGATGCCATTCATCGCGAGGCATCCGATCTACATTTTGAGCCCTATGATGGTGAATACCGTATCCGCTTTCGTATCGATGGCGTTTTGCATGAGATGGCGCACCCGCCGTTTAATTTAGCAAACCGCCTCGCCGCTCGTATTAAGGTGATGGCCAAGCTGGATATTTCCGAAAAGCGTAAGCCTCAGGACGGGCGTATTAAAATGAGCCTGTCACAGCATAGGAAAATCGACTTCCGTGTCAGCACCTTGCCGACATTGTGGGGTGAGAAAATCGTTATGCGTATTCTCGATGGCTCCACCACCCTGCTCGGCATTGATGTGTTGGGCTATGAGCCAGAGCAGAAACTTCTCTATTTAGACGCATTAGCCCAACCTCAGGGCATGATACTGGTCACCGGTCCTACCGGCTCGGGTAAAACCGTGTCCTTGTATACCGGCCTCAGTATATTAAATACCGCCGAGCGCAATATTTCCACCGCCGAAGATCCGGTGGAAATTAACGTTAAGGGTATTAACCAGGTACAGATTAACCCCAAAGCCGACCTGACCTTTGCCAATGCCTTACGCGCCTTCCTGCGTCAGGACCCGGATGTGGTCATGGTAGGTGAGATACGTGACCTGGAAACCGCGGAAATTGCCATTAAGGCGTCACAAACAGGCCACTTGGTACTTTCTACCCTGCATACCAATTCAGCGCCGGAAACCATTACCCGACTGCTGAACATGGGCGTGCCTGCCTATAACGTCGCTAGCTCGGTGACCTTGGTAATAGCACAGCGCCTGGCCAGAAAACTTTGCAAACACTGCAAAGTACCTGAGCAGTTACCTGTTGACGAGCTACTAAAGCAAGGCTACAGCGAAGCGGAAGCCGCTAACTTGACCCTGTATAGGGCCGTTGGCTGCGATGAATGCACCGAAGGTTATAAAGGTCGTATCGGCCTTTATGAAATGTTACCGATTAGTCCGAAGATCTCTCAGGCAGTTATGAATGGCGCAACCTCTATAGAGATCGCCGCCATAGCCAAACAAGATGGCTTCACCACTCTAAGAGGCGCGGGCCTGCGCAAAGCGGCGGCTGGCATTACCTCTCTCACCGAAATCAACCGGGTTACCCTGATGTAGCCCGAGTTGAGGGTATATAACTTTCAATTAGCGTCCTGCTTAGATACACTTGCCCGCATCTAAGAATATGCGGAGCAAGTGTAGATGCCTGCGAAAGTGAACTGCCCTACCTGTGAGCAAGACGTTGAGTGGGGCCCCCAAAGCCCTTACCGACCATTTTGCAGCAAACGCTGCCAACTTATTGATTTAGGCGAATGGTCATCGGAATCAAATAGTATTTCCACGCCCCTGAGCAATGAGCCGCAAAGCGCAGATGCCAGTGCCTTTATCGAAGAAATTGAGGCCATGCTGGCAAAAAGCGAAGATAGCTTTTTTAAAGATTAGTGTAAGTCGGTGCTCTGCGCCGACAAAGGAAGATTGATGCTCTATTGTCGAGCTGAAAGCCCGACCTACAGGCGATAATAAAGAGCGGTGTTCCATTGTCGGGCTTTCGGCAATGTGCCCCTGCATTGCTCTCTTGTCAGGCTAAAGCCTGGCCTACAAGTATGGCGGCAAACCCCGACCTACATTTCAGATTTAATTTTTACCAGATCAAAGTCGGCTAATTCGGGAACCAGCTTTTGCAGCTTGGACTCTGTGGTATCAAGCATATTCAAGCAGTTGCAGTACTCTTCCGATTTCAGTGCCAACTGCTCGGCTTTCTTTTGCAGGGATTTGTCGATTTCTGCGGTAATAATTTCCATCCGGGTGCCCACATCACTGATGCGTTCCTCAATATTCCCCTCGCGGGATTCGAGGGCATCGCCGAGCGCTATCAACATGGCTCCCAGCGAGCCCTGAATTGCAGTATGAATCTTTTTCGATACTTCCTCAGCAAAGAAGTCATCTAATTTAGAGAGAGACTGAGGGGCGATATAAAAGAAATCATCGCCTCGTTTGAATTTATTGCGCAGCGCCTGCTCCACATACTGGAGTTGCGCCTTAAGCACTTCAGGCTCTTTATCGGAAAGACCCGTGACTACATTCTCAATGGCGCTCAGGCTGATATTGACCCCATCGGTAGCCAACTCCACCAATTCAGGAACTGTATCGCGGATCATTTGATTGTATTGCTCAAGAATTTCCGTTTCCTTGGCATCGAGTTCAATCCACTGACCTCGCACCAGCAGCTGATTGCCCTGGTTAATCTGCACCCGGGTTTGGTTATTATCAACAATGCGAATGGTGTCCTGAGTGATGATCAGGCCATGGGTCAGCTCTACATCACAGTGCCCACGTGCCGCGCTGTGCTCGTCTGACACCTGTGCACTCACATCCATGGATGCCATCATTAACCCAACCGTAAACCCTAAAAAGCGCAGCTTCATAACAACCCTCGACTCAACTGCGGCACAGATTATCAAACGGCGGCTCATAAGCAAACAGCTAAATTTATGTACTAGGGACAGGTGAGCGCTTTAATTTCTCAAACTATGACGGTGGACGCTCACATCCGTCTGATGCAAACGATACAAGGGCGCCGCGGGCTTGCGACGCTGGCAACAAAATACATAACTGCCCAGTTGGCACTTGGCTTCTTTTATCGCATCGGCGGCCAGAGCGGCAACCTGATGGCCGTTATGGCAGCAATTGATATCAGGGGAGACCAAACCAACGGCTAAAGACAGTAAAGGGATAAACTGACGCCTTCCCTGCCTGTCGCAACTCCAATAGCCTTTGGCCTTGATATGCTCGGTGCTGAAATAACCCTCGATCAGGCGATCAAAATCAGCGATAACCGCAGCACATATAGCCTGCGCCTGAGGGTCGTCGAACACAACCATAAAGTCATCGCCACCCATATGACCAACAAAACAGGGAACTGTCTGAGTATGGCGACGAATAAGCTCGGCCACCAGCTTGATCACCCCATCGCCATTGTCATAACCATAGAGGTCGTTAAAGGGCTTAAAATGGTTGAGGTCAAAATAAGCCAGGGTAAAGGAGCTGCCTGTATGCAGACGCTGCTCAATGGCTTCATTGATGGCAATATTACCGGGCAACATGGTCAGCGGATTGGCATGTTGGGCATGACGCACCTTTTCCTCGGTTATATGCTTGAGAATAATTCGCAGTGGCACCACTCCCAGGTATTGCTGCTCGCGAGTGACAATGATATGACGACGAATATCAAGGTCGCCATCGGTGATCTGATGACTGACGCTATCCAAGGTATCATTTTCATCAACCACAAGAAGCGAGCGTTCCATTACCGTACTGATAGCTTGCCTATCATAAAATGCATGCCCAGCGGGAGTCGAAAACAGCTCACTAAGCCGCTCTTTATAAAGCAGACCCACGGGGCGATGCTCGCTGTCTAACACCACCACACAACAAGCATTATTGTCCTCGGCAAATACTTTTTGCGCCTCACTGCAGCTGGTCTGCTGGCACAACGCCTGTTTGGCCTGCGCTAAGTAACCTATATTTAAACCCTGCTCACGGCGAGCTGGGCCCGCTCTCCATGTCGATTCAGGCATATGATGATGCCGATAGTGACACTCGGGTTGTGCGCTTGGGCAGGCCAGCAAGTAGCCCTGAACATTGTCTATACCCAGCCTGGTCAGCAGTTGAAATTCCTCAAAGCGCTCTATTCCTTCGGCGATCAATCGAGTATTGGTGGCCTTAGCCAAGTCGATAATGGATTTTAAGAACTCCCGTTTGACCGGGCTAAAATCACAATGGTCGATAAAATACCTGTCTATTTTGACTAGCTCGGGGCGTATTTCAGACCATTGCTTTAACCCAGAGTAGCCAGCCCCCAAATCATCAATGGCGATTTGAAAACCAAGCTCGCGATAATGTTCCACCGCTATTCGTAATAGCCTAGCATCTTCGACCTTATCCTGCTCGGTGAGCTCAATAACCACCTGCTCAGGTCCCAGGCCATATTTACGTAACAAGTGTAGCGTTTGCCCCTTTGGGTGGGCGGGATCAAGCAAAGTATTAGGGCTGACATTTAAAAACAGCTTACCTGTCAGTCCCAGCTTGGCAAAGGTGGCAATGGCCGTTTCGCGGCATAATAATTCTAATTCGGAGAGCCGACGCGCCTGTTGCGCACATTGAAACAACACGGCCGGAGCGTGCAAGGGACTGCCTTCTGGGCCTCGGCTCAAGGCCTCATAGCCAATTATTTGCTGCTGCGTAACATCGAAAATAGGCTGAAATAGGGTTGTGATCGACCGCTGCCGCAATATCAAGGTTAATTCTGCTATCAAGTCCGTATTCACCGGCCTACTACACTAAAAGCACAAACGGTGGCGCAGGGTAGCACTTGAATATGACAAGTATATGAAAAGGTTTATTTTTATCCTTTTTGATTTAAGTGTGGGTTAGTGCTCTATTGTCGCTCTGAGAGGCTGACCTACAGGCGAAAAAAAATGCCGCTGAAAAGCGGCATTTTCTCTATATCGCACTACAATCGCAAGAAAGGCGATTAAGGCATGGCGTCTAAGTCCGCACCTTCTTTTTCCACCTCTACCGGGATCAAATCCTCTTTACTCACACCTAGCGCCACGGCTACCGAACTGGCAACGTACACTGAAGAGTAAGTACCGATGAACACACCAAATAGCAATGCCGTAGCAAAACCGTGAATGGTCTGTCCACCCCATACGAACAAGGCAATCAATACCAAGATGGTGGTGATTGAGGTTACCAAGGTACGGTTCAGAGTTTGCGTCAATGAAATATCGATGATCTCTAAGGTGTCATCGGTACGCACTTTACGGAAGTTCTCACGAATACGGTCAGATACAACTATGGTATCGTTGAGTGAGTAACCTATTACCGCCAAGATGGCCGCTAAGATGGTTAAGTCAAACTCAAGACCGAGTAATGAGAACAAGCCCATGGTTAACACCACATCGTGGAAAAGCGCGAATACCGCACCCAGTGCGAAGCGCCACTCAAAGCGCATCGCCACATAAAGCAAGATACAGATAAGCGCCGTTAACATGGCCAAACCGCCCTGCTCTTTAAGGTCTTCCCCCACACTTGGGCCAACAAACTCGATACGACGCATTTGCGCATCGGCATCCGCTTGTTTCATTGCCGTCATCACCTGGTTACCAATCACCTCGGCCTTTACGCCTTCACCCTGAGGTGGCAAGCGCACCAAGACGTCTTTACTGGAGCCAAATAGCTGTACCGAGGCTTCGGCAAAGCCATTTTCGGCAAGTACTTTACGCACATTGCTTAGATCGGCCGGTTGTGAAAAACCTACCTCAACGGCGGTACCGCCGGTGAAATCCAAACCAAAGTTAAGGCCTTTAACAAAAAACGACGCGACAGAAGCAAAGATCAGCAAGATGGAGAAACCCATTGCCAATTTGCGTGCTTTCATAAATGGCAAGGTGCCTTTTACTTTTAATAATTGCATGCTTAGTTGCTCCTATATCGACAGCTTTTCAATGCGTTTGCCGCCAACGATCAGGTTGATCACCGCACGGGTACCGACAATGGCTGTAAACATTGATGTCAAAATACCAATGGCTAGAGTTACCGCGAAGCCGGCAATCGGACCTGTACCCACTGCAAACAGAATAACCGCAGCAATCAGGGTGGTAATATTGGCATCAAATATGGTGCTAAAGGCGCTGTCGTAACCGAAGTGAATCGCCTGTTGCGGACTGCGGCCATCGGCCAGCTCTTCACGGATACGCTCAAAAATAAGTACGTTGGCATCAACCGCCATACCTACTGTCAGTACGATACCGGCAATACCAGGTAACGTCAGAGCGGCGCCAGGGATCATCGACATAACACCGACAATCATAATCAGGTTGGCAGCAAGCGCCAGGTTGGCAACCATGCCGAAACCCTTGTAGTACAGCAACATAAAGGCAAGCACAAAGGCAAAACCAAGCACAACCGCTGTCATACCCGCTTCGATGTTTTCCTGACCCAGGCTTGGACCCACAGTACGCTCTTCAACGATTTGAATCGGTGCAACCAGGGCACCAGCGCGAAGCAGCAAGCTTAGGTTATGAGCTTCAGCCGGGCTATCAAGACCGGTAATACGGAAGCTGCGGTTTAAACGCGCCTGGATGGTAGCCACGTTGATAACCTCTTCCACCTTGATCGGCGGCAGGGCTTTACCATTGGCATCCACTTCACCGGATGGCTTGTACTCAATAAATACCGTGGCCATAGGTTTGCCAATAGCGCGTTTAGTAAAGGCATCCATCTTGGCGCCGCCTTTGGAATCAAGCGAGATGTTTACCTGCGGACGCTGGTATTCATCCAGGCTCGATTGTGCACCGGTAATATGGCTACCTTCTAAGATCACGCGCTTTTTAAGCACCACGGGACGACCCGTACGATCCATGATGATCTCTGTGCCCGGCGGCACACGACCCTGCATGGCAAGGCCTGGATCGGCATCTTGATCCACTTCGCGGAACTCAAGGGTAGCCGTAGCACCCAGGATTTCTTTGGCTCGCGCCGTGTCTTGTACGCCCGGAAGCTGGACGATAATACGCTCAGCACCTTGGCGCTGTACGTTTGGCTCGGCCACACCGATTTGGTTAATACGGTTACGAATAATGGTTTCGTTTTGCTTGATGGCGTAATCGCGCAACTCTTTGATGCGCAGCTCGCTCATGGTTACCACAAAACCGCTGTCGTTGTTGCTATCGTCGCTAAACATATAGCCCTGATAACGGCCTTGCAGGAATTTCTCCGCCGCGCCTTTATCTTCTTCGCTGCGCATAACTACCTGCACCGAGTCGCTGCCAGCAACTCGGCGTATGGTACGATAACGTAACTTTTCTTCACGTAAATCCGAGCGGAAGTCCTGTTCCATCTGGTTCAGTGCATTGTCCATAGCGGTCACCATGTCAACTTCCATGGTGAAATGCACACCACCACTTAAGTCAAGACCCAGCTTCATTGGATTACCACCAATCGACTTCAACCACTCGGGTTGTGCCGGCGCCATATTAATGGCTGAGATGTAGTCTTCACTTAAGTTGTCGCGCAAGATGTCCTGAGCTTTTAGTTGTTCTTCTACGTTCTTAAAGCGAACCAGGATCTGCCCGTCTTCGAGCTTGCTCGATTTGGATTCAATTTTATTTTCGCTAAGGATGGTATTTACCGTATCTAGTGCGCTTAGGTCTGCGTCGGCACCTTTGGCGCCCGTTACCTGAATGGCAGGGTCGCGACCATAGATGTTAGGGGTAGCATATAACACCCCTACCGCAAGCACTAAAAGCACGAGTAAATACTTCCATAAAGGATACTTATTTAACACGTATCTTTCCTTTTTATAGTGACTTCATGGTGCCTTTAGGTAGCACTGCAGAAATTGAGGCTTTCTGTACAGTCACTTCAGCTTGGTCGTTTAAGGCGATGGTTACGAAGTCTTTGTCTTCGGTTACCTTAGTGATTTTACCCACAAGGCCGCCTTGCGTAAGGACTTCATCACCCTTGGCTAGGGCGCTCATCAGGCTCTTGTGCTCTTTTACACGCTTGGCCTGTGGACGGTAGATCAGGAAATAAAATACCAAGCCGAAAATAGCCAGCATGATTAGCATTTCATAACCGCCACCAGCAGGTGCGGCACCAGCTGTGCTGGCATGAGCGTTAGCAATAAATAAACTCATCAGGTGTTCCCCTTCAGTATGTAACTATTAATTTTAATGTCTTAATTTATACGCAAGCCCGCACAAGGCGGGCCAGCAGTTATTCTGTTTCAGCAAGTTCAGGAACCGGCAGATTACGGCGAGCATAAAAGTCCGCCACGAATGCGTCAAGCTCTCCTGCGGCAATGGCTTCACGCAACCCTTCCATAAGGCGTTGGTAATAACGCAAATTATGGATAGTGTTAAGGCGTGCTCCTAAGATCTCATTACACTTATCCAAATGATGCAGATACGCGCGTGAGAAGTTAGTACAGGTATGGCAATCACATTCGCTATCAAGTGGCGCTGTATCGGTTTTATGCACGGCGTTGCGGATTTTCACCACGCCATCTGTGATAAACAGGTGACCATTACGGGCATTTCGCGTCGGCATAACACAGTCAAACATATCGATACCACGGCGCACCGCCTCAACGATGTCTTCCGGTTTACCCACACCCATAAGGTAACGTGGCTTTTGCTCCGGCATCTTGTAGGCACAGTGATCCAGGATGTTGATCATGTCTTCTTTTGGTTCACCTACGGATAAACCACCTAGGGCATAACCGTCGAAACCAATTTCTTCCAACCCTGCTTGCGATTGTGCACGAAGCTCTGGATACATGCCGCCCTGGATAATACCGAATAAGGCCGACGGGTTGTCGCCATGACCTTCTTTTGAACGTTTTGCCCAGCGCAGCGATAGCTCCATGGAGTCTTTCGCCTGCTTTTCGGTTGCAGGATACGGCGTACATTCATCGAAGATCATCACAATATCTGAACCTAGATCGCGCTGCACTTGCATCGCCTTTTCCGGGCTTAGCATGATTTTCTCGCCGTTCACCGGTGAGCTAAACAACACACCTTCTTCGGAGATTTTACGCATGGCACCCAGGCTAAATACCTGGAAGCCGCCTGAATCGGTCAGGATCGGCTTATCCCAGCCCATAAAGTCGTGCAGATCACCGTGTTGTTTGATGATCTCAGTGCCCGGGCGCAACATCAGGTGGAAAGTATTACCCAGACAAATATGCGCTCCCGTGCCTTTTAGCTCTTCAGGAGTCATGCCTTTTACCGTGCCGTAAGTACCCACGGGCATAAATGCCGGAGTTTCCACTACACCACGGTCAAAAATCAAGCGACCACGACGGGCTTTGCCATCGGTTGTATCTAATTCAAATTTCATATGAACCTCAATCGGTCGGAAAAACAGTCCAACTCTACTTAACTGTTGCGAACTTAGGCGCAATTTAACCGTCCGATTCTACCTTTTTTGGCACGGCAATACTATGAATTGGGGCAAATCGAAAAAATAAAAGGGGGGTGGGTTAGGTTATGCTCGCAGCTTCGCGTTTTGTAGGTTGGCCTTTAGGCCGACATGGTGGCAGTTGTGCATATTTGTCGGGCTGAAAGCCCGACCTACAGGCAGCAAGGGGTGTATGTTTGTAGGTCGGCCTTTAGGCCGACAAGGTGACAGTTTTGCATACTTGTCGGGCTAAAAGCCCGACCTACAAGGAATGAAAGACCTAGAGCTAACTTGTTTGCTTGGTTAAGAACATGGCATCACCATAACTGAAAAAGCGATAACGCTCTTTGATGGCCTCGTGGTAGGCATCCATAATATGCGTTTGCCCCGAGAACGCGCTGACCAGCATGATCAGGGTGGACTCTGGCAAGTGGAAGTTGGTGATCATGGCATCGACGACATTGAACTGGTAGCCGGGGAAGATAAAGATATCCGTGTCGCCAAAGTAGCTTTTAAGCTCGCCGCCACCGATTTTCGCCGCCGACTCCAAAGAACGCACCGAGGTTGTACCCACGGCGATAACTCGACCGCCACGCGCTTTAGCGGCCTGCACTGCGGCCACCACCTCTTCTGGCACTTCAATGTATTCCGAGTGCATATGGTGATCGGTAACGCTCTCTACGCGCACCGGCTGAAAGGTGCCGGCTCCCACATGCAGGGTGACAAAGGCCATCTCAACATTCTTGTCTTTTAGCTGCTGCATCAGGGCTTCATCAAAGTGCAAGCCAGCGGTCGGCGCCGCCACGGCACCGGGTTTTTCACCGTAAACGGTCTGATAACGCTGTTTATCTTCGTCGTTATCCGGACGGTCGATATAAGGCGGCAAAGGCATATGACCAATTTGTTCCAGGGTCTCCAGCACCGAACCCTCGCCTTTTAATTCCAGTTCGAATAACTCACCCTGACGGCCAAGCATTTCCATTTCTGCTTTGCCTTCAAGGAGCAGCATGGTGCCAGGCTTAGGTGACTTGCTCGAGCGTACATGAGCTAAAACCCGCTTATCATCCAATACGCGCTCAACCAGCACTTCCACCTTACCGCCGGAAGCCTTATTGCCGTGCATGCGCGCCGGGATCACCTTGGTATTGTTAAACACCAAAAGATCGCCAGGCTCGATAAAGTCGATAATGTCTTTGAAAATATGATGAGAGGTAGCACCGCTGTTACCATCCACCTTAAGCAAGCGGCTTTGGCTGCGCTCCTTTTGTGGAAAACGGGCAATTAACTCTTCGGGTAAATCAAAACTAAAATCGGCCACACGCATGTCGGGCTCTCCAGGGTGCTGAAAATCGCGCCAAGTCTAGTGATTCCCCAATCCGAAATCAAGCACACTAACCAGCCCGAGCTTTGGATTCGCCACAGGCTAGAGTTCTGCCATAAAAGGGTGACCGCTTGATACCCCGAAGAAAATCAAAAAATATTTGCTGCAAAAACATCAAACTAACCACAAGTTGATTGTTTTTTAACTAGCGTTACTTTTGCTCTGCAACTGCTTGTCTATACTGAATAGTTCATGGTCTGTCTGAGCTTATCTGTGCATTTGCCAAAGATACAAGCAAGACGGCCAATACCAATTGGTGTAAATGCGCGACCCGTGCCAACTAAGGTGGCACAACAAAAAAACTAATAATGGCCCAACAATGGAATGTGGCAAACCAGGTTACTGGTTCAGGAACTCCGCGTCACCGCCTGTGTTCAGGGGTGTGGAAGACTACAAATAAAGGAAATCGGCATGTTTTTTTTAGTTACTCTACTTTTGTGCGTCAACCTCTTTATAGCTGGGCAATGTTATATGCATGCCAAACGTAAAGGCTATCCGGTTAAGCTCTTTCTGGCCTTGGGTCTGGTGCCCTACTTTAATTTAGTGATCTGGGTGTACCTGCTGTTTCTACCAGCGCTGGAAAAACATCAGTTTGGCTCAAAAACAACCCTGTAGTGCACTACAGGGTGTTAAGCTTGGTACTGAGTCTGGGTGTACATCATTGATGTGTGCAACTCATACCCGCCTGCTATAAAGCGTATTGCTTCGCTCTGCTTAGCAAGTCTTTATGATCCAGCTTGCCACTTACGCAACGGTTGATATCCGATTTTTTAAACACCGCCATATGCTGGTTACGCGCCTGGCTAAACTGCACATTTACAAATTGCTCATCACTGATATCACGCATCCCGACACCATAATCGCAGAGACTGCGGGCTACACTGGTGAGTGCTTTTTGTAATTGCTCCTGCTGCTCTTGTTGTTGCTTTTCCTTTTGCTTCAAACGTTTCACCTTTACTTCTTTGACCAGCACCTTGTTTTTGGCATCGAGCGTGTCTTTTTCCTCGCGCAACTTGACGATTTCACGCTCTATTTTCTGCAATTGCTTGGTGAGCTCCTTATCGTCATCCTGGAGCTTGGATTGGATTCTCACTTCCCTTTGCTCGCGGTTAAGCTCGCGAAGGCGATGCCGCAATTCCCTCTGCTGCTCAGCGCTGGCACGCATTTGCTCCGATTGCTCACGAATATCTTCCAACTCAATAATGATTTCCTTGGACTCTGTACCTACGACCTCACCATTTACAAATTCCATATGGCCATCATTCATGGTCACCGAATCTGCGGTGATCACGGCCTCAGGCGGCAGCGGCGGCAAGGGCATATCATCAAATTCGGTTACAAAGACAAAATGATTATCCAGACGAATTCGATACAGCACCCCTTGGTTGGCCAAATAGGTACTGGAAACCTGTACCGATTGACGCTCTAGATCCTGCTTTAACGCCGTGCTCAGAATATTTTCCACTATGCCAATTTGGCGCTGCACCTGGTCAAACTCACCGGCTTGCGCAACATTAGTAAAGGAAGCCACACCTAGCGCCACAGCGCTTGCTATAAAGTACTTTTTCATCATTGACTCTCTGTGTTGTAAGCCGTGCTATAAGGCGGCTGTTGTTCAATTTGTTCAGCAATATCATTGAGCTGCATGCGCAAATAAGCATTATCCTGGGCCCGCTGGGTATTGATGTAATCGACCAGAGTCGCCATCGCATCCTGGCGCTCACTGCGGGCGATATCCACGGTTTGTGTGGCTATATCCGCTAAGGCTTCCTTTTGCCACTGCGACTGTGCCACCAAGGCCTCGCTCAATTGCTGCATCTGCTGTTTTTGCTCGGCTAAGGTTTGCTCTTGCTGTTGAATTTGCGCCACCAGCTGCTGATTAGTGCCATACACCTGGTAACCGCCAAAGAGCATGGCAAAGCTCATAATGCTTGCAGCTACCCAGGGAAAATACTGGCTTGAGGTCGGCGTTGATGGAAACAACCGCTCAGCTTGCCAGCTTTGAGGAACATCCTGCGCAGCAAACTGCTCGGCAGCCCCTTGCCAATATTCGGCCTGTTTAAGCATGGGGCCAAACACAGGATCGCCGCTCAACGCCGCCATTTCATCCGCACTCAACTGCTCGCCATCTAAGGCTCTGTCAAAAAGCGCTTCTAGATTATTTTGTTTGGCCATCATGAACCTCCAATTGCGGTTTTAATCGACCCAAAGCCGCATACAAACGTGTTTTAACCGTATTGACCGATACCTCCAGCTGCTGCGCAATTTCTTCAAAGGTGCAGTGTTGGAAGAATTTCATCTCCACCACCACCCTTTGCTCAAAGGGTAACCTGGCAAGCTCGGCTAGCAGCCGCTGATTTTGTTGCGCCTGCATTAAGGGGCGCTCCATATGCAATACATTACTGCTTGGCTCTGCCACCTCATCCAGGCTCTGATGCTGGCGGTGGCGGCGAAAATGCTCCGCCGACTTGTTATAGGCGATACGAAACAACCAGGTGTGCAACTGACTTTGGCCATTAAACTGACCCAAACCTTGATAGGCACTGATAAAGGTTTCCTGCATCACATCCAGGGCGTCATCCGGGTGCTGAAGCAACCTTAGACACTGGTTATACAACCTTTTCTCATGGCGTTTCACCAGGGTCAGCCAGGCTTTATTGCTGCCGCTTTGTGCTTTTGTTATTAGCCGTTGTTCTGAGTTAAAAATCACGTAATTAAGCAATCAATTGATTGTGTTATTAGGTTAGTTGCAAGGCGATAGGAAAAAGTTTGGAAAAATTAAATTTATTTATAAAAAAAGCGGCCTAAGCCGCTTTCAACAAATATTATTCGCTGCCAACCGTGCAGCAGGTGCGAAGAAACTCGCCAACCTTCTCACTGAAGAGACGGAAGTCGCCGATACGCCCCGTGGTTTTACGCCAAACTAAGCCGACATCACGATGGGCATCCGAGTCCGAGCTCACCGCCAGCAAGGGCTTGGAGTCTAAAATCCCGGCATTGAGCGCCATTTGCGGTAAGAAGGTAACGCCCAGCTTGTACTCCACCATGGAAAGCAGGGTATGTAGGTTACTGGCCTCAAAAGGGTTAATACAGCTAGCTCGCTCTAGGTTACAGGCACTAAGGGCATGCCCCGTCATACAGTGCTCTCGCTCAAGCAAGAAGACACTGTGCTCCGGTAGCAGGTTGTAATCGACCTCAGAGTCAATCTGGTAATCCTTATGATGCACCAGATAAAACTTATCTTTAGCAAGGATCTGAGTATGAAAACGGCTGGTTTCATAAGGTAAGGCCAGCAGGGCAAGATCTATATGGCCATGCTCGAGTTTGTCGAGCAACTTATCACTGGTGTCTTCTACCAGCACCAGATCCAGCTCTTTAAAAGTGGCCTTACAATAGCAATGCAGCGGCGCGGCCACAAAACTGGCAATAGTAGGAATAATGCCAATAGTGAGCGAGCCACTAAGTGGATGCAGGTGACTGCGAGTAAGCTCTTTAACACTCATGGTGTCATCGATAATCTTCTTCGCCTTTTCCACCACTTCCTCGCCGATGGCGGTAAACATCAGGCTACGATTTTCTCGCTCGATGAGCTGCACCCCAAGGTTTTCCTCAAGGTTCTGAATGGCGCTACTTAAGGTCGACTGACCTATATAACAGGCGCTGGCGGCGCGGCCGAAATGCTGATGCTGGTGTACGGCTAAGAGATACTGTAGCTGCTTAATACTGGGTAGGTTCGTCATATTTATGCCCATAAATAAAAAGACCCCAACACCTGGGGCGTTGAGATCTTTTCAAGCTAAAAGACTGTTTAGTCGTGGCAGGCGCTCAGCGCCTACGCTTTATACGCCAAATGCTGTTCGTAATACGTAGAAGATTACAATAGCAAGTGCGGCACCAACAGGCAACGTAATTACCCAAGAAACAACGATATTTCTTATTACGCCCATATTCAGCGCGGCAATACCTCGGGCCATACCTACACCCAATACCGCACCAACCAAGGTTTGCGTGGTAGAGATAGGCAGACCTGTACCTGAGGCGATAACAACGGTAGAAGCAGCGGCAAGCTCGGCAGCAAAACCACGGCTAGGCGTTAGGTGAGTGATGCCTTCACCGATAGTTTTAATTACTTTCTTACCTAGTAGCGCAAGACCAACAACGATACCAATACCACCAAGAGGCAGAATCCACCAGGCCAGCGCCGCTTTCTTAGCGATTTCACCATTGTTCTCAACAATGTTTACTACCGCAGCAAGTGGACCGATGGCGTTAGCTACATCGTTTGAACCGTGGGCAAAGGCCATACAACAGGCGGTCAGAACCATTAATACCGCAAACACTTTTTCAACGTTGTTGAACTGCATTTTCTTGTCGGCTTTAGGGTCCATCTTCATACGTTGAATAACGATTTTACCGATAATGGCGATAATAACGGCGATACCAATAGAAAGCATATAGCCTTCCACTGCACCCAAGTTAATGCCTATGTGCTTTAAGCCTTTTTTGATAGTCACAAGAGACATTACGAAACCGGCAAGACCCATATACATAGGCACGAAACGCTTGGCATTCTCAAGCGGTTTTTCGGTATCGAAAATCAGCTTTTGCGCGCTCATAAAGATAAGATAAGCGATAAAACCAGAGATCGCCGGGGTGACAATCCAGCTACCGACTATGCCTGCAACCTTAGTCCACTGAATCGCTTCACTACCCACGGCAACCAGGGCAAAACCTATGATGGCGCCAATGATTGAGTGAGTTGTTGAAACAGGCCAGCCCAGGAAAGAGGCAATTAATAACCAGCTACCCGCGGCAAAGAGCGCGGCAATCATACCCAGAACCATAAGTTCAGGGATATCAGCAAATGGGGCGGCATCAATAATACCTTTACGGATCGTTGATGTTACTTCACCGCCAGCCAAGTAGGCACCGGCAAATTCGAAAATCATCGCAATGACGATTGCTTGTTTGATCGTTAGGGCTTTAGAGCCCACAGAAGTACCCATGGCGTTGGCTACATCGTTTGCACCGATACCATAAGCCATGAAGAAACCTACCGCTGCGGCAACAAGCACTAACAGGGTACCGTAGGACGAAATAATATCCATCAGAAAAACCTTATTTTTTTAACTTTGTGTGATTTAACTCTGTACCTTTCACTGAGTTAAATCCGGGCAATGTTAACGGGCTAACAGCACTTCTAAACGAGCACCAACTCGTTCAGCGATATCTGCTAAATCACCCACCCATTCGATGATCTTGTATAAGAACATCACATCAACTGGGTTCATCGTGTCTTCGATGCGACGTAATTCATGACGCAATCTGATTTGCATGTCGTCCGTGTCTTGCTCAATGGCATCAAGCTCAACCAGCATTTTTTCCACCAGCACAACTTCGCGACCGCGAAAACCGGTTTCCAATAACTCGTCTAGCTCGTTAATTGCCTTTGATGCTTGTTTAGTTGCATCCACGCAGCGGGATAAATATTGCAAAAAGTCTTTTTGAATGGTCTCTGGGATTGTCATCTCACGACCAACAACACGACCGGCAATATCTTTTGCTTTATTAGCAATCTTATCCTGATGAGTGATCAGCTCAAGTAGGTCGGTACGCTCAACTGGAAGGAACAAACCACGTGGCAAGTTAAGACGGATTTCACGTTTTAACTCGTCCGCTTCACGTTCAAGTGAGCGAATTTTAAGGCGTAACTCTTCCGCTTCATGCCACTCTTTTTTAAACACATGTTCAAAAAATGGAATAAGCATGGCGCTGGCTTTGTGCACCTTTTTTATATGATCTTCGATTGGTTTAATAGGTGATTTTGCAAAAACCCCTAAAAACGCATTACTAGGCATAATTGACCCTTTGAATCTTAGTTTGCAATAAAATCGTCATAAATAAGTCACGGAAACGTCTTAGGATGGCTCCTATAATCGCTATCAGTGTCAATTTATTTTCGATTTGCATCTTTATGCTTCGGGCGTGATTTTACCTTATTAATCACCCGAACGCATGAATTTTCATGCTCAATTCATCAATGTTTTGCCAACTCCAAGACGGCGAAAAATATGAACATAAAAAAGGGCAAAAGTCCTTTTGCCCTTACATCTTGCTACCGGTTAGATGGTCTTCGCAATCATATCCTGTGATACGTGGCGAATATCTTTACCCTTAACAAAGTAGATTACGTACTCAGAAATATTCTGACAACGATCACCAATGCGCTCCAGTGAACGTACCGACCAGATCAGCTCCATTACACGCGGAATTGAACGCGGATCTTCCATCATATAGGTCATGATCTGACGCGTCAGGGCTTCGTATTCACGGTCGACCTTTTCATCGGCCTTGTGCACTTCAAACGCTTTTTGCGCATCCATACGGGCAAAAGCATCAAGCACATCGTGCAGCATTTTTGACACCAGGCGACCCATGTTTTCCATGTTCGCCAGCAAGCCCTGCTGATCCTTGGTGAAAGAATCCAAGGCTACTTTGGCGATACGCTCGGCTTCATCGCCGATACGCTCTAGATCGGCGATGGTTTTGGCGATGGCAACAACCAGGCGTAAATCGCTCGCCGCCGGCTGACGCTTGGCGATGATGCGCGTACACTCTTCATCTATGTTCACTTCCATGGCGTTAACACGGTAATCGTTTTCTTTTACCTTCTTCGCCAGTTCGCCGTCGCCTTTGGCTACGGCGTCTAAGGCACTGTTTAGTTGCTGCTCAACCAAACCACCCATGCTTAGTACATGATTGCGCACATTTTCCAGCTCTTCGTTAAACTTACCGGAGATATGCTTATTAATATTATGTTCCATAATGGCCTTCTTAATTCTTACCTAATAATGATAGCAAGCATTGCTACGCCCATCACAGCTTAACCGTAACGACCAGTGATATAGTCTTCGGTTTTCTTTTTACTTGGCGTGGTGAACAAGGTATTGGTATCTGCATACTCAATTAGCTCACCCATATACATAAATGCGGTTTGGTCTGACACACGGGCTGCCTGTTGCATGTTGTGTGTCACTATTACCACAGTGTATTTATCTTTTAGATCGCTGATCAGCTCTTCGATAACCAAGGTTGAAATTGGGTCAAGTGCCGAGGTCGGCTCATCCAGAAGCAAAACTTCAGGTTCAATCGCGATTGAACGGGCAATCACCAGACGCTGCTGCTGACCACCTGACAGACCAAAGGCACTGTCGTGCAGTCGGTCTTTAACTTCATCCCACAAGGCCGCACCGCGCAGTGATTTTTCCACCACTTCATCCAGCTTACGCTTGTCTTTAATGCCCTGTAGGCGCAGGCCATAAACCACGTTCTCATAAATCGACTTAGGGAAGGGGTTAGGACGCTGGAACACCATGCCGACGTTACGGCGCAGGGCCGCAACATCGACACGCTTGTCGTAAATATTTTCGCCGTGCAGCAGGATTTGACCTTCGATACGACAGGTATCAACCAGATCATTCATGCGGTTAATACAACGCAATAGCGTCGACTTACCACAGCCAGATGGACCGATAAATGCGGTTACCTGACCTTTGGGGATATCCATGCTGACATTTGCCAGTGCTTGCTTCTCGCCGTAGTAAAGATCGAGGTTTTTAATCTGTAACGCTGTTTGCTCTGGGGTCAGATTGGTTAGATCCAACTTGTGCGTGTTTGCTGCGTTTACTTCGGTTGCAACTGTAATCATAACGTTTTTACCTATCTCAATTCTTTACATTAGTTGTCTAGCGCGCGGAACTTCTCACGCAAATGGTTACGAATACCAATTGCCGTGATGTTCAGAGCAATAATCACTGTGACCAGCAGGAATGCAGTTGCATAGACCAGTGGGCGCGCAGCTTCTACGTTTGGGCTTTGGAAGCCTACATCATAAATATGGAAACCCAAGTGCATAAATTTACGATCTAAGTGCACATAAGGGAAGTTACCATCCAGTGGCAGAGTTGGTGCCATTTTCACTACACCCACCAGCATCAGAGGTGCAACCTCACCGGCCGCACGGGCCACCGCCAGAATCAGACCCGTCATAATGGCCGGGCTGGCCATAGGCACCACGATGCGCCACAGGGTTTCAGCCTTGGTGGCACCCAGAGCCAATGAGCCCTGACGCACCTGACTTGGAATACGTGATAAACCTTCTTCGGTTGATACGATAACCACAGGCAGAGTCAAAATAGCCAGAGTCAATGCCGACCAGATCACACCCGGAGTACCAAATACCGGGCTTGGCGACGCTTCCGGGTAGAACAATTGGTCTATGCTGCCACCTAGCATGTAAACGAAGAAACCAAGACCGAATACACCGTATACAATCGAAGGTACACCGGCCAAGTTGATTACCGCGATACGGATCATCTTGGTTACCGCATTCTTCGCCGCATATTCGTGCAGGTAAATGGCTGCAACCACACCAAATGGAGTCACAATCACTGCCATTAGCATAACCATAAATACGGTACCGAAGATGGCTGGGAATACCCCGCCCTCAGTGTTCGCTTCGCGCGGGTCGTCAGAAATAAACTTGCCCAACTGGCCGAAGTAATGACCCACCTTGGCAAAGAAGCCCATGTCGTTCGGCAACCAGAAATCCAGCACCTGATACAGTGGCAGGGTTACCAGCTCACCGCGCATGTCTTTTACTACAACCTGATCGCGCTTGGCGTCATCACGCAGTTGGAAAAGTGTTTTTTCCAGCTCTTTATACTGTTCACGCAAGGCCTTACGTTGGGCTTCAAGCTCAGCGGCACGCTCGTGAGTCAACTCGTTATCAAGCTCATAGCCACGCTCTTTTAAACGCAGGCGCTCAAGCTCGTAGTTAATATGACCAATGTCGCCATTTTGCAGGTCCAGCGCCTGTTCATTCAGGTCTACCGCACGCTCTACCAGCTCTTCCAGTTTTTCTTCCAGGTCGCCTTGAACCGGCTGACCGTTTTCGATCACCTGTTCGATATAACCATAGAAGTTACCGTTTTTAGAACGTTCGAACACGGCCAGGTTATGGGGCGTCGATTGGCTTTGGATGTCGGTTTCCAAAATCCAACGGAAGTCCAACTCCACATATTCACGGTTACCGGTTTTGATCAGGTAACGAGTTAGTTCTTCCCCCTGGAAGTCCCCCAAGTCTACGCCCGCTTGGCGTACGCGGCTGGCCGGCACCACTTCGTGGTCATAGATTTCACCTATTACGGTGTGCTGCTCTACCGAGCCCTGAATATGAAACTCGTGTACCGGTGAGGCCCAGAAGAAGCCCAGACCACGCCATGCGATCAAGGCCAGCAGGCCGATTACCGAAATCAAACTGATGCTTACCGCACCACCGGTCATCCAAATCCAAGGAGAACCAGACTTAAACCACTGTCTTATCATGTCGTTTCTCCTCTAATTACAGTGAGCTGTACTTTTCACGCAGGCGCTGACGAACAAACTCAGCAAGCGTGTTAAAGACAAAGGTGAAAATAAACAGCACAAAGGCGGCAAGGAAAAGAATACGGTAGTGCGAACTACCTACTTCTGACTCCGGCATTTCTACCGCTATGTTGGCCGCCAGAGTGCGCATACCTTGGAAAATGCTCCAATCCATAATTGGCGTGTTACCTGTCGCCATCAGTACGATCATGGTTTCACCCACGGCGCGACCTAGGCCCATCATAATAGCCGAGAAGATACCCGGGCTGGCGGTAAGTAATACTACGCGCACTAGGGTTTGCCATTGGGTGGCGCCCAGCGCCAGAGAGCCGTTCGACAGGTGCTTAGGCACGCTGAATACCGCATCTTCGGCAATCGAGAAAATAGTCGGAATAACCGCAAAGCCCATGGCGATACCCACAACCAAAGAGTTACGTTGGTCGAAGGTCATGCCTAACTCGTTGGTAATGTACTGACGCACGTTGCCACCAAAGAACCAGGCTTCGAGGTTACCGCTCATGGCAAATGACAACCAGCCGATAAACAACACCACAGGAATAAGAATAATCGAGTGTGCGCCCTCTGGAATACGGTGACGAATATGCTCCGGCAGCTTAGTCCATACCAAAGCAGTAGCTAAGATACCTATAGGCAACAGTACCAAGAGAGCGACAATGGCCGGGAGGTTTTCCTCAATTAACGGCGCCAACCAGAGACCGGCCAAGAAACCTAAGATAACCGTTGGTAAGGCTTCCATAATTTCAACCGTTGGCTTAACCACCTTACGGAGCTCGCTCGACATAAAGTAGGCGGTGTAAATAGCCGCAGACAGAGCGATAGGCACGGCGAATAACATGGCGTACATGGCCGCTTTTAAGGTACCGAATGAAATAGGCACCAAAGAGAATTTAGATTCAAAGTCATCACTGGCCGACGTTGACTGCCAGATGTAATCCGGCTCAGGGTAGCCTTCATACCAAACTTCTTGCCATAAACCAGACCAGGTTACTTCCGGGTGCTCATTTTCAATTTCCAGCACGCTCACCTTGTTGTCGGCAAGAATTAACGCAGCATTAGCACGCGGAGCAACGGCAAAGTTTTTAATGGCTCCTTCGGCCACCTTGCCCTGCCATAGCTTAGCTTCACTGGTGGTGTAATACAGGCCTAACTCACCGTTGGCACCGGTAGTAAAGAAGGTGCGACGGTAGAATTCAGAGTAAATATTAATGGCTTTTTGCTTTGAGGTTTCAAAGGCACGAATTTTCTTAAATTCCTTACCCTCATCGGTATTCACCTCAAACCACTGCGACACTTCACCGTTGTCATTGGCCAACATTAGCGAGTTGGCGCCGGCAAGTAGCTGCGCAGAAACAATATTGGCATTTTCTTCATTCGCCGCCAAAATCTGTGTCAGTTGCACATCATCGGCATAACGGCTGTCGAAGATATAAATCTGATTGGCCGAACGCACAAAAACGCGACTGCCATCGGGAGAGATCAACAGCTCATCAATACGACCGTCGATATCCAGCTCGGTTTGCTCCGCAACCCATTCGGTTTCGCCGGTCATAAAGTTTTCTTCACCCACGTAGGCGCTAAATACCACGCGCTTATCGGCGGTCAAAGCAACCACAACAAGCTTGCCTTCAGTTTGAGCAAAGGCGAAGCGCTTTATGGCGGCGCCCTGCTGGTCAACCGTTAACGGCTCACTGCCTAAGGGGTAATTAAGGACAGGCGTCATCTTACGCTGGTTGTTAGGGAAGGTAACCTGAAAGCTGGGCTTTACGATAACCACTTCACCGCTATCCAAACCATAGGCGTACAAGCCCTGGTGCGGCGCGCTGGTTGCAAAGCTGGACACTGCCGCCGGCAACTCTGCCGTCAGTTCGGTGATCTGCTTACCGAAATCAGTCCCCTGGATATTATAGAAATCAACGGCACCACTGCGCTTAAGCAAGTAAGCGACCTCGGTTTGCTCTTCAAGGCCTAGACCTACTACTTCTTGCTGGTCTACGGTGAAATGTGCGCGCTCTTGAACTTCAGCCGATTCAAAAATTGGCTGTACTACATAGAGGAGATAGAAAAATATCAGCAACAGCGCCACGAGTACCATTACCCCACCTGAGGTAATACTAAACTGAGCTATTTTGTCTTTAAACAGACGGCTTCTATCCGTGCTAAATGACAGGTTTTGCGGATTGGAAGTCATCAACTTACCCTTAGATCTTGACGATGTGCGGATTATATTTCATCAAAATGACAGTTTTGTTACATGGCTCTAAAACTGCTACGAAAAGCTGAATTTTAATCTTCTTAGCCAGCAGACCCGGGAGTTAAAATCCTCACTGCAACAATTGGACAAACTTAAAAAAGGGGTCAATACTTGCTGATGAAAGATTTGAATAAATATTCAAACCTATTTAAAACCTTATAATTAACATTGCCTTAACGAATTCTCTGGGGTTTATATATGCTCCCTTAAACGGGCTTTTCACTCACAATAATAAAGAGACAGTAACCTATGCAGCAGTTAGTATTAACCGTAATCGGCCAAGACCGCCCCGGCCTCTTAGAAGACCTTGCTTCCGTAATTCTTAGTCACCATGGTAACTGGTTAGCCAGTAACCTTTCCCATCTTGCCGGTAAGTTTGCCGGTATCGTTCAGGTCGAAGTGGCCGAAGAGCACCTGCGCGAGTTACAAGATTCCCTCAATAGCATTGCGCATTTGGAAATTCGCGTCGAATCCGGCGACCTCACCAACGCCGCAACCGCCGAGTTAATTAACCTGGTGATCACCGGCAATGATCGCCCGGGTATAGTACAAGAGCTGGCAACCGTGATCCGTCATAAGGGGGCCAATATCACCCATCTGACATCAAAGCGACAAAGCGCACCTAACTGGGGCGTGCCTATTTTCAGCGCCATGGCAACCGTGTCTTTACCTGCGGGAATGAGTCGAGACGTGGTTATTGAAGCGCTAGAATCCATTACCTCGGATGTGATCGTCGATATCGAAGATTAGCGGCAAAAACTTACGACCGAAATAGGCAAGGCTGCGGCCTCTGTCATATTTCGGTCATGTTTCTGCAATAAATTAGCGCACTTAGCCAGCCCTTTATTCTGAGTGTGTTATGAACATGGAACAAGTCGACCTGCACGTCACCAGCTATTATCCCAAAGAGCTGAGTTGGTTATCGTTTAACGAGCGGGTATTGCAAGAAGCGAGAGATACAACTAACCCCATTATCGAGCGTATTCGCTTTTTAGGTATTTTCTCCAATAATCTCGATGAATTTTTCCAGGTGCGGGTTGCCGATGTAAAGCGCCGAATTCTTCTTAACAAGCTGCCAGACGCCAATTTTGACGAAGATGAGGCCTTAATGCAGCAAATTCAGGACAAGGTCTTAACCCTGGGTCATGATTTCAATGTCGCCTATGATGATATTCTTAAGACCCTGACCGAACACAATATCCATGTAAAACGCCCAGAGCAGCTCAGCCCCTTTCATCAGCAATGGCTGGGTGGTTTCTTTAAGGCCGAGGTACTTGAACACCTGTCACCTATTTTGGTGGACGAAAACAAGAATTACTCGGGCCATATCAACGACACCATGACCTATTTGTTCGTGGAAATGCAGGATGACAAAAATCACTACGCCCTGCTGGAGGTGCCGACCAATCGCCTGCCGCGCTTTGTGGTGCTGCCGGCAGAAAGAACCCGGCGCCAAAAGACCATAGTGCTGCTCGATGATATTATTCTTTATTTTCTTAAAGACGTATTCGGCAACTTTTTCGCCTTCGACTCCATTCGTGGCTACGCCATTAAACTGACCCGAGATGCCGAATACAATCTCGATGATGAAATCGAAGAAGGCGTATTGGACAAGATGTCCAAGGGCTTAAAACAGCGCCTGCGCTCCGAGCCGGTGCGTCTGGTATACGACCATACTATGCCCAGCGAAATGCACAAGGTGCTGCGTAAACGCTTAGGTATCAACCGCTTTGATGCCCTGATCCCAGGTGGCCGATACCGTAATTTCCGCGATTTTTTGGCCTTTCCCAATGTAGGTCGTCGCTATTTAGAAAACAGCCCGCTGCCGAGCCTGCGCTCTCATGCCTTTGAGCGCTTTAGCAGCGTGTTCGATGCCATCAGCCATGAAGACATCTTGCTCTATTACCCCTATCACACCTTTAATCACTTTTTAAACTATGTGCGCCAGGCCTCCTTCGACCCGGATGTGGTGCATATCAAGGTCAATATTTATCGTGTTGCCAGCCAGTCGCGCTTAATTGGCGCCCTGGTCAATGCCGCCAAAAATGGTAAAAAGGTGACTGTCATGGTGGAGCTCAAGGCCAGGTTCGATGAGCAGAACAATATTGAATGGGCCAAATCCCTGGACGAGGCTGGCATCAAGGTTATCTTCGGTATCCCTTCTTTGAAGGTGCATTCCAAACTTTGCGTGATCCACCGTAAAGAGCAGGGGCAAATCGTTTCCTATGCCCATATAGGCACGGGTAACTTCCACGAGAAAACAGCGAAAATCTATACCGACTTTAGCCTGTTCACCAAAGATCCTGCCATTTGTGAGGAGTGCGACAACGTCTTTAAGTTTATCGAGCACAGCTACAAGCCATTTAACTTTGAACACCTTATGGTTTCGCCGGTCAATGCCCGCGAGCGTATCAACAGTTTGATTGAAGAGCAGTGCCAGCTTAAGCGTAACGGCAGCATTCTTATTAAGATCAACAACCTGGTAGATAAGGAACTGATCGACAAGCTCTATCTGGCTTCGCAGCAAGGGGTGAAGATACGCCTGATTATTCGCGGTATGTGCTCCCTGGTGCCAGGCATTAAGGGATTAAGCGAGAATATCAAGGTGATCAGCATAGTGGATCGCTTTTTAGAGCACCCGCGAGTCATGGTGTTCGGTAAATATGAACAAAGTAAGGTCTATATCTCCTCCGCCGACTGGATGACCCGTAACCTGGATCATCGCGTCGAAGTCGGGGTCCCCATCTACAGCCCGGCCCTGCAGCAGGTGATCATAGATATTCTTGAACTGCAATGGCGCGACCGCAGCAAAGCCCGTATTATTGACGCACAACAACAAAATCACTATGTGCGTCGCGGTAATAAAAAGAAAATTCGCTCGCAGATAGCCATACATGATTATCTGAAGAAATGGGAAAGCAGCCGTGCAAACCAATGAGCCCACTACCTACGCCGCAGTTGACTTAGGATCCAACAGTTTTCACCTGCTGCTAGCACGTGAAGTCGATGGCCGCTTCGAGGTACTGCATAAGGAAAAACAACGGGTCTATCTGGCCGCGGGGCTGGATCACCGCTACTGCCTCAGCGATGAAGCCATAGACAGGGCGGTTGCTGTACTCAAGCAATTTGCCCTTACCCTGGCGAACTTTCCCGCCGCCAACGTTAAGGTGGTCGCCACTTATACTCTGCGCCGGGCCCGTAACGTTAAACGCTTTATGCAAAGAGCGCGAGCGATTTTCCCCTTTCATATCGAGGTAATTTCCGGTCAGGAAGAAGCGCGACTTATTTACCAGGGCGTGGCTCATCATATGCATCATGAAGGCCGCCGTTTAGTGATAGATATAGGCGGTGGCAGCACCGAGCTGGTGATCGGCGAGCATCATCAGCATTTGGCGCTCAGCAGTCGAAATATGGGCTGTGTCAGTTATTCGCAGCAGTTTTTCGGCGATGGCCGGATCACCAAAAAGCGTTTTCAGCGCGCCATTTTACGCGCCGAGCAGGAGCTGGAGTCAATCACCACCAGTTATGGTCAACTAGGTTGGCAGCATGTGCTGGCCACCTCGGGCACCGCCAAGGTGTTGACCGCCGTTTGCCATCAGGGTGATCTGAACCAAGATCTGACTCTAGACGATTTATTACAGCTAATGAACAGCAGCTGCGCCGCTGGCCACTTCGATAATCTGCCCTATAGCGAGCTGGTGCCCGAGCGCCGTGGCACCTTTTGCGGAGGTTTAGCCATTATGATTGCGGTAATGCGCTCGCTGAATATAGAAAAGCTCAGTTATTGCGATTACTCGCTGCGTGAAGGCCTGCTGCATGAGCTTCATGACAAACTCACGGACAAGGATATCCGCGTTACCACCATCACCAACTTAAGTGCCCGTTATGTGATAGATACCGAGCACGCCGCCAATGTATGCGCTTCCCTGCAATGGCTTTTTCCTCATGTTGCCAAGCCGTGGCAATTAAGCGAAGAGGATTTGGCCGTTCTTAACTGGGCCGCACAACTGCATGAGGTGGGCTTGAGCATCAACTCCTCCGCACTGCATAAGCACAGCGCTTATATTATTGCCCACAGCCAGTTGCCCGGCTTTACTCAGGAGCAGCAACAACTGCTGGCAACCTTAACCCGTTTCTCGCGCAAGAAAATCAAGCTCAGAGAAATGCCCGACTTTATTCATCTGCCGCAGGCCACACTCTATCGGCTGATCGTCCTGTTTCGTTTGGCTGTCTTGCTTAACCGCAAGCGCCAGGCACAGAGTAAACCTCAGTTTGCCATCACTGTGGATGGCCATTCATTGAACGTGGAATTTAAGGGAAAGTGGCTTAAGGAGCACACCTTGTTCGCCGCCGATCTGGAAGCGGAACAAAGGCAATGGCAGAAACTGGGCCTAAAACTTCAGGTGTTCTAGGCCCTATTCCATAGTTGGCACTGTCGATGTAACACAATACTGGTGATTATGGACACCAGGCAATAGCCGAGAAACAGCCAAAAGCCCTGGTGTAACTGCGCCTGCATTATGACTAATTGACCAAAGTGGCCATCGGCATTACCACCCAGATAGGTGATGATAAGCGCCAGCACAAACACATCGGCCATGCTCCATTTGCTCAGCATAGCAGTGACCCTTTGCAAACGCCCCTGCACTCGTCCAAGTCGGCTCCCAACTCTCGGCCCAGGTCCAAGCAGCAAAACAACAAATTGCAATGTGGATTTAAACAGGGGCACCACCACGGAAAACATAGCCACCAGCACGGCCACCAAAACATTGTCATGCTGGTACAACTCCATCACAGTCCCCCAGATGCTGCGCGTCTTGCCATAGGCTTCAATATGCCCTTCGAGTCGATCTAGGCCGAGCATTTGCGACAAGGTCTGAAGCATATACCGGCTTTGGCTGTCACCCTCCTCGGTAATGGCTTCAACGGCACTGCTTGCCAATTCAGACTTGGCAATTTTTGCTTCTATAGTCAATGCCGGCTCGGTAACGGCAAAGGCCAGCAACACCAGAGAAAAAATAAGCAGTAGACTAATAAAAAAACGACGCACGGCATTCCTCCAACAGAGCCAAAAATGCACTTGCCATGGCCAAGCCAGATCGCAAGAGCTTGTTATTATGACTCTTTCTGTGGTGCAAAAAAGCATTTTTGTACATTTATGTACACGAATTAATTAGGGACTGCCTCCCCTAAAGGTTTACTGTAAAGGCAACAGTTCCTAAAACAATACCTTTTGTGTGGGTATATTGGTTATAATTGGGCTTTACTCTACTCTATTAAGTACTGATTTTTATGAGCATAGAACAAACGTTACGCGATCGTAGCAACAACCAATGTGAATTATGTGCCAGCAGCGACAACCTAAGCGTGTACGCCGTACCACCGGAAGGTGAAGCCCATTCTGACAAATCCATCCTGGTATGTGGTTTTTGTGCCGAGCAATTACAGAACCAAGATCAGTTAAGCGACACCCATTGGCACTGCCTTAACGACAGCATGTGGAGCCAGGTACCTGCGGTACAAGTTGTGGCGTGGCGCCTACTGAATAAATTAAGTGCCGAGCACAGCTGGGCCGGCGATATGCTGGATATGCTATACCTAGATGAGCAAACCCAACAGTGGGCCGAAGCCGCCATTGCTGAAGACGAAGATGTGGTGCATCTTGATTCCAACGGTGTGCGTCTGGCCGCCGGTGATACCGTCACCCTGATCAAAGATCTAGATGTAAAAGGCAGCAGCCTGGTTGCCAAACGTGGCACAGCGGTACGCAATATCGGCCTGACCTCGAACCCTGAGCATATCGAAGGGCGCGTGGAAGGTCAGCGAATCGTTATTCTGACTAAATTTGTAAAGAAATAGCGACCGCCGTTTAACCGCGAGGGTCGCAGTATAAGTCCATGTATTAAGGTGTAATTAATACATATTTACTTAAAATACTGGCAGTATTAAAGGAGTTAATAATATGAGCAAAAAGATTACTTTTTCGGCCCTAGCCCTTACCAGCGTATTATTGGGTGCCTGTAGCAATACCCCGGAGCAAGGCGCACAAACCGCCGCCGAGCAAAAAATGAAAACCATGCAGGTGCAGGTTCTTTACAAAGACCGCAGCATGCTACCGCCTGGCTCGCAGTTAACCGTTACCCTTTCCGATGTCTCAAAAATGGATGTGGCCGCCGAGGTCATTGCCAGCGAAACCGTCACTTTAGATGGTGCGCCGCCTTATGATCTAGCCTTGACCTATGCCGCCGATGCGGTAAAAGAGCGTATGCGTTACAGCGTCAGCGCCAAAATAACCCATAATGGTGAGCTGCGTTATATCACCACGCAAAATAACGACCCCTTCGGTACCACGCAGACACAAAGCCCGATTAAGGTGATGATGGAGCGCGTTGCCAAGCCGAATGAAAACTTGGTTAATACCTACTGGAAAGCGATGAAAATCGGCACTGAGCAAGTAGTTGTTCAACAGCGTGAACCACAAATCACCCTGCACCAGGACGGTCGTGTCAGCGGCTTCTTGGGTTGTAACCAGGTTATGGGTCAATACGTGACAGCTCAGCACTTTGGCTTACGCTTTAAGTCGTTAGCCAGCACCAGAAAAATGTGTATGGAGCAAATGGATCAAGAGCAAGCATTCAGCAAAGTGCTAGCCGATACCTTCTCATACCGCATTAATGGCGACACCTTAACGTTGAAAAATGAGCAAGGCGATGCCCTGGCTAGCTTTAAGGCCGTACACCTGCCATAAGGCTTTTTATTGCGGCGTCTTGGCGCCGCATTCTCCTTTATTTTTTCAGCTCTTCCCCTACCCCTTTATCCCTAGAAAACGCCGCTTTGTTCCCATTACAAAAGCAGCAGCATGGTAAATTTGCCACGAACAGGATATTCTAATCCTTTATAATTATCCGTAACTTACGGTAAGAGGCCATATAGCGTGCTGACAGCCTTAGAAAAATCGCTCAAAGTCCTGGTGCTTATCCTACTTGTTATCGTCTTTTTTGGTCTGGTACTGACCCCCAGCTATCAGGTGCAGCGCAGCGTCGATATCACAAGTTCATCGGCGCAAATTGCCCCTTGGTTACAGGATTTAAACAACTGGCCAAAATGGCTGGCGGTGCAACAAATCGAAGATCGCGCCCGGCTGCAGGTACATGGCAGAACTCAGGGCGTGGGTGCGCATATCAACTGGCTAGGTGACAGCTCCCGTGGTGAACTGAGCATTACCCACAGCAGTGCGGAGCAATTAGAATTTCAGGTGCTGGTAAATGACGAATACCTTTCCCGTGGCACTATCAGCATCCAAGGCTATGCCCAAGGCAGCAGGGTAACCTGGCAACAGCGGGGAGAAATCACCATCCCGGTACTTGGTCCTTATCTGGCCTGGCTTGCCGAGCATCAACTGCAAAATACCATCACCCATAGTCTGAATAACTTAAGAACCCTATCCGAGCTGCCCCAGCCAGAGCACGATAAGGGTAGTGAGCAGCCCAGCGACCCCTAGCCTGCTTTTGGAAAGACACAAAAAAAGCGCCAAAAGGCGCTTTTTTGCTGCGCAGATCTGCGCTTAGAAGTGCACCTGCAAACCTGCGAACGGTCCAGATACATCGATATCCGTATTGATATCGTCGATATCATCAAGCTCGATCAGCATGCTGCGGTAACCGCCGCGAATAGCCACATCAACCGCTAAATTATCGATCACTTCCCACTCAACACCAACCTGGTAGTCATGTACCGAGCTGTCATCAAGAGCGAACATGCTGCCTTCAGCAAACACGCTAAGACCTGTGAACGGCAGGCCAACCTGAGCACGGCCATAGGCTAGTGGTACAAAGCCAGAGAAGTCGGTACGCACCATGGCACCTGTGCTGGCGTTTTCACCACTCATGGTATCAATGATGTAAAAATCACCATCGAACTGCTTAGCACTTAGACCCAAGTCGATCGACAGGGTATCGTTATCGAAAATTTCGTAGTACAACACATAGTCGATATGAGTAAGATCGGTTTCGGTATACAGGTTCGTGCCGGCGCCAAAGTTAACGTCCTGGAACTCAAAACCGTCAACTAGGGTGGTGTCGCCGGTTACGTCCATTTCCGTGTAACGTAACTTTACGTTAGGGATAAGTGGTACTGGGTGCTCTAGGGCTACGTAGTAACTGGTTAAGGTTTCATCTTCAAACGCGAAATCCTGCTGGGCATTACCTTTACTACCAAAGCTGCCTTCTGGCTCTGCCTGCCAGCCTTCGGCACCTACGTATAAACCCAGTAACGTATCGGCCTGGGCTACTGGCGCCATGCTTGCTAACGATACTGCTGCCGCTAGAACGTACTTTTTCATTTTATCCCCTATTATCCTTGTGCGAGTAACTCGCTTAGTTCAATCAGTGCCGCATTGGCACGCGAAATATAATTAGCCATCACCAAAGAGTGATTGGCCACAAAACCAAAACCACTGCCGTTTAAGACCATTGGGCTCCATACCGGCTCCTGCGTAGCTTCAAGCTCGCGGATGATCTGCTGCACACTCACCCTGGCATTTTTCTTCTCTAATACATCGGCAAAGTCATACTCAATGGCATTTAGAAAATGCAGTAACGCCCAGGTGGCGCCACGGGCTTCGTAAAAGGTGTCGTCAATTTTCCACCAGGAAGTACGCACCATTTGCTCATGAGGCGCATAGGTGGCCTGATGGGCTTCGCGATCGCCGGCTAAATCCGTGTTTAAGCGCTCCTGACCGACACTGGCACTGAGGCGCTGACTTAAGCTACCTAGGCGCTTTTCTGCTTCTTTAACCCAGGCGCGCAGGTTATCGGCACGGGCGTAAAACTGACTTTGGCGATCACCACTGTCGGCAATTTGCGAGCGGTATTCAATCAGCAGCTCTATGCCTTTTTGATACTCACCCTCGGCACTTGGCCACATCCAGGCGGTATTGCTGATGTTAAATTGCGGCTGAGCTTTTTTCAGCGAAGGATGCTCGGTTGACTGAGATTGCGAACGGCTAAAGTCTTTACGCATGGATAGGGCCATATCACGGGCCATTTCCAATGCGCCGTATTCCCAGGCCGGCATATTGTCCATCATAACGCTCGGCGGCATCATATCATTGCTGAGGTAGCCACCTGGTTTATCGAGTAAGGTTTGAGTCACAGTGATCAGCGCCGAGGTGGTCACATATCCTGTCACCAGTTGCTCGTTACGTTCACTGGCCTGCTGCTTGGCATTTTCGAGCACATCAAAGCGGTCTGGCTCTATGCTCCAATACACGGCAATTAAATAAAATAACAATAATACAGCGGCGATGGCGGCTGCGATCTTTCCTTTATGCTGTGACATATCAACTCCTAGTTGTGGTGGTGCTGGTGCTCACTGCCGCTGTCGCGCTTTTGCTCTTTCTCTATCAAGCTGAAAACACGCGCCTGGCCATTTACACGTTCGCCATCGGCGAAGATCAATGTCATTTTCAGAGTCTGATCGACGCTAAGGGCCTGCTGTGGCGAAAATAACATTAAGTGTAGCCCACCCGGTTGCAACACTATGCGGCTATTTGCGCCGATAGTGAGGCTGTCCAACTTGCGCATTTTCATCATGCCATCGCTGTGTTCATGGGTATGAATTTCAACGCGCCCCAGCGACTCTAGTTCAACGGCTTTAAGGGTGCGCTCACGCTCGGAATTATTTTCCAAGGTAAAATAGCCCACAGAGCTGCTGGCCGCCGGCAAAAACTGGCGAACCTTAGCCTCGCTGATCATTAGCCCATCCTGGGCGTAGCTAAAGGTACAAGCACAGAGGGCCGTTGCCGCAAGCAAGGCCCGATTGAAAATACGCAACATAATGCTTCCTTGAATTTATCCCTTGAAGGTACCCTAATATAACTTAATGACAACTGAGTGTCTTTAGTAAAATCAGCAACCTAAACCCCACTGGGGTGGGATTAAACCAGGATCTGCTCCTCAAAGAGCAGGTGGCAAACAAGGTAAAGCGCCGCCATGATAATGGGGGCATTGAGAAAGACGATGATCACCGCCAAACGAACCAGCCAGATTGGCAGATGGTGATGTTTCGCAAAACCGGCACATACGCCGGAGATTTTCTTATTCAGGGCATCGCGATAATAAGTGCTGCTTGATTTAGCCATGCTGTACTCCTAATTAGTGGAACTACTGCATGGCTCTCAAGTTACATGCCAAAACATAAGATATTGAATTTAAAGGGTTATAAAATACAGCCGGCTAATTCTAATTAGCCGGACAGACTAATTTGTAGTGTATTTTCCTACTTCTAGCTGACAAAGCCCAATGCCTGTACTAGGGTTTGCGCCGTGGCTTCACTTTTATGGCCGTTCTCGGAAAGGTGGCGACGATAACCGCGCGCTCCCGGCATCCCTTGGAAAAGCCCCAGCATATGACGCGCCACATGCCAAAAGCGGGCGCCCTGGCGCATTTCATCGTCAATATAATCCAACATTTGCTCGGCCACCTGATGGCGCGTCAAGGTGCAGCCCGGCAGGCCATAAAGCTCGGCATCCACCTGCGCCAGCAAATAGGGATTGCTGTATGCTTCACGCCCTATCATCACACCATCAACATGCTCTAAATGATGCTGACACTCGGCAAGGGTTTTAATGCCGCCGTTTATGCTGATATGCAGATGCGGATAGTCTTTTTTCAACTGGTACACACGAGGATAATCAAGCGGCGGGATTTCACGGTTTTCCTTCGGGCTCAAGCCCTGCAACCAGGCCTTACGGGCATGGATAATAAAATCATCACAGCCGATTTTATGGTTGGCATCGATCAACGCCAAAAGGAACTCATAGCTGTCTTGCTCATCGATACCAATACGGGTTTTTACCGTAACCGGGATATTGGTCACCGCCTTCATCGCCGCAATGCCCTCGGCCACCAGCTCGGGCTCTGCCATCAAACAGGCGCCAAAGCGACCATTTTGCACCCTATCGGAAGGACAACCCACGTTTAAGTTAATTTCCGCATAACCGCGCTCTGCCGCCAGCTTAGCGCAATGGGCCAGCTCCTCGGGGTTTGAACCACCCAGCTGCAAGGCCACAGGTTGCTCATGCTGATTAAAATGCAGGTAATCGCCCTTGCCATGAATAATGGCACCGGTAGTGATCATCTCAGTGTAAAGCACCGCTTCTTTGCTCATCAGGCGATGAAAGGTACGGCAATGACGGTCGGTCCAATCCAGCATAGGGGCAACGCTAAAACGGCGGAAAGTGTCTTGCTGCCAAGTGGGAGTCGGAGTATGAGTGATAGTATCTGTCATGGCTGATTACCTAAAAAACGCCTGCGATTATGTATTAAGTGTGCAGTACTAGTGTGCAGTAAGGGCGCGAATTATACGCAACTAACGCGTAAATTTCACGCCATCAAACAATCCTCTTGCTAGAGCGCAAAATAATCTTTAATGCCGCCGAGGATATTGGCCACCGCCACCGAGCTTAAGATCAAACCCATAACCCGGGAAATAATGCTGGCGCCACTGTCACCGATAAAGTTATGCACATAACGGGCAAGCAGCAAGAGCACGAGTACCAGCACCAGCACACCCAGCATCACAGCAGAAGTGATCGCCTGCTCGACCCAGGTAAACTCGGCATTGCGGGTCATCAGTACCGCGCCCAGCATGGCCCCAGGGCTGGCAATGGAAGGAATGGCCAAGGGGAAAATCGCGGTTTCAGTGGAGTCACGCATGCTCTTGATCTCGGACTCAGGCTTACCCTCACCAAAGATCATGGTCAACGCAAATAACAACAGAACGATGCCACCGGCAATTTGAAACGCGGCTAAGGGAATACGAATGGCGTTTAACAGCAGCTCGCCAACCACCACAAAGAATAATAACACCAGGGCTGAAACGGCGACGGCCTTATAGGCTACCTTGCGTTTAAAGGCGGCATCTTCGCCTCGGGTGACGGCGATAAACACCGGAATGGTGCCAACCGGGTCGATAACCGCAAAAAAGAAGATAAATGTGGCGATTAACTCGTTCACGCTAACTCCCAGTTATGAAAACAAAATTATACCGTTGGCGACAATTCAGAGATAGTAATTTTTCGCGACCATAGTATGCTATTAGGGGTGCGAGAAGATCAAAAAGGTAACCTATGAACGTTGATGCGCTGGTCAATAAAGCGAAAAGAATGTGTGATAGCAAGGGTGCGCGCTTCACACCCATTAGAGAAAAGGTTTTTCGCTTACTGGCGAGCACCGAAAGCGGTGTAGGTGCCTACGACTTACTTGAGCAGCTTAAGGTTACCGAAAGCAGCGCCAAACCGGCCACCATTTATCGCGCCCTTGATTTTCTGGCGGAGCAAGGCTTTATTCATAAAATAGAAAGCACCAATGCCTTTATGCTGTGCCATCATTTTGAGTCCATCCACCCGGTGCAATTGCTGATCTGTGATCAGTGCGGTCATGTGGCTGAGCTGCACTCCAGCGTGCTTTCCCATGAGCTAAGCGCTCTTGCCCTTGAGCATGGCTTTAGCGTCAGCGCCCAAACCATAGAGGCCCATGGCATTTGCAAGAACTGCCAATCTTAAGCGCCAAAGCAGTACGTCAAAATGAGCCGTGATACCTTATGAGCTGGCAACAACATCAAGTTACCCTAAGCGCCAAAACGCGTGGTTTTCATCTTATCGATGATGAACTGGAGCGGCTTTTGCCACAAATCGGCCAATATCAGGTCGGCTTGGTACACCTGTTACTGCTGCATACCTCCGCCAGTTTAACCATTAATGAAAACGCCGATCCCACGGTGCGTCAGGATATGGAAGCCCACTTCAACTGGGCCGCCCCCGAGCGCCAGCCCTTCTATCGCCACACCTATGAAGGGGATGACGATATGCCGGCCCATATCAAGGCCAGCACCCTGGGCTGCGAGCTGACCTTGCCTATTCGCGACGGGCATCTGGTGCTAGGCACCTGGCAGGGCATTTATCTGGGTGAGCACAGAGATATGGGTGGCAAGCGACGCATTTTGGCGACCTTTCAGGGTCAAATGTACCCCTAACAAAAACACCAAAAGTTCTTTTCTTACAAAAGATTACAATTTTCCTTTTTTATTCAAACTATGGCTATAGTTAATAGACTCTGAATCAATAAGGAACAACAATGCTCACTCCAAATCATACAAATTTGATCGTTCCCTGCCTGCCCAATGACTACACAGCACAACAAAGCTTTATGCTCACCCCCAGTAGCTCACAACGCTGGGTAACCCAACTGAACGACAGTGGTGAGCGTTTAGGCGGCGCCAATAACGACGACTTCAACGTCACCTTCACCAATAATGCCGACGATCCCAGTATTGAAAAGCGCCAGGAAGCCAGATTTATAGTGCATATTGAAGACCCGGATTGGGAATTTTTCGGCAATGGCGTGGAATATGTTAAGAGTGATAGCAATTGTAACTACAATGTCGACTCGCAGTTGAGCGAAGATAAGAAACAGCTCACCATAGTGCTGCGCCAGGTAGAACCCACGATTCGCTATGCAGGCAGTGATAACAGCCCACTTGATAAGGTGATTGAGGTCACGCCCTCACCTTCGGCACAACCGCTAACCATTGGCTTTCGTTATACCGCCAAGCAATTGAGCAGCGGCCGTTTTTATATGTCTCAGGACCCGCGCATTATAGTCGATCGCCCTAAAGAGCAGTAACCGGGGCGTCATCACAAAGCCGTTGTGACTGGTGTAATCGCTCGGTAAATTGCGGATAGGCACATAACGGCTTGAACCAAGGTAGAACAAACCAGTTGGCGCCATACCCAGCCTGCATCGCCTTTTGCACGTAATACAGCGCCGAATGATTATCGCCGGTAGCAGCATAGACAATGGCTGCGGCATAATGGATATCCGCCAGCTCCTGCCCGAGCTCCAAACTGGTATTAATGGCGGTGGTTGCCCTTTGATAATCTCCCAGATGGGCATAGGCCTGGGCCCTGTCTGACCAGGAGTAAGCGGACTGCTGACCATTATTCACATCTATCACTCGCTGATAATACTCACGTCCCAAAGCCAATTGCCCCGCCAGGGTCAATGCATCCGCATAGTTTAACAGGATCCCCGAATTATTTGGCGCCAGGCTATGGGCTTGCCCGGCTATGATTTGCGCCTGCTGATATTGCTGCACATACAAATAGGCCAAAGCAAGATTAGCCAAGATGCTGGTGTTGGCAACATCTTTGGGATCTAAAGACTCCTTAATGAGCGCCTCATAATGGCGGATCACTGTAGCAAAGTCCCCCTGGGTGAGCGCCAGCACCGCCATTAACTGTAAGGCATCCTTGTCCAATGGCAGCTTATTGAGCACATCATCGAGCAAGGACAGCGCCGAGTCGATGTCGCCCATGCTATAGAGCAAGGACGCCAGCTTTATTTGCACATTTAGATTGGGTCGCATCATCAGGGAACGCTCCAAGGCATCACGTCCCTTTTCTCGCTCTCCTTGAGCCAAATACCAGGAAGCTTGCAGGTTTAAATATTCCGCCTCTCCCCCACCTAGCCGGCGTAATTGCGCCAGGTCATGAGACGCATCTTCAACCTTTCCCTGGGCCAAGGACAGCAAGATACGGCTGCTAAAATAACTGGGCCGACGCTGATATTGTCGCGGCGCCTGAGCCAACAAGCCTTGCACCTGCTCTAGATATTCATCCTTGCCGGTGATCTCCTTCAGCTGCAGCGCCAATTCCCGCGCCAGCGTATAGCCCACATCAAAATGCGATTGTGTACTCAACAAAGCCATAACCTCGTTGAACAAGGGCTCACTGATCTCGTCATCATTATAATAACGGTTGTAATAATTGAAGATTTGCTCCTGAAGCGCCTGCTCATCCTGCATATTAAAGCTTGTCTCATGAGCAAACAGACTGGCGCCATAAAAGCGCGCCGACTCATGCACATTACGGGTGTCGACCAAATCCGACTGCCATTGCTTGGTGGCCACCAGCTGCCAGTCTGGCGCCTCTAAGCGGCTGATTTCAATGCTGCAATAGCGCTGTTGGCAAGAAGCCGAGCTGGTGATAAAAACGCTGGCTCCGGTGTAATCGGCCAGCATCTGAAAATAGGTTTTGGGGTCTTGTAAGCGCTCCGGCTCAACTCCCTTGGCCAGCATCTGCAGTTCCGTGCGACTAACCAGATGCTCATTTTGCGATGCCAATTGTTGCCACAGTGCACTTTGAATAGAACCGCTTAGCGTGCCCTGGTAGTAGGCCAGCTCGGGCGCATCTATCTCTACCTGAGTGGGTAAAATAGCCACCACAGGCGCCTTGATAAAGTAATCGCGAAACAGATAGAGGCTCACCAGCAAGACAGCGATAAAGCTAAAGGTAAGGCCATAATACCAGGCTCGCCGGGTAGGTTTTGAGCTCGTTTTAGCCGGCTCTGAAGCTTCGGAGGCAGCCTCAGATGAAGCCATCTCATTTTGCTTGCCTTGGGCTGGGGCCTCTAGCGGCTCGGTCTGCTGCGCCATAATGGCCTGCTGTACCTGCAACTGCAATATTTGCTCAAGCTGAGTGCTCAACGCACCACGGCGTAAGTTAACACGCTTACCCGGCTCTACCGCCAAGCCCTGACTGAGTATATGGATAAGCGGCTGCGGCAAGTAGGCAGAAAACGCATTCAGATCAATAAACTGACCATCGCATATGGCCCGCGCCATATCTTTTTCACTACCTTGGCCTTGGCCGCCATAGGGGTGCTGTCCCGTCAGTAACTCGATGGCAAGCACACAAAAAGAAAACCAGTCGCTGTTATTGCTAAGAGGCTGACCAAGGATCTGCTCCGGCGCCATATAGCCTTGAGTACCGGCGCTGGCACCGGCCTTGGCATTTGCACCAATAAATTCGGCAATACCGAAATCGGCAACTTTTACCGCCCCCGATTCACTGATCAAAATATTGCTGGGCTTTAAATCCCTATGGATGATGCCGTTGCGATGAGCATGCTCCAGCCCTTTGGCGATATCGATCAACAGGGAGAGCTTTTGTTCCAGGCTGAGTAAATGCTGTTTTTGGTACTGCAGCAGATTTTTGCCACGGCAAAATTCCATTACCAGAAAATGCGTATCCTGATCTTCTGCACAATCAAATACTTGAATAATATTGGGGTGATTTAATCGAGCGAGAAAGCGCGCTTCACTCAGGGCTTCAGCACTGTCGGCGGCGCTAAGATCCGCCTGCGCCAACACCTTTAAGGCAACCGTGCGCTCCAACTTGGTATCGAACGCTTCAAAGACGGTCCCCATGGCACCTTGGTAGATCAGATGTTTAATCTCGTAGTGTGCTAACTTCTGCATTACCGCTAGCCCTACTAGTTAGAAGCGCTGTTGATTGCGCCCTCGAGTTGGTGACCCTTATAAATCTCGAAGTTACTGGCGTTAAAGCGCACCTTGCGCAGCTTACGTTCAATAACATGATCCGCCCCTTCCACATGAGCCAGGGCATCGCTAAATTGTTTGCGGGCGCGATGAATTTGAATATTAAGATAGCGGGAATCTATGCCTAAGTCTTTGGCGATCACTTCGGTATCAACCCATCCTTGGCTTAGCTCATGCACGCCCTTGGCCGCGTCCTGCGCCCTATAGCGCGCCAAGTTCAGAGTAAGATAATGATGGCAACGCTCACCCAGGTCGACCTCTTCATTAGGGCCTTTAATCACCAGCTCCGCCGACTCTTCATCTAAAGTAAGGTTGAAAATAAAGTTAAGATCCGCCAGTTTCACGCTGGCCACATCACGCATGGCGGTTGCCGCCTCGCTATGGCTTAAGTGCAATTGATAGGTATGGCGACTGTCGCTCACCCTGTCATGCTCTATGATAATGGTGTGCTCAAGCAGCGGTCCGTCGAGGCGTTCAAAACACCAAAAGCCGCTCTCACGCTGAATAAATACGGCAATTTCCGGCTGCTCATCTGGGATCAGATTATAGCTGCTCAGGGGGATATGTTGCTCGGTAGGCCTTTGCAATGAGTTGAGAATAATCAGCATATCTTCGGGCTTATCGAGATTGGCAACCCGATAACCGCTGCAGCTATTGCCGGGAAAGGTAAGCAGATCATTGCAATGCAGTATCTCGGGGCGATCTTTTTCCAAGCGCTTCGAGTTCAACCAGGTGCCATTACGACTTAGATCGCGGACCTGCCAATGACTCCCCTGCCACTCGATAATACAGTGAATTTTCGACACGCTGGGCTCAACAACTAGGGTATCGACGCTATATTGAAAGCGACCAAAACTATGGTGGGCATGCAGGTAGATCACATTGTCCGTATCTAGTTCGATAAGGTAAGCCATATCCGCTCCCAGCACCTGTCCCTATAAGAATTGTTGTAACTGACATTTTGGGCTTTTTTTTAGAAAAAAGAAACAACTGCTTTACAAGTCGGCCACAACCCCACTTGGATACTTAGCTTTTCACTTATAAATCAAATTGATAGCTTGTTTTTCATTGCGTGGGGCGGGAAAATAACAACAAAGGCGGCTTCTCACCGCCTAGTTTAGATACTGGTAGGTAACCCGTGGAGTGATATTGCACAGCAATTCATAGGGGATAGTGCTGGCGCAGGTGGCAATTTCTTCGATGCCGAGCTCGGCGCCCCACATGATGGCGTCATCACCCACCGCGACGCTCTGGTTATCGGCGCCAATATCTACGCTGATCATGTCCATGGACACCCTGCCCACCAGCGGATAGCGACGACCATTAATCAACACTGGGGTGCCGTTTTCGGCATGGCGCGGGTAGCCGTCACCATAACCTATGGCAACAACCGCTAACTGGGTATCGGCACTGGCCTGCCAGTGACCACCATAGCCTACGGGTTCGCCCTTTTTCACCCGACGCACCGCAATCACTTCGCTGGTCAGGCTCATCACCGGCTGTAAACCCAGCTCAGAGGAGGTTTTACCCTGTACCGGCGATACCCCATAAAGCATCAAGCCGGGGCGCACCCAGTGACCATGGCTTTGCGGGTAATTGATAATGGCGGCGGAATTAGCCAGGCATAAGGGTGCTGGCTTATCGCTGACCAAGGTAGTAAAGGTGGCCAGCTGGGTTTGGTTATAGCTGTTTTCAAGCTCGTCGGCGCAGGCAAAATGAGTCATCAAATGCAGCTGCTCATGCACATTGGCACAGCGTTTAAGACGCTGATAAAACTGCTCAAACTGCTCCGGCTCAACGCCGAGGCGGTGCATGCCGGTGTCGACCTTAAGCCACACCTTGATTTGACCGTTGAGCTGCGCCTGCTCCAGCGCTGCTAACTGGTACTCGTCATGGACTATGGTTTGGAAATTGTTGGCCAGCATGATGTCGATATCGCTGGCCTTAAAAAAGCCTTCAAGCAAGACAATTGGCTTGGTAATACCGCCGGTGCGCAGCGCCAAGGCTTCTTCAATGCGGGCCACGGCAAAGGCATCCGCCCCCGCCAGTTGCTGGGCTATGGGTACCAGACCATGGCCATAGGCGTTGGCCTTAAGTACCGCCATCACCTGACTGTTGGGCGCCAGCTCTTTTACCCGGGCGAGATTGGCTCGCAGTGCAGAAAAATCAATAGTTGCCGTAGCCAGGGCCATAATTATTAGTACTCATCTTCCATTGCCGGTCCGGCATAATTATCAAAGCGTGAGTATTGCCCCTGGAAAGTTAACCTGACCTTACCGATAGGGCCGTTACGCTGCTTACCTATGATGATTTCCGCAGTGCCCTTGTCGTTACTGTCTTCGTTATAGACCTCGTCACGGTAGATAAACATGATCAAGTCGGCATCCTGCTCGATTGAGCCCGATTCACGCAAGTCCGAGTTTACCGGGCGCTTATCGGCACGCTGCTCCAGCGTACGGTTAAGCTGCGACAGGGCTACCACAGGGCACTCCAGCTCTTTGGCCAGGGCCTTAAGTGAGCGGGAAATTTCGGCGATTTCCAGGGTTCGGTTATCAGACAAACTTGGCACCCGCATCAGCTGCAGGTAGTCGACCATGATCATACTGATGCCGCCGTGATCACGGGCGATACGACGGGCTCGTGAACGCACATCGGTAGGCGTTAGCCCCGAGGCGTCATCGACATACATCTTGCCCTTTTCGATCAGTAGTCCCATGGTGGAAGATAAACGCGCCCAATCATCATCATCCAGCTGACCGGTACGTACCTTGGTTTGGTTGATACGTCCTAATGACGCCAACATACGCATCATGATCTGCTCCGAGGGCATCTCCAGTGAGAAGATAACTACGGGCTTATCTCGGGTCATGGCAGCATGTTCGGCCAGGTTCATGGCGAAGGTGGTTTTACCCATGGACGGACGAGCGGCGACTATGATCAAATCCGAAGGCTGTAAACCTGCGGTCATTTTATCGAGATCCGAATAACCCGTGCTGACACCGGTTACACCGTCTTGGGGCGACTGATACAACTCTTCGATTTTATCGACGGTCTTTTCCAAAATAGTATGGATATTTTGCGGACCTTCGGTGCTCTTGGTGCGCTGTTCAGCGATTTTAAATACTTTACTCTCGGCCAGATCGAGTAACTCATGACTACCGCGCCCTTCGGGGTTAAAACCCGCTTCGGCAATTTCATTAGCCACACCGATCATTTCACGCACTACGGCACGTTCACGTACGATATGCGCATAGGCAGAGATATTCGCCGCACTTGGCGTATTTTTGGCAATTTCCCCTAAATAAGCAAAGCCACCTATGCCTTCCAGCTGGTTATTTTTCTCCAGCGATTCCGAAATGGTGATGAGATCTATGGGCTGCCCAGCTTCCACCAAACGTTCCATGGCTTCGAAAATAAACCTGTGCGTGCGGGTATAGAAATCCTGAGATACCACTATCTCAGCCACACGGTCAAAGGCTTCATTATCAAGCATTAGGCCACCAAGCACGGATTGCTCGGCTTCAATGGAATGCGGGGGTACTTTTAGGCTATCAACCTGTTTATCTATCTTTGCCATAGTTACTCAAAAGGGGAGCGAATTGCCTTATTCTATCGGCTTAGTATGGCAGTGCAACAATTGCGTTGTATTTTTAAAAAAGAAGCGGGCTAAGTGCCCGCTAAGTTGGGAGTTGTTTTTTGCTAGTCGCGTTAATTAGTCGTTTTTACGTAAGTTGGTGTTACCACTGATGGTAGTCACTTCCACCTCGGCCTCGCCCTGACCCAGGGTGAAACTTAGGCTCTCGCCCGGGCCGTACTTGGCTTTGACCGCCTTGTCTTTGCTCAGCTCATTGCGGATATCACCACCGGCATGAACGTCTAAGTCAAAGCGTGCCGAGACACTCGTTGGCAGGTACAAGTCTAAGTCGCCGCTGACGCTTTCGGCACGAATCTGCGCATTCGCTTTAAGCTCTTGCACATACACTTCCAGCTCGCCGTTAACCGTGTTCAGCTTCAAGCTGCCCAGGGTTTGTGCGTGCAAGGTCAGATCACCATTGACGTTCTCAAAACGAATATCTTCTGAACTGGTTTTGCTGGTGACATCGCCGTTTACCAGGGTCATGCGCAGCTGGCCGGCAGAATTAACATCGTTAATATCGCCATTGACGGTTTGGTAGCGAATATCACCTTGCAGGTCGGTGCCATCAATATCGCCGTTAACGGTTTCAAAGGTCAGTTTGCCTTGTAATTTTTTGGCATCGATATCGCCGTTAACGGTTTCAATACGGCTGTCGCCATTGAGATCGCTTACATCTACATCGACATTCACGCCTTCCAGGCTTAGGGCGCTTTGCATCGGCATATAAATGGTGAGCCTGGAACCTTCACCCTCATCATCCTTATTGCCCCAACCCCAATTGGAGCTCTTAGGCATTTTGACAATAAAGTCGGTGCGTTGACCGCGTGTTTCCAGGGTGTAGCCTTCGGCTCTGTCGTCCAGCTCGCCCTTGATCTGCAGGCTTGCCTTATCCCAGCCCTTGATAATGATGTCGCCGCGCTGATTGTCGATAAAGATACGACCATCCGCAGGTACGTTGATCTGCTCGTCGATTTTCTCACCCGCTAAGGCCAAACATGGAACCAATGCCAGGGTATATGCTAGTGCTTTCATCTTCTTCTCCTAAATATGCTGTAATACAGTGCCCTGCTTGGGCTGGTGCACTTTATTAATTAAATCAAGTTGTTGTTGGTATACTTGCGCTAACATGCCAAGTAGTGCGCGATTATTTGGGTCGTCTTCCAGCGCGGTTTTGATTGCCTTTTCCGCCTGCTCCAACTCTTCAAGTTGCTGTTGCCAGTTATCGGTTAACGCCGGTTGCGACTGATACTGCACCAGCAGGCTCTGCTTTTGTTGCTCAAATACATCGCTTATAAGCGCAAACTGGGGTTGTTGAGCGTCTTGCTGCATTGGCATGTTCAAGCCCACCACGGCCACCAGAATCGCTGCGGCGGCACTGCCGAATGCCGGCATCAGCCAATTGCGCTTTGCCTTGTTTTGGTTAGCGCTTTGCTGCAAGTTAATCGCATGCTCAATACCTGGCCAAAGGTCGCGGCTTGGGCTCACTTCTTTTTGCTGCGATTGCAGTTGCTCATCTAAAAACTGGTCGAAGTCTGGTTTACTCATTTTCATACCACTCCTTTAACAACCCTCTGGCGCGGTGATACTGGGATTTTGACGATCCCACCGCCATATTCATCATCTGTGCTATTTCTTCGTGGCGATAGCCTTCCACCGCGTGCAGGACAAATACCTGCCGGGCGCGCTCGGGCAAACGCACTATTAGTTTGTCGAGACCATTAAGCTCCTGACATTGCGCGGCTTGCTCGTACTCCATGCCGGCATCTTCACTGCTCACCACCCGCTGAATCCAGTTCTTTTGCTTGCGCAGATAACTGATAGCGATATTGCTGGCCACGCGATGCAACCAGGTGCTGAATTGCGACTGACCATCGAAGCTATGTATTTTTTGCCACAATTGCACAAACACTTCCTGAGTCACATCTTCCGCCTGCGCCGGGTCGGCCACCAAGCGCAGACAGAGCGCATACACACGTTTTACATGCGTTTGGTACAGGATATAAAAGGCATCTTGGTCACCCTGCTGGGCTTTCTCTATGCTTTGTAGTTCCTGTTGCGCCGTTTGTGTTTGTGAGAATGCCTGTTCGGCATTAACCAACATCCGCGTCATCCTGTTGTTGTTTATTTGCTTTGTTACTCTATTAGACGCACCCAAAAGTACAAAGGGTTTAAATGGTTTTAAAAAATTTTTTAATTTATTTTTCAAAGGGTCACAAAGGTGCCTTTGGCGTGGGGCTGAAAAGTTGGGTGATCGTAGTGACGATGGTACTTTGAATTGAGTTCTTGTAGGGTCGCCGACCTCGACTTAGAGGAAATGCTTGGTTCAGTGCGATGCTAATAATTCGTCCCTGAAGCTGGGTTCCTGCCGGCATCCCTACCTCCACCTCCTCATGCTGCGACGATTATCAATCGTCGGTCATTCGTCGCCCCTAAGAACCCAGAGGCGCCCCGACATTGCATTATCTCCTCAACGCGCTACGAGAAGTGAACGTAACCAACATGCATAGGACAGTCCCCCTCCTCGTAGAACTCGTCGCCTTCAAGCGGCGGGAGTGAAATTATTCACTCCCTTGTTTCCGCTTTCAGCCATTTCCTGGGCATGTTTTCGCCCTTAGTCCAAAGGGCGATTACTCTTCTCGCATTATGTTGAGGATGCAATGTAAGGGGATTTAGCTGATACACCGAGTTCAATTATCGCGTTGTTTATGTTGATAAAGATCTCACTATGAGGTAGTACATAAATTGGACTTTCTGTGCTAACAAGTTAATCTAGCCAACATGGGATGTGGTCTAAAAGTCATAATCACGAACGGCTTTAAGCAAGGATTGAGCATTTGGAAATTTTCTTTTCGCTACTATTTTTGATGTTGTTGGTTAATCTTGTTGTTATCAGCAAACTTAAATGCTAATACCCAAACGAAGTAAAGTATTGGGACTCTCCATCTGGCTTGATGAGCAACATCACCAACGCATCATTTCTATATGGCTATATCGGCACCCGCCAATTTCGGCATATCAAGTTGGATGCAAATATTAAGATACGGTGCGAAGTTTTGTTTGCCATCGTTTGGGGATTTCTTAGCTACTTCGGGTATATCCTGCTTCACGAACTTTACCCGTGGTAGCGAGTCAAGTATTAGGAAACAATGATGAACTTCCTCGCGGTAATTTTTATACGCTTCTATCAGCGCTTTATTTCTCCCTACAAAGGATTTCGCTGTGCACATGCCTGCCTGCACAAAGGAGCGTCCTGTTCTGCCGCAGTATTAGACATCGTCCAAAAAGATGGAGTCTGGCACGGATACCAAAAAATCAGAGCACGCATGTATGCCTGTAAAAGTGCCTATGCCACGCTGCAACTAAACACCCAAAAAGATAAAAACAAACGCAAAAAGAAAGACAATGGCTATGACTGCTGCGACCCATCCGCGGCCTGCGATGTCGCCAGCTGCGCGGGTAGAGGAAAAAATTGCGACCTACCCGACCTCCCTTGCGACTGCTGGCCATAAACACTTAATTCAGGAATACTATGAAACCCGTTAATACCGAAAATACAGAGCACTACACCTGGGGCGATAACTGCGATGGTTGGCATTTAGTGAAATCTGCCAACCTCAGCGTTATTCAAGAACTTGTGCCACCGGGTTGTAAAGAAGTCCGTCATTATCACGAACACAGCGAGCAGTTCTTCTTTATCCTCAGCGGCATCGCCACCATCGAAGTAGACGGTAAAGAGTATAAATTACACCCTCAACAAGGCATACACGTCCCCGCCCAAACACCGCACCAACTCAAAAATAAACACGAAGAACACCTCTGTTTCATCGTCACCTCAACACCCCCAAGCCATGGAGATAGAGTGTTAGTTTGAATCGACTAGTCTTCACATCAGCTTAGTGTCTGCGAAGAGGGAGAAGCAGACGACCACTCTAGCGCGTTTTTGGACAAAAACACGTTAGAGTATTTATTCGGTAACGCCCCGATCACCGGGCCAGCGCAGTGGAACAATTATTGTGGTAAAAGAGCGCAGCGACACCACAATAATTGTGCAACGTAGCTGGCTCCGCGTGCATCGGCTTGTTAAGGCTTTTGTAATATCCTGCCCAACAGCTCTTCATCTCTCTGCCATTTGTACCAGTCGTTATCAATTGCATTTACCATATCTTCTCTAGATTGAATCTCTTCGAAAAAAGGAATGGCATACTTTTCTATTGCTGCTTGAACACGATCAATAACTGCCTCTGGTTCACTTTCAAAATTCCAGCAATGCTGAACATATTTGAGCATCGGACTGTCTTCTTGAAGCTCTCCCCCAACAAGAGATCTCATGACCTTAGGCCAAGCCAGATCTTCCCGTTCTTCTTCATCCAACTCTGGAACATAGATGCCGACGTCAAAGGTCACATTACCCCACCTGCTGGCAAAACAATCCACGAAGTAGGTCATTCCTTCAGGTGCTTCCTTTACATATGAAAGCCCTTTAATAAGTTCGAATCCTAAAGCGGCCATATAAGGCGACAGGCTATTCTTTGCGTACTTTTTTAAACTTTTTGCACTAGCCATCCTAATGCCTTAACAATTTAATATCGAGCGATTGGGTCGTTTTTCTGCCGCAATCTGTCTCGTTTTTGTCCTATGACCATTGATAGCAAATTTAGGAAGTACTTACCAGCATTGAAGTTACGTTACATTGCCCTAAATGTGGACACGACAAAAACGACCCATTGGGTCGTTTTCCTGACTATGGAAGAAACTCAATGATTATGGATATATAAACAGTAATTTAGATGGAAGCATGAACGTTAGCTTTTCGCTCAAAATCACCCTTAGAGCATTTATGTTAACTCATTGTGGGGCAGAAACGAGTTACGTGTGAAGGTCCGCTTCTGGCACACCAGGCACTCAAAATTCACAGGTATCACCCTCCCCGTTTTGATTCGCGCTGGAGAAATCAGATTTTGTTGTGGAGTGTATCATTAAGAGCGAGGGCGACGGGTGACCGAAGCCTTGCTTCGCAGCTCACGGAGGTGGAGGCATGGATGCCGACAGGAGCCCAGCTTCATGGATGAATCACTTGCACCTAAGGTGATTTGTATCTCAAGTTGCCGTCCCCGGCCTCTCTCTGGCTCAAGGCGTTCGCTTGCTAAAAATAGTCCACCGGACTATTTTCTTAACGCGCTCACCCAACGCGACAAGATCTTTCCAAAGGCACCTTTGTCTGCGCATAGCACCGAACTACATAGGCATGGTTGTCAGCGACCTACAAACAGACATAAAAAAACCGCGCCTTGGCGCGGTTTTTCACATAAAGCTAATCGACGATTAAGCTTCAGCAATAACGATCACTTTGATAGTTGCAGTAACTTCTGAGTGAACCTGGATTGCTACGTCGAATTCACCTGTTTCACGGATAGTACCGGTAGGTAGGCGAACTTCTGATTTAGCTACAGCGATACCAGTTGCAGAGATCGCGTCAGCGATGTCACGAGTACCGATTGAACCAAATAGTTTACCTTCGTCACCTGCTTTAGAAACAAGAGTCACTTCTGCAAGTGCTTCAAGCTTCTCAGCGCGTGCTTGTGAAGCAGCTAGCTCTTCAGCGATTTTCGCTTCAAGCTCAGCGCGACGTGCTTCGAAAGTTTCGATGTTAACTTTAGTTGCAGGAACTGCCTTACCTTTAGGGAAAAGGAAGTTACGTGCGAAACCAGATTTAACTGAAACCTGGTCACCTAGGCTACCTAGGTTTGCGATCTTGTCTAGTAGAATAACTTGCATGTCTCTACACCTTTTAAAAACAGTTAATCCGCTGCTTACTTGTGTAAGTCAGTGTATGGAAGAAGGGCTAGGTAGCGAGCACGCTTGATAGCGGTTGCTAGCTGACGCTGATACTTAGCGCTAGTACCTGTGATACGGCTAGGTACGATTTTGCCACTTTCTGTAACGTAGTTTTTAAGAGTAGCTAGATCTTTATAATCGATTTGTTGTACGCCTTCCGCTTTGAAGCGGCAGAACTTACGACGTCTGAAGTAACGTGCCATGAGTATTTTCCTCAATTAATTCTTTCAATTTGCTGAGCGTGTAGTACCAGTTGACTGAGGCCGTTTCGGCCCTGATGGCGATTTAAAAATCCCCTAACTCGTACCTGTTGCTCAACTTGCAAATACTGTGTTGCTGGTTGATGCTCATTGCCACTTGCGACCACTTGAATGCGAACATAACTTTGTCGGTTAAGTTGCGCTTCAACCTGTATTGAACGATGCTCAAGCACGAAAATACAGTGTGGCACACCGGCCGGGCTTTGACTGAATTTTGGGGCCTTACAAATAACGCCACCAAGTTCGACTAGGTTGAGCGCTTGCTCGCTAGACAGTTCAGCCATTACAACCACGCAGAACGATTAAGCTTCAGCAGCAGCTTCTTTTTTCTCTTCTTTAGCAAGAGGAGAAGCTTCAGTTACTGCATCTTTAGTGCGCATAACTAGGTTACGAAGCACTGCATCGTTGTAGCGGAAAGAAGTTTCAAGCTCGTTGATTACTTCAGTTGGTGCTTCAACGTTCATTAGAACATAGTGTGCTTTGTGAAGCTTTTCGATTGGGTAAGCCAGTTGACGACGACCCCAGTCTTCTAGACGGTGAATTTTACCGCCAGCTTCAGTGATAGAACCAGTATAACGCTCGATCATACCAGCTACTTGTTCACTTTGATCTGGATGAACCATGAATACGATTTCGTAATGACGCATGGGTATTCCTTACGGTTAATATAGCCTTCCACCGTTTCGACCACTCGGTTTAAGGCAAGGAATTAAAGTTAAAAGGTCGAAATGAGCGCGTATTCTACGCATTGCTGGCAAATTAAGCAACTTAATTTATCCGCCTTAAGCAATAAAAAAGCCCGCGATAATGCGGGCTTCACGCTATTTCGATAAGTTAAGCGCGCTGTCTCAGCACTTCGAATAAACTGATGCCCGTAGCCACGGATACATTGAGGCTGGATACAGTGCCCACCATGGGGATTTTCACCAACACATCGCAGTGCTCGCGGGTCAAACGGCGCATGCCATCGCCCTCGGCGCCCATCACTATGGCGATCGGGCCGGTCAGATTGGCTTCGAACAAGGTGGTATCGGTTTCACCGGCAGTGCCCACTACCCACACGCCCGCGTCCTTGATTTCACGCAGGGTACGCGCCAGGTTGGTCACCTGCACTAAGGGCACGGTTTCCGCTGCTCCACAGGCCACCTTGCGGGCCGTGGCATTTAACTTGGCCGACTTATCCTTAGGCACCACAACGGCATGGACACCGGCGGCATCGGCGCTACGTAAACAGGCACCGAGATTATGCGGATCGGTAATGCCATCAAGCACCAACAAGAAGGGGGTTTGCTCGCGCTTGATAATATCGTCCAAGTCTTTTTCGCTGTACTGCTTACCGGCGCGCACATTGGCGATAATGCCCTGGTGCTGTTCGCCCTTGGCCTTATCGTCCAGGGCCTTGCGCTGCATAAACTGGATTGAAATACCAAACTTGCGAGCCTGATTAATAACGTCATTAAGACGCTTGTCTTCGCGGCCCTTGAGTGCGTAAATCTCTAAAAAGCGCTCAGGCTCTTTGCTTAAGATGGCTTCAACGCTGTGAAAGCCAAAAATTAGTTCGTTGCTCACAAACACTCTCTACTATTTTGCTCTGGTGCGGGCATTTTTACCTGCACGCTGCTTTTTCTTTGCCTTCTTGGCCTTGGCTTTTTTCGCCACGGCCCCCTTTTTGTCTTTTTCACCAGCCTTTTTAGGCTTGTCCTTGCCTGCGGGTTTAGCGCCCGACCTTGAGCCAGATTTGGAACCTGACTTAGCTCCGGACTTGGCGCCAGATCTAGGCTTTCTACCTTTATCAGGGATCTCCCCTGATTTTAGCTGCTCGCGCACCGAAGGTTTAGCGCGGCGGCGACTATATCTGTCTTCAGCATCGCTGGCCAGCACCAGGTTAATGCGGCGCTCTTCAAGGGACACCGAGGCCACCTGCACGCGCACCTTATCACCCATGCGATACACCTTGTTGGTGTGCTCGCCCACTAAACAGTGCTTGGCACCATCATAATGGAAGTATTCATCACCTAAACTGGCAATATGCACCAGGCCGTCAATCTGCAGGTCATCCAGGCGTACAAAAATACCGAAGTTGGTCACCGAGGAGATCACCCCGCCAAACTGCATGCCCACATGGTCTTGCATATATTCACATTTTAGCCAATCCGCCACTTCACGGGTGGCATCATCGGCGCGGCGCTCGGTCATGGAGCACTGCTCGCCCAGTTGATCCGCTTCATCGGCGCTGTATGCATGCTCGCCGCTGGTTTGCTGACCCTGAGATTTTAAAATGGCCTTAATGGCGCGGTGCACCACTAAATCCGGGTAACGGCGTATGGGCGAGGTAAAATGCGCATAGGCTGGCAGAGCCAAACCAAAGTGGCCAATGTTGTCGGCCTGATACACGGCTTGCTTCATGGCGCGCAGCAACATGGTTTGGATCAGCTCAATTTCCGGACGCTCCGCCAGCTTATTGATGGCGGCGGTGATCTCACCGGGCTCGGGGGCATCACCAAAGGGATGCTCCACACCCAGCTCACCTAAGAACTCACGGAAATGTCCCAGCTTTTCGCTGTCCGGCTCATCATGCACCCGATACAGGGCGCTGGCTTCATGTTTTTCCAACAGTCGCGCGGCGGCGACGTTGGCCATGATCATACACTCTTCGATCAGCATATGAGCATCGTTACGCACCACGGGTACAATCGAGTCTATTTTGCGATGAGCATTAAAGACAAAGCGGGTTTCCAGAGTATCAAACTCAATGGCACCGCGCTGCTGACGCGCCGCTTTTAATGCCATATACATTTGCTGCAGGTCTTTTAGATAACCCACTAACGGCTCGTACTCTTCGCACAGGCGCTCGTCGCCTTCTAAAATACCATGCACCTTGGTGTAGGTTAGACGGGCATGGGAATTCATCACCGCTTCGTAGAAACGATAACCCGACAACTTACCCGCATCGGAAACCCTCATTTCCGCCACCATACAAAGGCGGTCAACCTTAGGGTTCAAGGAACACAGGCCGTTGGAAAGCACTTTCGGCAGCATAGGGATCACCTGCTCGGGGAAGTACACCGAGTTACCACGGTTGATGGCTTCCATATCCAGCGGTGAGCCCTTTTTCACATAGTGAGAGACATCGGCGATGGCCACCCACAGCCGCCAGCCACCGGATTTTTTGCGCTCACAATACACGGCGTCATCGAAATCTCGGGCGTCTTCACCGTCTATGGTCACCAGCGGCAGATGACGTAAATCTACTCGCCCTTGCTTATCTTTTTCTTCAACAAACTCGCCCAGAGGTGCAACCTGCTGTTCAACGGCCTCCGGCCATTGATGGGGAATTTCGTAGTTGCGCAGTGCCACTTCGATTTCCATGCCCGGCGCCAGGTGATCGCCCAGCACTTCGGTCACCTTGCCTACCGCATTCATATGGCGGGTCGGGTTTTGGGTGATCTCGATTTGCACCATTTGATTATGACGCGCACCCTTTTCTGCACCGGGCAGAACTATAATGTCTTGCGTCAGGCGCGGATCTTCCGGCACCACCACGGCCATACCGTGCTCAACAAAATAACGACCAATAATAGGCGCACGCTCGTTTTCCAGCACCCGAACAATACGCGCTTCCACCTTACCACCCTGGCCTCGTGAGCCAGCCTTGGCCAGCACCACATCACCATGGAGCACCAGATTCATCTGATGACGGGGAATAAACCAGTCTTTGGGTTCACCCTCAACCTGCAAGAAGCCGAAGCCATCACGGTGGCCGATGACCTTGCCTTTCACCAGGGCGCTATCCTCGGGGATGACGTAACACTTGTGCTTATTAAAATGCACCTGACCTTCACGCTCCATGGCACGCAAACGACGCTTAAAAGCGATTTGACGATCACTTTCATAAACTTCGAGTTCGCCGCAAAGTTGGCTAAAGGTGGCAGGTTTAGAGCGTTTCTTTATGTGGTCGAGAATAAACTCTCGGCTGGGGACGGGATTGTCGTATTTTTGCTGTTCTCTATCGAGGTATGGATCCTGCTTGGTCATTCATTAACTTATACTATGATTTATGCTGTTATTTTAACCCATATAAGAAAAAGGCAACAGGGAATTACTGTTAAAGTTTTGGGTCGATTGGGCTTTTAAATCAAATTGAGGCTCTTTCCCGCAACAAGAATGCCGTGTGCAAGGTGCAACCTTGCCAGGTGAGAGCTAAGCAAGCAACAAGCGGTACGTAAAAACGCCAACGCTGCTGTGACATTTTTCGCTTAGCACCACTTAAAGGCAAAAACAGTAACAAAATTTCAAAATTTGGGCACAAAAAAAGCTGCCGAAGCAGCTTTTTTCTAACGCATTTGGTAATTACTCACCGAATGGGTTGCGTACTATCATGGTCTCAACACGGTCAGGACCGGTAGAGATGATATCAACAGGTACGCCTGTGATTTCTTCGATACGCTTGATGTAGTCGATTGCTGCTTTAGGCAGGTCTTCAACACGAGTCACACCGAAAGTGTTTTCGCTCCAGCCCGGCATTTCTTCGTATACAGGCGTTACCTTCTCGTAGCCTTCAGCGGCAAGCGGAGTTACGTTGGTAACTGTGCCATCTTCAAGCTGGTAGCCAGTACAGATCTTGATGGTTTCGATACCGTCAAGTACGTCAAGCTTGGTCATACAGAAGCCTGAGATGCTGTTGATCTGCACTGCACGACGCATAGCCACGGCATCAAACCAACCAGTACGACGCAGACGACCTGTGGTCGCGCCGAACTCGTGACCCTTCTCACCTAGGTGCTTACCAACTGGGTCTTGCTTATCAAGGCCGTCGTAAAGCTCTGTAGGGAATGGGCCTGAACCAACACGAGTAGTGTAGGCTTTTACGATACCTAGTACGTAGTCCAGATTTAATGGACCAAAACCAGCACCTGTCGCCACACCACCAGCAGTGGTGTTTGAAGAAGTTACATACGGATATGTACCGTGGTCGATGTCAAGAAGTGTACCTTGAGCACCTTCAAAAAGGATGTTTTCACCGTTTGCGCGCGCTTGGTCAAGCAGCTCGGTAACGTCAACAACCATAGCTTTAAGGATCTCAGCCACAGCCATAGCGTCATCGAATGTCTTCTGGAAGTCGACCGGCTCAACCTTGTAGTAATTTTCTAAAGTGAAGTTGTGGTACTCAAGGATCTCGCGTAGTTTGTTCGCGAATTGCTCTGGGTTGAACAAATCACCAACACGCAGACCACGACGTGCTACCTTGTCCTCGTAGGCAGGACCGATACCACGACCAGTAGTACCAATGGCTTTATCGCCACGTGCTTTTTCACGCGCAACATCAAGTGCTACGTGATAAGGCAAGATCAGCGGACAAGCTTCAGAAATTAGAAGACGCTCACGCACAGGTACGCCACGCTCTTCAAGCATGCCGATTTCTCTCATTAAGGCGTCTGGAGCAAGTACAACACCGTTACCAATGATACATTTAACGTTGTCACGCAGTACACCCGATGGGATCAAGTGCAGTACGGTTTTCTCACCATTGATCACTAGCGTGTGACCAGCATTGTGACCACCTTGGTAGCGTACTACTAAAGATGCTTTATCTGTAAGAAGGTCAACAACCTTCCCTTTCCCTTCGTCACCCCACTGGGTGCCTAATACAACGACGTTTTTACCCATTGCAAATTCACTTAGAAAAAATTAGGCGCAGATTTTACCAGAAAAGAGGGCCAGAGATCACCCCGTTTTGGCTATTTTTTCCGCTAATAGTTTTTTTACTTTTTACTCATAGGGCTAGCAAGGGATTAACCTGGTTGCACAAAGTGAAATAACACCGCGCCAATGAGCATTAAAATTATGCCGACCATCTTCAGAGTCCGCTCATCGGTCTGCACTATCTGCAGTAAATAAGCGCGCCACTGTTTTGGAAATAGCGCCGGCCCCAGGCCTTCAAATATCAGCATTAATGCTACGGCACTTAAAAATAATTGCCAGCTCATTTAGCCTCCCCCAGTTAAAATAATGGCAAAAAAAAAAGCCCCGAGACTAAATCTCAGGGCTTTTAAAAATGGAGCGATTACTGCGCCGAGGCGTTCTTCATATATTTGAAGAATTCGCTGTTGGGCTCTATCACCATCACATCTTGTTTATTCTTAAAGGTGTTTTTATACGCATCAAGACTACGCAGGAAACCGAAGAATTCAGGATCCTTGTTGTAGGCATCGGCATAAATTTTTGCCGCCTGGGCATCACCTTCACCGCGCACAGAACGGGCATTACGCTCGGCATCCGCCAGCATAACCGTCACGCGACGATCCACTTCGGCGCGCAGCTCTTCGGCTTTTTCCTGACCCTGTGAGCGGTGTTCTTTCGCTACCGCGGTACGCTCGGCGCGCATACGCTGGTAGATTGAGCTGCTCACTTCGTCTGGCAGGTTGATTTGCTTCACGCGCACGTCCAGCACTTCAATACCCAACTCGCGGGCACTTTCCGAGGCCTGAATTAAGGCATCCGCCATCAGCTCGCTACGCTCACCAGAAACGATTTCACGAATAGTACGAGCACCAAAGTTGGTACGCAGGCCATTGTTTACCTTTTGCTTAAGCAGGGTTTCCGCATAGTTCTTATCACCGCGAGTACGCATGTAATAATCACTAAAGTCTTGAACGCGCCACTTCACGTAAGATCAACGATCAAATCTTTTTTCTCGCTGGTTACAAAGCGATCCGGTGCACCATCCAAGGTTTGAATACGAGCATCCAGTTTGCGCACCTGAGCCACAAAGGGCACCTTAAAGTGCAGACCCGGCTCATACACCACGGCGTTATCGCTGTCGTCTTTTTGCACCTTGCTGAATAGCAAAACAATGGCTCTTTGTCCTTCCGGCACCACAAATACCGAAGAAAAAGAAAATACCACAGCAGCGATAATGAGGATTAAACTAAAATTTCTCACTTTTATCGTCCTCCATTAAAGCGGTCTTTAGCGAAACGGTCATTACCTGAATTCACCTGGCTGTTTTGCGATGAATTAGTGCCTAGCTTGTTACGTAAATCCTGGATGGTATTGGCATTTGGTAAAGTTACTTTTTTACCTGACGAATGCTGCTCCATGATTTTATCCAAAGGCAGATACATCATGTTGTTGCCGCCTTTCACGTCAACCAAGACTTTAGAGCTGCTGCCAAGCACCTGCTCCATGGCATCAATATACAAACGCTGGCGTGTTACCTGCTTAGCACTTTGATACTCAGGTAGCAGCTTTTCAAAACGCGCCACCTCACCCTGAGCTTCCAAAGTTACACGCTCACGGTAGGCTTCCGCTTCCTGGGTCATACGCGTAACGCGACCACGGGCACGAGGCTCGATTTCACGGGCATAGGCTTCCGCTTCACGAATAAAGCGCTCTTCATCTTCTTGCGCGGCAATGGCGTCATCGAAGGCGTCTTTTACTTCCGACGGCGGGCGAGAGTCTTTAAAGTTCACGTCGGTAACAACCAGACCCAATTTATAAGGCTCGATAATACCGTTCAACTCTTCCCAAGTCTGCTGACGTACCACCTCACGGCCAGTGGTCAGTACCTGATCCATCTTCGCATGACCAACCACATAACGCAGGGCGCTATCCAGGGCTTGCTGAAGACTGTGATCCGCATCGGTAACACTGTACTTGTAAAGATAAGGGTCAAGCACACGATACTGAACTTCAAACTCAACGCTAACCACGTTCTCGTCTTCGGTCAGCATAAAGCCAGACGCCGACAGTGAACGTACCGCTTCGATATCCACGGGAATAACGTTTTCGATAAAGGTGGCTTTCCAACGCAGACCTGGCTCGGCGATACGGGCAAACTTACCAAACTGTAAGACCACACCACGTTCCGCTTCTTTTACGGTGTAAAAACCGCTCAAGGCCCAAATGATCAGCGCGATGATCACCACGATAAAGATGCCAGCGCCTCCGACACCACCGCCTTTATTTCCGCCCTTGTTGCCGCCAAACAGACCGCCAAATTTATCGGAATACTTTTTCAGTACCTCGTCTAAATCAGGTGGGCCTTGGTCGCGACCGCCTTTATTGTCCCAAGGGTCTTTGCCGTTGCCATTGTTACCCGGCTCGTTCCAGGCCATAGCTCTACTCCATAGTTATCAATATTCGTTATTCGGGGTAATGCTAGCTTAGCATTACCTGCGTTGTCACAACGAGGCGTTAAACGCCCAGCTGTAAACAAAGAAAATCTTTAATGGTGCTACTTTAGCGTATTTTCCCATGCTAAGTAAGGTAGCTATCGATTTGTTCACCGATTTCCTTTTTCAACTTATTCCACTCGCTCATGGGTACATTCACCTGCAGCAACCAGTTGCCATCTTCGTCATGGTCTTCCTTGTTGATGCTGTTGAGGTTGTACAGAGCACCACGTAAACGCCCCTGACTCGGCGGCACACACAACAAGGTGTTGAGCATTTGCTTAGCCAGCAATTCGCTGATCGCCTGCTTTAGCAGTTCCACCCCTTGACCCTGCTGCGCCGACAACCACACTCGACGTGGCTTGCCTTCGTCGTCTCTGTCAATACGCGGCTCAACATCTTCGAGTTGGTCAATTTTGTTGTACACCAGCAATTGCGGGATCTCGTTGGCCTCAATCTCCTCCAGCACTTCCTGTACCTGCTCGATGTTTTCTTTACGGCGAGGATCTGCCGCATCGATCACATGTAACTGAAGGTCCGCTTCACGGGTCTCGGTCAGTGTGGCTTTAAAGGCCGCCACCAGGTCATGGGGCAAATGGCGAATAAAGCCCACGGTATCGGCGAGGATCACACTGCCAATATCCGGCACCTCAAGCTTACGCAAAGTGGGGTCCAGGGTCGCAAACAGCTGATCCGCTGCATACACATCCGACTCGGTCAGGCGATTAAACAGGGTCGACTTTCCGGCGTTGGTATAACCCACCAGAGAAACACCGGGAATTTCATTTCGATTTCGCGCACGACGCCCTTGTTCACGTTGTTTCGCTACTTTATCAAGACGTTTAAGGATGTTTTTAATACGTGCACGCAATAAACGGCGGTCGGTCTCAAGCTGGGTCTCACCAGGACCCCGTAAACCTATACCACCTTTTTGTCTCTCCAAGTGTGTCCAACCGCGGATCAAACGGGTGGAAATATGGCGTAGCTGCGCCAGTTCAACCTGGAGTTTACCTTCATGGGTACGCGCCCTTTGGGCGAAAATATCTAAAATCAACGCGGTTCTATCGAGCACGCGGCATTTGCACACTCGCTCTAGGTTGCGCTCTTGTGATGGGCTTAATTCGTGATTGAATATAATGACATCTGCGTTGTGGGATTGGACAATCTCAGCGATTTCTTCTGCTTTACCCGTGCCGACGAATAGCTTGGGATGTGGTGCCTGACGGCTGCCTTGCACAACCATCAGACTACTAACACCTGCAGAAGACACCAGCATTTCCAACTCTTGAAGGTCTTCTCTATCACCTTCATGGGGAAACTCTATGTGTACTAAGACTGCCTGTTCGCCGGCTTCATAACGGTCAAACAAGCACACTGCTCCTACTGATTAAAATTCCCTTCTTCTGACTCTGGCGCGTCTGTTCCTTGCGCACCGTGGAAATTAACTGAACGGGCCGGCACTACGGTCGAAATCGCGTGCTTATACACCATTTGGTTTACTGTGTTTTCAAGCAAGATCACAAATTGGTCAAATGACTGAATTTTACCTTGCAGTTTAATGCCGTTAACTAAAAAGATAGAAACAGGAACACGTTCACGACGTAACGCATTCAAAAATGGGTCTTGTAACGATTGGCCTTTTGCCATTGTTATTTTCCTTAGTTTATAGATGTTATTATGTAACTATATCTGGAACATACTTAAAACAAAAATCGTTCCAATAATACTAGCTTAGCGAACTTACTATACGTTGCAAGTTTTCACTATCCCCACTTTCAAGCCAGGTGAGGTCCGACCAACCGCGTAACCAGGTCAGCTGACGTTTTGCTAACTGACGGGTTGCCGCAATGCCGCGAAAAACCATCTCATCATAGTCAATTTCACCGACGATGTAATCCCACATTTGTCTATAGCCGACACAACGTATCGATGGCAAATCTGGATGCAAATCATCCCTGTTATATAAGGACAAAACTTCATTTTCAAACCCCTGCTCCAGCATTATTTTGAATCTTTTCTCAATACGCTGGTGCAGCACCTTGCGATCGCTTGGCGCAATGGCAAACTGATAAACAGGAAAATCAAGAGCTTGCGCCTTGTTTTGCTGTAACTCCGTCATGGTCTTGCCGCTAATGCGATACACCTCTAGGGCACGGTTAATACGCTGCGAATCATTGGCATTGATTTTCGCCGCGGCCTGCGGGTCTATCTGCTGCAGCTGCTGATGTAAGGCTGGCCAGCCTTGCTCCTTGGCTTCTTTTTCCAACTCGGCCCGCACCGCTTCATCCGCCTCGGGCAAAGGCGACAAGCCCTCAAGCAAGCCTTTGAAATACATCATGGTACCACCCACCAACAGGGGCACCTTGCCCTGAGCGTGCAGCTCCTTGATATGCGCCAGAGCATCGCTGCGAAAATCCGCCATGGAGTAACTTTCGGCCGGGTCGATAATATCGATTAATCGATGCGGCGCTTTTGCCAGCTCTTCAGCATTAGGTTTGGCCGTACCTATGTCCATGCCCTTATATACCAAGGCCGAGTCGACACTGATCACTTCGGTATCGAAGTGCTGGCAGAGCTCAATGGCTAGATCGGTTTTACCCGAGGCCGTTGGCCCCATTAAAAATATAACTGGCAGTGTACTCACGGAACTTTAAACGCTTATTTGGTTGAGGTACTGGGATACGTCTATTTTAACGGCTTTTTGCTGTAAGTGCTGCATAATCTCGGGGCATTTTTGCAGCTGCAAGCGCCAGTTAAGAAAGTCCTGACCGTCAAAGTAAGTCTCCGGCACCTGACTTGCCAGCCATTGCAGCCAGGGCTGTTCGCCATCTTTTTCACTAAGCGGCGCCGCCAATACACATTCGATCACCTGTTTGGCGTCCACACTGTACAAACAGCTGGGTAAACGCTTGACCATCACATGCTGTTTTACCAGCTCCAGATCAAAGCCCAGCACCGCCAGCCAGGACTGGCTTGCCTCCAGCCGGGTAAACTCTTCGCTATTGATAGCCACCCGCACCGGCAGTAACAGTGCCCTTCCCGGCAACTGTGCATCTTCTTCGAGCCCTTGCTGCCAAGCCGGTAATAACACACTGCGCCAATGGCCCAGGTAAAGCTCGCCTTCCTGGCTTAGGGCGCAGCGCCCATGATTTAAAGGGAGAATGTCGACGTTTTGCCCTAAAGCTATCGCTCCTGCTACTGGCGCGACCTGCTGCGCGGCCTGAGTAAAGCTATGCGCCTGCACCTCGCTAATGCCCTGATAATAGCGATTAGCCTGTTCAATTTGTGCCGCTTTGGGCGCTGAGCCAGGGGCTTTAGCACCATAGCCCGCACTCGCATTGCCGCCACCCGATGACGCCCTAGGTGAAGCTGATAAAGCGCTTGCCCAAGTTTGAGATTCATTCTGCGGCTGCATAAGCTGGGGCTGTAAATGGGATTTCGGATAATCACCATACTCAATCGGCGTCGCGGCTTGTGTTGGCAGCTGCGCTTCCTGGTGACCAAACAGACTTTGCTCTGTGGTGATTAACTGCTGTACCGCCTGCAAAATAAAGTCATGCACCAGGCGCGCCTGATGAAAACGCACCTCGTGTTTAGCCGGATGCACATTCACATCCACCTGGCGCGGGTCGATTTCCAAATACAGTACAAAGGCCGGCACATGGGTGGCGCCCACATGCTCTTCAAAGGCCTGGCGAATTGCATGCAAGATCAGCTTATCGCGCATCATGCGGCCATTTACATAGGTGTATTGCGGCTCGGTTTGGGTTTCCTGAGGCATGATCCAGCCGTGCAAATACAAGCCCTGTTCGCCACTTTGCAGGTGCATGCCCTGCTCGGCAAAGCCCTTTCCGGCGACCTGCGCAATACGCTTCACCGCCTGCTCTTCGGACACAGGGCGATACTGGCGTACCACCTTGCCATTGTGCGTTAAGGTCAGAGCGATATCGAGGCGGCTGAGGGCTATACGCTTAAGCAGTTCATCGATATGGCTAAACTCGGTCTTTTCGGTACGTAAAAATTTGCGCCGCGCCGGGGTATTAAAAAACAGATCTTTTACTTCGATACTGGTGCCGTCCGGATGCGCCGTCGGCTGTACCTGCACCGCCATATCCCGCCCCTCGGCAAAGGCCTGCCAGGCTTCTGCTTGCGCTGCGGGCTTGGATTTAAGCGTCAGTCGAGAGACCGAGCTAATCGACGCCAGGGCTTCACCACGAAAGCCCAAAGAGCAAATATTTTCCAGATCATCGAGACTTTTCAGCTTACTGGTGGCATGACGCGATAGCGCCAGGGTGAGCTCGTCTTTGGCAATACCGCTGCCATTATCACTAATACGAATAAGCTTATGGCCGCCGCGCTCAATGTCGACGCGAATGCGGGTAGCACCGGCATCCAGGCTGTTTTCAACCAGCTCTTTAACCACGGATGCTGGACGCTCAACAACCTCACCGGCGGCGATTTGGTTAGCCAAACGCGCCGGTAATATCTCTATACTCATAAGCTCACTTAGGTGCTGGGAATGGTCAGTACCTGGCCGATATAGACCCGATCTGATTTGAGTTTGTTAGCCCGCTTCAGGTCGCTCACCGATACACCATAACGGCTGGCAACCACGCTTAACGACTCACCACGGGAGATCTTGTGACGGGTTGGATTCTGCGCCTTAATGGTGGCGAACAGGGAATCATCCGGCGGATTTTGCTGATAATAGCCGCGGATCGATTTAAACACAGCCTGTGCCAGCTTTTCCTGATGCCCCGCCGAAAGCAATAAACGCTCTTCCTGTGGGTTGGAAATAAAGCCGGTTTCAACCAGGATGGATGGAATATCCGGTGATTTCAATACCCCCAAGCTCGCCGCCTGCGGATAGCGTTTATGCATTTTCGCGACCTTGCTCAGCTCTTTAACCGCCTCTTCGGCAATCTTAAAGCCGGTTTTCATGGAATGATCCATGGACATATCAAGCAGCGTCTGCGCCAGGTATTTTTCACTGGCGGTATCACGAATCACATCCGCAGCACCACCAAGAAGCTCTGAATGTTTTTCCCTGTCCTCAATCCATTTACCGATTTCCGAGTTGGCCCGGCGCAGCGACAACACCCACACCGATGCCCCTCTTGGCTGCGGGCTGGTGAAAGCATCCGCGTGAATAGAAACCAGGAAGTCGGCCTTGCCTTCACGGGCCTTGGCGCTACGCGAGTTGACCTTGATAAAGTAATCACCACTGCGCACTAAATGCGCCTTCATGCCACGCTCGGCATTAATCAAACGCTCTAGGCGCTTGGCGATTTTCAGAGTAATGTCTTTTTCATAGGTACCGCTTGGGCCTATAGAGCCCGGATCTTCACCGCCATGACCGGCATCTATGGCAATCACTATGTCACGATTGGTTTCAAGCACGCGATTCTTAGGTGTTTTCTCGGCGCTTTGGTTGTCGCTTTTATCGTACAGGTCGATCACCAAGCGGTCTTTATAGGGACCAGTTGGTGCCAGAGCAAAGAGCACGGGCTTTGTCGGTTTAAGTAATTCAAACACCACTCGGGTAGAGCCGGCTTTTTTTGGCTTGCTGGCGCGGATCACATCAACGAGTTGATGCTTTTTTTCTATGTTCGGAAAGTCGCTGTGTCGGGCGGTGTTATTAATATCCACCACCAGGCGCCGCGGATTACTGAGCATAAAAAAGCTGTAATCCGGCTTTTCGGCCATATCGAATACGATGCGGGTACTATCCGGCGACGGCCAAACCCGCACCCCTTCAATTTTATTCTGTGCCGATGCGGCCGCAGCCCACAGCACTAGTATGCAACTTAAGGTAATCTTGCTCGCGGTTATAATTGTTTTAAGCATTGCCTTTTAACTTCGTTACTATGTCAGCGCCTCGCTCGGTGTCGGCAAGAATGCTGATCTCACGCGCTTCGCCGTTATACTCTAAGGTGATTTTTAAATCGGCGCGAGGGATCATCCCGGCACCCTTACTTGGCCACTCTAGAATACATACGGCACTATTATCAAAATAATCCCGGATCCCCATAAACTCCAGTTCTTCGGGATCGGCTAATCGATATAAATCAAAATGATATATATTGACCTCGGGTAGTTCGTAAGGTTCCACCAAGGTATAGGTGGGACTCTTAACCTTGCCTTTATGGCCCAGCCCTTGCACTAGACCGCGACTCAAGGTGGTTTTACCCGCCCCCAGATCGCCATAAAGATAAATCACCACACCGCCCGCCACAAATTTGGCGAGAGTGTTGCCAAAGGCCACGGTGGCCGCTTCGTCGGCTAAATACTGGTGAAATTCATGACTCATCTATTGCTTATCCTACTAATGCTCTTAAAACTGGGAATAAATCGCTGGCTAATAGCCCCTTGCCGCCTTGTGCCGCCGCTTGCTCGGCAGCAAACCCATGCAAGTAGGCACCAAGGCATGTCGCATCCTGGGCACTCAGGCCCTGGGCTAATAAAGCAGCTATAATACCAGATAATACATCACCCATCCCAGCACTCGCTAGTACCTCGCTGCCACTGCTGTTGATCCACAGCCTTTGCTCACAAGCAATCAAGGTACCCGGCCCTTTTAACAGCGCGGTTGCCCGATAATGCTTTACCAACTCGGTTAGCGCCGCAAAGCGGTTGGCTTCAACTTCAGCCACCGAGGTATTCAATAGCCTGGCCGCCTCTTTTGGGTGCGGCGTCAGCACGGCTTTATTTAGTTCCTGAGGGTTTTGCGCCAGCAGGTTAAGGGCATCGGCATCAAGCACCTTTACTTTATCCTTCCCGTGCTTTAGCACCTGCTGCAGTAAGGTTTGAGCCCATTGGCACTGCCCCAGTCCGGGCCCTACCACCAGCACCGAAGCCTTGTCGAGCAGCGGCATCAATTGCTCCGGCGTCTCAACCCCATGCACCATCAACTCAAAACGCCCCTGCAATACCGCCATGACATTTTCCGGGTGGGTCGCCACGCTGACCAGGCCGGCACCGCAACGCAGCGCTGCCTCACTGGCCAAACGCGCCGCTCCGGCCATGCCTGGGCCACCACCTATCACCAGTACATGACCGGCATTATTTTTATGGGCACAGGGCTGGCGCTGCGGGCGTTTTCTCATCATCTCATCATGAATTAGGCGACGCGCCTTCGGCATACAGATATGAGCAAAGGCCTGAGCCACGCCCAAAGGCGCAAACCAGAGTAAGCCACATTGCGCCTTGGCTCGTCCGGTGAGCATCCCCTGTTTTAAGCCGATAAAGGTCAGGGTATGGTGCGCGGCAAAAGCGCCGGGGTAAACCTCACCGCTTGTGGCATTTACGCCGCTGGGAACATCGATGGCAATACGCACCGCACGCAATTCATTAAGATGTGTAAAGGTGTCTTGCAGCTCCGGGCTCAGAGGGCGATCCAGACCAATGCCAAAGACACCGTCTATGATCAACTCAAACTGGTGCAAATTGGGCTTGGCCACGCACTCACCACCGCCATTTTTATAGCGCTGCATCATTTCTATGGCGTCGCTTCCCAAGTGAGCTAAGGATAACAGGGGCCACACCTGCACAGAGTAACCGGCACGTCTTAGTTGCTCGGCAACAACGAAACCATCGCCGCCATTATTGCCGCTGCCCACCAGCACCAGCACTCGCTGGTTATTGGCATAATGGGCCTGCACCCAGGCCGCTACAGCGCCACCAGCGGTTGCCATCAGCTCTGTCATGCTAATGCCGCAGTGCTTGGCCGCATGCGCCTCGTTTTCTCTTAACTGTTGGGGGCTATAAGCCTGCTGTGGTAAATTAGTACTGTAGTTAAGATACATGGTTGTTTACTTTTGCCTCAAGACACTATCAATTATCCTGAACTAGCCCAGCAAATTAAGCAATGGGCAAGCGAACTGGGTTTTGCCGACGCGGCGATCTGCGATATCGATTTGCGCCAGCATGAAGCTCAGCTGCGACGCTGGCTCGATTTAGGGTATCACGGCGAAATGAACTTTATGGCCGAGCATGGCACCAAACGCTCTCGCCCGGACGAGCTGGTACCGGGCACGCAGCGGGTGATCTCCCTGAAAATGCATTATCTGCCCCCCGATGCAGGCTTTGCCAAAACCTTGAAAGACCCAAATCTGGCTTATATTAGTCGCTACGCCCTGGGACGCGATTACCATAAGCTTATGCGCAACCGCATTAAGAAACTAGGAGAGCGCATCAGCGAGCAGGTAGAAAGTCTTGGCTTTCGCCCCTTTGTCGACTCGGCTCCTGTATTAGAGCGCCAGCTGGCCGCCAAGGCCGGGCTTGGTTTTACCGGCAAACACAGCTTAATTATCGATAAGCAGGCCGGCTCCTGGTTCTTCTTGGGTGAATTGTTTGTCGATATTCCCCTGCCCGTGGATGACCCCACCGAGCGCTTAGCCAGCCAAGGGGACTGTGGCAACTGCGTGGCCTGCATGACCATGTGCCCTACCGGCGCCATAGTAGAACCCTTTGTGGTCGATGCCCGCAAATGTATTTCCTACCTGACCATAGAGCTTAAAGGCGCTATCCCCGAGCAGTACCGTCAGGCCATGGGCAACCGTATTTATGGCTGTGATGATTGCCAACTAATCTGCCCTTGGAATCGCTATGGCCAAATCACCGCCGAGCAAGACTTTCATGCCCGAGCGCAATTACGCGATAAAAGTCTGCTTGCCCTCTTTGCTTGGGACGAAGCGACCTTTTTAAAGAATACCGAAGGCAGCCCGATACGCCGCATCGGTCATCAACGCTGGCTTCGCAATATTGCCGTGGCTCTGGGTAACGCCCCTTATGATCAAGCCATAGTGCAAGCCCTTGAGGAGCAGCTAGATGAAGTCGATGATTTGGTCGGCGAGCATATTCAATGGGCATTAGCGCAGCAACAACGAAAAGCACAAGCCATAGAGGTCAAGGTGATTAGCACACAAAAGAAAACTCAGCGACTTGTTCGCGCCGTTGAAAAAGGCTTAGTTCGAGACGCTTAGTTAGGACGAGCAATTAAGGATTCGAAGTTATAAATACCACGCACGACAAGGCATTGGTAAATTTTTGCTGTTAAAAAGAGGGATTTTTATTTAATGGGTAAAATTGGAGCGGCACACGAGGTTCGAACTCGTGACCTCAACCTTGGCAAGGTTGCGCTCTACCAGCTGAGCTAGTGCCGCTTCATAGGTCTGAAGCAAAAATATGCTGCTTCATAAGTGCTCTGAGTGAGATTCAAACGTTGAGCTAAACGAGTGAAAATTTGGAGCGGCACACGAGGTTCGAACTCGTGACCTCAACCTTGGCAAGGTTGCGCTCTACCAGCTGAGCTAGTGCCGCTTCATAGGTCGCTCTTTGTTTTATCGCTGGTCGCAACCTGAGGTTGCGGCTTTGCAATTTAGCAGCTGAGCAAGTGCCGCTTCATAAATGCTCTGAGTGAGATTCAAACGTTGAGCTAAACGAGTGAAAATTTGGAGCGGCACACGAGGTTCGAACTCGTGACCTCAACCTTGGCAAGGTTGCGCTCTACCAGCTGAGCTAGTGCCGCTTCATATATAGCTCAAAATTAACACATTCATGTTCGTCTTAAGCGGGGCAGGATTCTACAAGATTGCCCCTTCTTTGCAAGCCCTTTTTTGGGATTTTTTTAAATTTTGAAGATTTCTGTACGATAAACCTGCAATTCCATGATCGAGTCCTTGATATCGTCCAGTGCCAGGTGCGATCCCTGCTTTTTTACCTTATCAAGTACTTCCGGTTGCCAGCGTCGCGCCAACTCTTTGATGGTACTGACATCAATGCTGCGGTAATGGAAGTAATTATCAAGCTCAGGCATATAACGCACAAGAAAACGGCGGTCCTGGCCGATGGAATTACCACACAAGGGCGAAGCTCCTTTGGGTACCCACTGCTCTAAAAATGCCAGGGTATCAGCCATGGCCTCTTGCTCCGTTACCTCACTGGCCTTACATCGCGCCGTTAAACCCGACTTGCCATGTTGGTTGGTGCACCACTGGTCCATGCCATCAAGTAACTCATCACTTTGCTTTATTGCTATAACCGGGCCCTGAGCCAGGATATTGAGTTCGCTGTCGGTGATTATGGTGGCAATTTCCAGGATCCTATCCTGCTCTGGGTCCAACCCCGTCATTTCCAAATCCAACCACACTAAATTCTTATCATTCACAGCCATATCAACCTAACCCTGCTTTACTTTCGGTTTAACGCAATAAGATATATCATATTAGCTTAACTCATAGACCTAAAGCTTTTTTAAAAAGGTTTAGCCCAGCTAAGTACAGAGACCGCGTGGCAAAAAAGCAAAAACTGTCCAAAGGCCAGGCTCGACGCATTCGAGCCAATCATCAAAAGCGCTTACAACGCGCTAAAGAAAGCTCAGCCGACACCCAAACAAGCGAATTCGATAGCGATAACCTCGGCGCTCAGGAGCCTGGGGTTGTGGTCAGTCGTTTTGGCCAACATGCCGACATAGAAACGCCCGACGGCGATGTACTTCGCTGTAATATTCGCCGCACAGTAACCAGCTTAGTCTGTGGCGATGAGGTGCTGTTTCGCCGCGCCAACGTCAGCGACGGCGATATTGCCGGCGTGGTGGAACTGGTTGAAGAGCGCCGCTCTCAGCTTACCCGCCCGGACTTTTATGATGGCGTTAAGGTGGTGGCCGCCAACATCGACCAGATCCTTATGGTATCGGCCGTGGTGCCCGAGTTCAGCACGCAAATTATCGACCGTTATATCGTTGCCTGCGAAGACATGGGCATAGCCCCTGTATTGCTGTTAAATAAGGTCGACATGCTTGAGGATGAAGACCGCGATATGTTTATGGAAATACTCGCCGAATATCATGAGCTGGGCTACGACATTCATCTGGTCAGTAGCCACAGCGGTGAAGGCATAGAGCACCTTAAAGCCGAGCTGGTCGATAAAAACAGTATTTTCGTGGGGCAAAGTGGCGTCGGTAAATCAAGCCTAGTTAATACCCTGCTGCCCGATGCCGAGATCCTCACTCAGGAAGTCTCCTCTAACAGCGGCCTAGGGCAACATACCACCACTGTCTCGCGCCTGCATCACCTGCCCAGCGGCGGTAATCTAATTGACTCACCGGGAATTCGCGAATTCGGTTTATGGCATTTAGAGCCTGAGCGTGTGGCTTGGTGTTTTAAAGAGTTTCGCCAGTTCTTAGGCGGCTGTAAGTTCAGGGACTGCAAACATCTGGACGATCCTGGCTGTTTATTACGCGAAGCCGTGGAAAATGGCGATATTGCCGAGTTTCGTTTTGAGAACTACCACAGGATTATCGAATCCATGGCAGATAGCCGCGCCGGGGCACGTAATCCAAGAGTGTAAGCCGAGCGCTAACCCGCGGCGGCAAGAAACGGCCGCCAACGCCTTGCCTGTTTATTAGGCTATGGTTTTTACTCCTTGATTTAGCTACCATTCGTAAAAATATTTTGAGAATTAAACAGTGAACTTAGATAAAGTAAAAATTGCTTTTCAATATGCATTGCCAAAACACGGCGTATCCCGTTTGGTTGGTAAACTGGCTGCTGCCAAAGCGGGTAAACTAACCACTGCCCTTATCAAGTTGTTTATTAAACAATATAAAATTGATATGAGCGAAGCATTGCATGAAGCTCCCGAGCATTATCAAACCTTTAATGAGTTCTTCACCCGTCCTCTTAAGCCGGGCATTCGCCCCTTGGCTGAAGATGCAAACATTGTCGCCCACCCGGTGGACGGCGCCATTAGCCAACTCGGTGATATTCTCGATGGTCAATTAGTGCAAGCCAAGGGCCACTACTACAGCCTTGAAGCCCTGCTTGGCGGTAAGGCCGAGGATGCTCAGCCGTTTTTAGGCGGTAAGTTCGCTACCATCTACCTGGCGCCCAAGGATTATCACCGTATTCATATGCCTGTCGATGGTACGCTAAAACGCATGATTTACGTGCCGGGCGATTTATTCTCGGTTAACCCGTTAACGGCGCAAAACGTGCCTAACCTGTTCGCCCGTAACGAGCGTGTGGTAGCCATATTCGACACCGAGATAGGGCCCCTTGCCATGGTCTTGGTCGGCGCCACCATAGTCGCCAGCATAGAAACCATTTGGGCCGGCACGGTAACACCACCAGCAGGTAAAGACGTGTTCAGTTGGGATTACCCGAGCACAGGCGACCGCGCCGTGCACCTGAAAAAAGGTGAAGAAATGGGCCGCTTTAAACTGGGCTCCACCGTAGTAATGGCTTGGGGTGCTAATCAGGCCGACTTTATCAGCACTCAAGTGCCTGAAGCCGTCACCCGCATGGGCACGCCTTTTGCGAAATTAGTCGACTAGACACTTCCCCAGGATGGTCAGGTTGTAACTCTGACCATCCATAATCGCCACCTTAGGCAACTCGCCCCACTGGCTAAATCCAGCCTGTTTAAACAAACGCATGCTCGGTATGTTATGGCTGAATATAAAGGCCAACAAATTGGTCACCCCCAAACGATGCGCCTGCTGCTCGGCAAATGCCAGACTCAGTTTGCCTAATCCGCGACCGCGCACCGATTCACACAGGTAAATTGCGATCTCCACGGTTTGCTCGTAGGCAGGACGACCATAGAAGGATTTAAAGCTCAACCAGCCCACCACCTTGTCACCGTCTTTGTAAACATAGATGGGACGTTTATCGTTATGGGATAGAAACCACTCTCGACGCGACTCAACGCTCACCAACTCGGTGTCGGCGGTCACCATGCGACTGGGGATGGTTTGATTATAAATGGCGACTATACTGGGTAAGTCTTCAATCTGTGCAGGTACAAACATATTTCAGCCACAAGCTGGGTGATCTAATGTGCCGATACTAACCTATATATTAAAACTAACAATAACTTGAGAACGAACATGTTTAAATTATTTCTCGCCAGCTTATTCTTATTGGCTACGAGCCTGGCTTATGCCAATGACAACCAGGAATGTGGCGACTTTACCGATATCCAGGTGCGCAAACTGCGCTCCGAGCAAAGCATCAACCTGTGCCAGTTTAAAGACTCGCCCTTGCTGATAGTCAACACCGCCAGTAATTGCGGCTTTACACCCCAATTTAAAGAGCTCGAACAGCTGCATCAAAAATACAAAGACCAGGGGCTGGTGATTTTGGGCTTCCCTTCCGATGATTTTTTCCAAGAAGAAGATGAGGAAAAAGACACTGCCAAGGTCTGCTTTATCAATTATGGCGTGACCTTTACCATGATGGCGCCGGTGTCGGTGCGTGGCTCAGATGCCCATCCGGTATTTCAATACCTCAACAAGAAAACCAGCTCGCCCAATTGGAACTTTTACAAATATCTGGTGAGCAAGGATAGACAGCAGGTACAACGCTTTAACAGCCGTACCAAGCCGCTGTCGAGCGAACTCACCAAGGCAATTGAACAAGCTCTCGCTCACAAAGACTAAACTTTAACACAATTACGGTGGCCAACTCAGGGCTAGCAAGCTAGTCTTGTCTCATTGATTATAAAGAAGATATGGAGAGTAAATATGACATTGGCAAGTGCGCGTCACATACTGGTAGACAACGAGGCCCTGTGTCTTGATCTGAAGGAACAAATTGAGCAAGGCGCTGATTTTGCAGAATTAGCAAAGTTGCATTCCATGTGTCCAAGTTCGCAAGATGGCGGTGCCCTCGGTGAATTTGGCCCGGGTATGATGGTGCCAGAATTTGATAAAGTGGTATTTTCGGCCCCTCTTAATGTAGTTCAGGGCCCGGTGCAAACCCAGTTCGGCTATCACCTTCTTGAGGTTACCAGTCGTAGCGATTAATTCCTTTAAATTTCAGTTGCATTGACCGCCAAGCCTGTTATGTTTGAGCTCTCGAACACAGACTCACGCTTACGGCAGGTTTGGCAATGCAACTGTATGGCTCCAACACGTCTCCTTTCGCTCGTCGCTTACGCATCTGGTGTGAACAGCACAATCTAGCGGTTTCTTTTCAACACCTTGATATTTTTTCGCCCGATGGCAGAAAATTCCTTTTGGCTCACAGTCCAGTGGCTAAAATTCCCTTTTTGGTCGATGGCGAACAGGTCATTTACGACTCCAATGTGGTGTACGAATACCTAAGTGCGCACTTTAAACTGCCCAGCATGAGTTGGGATGAGCGCAATCAACTCACGGTTATCAATGCCGCCAATGACTCGGCCATAGAGCTGCTGTTAAGCCAGCGCTCCGGCTTTGACACCAATGAAGAACACTTATTTTTCGACTTGCAAAAACAGCGTATCGCCCTGTGCCTTGATGCCCTAGAGCAACAGGTAGCGGCTATACAGCATAGCTACGTATGCGCCAGCCTGTTTTGTCTACTTGATTGGCTACAATTTAGAGAGCTACATGATGTAACGCCTTACCCGGCACTCATGGCTTTTTGGCAAGCCCAGAAAACATCACCACAAGCACAAGCAACGGATCCAAGACAGGGATAATTAAGATGGCACATGACGACATTGAAATTGAATCGCAGTGGGAGCTATTTTGCGACCAGGTGCAACAAAGCAAAGAGATCTGGTTGCTCGGCAGTGATGATGGCGGTATTGCCTCGGTCAGCTCCGCCTATGATGACAACCAGGATGTATTGCTTATGTGGCACAGTGAAGAGCTGGCTCAGGCGCAATGCACAGGTGACTGGCAAGGGTTTAGCCCTTTCTCATTGCCCCTCGATGAAGTGCTTGAGGACTTCGCTCCTCAGTTAATTGACGATAATGTTATGGTGGGTATCAACTGGGATAATCAGGTCTGCACCGAGCTGTCGGCCAAGTCCTTGGTGAGCGCACTAACCGATTAATACCTAGTGAAGACCCATTTAGGCCGGCGGCCCTTTTCCAGTATGGAGTTACATACCCTGTTTTCCGGGTATATTTATGGCGATGACAAGCAAGCGCGCGAGCAGCCCAAGCATTGGCATTTTTGGCTGCCGCTGCTGGCCTATTACAGCGGTGGTTTTAGCGATGAACTCGCTTCCTTAGAACTGGGTGATGTCGATATCACCAGCACTATACCGGTTTTACACCTGCACACCCATGGCAAGATCAAGGCTCGTAAAATCCCCATCCACCCGCATTTGTTTGCCTCTGGCCTGAGCGAGTATGTCGATTTCGTCAAAACGCAGCAGCACAGCCGCTTATTATTCGACTTACCATCAAAGTCAGGGCGTTACAGTGAAAAGGCCCGTATTTGGTTCTCTGGTGAGGGCGAACGCGCTGGGTATATGCAAAAATGCCATCTGCCGACCGTGGATCAACAAGGTCATAAAACCGCGCTCAGCAGTTTGCGCCTTAACTTTGAGCAAAGCATTCGCATCAGCGCCATGCAGCTTGGCTGCAAACCCGGCTTTTATTATCTGATGGGGCTAAAAGACTACCCCGAAGATGATTTTGCCGATCTGCGCACCCTGCAAAAAATTGTTCGCGGGGTACGCATAGTGAATGCTCATAGCCATTGGCAGCGCTTCTGCGCCCGCAGCTAACTAGGGCGCCTTATCCTCACAGACAAAAGCCAGCTTATCGCCCTCGGGCAAATAGCTCAGTCGGGTGATATTTCCTGCACAGTATTCGCTTAAGTCATGCCACAGGGTAGCCGCTTTGGCGCTCTGTAACTGCTTTTGATATACCCGCCCGCCGTAGGCATAAGCTATGCTCTTATCCGTCACCCAGGTATAGTCCTGCACTCCTTGTGGCAAACGAAACAGCTGGGTCACGGTTTTCGTGTCTGGGGCAAAGCTGCTAAACCAGTTTTGCAAGTCCTGCTGCTGGGTAAAGGTGAAGACGCCCAGCACCGGGTTATAGCTAAAGCCACGACCCGGATTATCCGCCACATGATGGATTTTTTCCGGCTCGGCCAGATTAAAATATTTGGCGCTGTGCGGCTCACCAAGAGCAAACACCAGCAAGTCCTGCCGTGCTCCCCAAGCGTGATAACCTATGGTCAGGCTGTTATCCAGGATGCGTGTGCTCGGCGCCGACTCACCCAAGGGGTAAGACCAAAGCTTTTGGCTGGCATCGGGTTCAACCACCACGGCCGATAAGGCGTTTAAACCTGGCACCAAGGTTGGCGAATATTCGCTGTAAGCTGGGGTGTTACTGATATTACGGCGGTCTTGGGTGGCGAAGTCGTAAAAGAAGATCTCCTTTTGTGCCTGCTTATCAGTGCCGATTTCATAACTGTAGTAGACGCCAGCTTTACTTATCGCCGGTTGATTGCTGTAAGTCCCGCGCTCGCTCACCGCCAGCACTTCGGCTTGTCCCTGCTCATCGTGTTGCAACAGCAGGATTTGGCTCTGGGCCAAGGCCAGCGGGCTGCAACACAGCAAGCTTAATACCTTTAAAGTCGTTAATTTCATTATTGTTTTCGTTCTTATTTTTGCTCTTAAATTTGCCCTTCTATACTAGCGTGAAATCCCTTTAGGGCAAACCGCGCCTTGATTTAACATGGAAGCCCCTTTATAAAGGGTATTTGAGTTAACAAACGATTAATCTTATGTCGGCCAAACATCCCATTGTCGCGATTACCGGTTCTTCAGGTGCGGGCACTACCACCACCACCAATGCCATTAAGCATATTTTCCGCAGCCTGGACGTCAACGCCGCCTTTATCGAAGGCGATAGCTTCCACCGCTATACCCGCCCCGAGATGGATAAGAAAATACGCGAAGCAGAGCAACAAGGTCGTCATATCAGTTATTTTGGTCGTGAAGCCAATGATTTTGCCGCCCTCGAAAAGCTGTTTACCAACTATGGCGAAACCGGCAGCGGCAAGGTGCGTCGTTATCTGCATACCTTTGATGAAGCCGTGCCCTACAACCAACTTCCGGGCACCTTCACACCTTGGCAGGATTTAGAAAGCGGTACAGATTTGATGTTCTACGAAGGCTTACACGGTGGTGTGGTGGATGAAGAACATGATGTGGCCAAGCATGTCGACCTCCTGATTGGCATGGTGCCCATCATCAACCTTGAGTGGATACAAAAGCTGATCCGCGATACCTCGGAGCGTGGACACTCCCGAGAGGCGGTGATGGACTCCATACTGCGCAGCATGGATGATTACGTAAACCATATCACCCCACAGTTCTCGCGCACTCATATTAACTTTCAGCGCGTGCCTACTGTGGATACTTCCAACCCTTTTAGTGCCAAGGACATTCCATCGCTGGACGAAAGTTTTGTGGTGATCCGTTTTCGCGGCATCGACAGCGTCGACTTCCCCTACTTTTTGCAGATGATAGATGGCAGCTTTATGTCGCGAATGAACACACTTGTGGTGCCCGGCGGTAAGATGGGTTTGGCAATGGAGTTATTATTAACGCCGCTGATCAAAGAATTGTTAGTGAAAAAGCGGGCTTTAGAACATTTAGCGCCAGCAGATTTACCCATCTAGCCGGCGCTAATAAAGCTTAAAGGATTAAGCTTCTGGCAGGTTGCGACCGTAGAAGATCTCTTGGATCTCGCGGTTTAAACGCTCACGAATTTCTTCCTGCTCGCTTTCTTCAAGCTCATCGGTAGTTACACCGAACAGGTAAGTATTTAAATCCGTTTCTTTAAGCATCATCTTGGTGTGGAACAGGTTCTCCTGGTACACATTCACGTCCATCATCTGATACAGCTCTTTGGTATCATCAGTCATGTAATTCTGAATAGAATTAATGGCATGGTCGATATAATGCTTAACACCGTTAACGTCACGGGTAAAACCACGCACACGGTAGTCAATAGTTACCACGTCCGATTCCAACGAGTGGATCAGGAAGTTCAACGCTTTTAGTGGCGAAATAATGCCACAGGTTGATACTTCGATATCGGCACGGAAGGTACAAATACCATCATGCGGGTGCGACTCTGGGTAGGTGTGCACACAAATATGGCTTTTATCCAGGTGCGCAACCACAGACTCGGGTAATGGCCCCGGCGTTTCTTCGCTGTCAAAGCTCTGTTCGTCTACCGGCTCTTCCGAGATCAGAATAGTTACACTGGCCCCTTGAGGGTCATAATCCTGACGGGCAACATTAAGGATATTGGCGCCAATAATGTCAACGACTTCACCAAGAATGTCCGTAAGACGATCAGCACTGTATTGCTCATCAATATATTCAATGTATTCTTTACGTTGTTGCTCTGTTTTCGCATAGCAAATATCGTAAATACTAAAACTTAAGCTTTTGGTTAAGTTATTGAAACCATGAAGCTTAATTTTATCAAAGGGCTTGTTCACTATAAACCAACCTCAAACCTAGTCACAAAAGTCACTCAGGGACTCAAAAAAGAGGGCGGATTTTAGCCCAATTTGGCTCCCTTAAAAAGTACTTTTTAAACGATTTCTTGTACTTCAAAACTATGGGTTATTTGCACCGACTTTTCCAGCATAATCGCCACCGAGCAATATTTATCCGCAGACAGGGCTACGGCACGCTCAACATGCTTCTCGCTCACCTCGGTACCGGTAACGATAAAGTGCAAATTAATCTTTGTAAACACGCGAGGTGTTGTCTCGGCACGCTCACCGCTTAGCTGCACCTGCACACCACTTACCTGCTGACGCGCCTTTTTTAGAATGCTAACCACGTCCACCGATGAACATGCACCCGCCGACATTAACACCATTTCCATCGGCGACGGCGCCTTAGGATCACTGCCAGTATCAAACACCACGTTATGGCCAGAATGTGAAGTACCGATAAAGGTGTCGCCCTCAACCCACTTTACGTTTGCTTGCATGTAAACCTCGTTGTTTAAATTAAAATCTCAGCGATTGTAAAGCAGCACGCCGATGATGCAAACCTGCATTTATTCCCGCTGCGATAATTGCGCTCATGCGCAGGACGAGCGGTTATTGAGCCACTGATGCCATGGCGTTATCGAATAGTTTTTTACCAAACTGGCAACTTCATCGATAAAAACGCGCAGCTCCCGAGTCACCTAAAGACAAAAAGCAGCCTAAGCTGCTTTTTTATCCACAAGAGCTGATCAGTCCAGGCTTAAGCCCGGGCTAAGCGTGTCCGGCAGGGTCAGCTGCTCCAGCTCTACCGAGGCTACCGGGTAAGCGCAATAGTCCGCGGCATAGTAGGCGCTGGCTCTGTGGTTACCAGAGGCGCCAATACCACCAAATGGCGCCGCACTTGACGCACCTGTGATAGGACGGTTCCAGTTGACGATACCGGCACGAATACGACGCAGGAAGTATTCATAGTCCGCTTCGTTATCACCCAGTAGGCCGGCAGACAGACCATAAGCGGTTTCATTGGCTTTCTCGATGGCGCTATCGAAGTCGCTGTAACGGAATACCTTAAGCAGCGGGCCAAAATGCTCGTCATCCGGGAAGTCTTGTACCGAGGTACACTCGATAATACCCGGAGTAACAAAACCTGTGCCTGCAGTGTGCGTCAGTTCCAGCAATGGCTGAGCACCTAGCTCAACAAGCTGTTGCTGCGCCGCCACCATGCCCTTGGCTGCTGCTTCGGAGATCATAGAACCCATAAACGGCTGCTCGGCGGCATCATAGTCGCCAACCTTGATGTTTTTAGTGGCCGTTAGCAGTTGCGCCAAAATAGCATCACCCAACTCGCCTTCAGGCAAGAAAAGCTTACGCGCACAGGTACAACGCTGGCCGCTGGAAATAAAGGCCGACTGAATAATATCGTGCACCGCCGCCTTGATATCGCTGACATCTTTAACGATAAGCGGGTTGTTACCACCCATTTCCAAAGCCAGGATTTTACCCGGCTGACCGGCAAACTGCTCATGCAGGATATGACCTGTACGTGATGAACCGGTAAAGAATAGACCGTCGATACCCGGGTGTGAGGCCAAAGCCTTACCGGTTTCAACTTCACCCTGAACCAGGTTAAGCACACCATCAGGCAGACCCGCTTGTTGCCATAGTTTCAAAGTAAACTCGGCTACTGCCGGAGTCAGCTCAGAAGGTTTAAACACCACGGTATTACCCGCTAAAAGCGCCGGTACTATGTGACCGTTAGGCAGGTGACCTGGGAAGTTATAAGGACCAAACACAGCTACTACACCGTGGGCACGGTGACGAATAACGGCTTTACCCACTGGCATGGCATTTTCTACCGTGCCGGTACGCTCTTGGTAAGCTTTTTCTGAAATCGCTACCTTGCCCACCATGGCGGCGGCTTCAGTGCGCGTTTCCCATAAAGGTTTACCGGTTTCCTGGGCGATAATTACCGCCATTTCTTCGCTGTTCGCCTTCAGCTGCTCGGCGAAGGCCTGAACTACAGCCAGACGCTCGGCAAAGGTTTTATCCGACCAAGGGATAAAAGCATTGCGCGCCGCTACAACGGCGTCATTTACCTGCTCGGCGGTGGCGCTGTTGGCCTGCCAAAGCTGTTCGTTGTTAGCAGGGTTTACCGAGCTAACTGCATGGCCCTGACCTGCAAGCCATTGACCATTAATAAATTGTGCTGGATGAGACATAAATATGACTCCTTATAATGCTGCCACGCACACCTGGTCGCCGCTCTGTACTTTGAGCGCATCGGCGGTGCTTTGCGTTAAAATAATTTCGGCGTCATCGCCACCATCTAGATCCACCTCAACCACCAGGGCACGGTAATCTTCAATGTTCTGATTGGCCACCATCACCGCGTTGTCGCCCTGGCTCTCACCTATCACTACGGTGCGCAGGCCACTGTTGATAACGGTGCGGATATTGTCGACCTTGGCTTCCACCGTAGGACCGGCATCGAAAATATCGACATAGCCGTTAAAGGTAAAGCCTTCGCTTTTAAGCAATTCAATGGCTGGACGCGTATTGGTATGAACCTGGCCTACAACCTGCTGCGCTTCTTTGCTCAGCAGGTTTACGTAAATCGGGTATTTCGGCATCAATTCGGCGATAAAGACCTTCTGGCCTATGCCGGTCAGGTAATCCGCGGTGGGGAAGTCCATGCTGAAAAAGTGCTCTTCAAGCCACTGCCAAAACGGACTGCTGCCCTGCTCGTCGGATACACCACGCATTTCGGCGATCACTGTGTCAGCAAAACGCTCACGGTGCTGGTTAATAAACAAGAAACGCGATTTAGACAGTAACTTGCCATTAAATTTTTGCCGATATTTTTCCTTCAGGAACAGCGTACAAAGTTCGGTGGCGCCGGTGTAATCGTTACACAGGGTTAGAATATCAACCGCCTTGTACACACCTAAGGTGCGAGACGAGTGGATCACTTTGGAAAGGTGGTAGTGATAAAATGCATCATCTAAACCCACCGCAGCTTCAATGCCACAGGTACCGGCGATTTCACCGGTTTCGCTATCTTCAAGAACAAACAAGTAGCCTTCATCACCGGCTTTTGCTGTCGGCTTGGCGAAGGATTCAATAGAACGGGTGATCTTATTCTGCAACAACTCTTCATTCAGTGGCAGCGAGGTAAAACCATGCCCCGACTCCTCGGCGATAACGAGCAGCTCTTGATAATCTTGTTGTCGGATTGGGCGAAGAACCATCATAGATCCGCTTACTCCCTAAAGGTTAAACCATAACAAGCCTGGCGCCGCGCCATGCAGCGCCAAACTTCAAATTGACCGGCGTTCTAGTAGTTAGACAGAGCGCCGTGGTGAAGTGCTTAAACTAGGCTGGCAACCGCTTTTTCAAAGCGTGCCATGCCTTCACGAATCTCTTCTTCGCTGATCACCAATGACGGTGTAAAACGTACCACATCGGCACCGGCCACAAGCGACATCAAACCTTGTTCCATGCTGGCAACCAGGAATTCACGGGCACGACCCTTGAACTTATCGTTCACTACTGCACCGATAAGCAAGCCTTTACCACGCACATCACTGAAAACATCGTACTTAGCATTGATGTCATTTAGAAGTTGCTTAAATAGCGCTTCTTTTTCTTTTACGCCTGCTAATACCGCAGGGTCATTGATAGTGTCGAAAGCCGCTTCGGCTACCGCACACGCCAGCGGGTTACCGCCGTAGGTTGAACCGTGCGTACCCGGCTTAAGGTGCTTGGCAATCTCTTTAGTGGTCAGCATGGCACCGATAGGGAAGCCGCCGCCCAAGGCTTTAGCCGAGCTCATGATATCTGGAGTTACACCCAGACCCTGATAAGCATAAAGCTCACCGGTACGGCCAACACCTGTTTGTACTTCATCGAAAATAAGCAGTGCATTGTGCTTATCGCACAACTCACGTACGCCCTTAACGAAATCAGCTTCAGGAGCAATGATGCCGCCTTCACCTTGCAATGGCTCCATCATAACCGCACACGTGTTGTCATCGATCAATGACTTGAATGCTTCCAGGTCGTTGTAATCACAATGCACAATATCACCCGGCTTAGGACCGAAACCGTCTGAATAAGCAGCCTGGCCACCCACGGTTACGGTAAAGAAGGTACGACCGTGGAAGCCTTGGTTAAAGGCGATGATTTTTGATTTTTGTGCACCGAAGTTATCTAGGGCCCAGCGACGAGCAAGCTTTAGTGCCGCTTCGTTAGCTTCCGCACCCGAGTTGGCAAAATAAACCTGCTCGGCAAAGGTCGCGTCGGTCATTTTCTTCGCCAGGCGCAGTGCCGGCTCATTGGTCCAGATATTCGACAGGTGCCAAAGTTTCTCGCCCTGCTCTTTTAATGCCGTAACTAGCGCTGGATGACAATGACCCAAACAGTTAACCGCAATACCACCGGCAAAGTCGATAAACTCACGGCCTTGCTGGTCCCATACACGAGCACCTTCGCCGCGTACCGGGATCACATCCGATGGGTTGTAGTTAGGAACCATTACTTCATCAAATAAAGCGCGATTAACTGTCATTTTCTTTCCTCATTGAGTATGGCGTTAAAAGTGGGTACCAAGTACAGGTCTGGGGACCTTAAAGCTAGTGCAACACTCTTAACAAGGCTATGAAATCCGCCATTAAGGCGACGGACAAAGCACTACATGAATAACATCATTATTTCAGAAAAAACCCGTAAAGTCTCATGCAAAGCTTTCATGCAGACCCCGTAAACACAGGCATTGAGGGTAGATTTTCACCTTGAGTGAATAACTATTTTAGCGCCATTAATAAAGAAGCCATATGGCATGAGTTGCCGCCGTCAAAGCACATACTGAACAGTATTTGAATGAATATACGTAAAAAATTTACAAAATATTTTCAGCAACGGCTTATTTTGCATCAGTTTGCTGGGTGAAAGTACCTAAATCGATACCATATCAAGGGGTAAGTTGAGGATTTTGCAGACCAAGAGAGCCACAGCATAACCGCCGTTCATCTGCTACAACCAATGGTTCTGGCAAGAGCCATAGGCCTGCACCAGAGTTTTGGCCACGCCGCTGAACTATGACGGCTTACCTAAGCGAAGTAATAAAGCACAGGCTTAAGCTTCAATGTCTTCTTTAATAAAGAGATGTAAGTTAGTACTCACATTAGCGCTAATAATCTACGCCTTTAGACTTGAAGAAAGTGCGCCTGCTGAGTTGCTATATTCTGAGCGTTAATTTCGCTCGATAAAGTGCTTTAGCATGTCCAACCCGTGCTGGGTAAGAATGGCTTCCGGGTGAAACTGAATCCCTTCTAAGGCCTTATCGGTATGCAATAAGCCCATGATTTCATCCATCTCACCCTGCTCATTCTCGGTCCAAGCGGTAATTTTCAGCTCGGCTGGTAAGGTTTCCGGGGCCACCACCAAGGAATGATAACGACACACCTCAATGCGCTCGTCTAATCCGGCAAAAACGCCCTGCTGTGTAGTACGTATCACAGAAGTTTTACCATGCATAACCTCTCTGGCACGCACCACTTGAGCGCCTAAGGCCTGGGCTATGGTTTGATGTCCCAGGCAAACACCAAGAATAGGAATACTGCCCTGAAAACGGCGCACCAGATCAAGGGAAATACCCGCCTCATTGGGACTGCATGGTCCGGGCGACAGTACTATATGCTCGGGTTTAAGCGCTTGAATATCGGCCAGGGTCAATTCATCGTTGCGCTTAACCAAGACTTCCTGGTCAAGACGCTGGAAATACTGCACCAAGTTAAAGGTAAATGAGTCGTAGTTGTCGATCATTAATAACATGGAATCTTCCACTAAAAAGCCAAGCATTTACACGCTTGGCTTTGGATTAGTCTATTTCTGCCCTAACGCTTAAGGACGCGGAATAAAGCCAAGTGCGTCGTACACTGCTTTTAATGTCGGCGCTGCCTTCGCTCTGGCTTTCTCAGCGCCGCTGCGCATGATCTGATCCAACAACGCCTGATCCGCACGGATCTCTTTAAAGCGCTGTTGAATAGGCTCAATCATGGCTACCACGGCATCGGCGGTGTCCTTCTTCAGGTGACCATACATCTTGTCTTCGTACTCAGGCACTAGATCATCGATAGAACGCTTGGTTGCTACCGACAGTAAGGTCAACAAGTTTGATACGCCCGGCTTTTCCTGACGATCAAAGTAAATACGTGCCTGCTCGTCAGAGTCTGTCACCGCTTTTTTCAGCTTTTTCTCGATCTTCTTCGGCTCGTCCAGAAGCATGATGTAACCATTTGGGTTTTCGTCCGACTTGGACATCTTCTTCAATGGATCCTGCAAGCTCATTACACGGGCACCAAACTCAGGAATATAAGGCTCTGGCAGCTTAAATACTTCACCATAAAGGTTGTTAAAGCGCGTGGCGATATCTCGGGTCAGCTCCAAGTGTTGCTTTTGGTCTTCACCTACCGGCACCTGATCCGCCTGATACAGAAGGATATCGGCCGCCTGTAACACAGGATAGGCAAACAGGCCGACATTGACGTTGTTGGCGTGCTTGGCCGACTTATCCTTGAACTGTGTCATGCGGTTAAGTTCGCCCATTTGCGCGTAGCAGTTCAACACCCAGGCCAGCTGCGCATGCTCAGGCACCTGAGATTGCACGAATAACGCTGCTTTTTCCGGGTCGATACCACAAGCCGCATAAAGGGCCACACCATCAAGCACACGCGAGCGTAATACTTCCGGCTCTTGGCGAATGGTGATGGCATGCAGGTCAACCAGCATAAAGTAACTTTCATGATGCTCTTGCAAGCTAAGCCACTGGTTAATGGCGCCAACATAATTGCCGATTGTCATACCACCTGTTGGCTGAATGCCGCTTAACACTACTGGTTTACTCATGATGTTCCTTTATTGCTTATCGATTAATGGCGGTGATTATATCTAAGAATTGGTCACAGAGGTACTCTGGATTGTACTGGCGCAGGTCTTCCCCCTGGTGATAACCGCCGCTCAAAGCCAGGGCATCCATGGCCGCTGCTTGTGCCGCCAGCAGATCCGATTTCGAGTCGCCGATCATCAAGGCTTGAGCCGGTTCGACACCAAGCTGCTGGCAAGCCTTTAACAAGGGCTCGGGCGAAGGTTTTTTCTTACCATCATCGCCACACACAATCACCTGAAAATGACTGGCAATACCCAGCTGTTGCAATAAAGCCTCGGTAAAACATCGGGCCTTGTTGGTGACCAGAGCCTTGGGCGTAGCCGCAAAGGCCGCCAATACAGTTTCAACATGGGGGTAAAGCTGCGAATACTGGCCCAACACCGCAAGATAATGGTGGCAGAACAGCTCGTTGGCACGGCTAATCTCCTGCTCCGTTAGCAACGGATTGGGCTCCATATCACCACTGAGCGCACGCACCACTAGCTGCTCTATGCCATTACCGACAAACTGGCTGACCATGGCGTGAGAGATCACCGGTCGAGCCAGATCGGTAAGCATCAGGTTCACCGCTATGTACATATCCGGCACGCTGTCGACCAGGGTGCCATCAAGATCAAATATCAGCGCCTGGTATTTCACTGAGCAACCTTGGCGAGTTCGCTGCGCATCTGCTCGATGACTACCTGATAGTCGGGTTGACTAAAAATAGCCGAACCGGCTACAAACATATCGGCACCGGCGGCCGCCACTTCGGCAATATTATCCACCTTCACACCACCGTCGACCTCAAGTCGAATATCACGACCACTGGCATCTATGATGGCACGTACCTGCTTAAGCTTTTCCAAGGTATGAGGAATAAAGCTCTGGCCGCCAAACCCAGGGTTAACTGACATTAATAAGATAACATCCAGCTTATCAATAACATGCTCAATAATATGCAGCGGTGTCGCCGGGTTAAATACCAGACCTGCCTGACAACCATGCTCCTTGATCAGAGCCAGGGTACGATCCACATGCTCGCTGGCCTCGGGGTGGAAGGTAATAATGCTGGCACCAGCCTTGGCAAATTCAGGGATCAGGCTGTCGACCGGCTTCACCATCAGGTGCACATCAATAGGTGCCGTGATGCCATAATCTCTAAGCGCCTTACACACCATGGGACCAAACGTCAGGTTCGGCACATAGTGATTATCCATCACATCAAAATGCACCACATCGGCGCCGGCGGAAATAACTCGCTCTACGTCTTCACCAAGACGGGCAAAGTCGGCGGAAAGGATCGAGGGCGCGATCAGGTAGTCTTTCATAATACTGCTCCTTTGAACGGGGCCTATACTTTAACGAAAAATACGCATAGTTGTTAGCGTATGTTTATTTTTGCGAGGTTTTTCATCGATCCCGACGAATTATTTAGAAACAAAACGTTAAAGCCCAACCGTTAACATAAATTAAACATTACACCCTTGTTTTTAAAGTAAAAAGTTTAATTATTTTTAAAAGTTCAGTTGTTTTTTTAAACAACTTTGCGTAAGCTCTAGTGACTAGTTAAGGATCGGAGAGGGATATGTTGTTAGTGCTGAAAAAACATGCGTTGTTAGCAGGCGTTGCAACTACTGCTATGATTGTTGGCACTTTTGCTATCCAATCTGGCTCATCTCTTAACTCTGAAACCTATAGCCAATGCGTTTGTGATACCAATGCGTACGGCGAACAAACTCAAGACTGTGCTAATCCTGATGGTGAACAATCTTGGTTTGCTTGGTTTGCCGGCGACAGCCGCAGTGCCCAATTTCATTATTTAGACTTGTTGGAATTACTTAGCCGTAACGACAACAAGGAAAGCGCCCGACAATTCTCTAATACTTCCTACTAGGCAGGAATTCTTATGTGGTCACAAATTCAAACTGTGGTCGCGGCCTTTTTTGGTGTACAAAGCGACGCCAAACGTCAACAAGACTTCAGCAATCATAACCCCAAGATCATTATCGCCCTCGCCATCGCCCTGTTTGTTATTTTTGTCCTAGCCGTGTTTGGCCTGGTTCAACTGGTATTGGCGACCGGATAAATACATAGCCATCAATTCATTGACCTTATTGCGACCATTCCCCTTAGGGCTGATGGTGCGCTTTACCTTGAGCACATCAATATCCGCCTGCTCATAGATCTTTCTGGTCCATAAGGTATCGTGGTTAGAGATCAGTACCGAAGTTTGCTGTTCACCCGCGGCCTGCTCTGCCAAGTTGGCCAGGTTCGCTTGGTCGTCCAGGTTAAAACCGCCTTTGGCGTAGCTGGTAAAGGATGCGGTTTTACTCAGCGGCACATAGGGAGGATCGCAATAAACCACGGCATCTTGCGGTAATGAAGCAAAGACATCGCGATAGCTTAAACAGGTAAAGGTGGCTTGCTGTGCCTTTTCAGCAAAGAAATACATTTCCGCTTCGGGGAAATAAGGCTTTTTATATTTTCCAAAAGGCACATTAAAAATGCCTTTAAGATTATAACGGCACAAGCCATTGTAACCATGACGATTCATATAGAGGAATAGGATGGCGCGTTCGTAGGCATCGCGACTTTCGTTAAAGCGAGCCCGCAAGCCATAATAGACATCGGCGTCATTATTAAGCTCGCAAAACAGCTTACGCGCATCACTGATAAACTCATCAGGCGCATGGGCTAATTCTTTATAGAGGTTGATTAGATCCGCATTGATATCGTTAAGCACGTAATGCTTAAAATTGGTATTTAGAAACACCGAGCCGGCGCCAACAAAGGGTTCAACGAGCGTAGATGCAGAGCTGCCGGTGAGCTCCTGAGCTTGATCTAAACGTTTGGCGATATCTTCGACCAAACTGTATTTGCCGCCCGCCCATTTCAGGAAAGCACGGGTTTTCTTTTGCATCTATTCTACTAGCTCATCTTTAATTATTATCTCACTCCCGGTGCACCACAAGGGTAAATGTAAATACCGGGGTCAAAGCCAAATTCTACCGCAATTCAGGGGACTGTTGCGAGTTTATCTCCCCTTTTATCTGCGCTATTTGTTTACCTTAGCGCTGGGCCTCGCCAATTAGTATGCGTATCGCCGCCAACTAAGAGGTTAGTTCATTCTTAGACACGGCCTGAGCCCAGGTAAGCACATGCCGGCCTTTAACGGCACTATGATAAGGCGCACTGCACCTTCTTATTGGTGCTGACCATTATAGGCCACAGGCAGGAGGAGCGATTGTATTAGCGTGTGAGCAGGGTTTCTAGCTCGGCGTCGCTGACATCATCAACCAATTCACAACGTCCAAATTGGCTAGGCAGAATAAAGCGAATGCGTCCCGCTTTGTTTTTTTTGTCCTTGCGCATATGGGCAAGAAACTGCGCTGGGGTCATTTCATCTGGGATTTGCAATGGTAGATCATAGGCTTTGAGCAAGGCAATAATACGCTCAACCTCGGCACTACTTAGCTTGCCTCGGCTGTGTGCCAGTTGTGCTGCCAGCACCATACCGACCGCGACCGCTTCTCCGTGAAGCCAGGCGCCGTAGCCCATTTCAGCTTCGATAGCATGACCAAAAGTATGACCTAAATTAAGCAAGGCCCTAAGCCCGGCTTCTTTTTCGTCCGCCGCTACTATCTCCGCCTTAATGGCACAGCAACGCTGTATCACCCTTGGCAATAGCTGAGCATCCAAGGCCTTGATCTCTTCAACATTACGCTCAAGTAACTCGAACAAATCAAGGTCGTAGATCAAGCCGTATTTAATCACCTCGGCCATACCGGCGGCAAATTCCTTGGCCGGTAAGGTGGCCAGCGCAGCGGTATCGATAAACACTGCCTGAGGCTGATAAAAGGCACCGATCATATTCTTGCCCAAGGGGTGGTTAACCGCGGTTTTACCGCCTACGGATGAATCCACTTGCGACAACAAGGTGGTAGGGATCTGCACAAAAGGTACGCCGCGCTGATAACAGGCAGCAACAAAACCGGTCAGGTCACCAATAACCCCGCCACCCAAGGCCAGCAAAATGGTATCGCGGCCACAGTTGTGCTCTAACAAAAAGGCATTGAGGCGCTCAAACCATTCCAATGTTTTGTATTGCTCACCGTCGGGCATTACGAAGACAAGAAGATCCTTATCTGCCAAGCTGGCAATCAGGGTGTCCAGGTAGAGAGGTGCTATGGTTTCATTGGTAACGATTACCGCGCGTCGCTCGCCTACATATTGCTGCAGGCGCGCACCGTCTTGTATTAACTCGTTACCAATAAAGATGGGATAACTGCGCTCACCAAGTTCAACATTGAGTTCCAGCATGCGCAATTCTCCTTGGGATATTTAGAAGTTAAGCTTCTCGATGATTTGGTTAGCCACAACTTTCGCACTCTGCTCATCGGTACGCACAACAAAGTCGGCGATTTCTTGATACAGCGGGTTGCGCTCTTCGGCTAGACGCTCCAACACATGCTGCGGCGCTTCTTCTGTTTGCAGTAGCGGACGTCGTTTATCACGCTGGGTGCGGGCAACCTGTTTTTCGATTGGGGTCTCAAGGTATACCACAATACCGCGAGCAGACAGTTTGTTGCGTACTTCTTTACTGACTACTGAGCCACCACCTGTTGCTAATACGATACCCTGAAGCTCGGTTAGATCTGTGATCACCGCTTCTTCACGACGACGGAAACCATCTTCGCCTTCGATATCAAATACCCAAGCAATGTCGGCACCGGTGCGGCGCTCGATTTCGTTATCCGAGTCATAAAACTCAAGGTGCAGTTGGTCTGCAATGTGGCGACCAATTGTGCTCTTTCCGGCCCCCATGGGACCTACTAGAAATATATTACGTTTCTCAGCCATATCTTTTAGTACAAACGAACTCTAAAATTTGAAATAAAACCCCGCCTCGCGACTGGCCCCAAAATTCAAGGGGGAGATTATCTCAGTAATTTATGCCTGTTTTCAAGCATAATACTGCAAATAATCACAGTGGGCGGTGGGTCGATTAGAGAAATCCAGCGCACTTTTAGAACTTAGCCCTGCTTACGATGGATTTCTACTTAAGCCGAATCTGAGTAGGCTACTTAATCACTTTTAAGTGATTAGCTTTTTTGCCTTTGCCGTCGTCCTGACTGTTCTCACGGCTTGCTTGTGGGTTTGGATTGTCAATTGCCTCGAACCCGGCCTGCGGTTGTTGCGGCTCAGACTCGGCAGTTGATTGTACTGATTCAGAACGATCCTGCTCTTCGTATAACTCTTCTTGAGTAAATACCGTGCCTTCGCCATTTTCTCGGGCATAGATGGCCAATACAGCTCCCATGGGTACATAAACCTGCATGGGCTGACCACCAAAGCGAGCATTAAAGGTCAATGCTCGGTTATCCATGGAAAATTGCATTACAGCGCTCGGGCTGATGTTCAACACAATTTGTCCGTCTTGAACAAACTGAGTCGGTACCTGTACCTGAGCAAACTCGGCATCGACAACCAAGTGCGGTGTGCACTGGTTGTCGACTATCCAGTCGTAAAAGGCACGTAACAGATAAGGTCTGTTAGGTGTCATTAGAGACGAATCTCACGTTCTGCTTCAGTCAATGACGCTTGGAACGATTCACGCTCAAACAAGCGAATCATGTACTCTTTCAGCTCTTTGCTGCCAGCACCCGCAAGCTCGATACCAAGCTCAGGTAAACGCCATAATAGCGGCGCCAGGTAGCAATCAACTAGGCTGAACTCTTCGCTCATAAAGTATGGTGCTTCATTGAAAATAGGTGCTACCGCAAGCAGTGCTTCGGTCAGCTCTTTGCGTGCTTGCTCAGCATCGCTGCCACCGGCCAGGATCTTCGAAGCAAGCGAATACCAATCGGTGTCAATACGGTGCATCATCAAGCGGCTGCGACCACGCATTACCGGGTACACAGGCATTAATGGAGGGTGCGGGAAGCGCTCATCCAAATATTCCATGATGATGTTTGCTTGGTAAAGACCTAGCTCACGATCGATCAAAGTAGGAACCGTACCGTACGGGTTAATTTCGTGTAATGCTTCTGGCAGGTTATCTTTCTCCGCCAAATGGATATCACGCTCACGCCTTTCTCAGCCAAGACAATACGAACTTGATGGCTGTACATACAATTCGCGCCGGAAAACAGCGTCATTACAGGGCGTTTATTGGCAGCAACGGCCATGCCTACCTCCATTAAAAAATCACAAAGTACAACATACTTTTTGCGTCATCACAGTGCCTAGCCTGACTAAATTCACAGCAATGATTTTAAACGGCAATAGGGGCATACGCCCCTATTGAGTTAACTGGTTGATTATTCTAATTAATGAACATCACGCCAGTATTCTTTCTTCAGTAAGAAAGCAAAGATAAAGAGGATAAATAGGAAACCAATAACCTTGATACCTAAAGACTCTGAATCTAAACGTGAAGGCTCACCTACATAGGCTAGGAAGTTAGCAATGTCGCGAGCAGCATGATCATACTCGTCAACACTCATTTCACCCTGGCCGTCGGTTTCAACCGCTACCACTTTCTTAACTGTTTTTCCGTGCTCTTCCACTTCCTCGAATACAGGATTTGGTAGGCCTTGTAGTTCTTGAAGAACGTGCGGCATACCTACAGAAGGGAACACAATGTTGTTTACGCCAAATGGACGCGACTCATCTTTATAGAACGACTTTAAGTAGGTGTAGATGTAGTCAGGTGATTTAACACGTGAAATCAGTGTTAAATCCGGTGGCGCAGCACCGAACCATTTTGCAGCATCATCTTTTTCCATCGCATTGGTGATGTGGCTACCTACTTTCGAACCATCGAAAATAAGCGTTTCCTGGCCGATATCGGTAGGAATACCGATATCGCGGAAAGTACGCTCATAACGCTGGTACTGCATTTGGTGACAACCAAGGCAGTAGTTCATAAATAGCTTAGCACCGCGTTGTAATGATGCTTGATCCGTTAGGTCGATGTTTGCTTCTTGCAAAGGCATCGAAGGACCCGCTGCCATTGATAGCGTTGGCAGCAATGCGAATAAACCGATTACTAGTTTTTTCATCACTTAGTCAACCTCTCTGGCAATGGCTTGGTCTTCTCGTTCTTAGAGTAGAAGAACAGTAGCACGAAGAACATAAAGTAAGTAACTGTACAAATCTGCGACAAAATCGTTTTGAAGTCAGTTTGTGGAGTTGCACCTACCCAGCCAAGGATAACGAAGGTTACAACGAACTGAGCAATGTTCAGCTTGTGGAAACCACAACGGTAGCGGATTGATTTAACTTTACCACGGTCAATCCAAGGTAGCAGCGCTAGCACTACAATTGACGCACCCATGGCGATTACACCCATTAGCTTGTCTGGGATCGCACGCAAAATCGCATAGAAAGGCGTGAAGTACCAAACAGGGAAGATGTGCTCAGGCGTTTTCAGCGGGTTTGCCGCTTCAAAGTTTGGCGCTTCTAGGAAGAAACCACCCATAGCCGGCGCAAAGAACACCACGTAGCAGAATAGGATTAAGAAGCCCACAACACCCACAATATCTTTTACCGTGTAGTAAGGGTGGAAAGGAATCGCATCAACGATGTCTTTCTTGTTTGTGTAGTATTCGTGGAACTTGAATTTTGGCTTGTCTTCTTCAGCAACCGTGCCTTTCTTACGCTTGATTTCAACACCGTCTGGGTTGTTTGAACCCACTTCGTGAAGAGCAACAATGTGCAAGAACACTAGGATAACAAGTACCAGCGGCAGTGCGATTACATGTAGGGCGAAGAAGCGGTTAAGCGTTGCACCTGAAATTACGTAGTCACCACGGATCCACAGGGTAAGGTCATCACCAATCACCGGAATAGCACCGAATAGTGAGATAATTACCTGAGCACCCCAGAATGACATCTGACCCCAAGGTAGTAGATAACCCATGAAGGCTTCAGCCATTAGCGCTAGGAAGATAAACATACCGAATAGCCACAGTAGTTCACGCGGCTTCTGGTATGAACCGTAGATCATGCCACGGAACATGTGCAAATAAACCACTACGAAGAACGCCGAGGCGCCAGTAGAGTGGAGATAACGCAGCAACCAGCCGTATTCTACGTCACGCATGATGTATTCAACGGAAGCAAACGCACCTTCGGCCGAAGGAACGAAGTTCATGGTTAACCAGATACCAGTAACGATCTGGTTTACTAGTACTAGCATGGCTAGTGAGCCAAAGAAGTACCAGAAGTTAAAGTTTTTCGGTGCGGGATATTGTGCGATGTGCATATTCCAGACGCGAGTCATAGGAATACGTTCATCAATCCAGTTGATAATATTACCAAACATTATGCTACCCCTTCGCCTTGCTCAGCACCAACTAAAATAGTTGTGTCGTCAATGAAGTAATAAGGAGGGATCTCTAGGTTTAGAGGAGCTGGAACCGACTGGAATACTCGACCGGCCATATCAAATTTAGAACCATGACATGGACAGAAGAAACCATCGTCTGTGCCTTCCACTTTCTCACCAAAGCCACCTTGTAGGAAGCTAGGAGAACAACCCAGGTGAGTACAAATACCCACGGCCACAAAGATAGTTTCTTTGATTGAACGGAATTCGTTCTTGGCAAACCCAGGCTGTTGCGGTTCATCAGACTGAGGATCACGGAGTTGATCTTCGTGTGCTTTAAGTTGTTCTAGCATTTCCGGCGTACGCGAGATTACCCAAACAGGTTTGCCTCGCCATTCAACACGGATTAATTGTCCAGGCTCTAGTTTAGAGATATCCACTTCTACGGGAGCACCCGCAGATTTGGCTCTCTCACTAGGGTTCCAAGACGCAATAAAAGGAACAGCAGCTCCAACCGCACCCACACCACCTACAACAGAGGTAGCAATGGTCAAAAAGCGGCGTCGGCTGTTGTCTACAGGCGCATTGCTCATCCACTTATCTCCACTATGATTCTCAACACTTGCTATATTGAGAACATCAGTTACAGCAGGTTAATTTTTGAAGTTACAAAATAGAAGCGATCATAAATAAAAGCCTTGATTAAAACAAGGTTATTCACTGTTTCACAGTCGAATAAGCACCCTCTCAGCGACTGAGTCTGGGTTCAAAAAGCGTATTCGATTATCAAGCAGTGCTGTTTATGTTATCGCAAACACTCGCCGCCGACGCTGATAAAGATCAAGGTCTAGTCAAGCAAAGTAGTTTAAAATCACTTCGTTAGTTTATTTGCCCGGCAATTGTAGCAAAAAATTCTCAAAATTATCGGCTTGATTTGCATTAAATCGGGGAAATTATGAAATATTCTCGGCGAAAGAGACCTAAGCCGTCCCCGCGTCGAAAACAGGCAATAAAAAACCCGGTTTGCCAAAGGCAAAGCCGGGTTTTGAAATTCTGGATACGTAATAAATTAACGCTTCGAGAACTGTGTTTTCTTACGTGCTTTCTTAAGACCCACTTTCTTACGCTCAACTTTACGAGCGTCGCGAGTAACAAAGCCAGCTTTACGAAGTGAAGGACGAAGTGATTCATCGAACTCCATAAGCGCACGAGTGATACCGTGACGGATAGCACCAGCTTGACCAGTAGTACCACCACCTTCAACAGTGATGTAAAGGTCAAACTTTTCAGTCATTTCAACTAGCTCTAGAGGCTGACGAACAACCATGCGAGCAGTTTCACGACCGAAATATTCTTCGATAGAACGTTGATTGATTACGATGTTGCCAGTGCCTGGGCGTAGGAAAACGCGAGCACTTGAACTTTTACGACGACCTGTACCGTAGTATTGATTTGCCATGAGTTAGTGCTCCTTAAATGTCTAGAACCTGAGGCTGTTGTGCAGCGTGGTTATGCTCGGTACCTGCGTAAACTTTAAGTTTACGGTACATTGCACGGCCAAGAGGACCGCGTGGAAGCATGCCTTTAACAGCTTTTTCGATGATCATTTCAGGCTTTTTAGCTTGAAGTTTCTCGAAGTTGATAGACTTAAGGCCACCTGGGAAGCCAGTGTGCGCGTAGTACATCTTGTCCTGAGTCTTGTTACCAGTTACGGTTACTTTTTCCGCGTTGATAACGATGATGTAATCACCAGTGTCAACATGAGGAGTGTACTCAGCTTTATGCTTACCGCGTAGGCGACGAGCGATCTCAGTAGCGATACGACCTAAAGTTTTACCTTCAGCGTCAACTACGTACCAGTCACGTTTTACTGATTCTGGCTTAGCAACAAACGTTTTCATTTATAAAAATCCAATGTTTACAATTATAAAACCACAAGCAGAAATTTTTCTGCTGCTCTATTAAATATGCTTCAACCCCTTCGAGTTTAAGACTTAACCCTCAGTAGTGGCTAAACGAACCGAGGTAGAACGGCAAGTGGTAGGCGCGGGAGTATAGCAAAGCAAATAGGGAATTACTACTGCTTAGCTGTTTTTTTGCGCGCCTTTAAGGGGTCGAAGTGGCGGCACCAAAACGCGCCGCTAAGATCAGGCCAAATGAGGGCGTTTTAGGTATTCGTGCGACTGCATTTCCTGCAAACGACTAACACAACGCTTAAACTCAAAGTTCAACCGACCACTGCTGTAAAGCTGCTCTATTGGCGCTTCGGCAGAGATGATCAAGGTTACATTACGTTCATAGAATTCATCGACCAGAGCGATAAAACGGCGCGCCGCATCATCATTATGCTGGCCCATCTGCTTAACATTGGCCAACAAAACAGTGTTATAAAGACGGGAGATTTCCATATAGTCGACCTGAGAGCGCGCACTTTCGCAAAGCTGCTCAAAATCAAACATCACGATACAGTCGCTGACCATACGGGTGCCTATCATTCGCCCTTCGATTTCAATCTCTTCATTGGCGCGCCCGGGCTCTGGAGAGAGCTGCTCAAAATAAGCAAAGAGGTTTTTATCCGCCTGCTCATCTAGAGGACTGTGGAAGATCTCCGCCTGCTCGAGCGTACGCAAACGATAATCGACACCTGAGTCTACATTCACCACCTCGGTATTGACCTTAACCAACTCAATGGCGGGTAAAAAGCGCGCTCGTTGCAGGCCATTTTTATATAGCTCATCTGGCACTATATTCGAGGTTGCCACCAAGATGATGCCACGCTCGAACAAGGCCTCCATTAAGCCCCCCAAAAGCATGGCATCGGTGATATCTTGGACGAAAAACTCATCAAAACAGATGATATCCGTTTCACTTTTAAGCTTATCGGCCACCACCAAAAGAGGGTTCTTAACCTCTTGTAATTGCTTTAATTCATGATGAACCCGGTGCATAAAACGGTGGAAGTGCACACGCATTTTACGTTCCGTTGGCAAAGCCTCATAAAAGGTATCTACCAGGTAGGTCTTACCACGACCAACACCACCCCAAAAATAAAGCCCTTTAATGGTCTTCGTGCTATCCTTAGAAAAGAGTCTTGCGAATAAACCGGCCGGCTTGGGTGGTTGCGCGACCATATCATCGAATAGCCTTTGCAGGTGCCTAACGGCATTTTCCTGAGCGGCATCATAGAGAAAGTCGTCACGCTGTAAGTCTTGTTGGTATTTTTGCCAAGGAGTCATGATAGTAACGGCGTACAAAGAGGTAAATTTTCGCGCTATCTTAACACGGCTCATAACAAAGCGTATATTTGGCTAAGAAAGTTTTCAGAAGGGGAAATCTATGTCCACTATTACTTGGATTGGAGTTGTAATCATTATTGCCATTGGCAGCTTCTTTGTTGGTGGCTTGTTTACAAAAAAACGCTTTAAGCAGGAAGAATTAGAGCAACAAGCTGAAAAAGCACAAAACGAGCTGGAACAATATCGCCAGGACGTCGCTGACCACTTGGATAGCACTAATAGACTGATCAATAAATTAAAAGACAACTATGAGCAGTTGGCTCATCATGTGCAGCAAAGCGACCATTTATTGCTGAGCAAAAAGGACCTGGGTGAGAGCCAGCCGTTTTTCTCTAAAGAAACCACGGAACAACTGCAGGCATCATTAAGTCAGCGTCCCGAGCGCCACTCCAGCAACATAGTCCATGACAGCCAACCGGCCGACTATGCCGCCGGTGAATCCGGACTGTTTCGAGGCGAGAAGAAGGATGTTGAACAAAGACAATCTGCTTGATAAATAAGCAGTCGTTCTACCCTTGAGGAACTAATTTAGCATCCCCATAGTCAGTATAGAAAATAGCTTTATAGGTACCGGGCTGCTTCGCGGCCCTCTCTTTTGGAGTTTGTCTATACTATGAAAATGAAGTTATCAGTTCTCAGTGCCGCAATTTTATCGGCCACATTTTTTATGCAGCCCGGCCTTGCCGAGGCAAAATTACCCGTTGCCGTTGATGGTCAACAACTCCCCACCCTAGCGCCTATGCTCGAGCGCGTAACACCTGGCGTTGTTAGTATTCGCGTTTCAGGTTCCAAGGAAGTCCGTGGTCGTGTCGACCCATTCGACTTTTTCTTTGGTCGCCCTCAGCCTCGCTCGCAAAAGCGCCCTTTTAGCGGCTTAGGCTCAGGCGTGATCATAGATGCCGATGACGGTTATATAGTTACCAACAACCATGTTATCGACGATGCCGAAGAAATGCTGGTGACCTTAGAAGACGGCCGTGAATTTGCCGCCAAGTTGATTGGCGCCGATAAAGAGTCGGATATCGCCCTTTTACAAATCGAAGGCAAAGACCTGACCGAAATTAAACTGGCCGACTCAGACAAGCTACGCGTCGGCGACTTCTCCGTAGCCATAGGCAACCCATTTGGTTTAAGTCACACGGTCACCTCGGGCATTGTCAGTGCTCTTGGCCGTAGCGGCCTCAATATTGAAGGATACGAAGACTTTATTCAAACCGATGCCGCCATCAACCAGGGTAACTCAGGTGGTGCCCTGGTGAACCTTAAGGGCGAGCTGATCGGCATCAACACCGCCATCCTCGGCGCCTCAGGTGGCAACGTGGGCATCGGCTTTGCCATTCCTTCAAATATGATGAAGAACTTGGTCGATCAGATCATTGAGTTTGGCCAGGTACGCCGTGGCTCGCTGGGGATCTCCGGACGCACGCTGGATGCCGGTTACGCCGAAGCCCTGGATCTTGATGTGAAGCGCGGCGCCATGGTTGAGCGCGTGGTCGAAGACTCGGCCGCTGAAAAGGCCGGTATCAAGGCGGGCGATGTGATCATCAGCGTCAATGGCAATGATATACGCAGCTTCCAGGAGCTACAGGGTAAAATAGCGACCCTGGGCGAAGGTAAGAAAGTGGAAATCGGCCTCTATCGTGACGGCGATGAAATCGAAGTGGACGTCACCCTGGCCGCCGCCGGTGATATCTCCAAAGAAGCGGCGGAAGTGCACCCGGCACTGGCCGGTGCCGAGCTCGAGTCCGGTAAGCGTAACGGCATCAAAGGCGTGATAGTCAATAGCGTCGATCCCCGCTCGGTTGCCGCCCGTATCGGCTTAGAGGAAGGCGATATCATCACTCAGGTGAATCGCCAGCGCGTAGAAACAGTGCGAGAGCTGTCCAGCACCATAGCCGATATTAAAGGCAATATAGTGCTTGTAGTGCGCCGCGGTAACAGCACCTTCTTCGCTCCGATTCAGTAAGCACCACCTCGACTTGCAACAATTCAACAGCGGCGCCCTTGCCGCTGTTGTTACTTCTGTGCCATCATTGTTAGCTCAACAAACTAATAATAATTATTAATTTCGTGCTAAAACAAATCAGATTTGTGCTCGTGCCGCTGCTGAGCGGTTTGGGGCTCGCCTTTATTATGGTGCTGGCCACACCCTCGCTACGGGATGCCTTACTGCCAATGTTGGCAAGCGACGGCTTTAGCGGCTCACATATGAGCTATGCCACCGCCGTAAAACGCGCCGCACCCGCCGTGGTCACGGTTTATTCCGAACGCATTTCTACTCAACCCCGTTACATGCAGCAACAAAGCACGGTATCGGAAATTGGCTCCGGCGTAGTAATGAGCGCAGATGGTTATATTCTTACCAACTACCATGTTATCAATAGCGCCGATGTGATCATGGTGATGCTCAGCGATGGCCGCCACTTTAGTGATGTGCAACTGGTGGGTTTTGATACCGTCACCGATCTGGCCCTGTTAAAGATAAACGCACAAAGCCTGCCTACTATTCCCATTGATGAAACCTTTTCCCCCCAGGTTGGCGATGTGGTCCTGGCTATAGGTAACCCCTTAAATCTCGGGCAAACCATTACCCAGGGCATTATCAGTGCCACGGGTAAGCAGCGACTCACCGACAGCTCACACTCAAGCCTGTTACAAATGGATGCCGCCATCAACGTCGGTAACTCGGGGGGCGCCCTGGTTAATTCCCATGGCGATCTGGTGGGTATTACCTCGGCCCAGTTTAAAACCCGTAGCAACCTGGATATTCAAGGGATCTTTTTTGCTGTGCCCTACTCCTTGGCCAAAGACGTGATGGATAAGTTGATCCGCTACGGCCGTGTGGTGCGCGGTTATATGGGTATGGATGTCACAGCCGTAGATAAACAAGGGCGCGATGTCACCAATAATAAGATGGCCATAGCTGGCATGCGCATTAATAAGCTCGACCCCCTTGGGCCGGCTTGGCAGGCGGGTATAAAAGAAGGCGATATAGTTATTCGTATGGGTGGCCACTCGGTCAGCAATATACAGCAAAGCCTAGAGCGTATTGCCAATACCAACCCGGGCACCGAGCTGGAGGTTGAACTCTACCGCGATGGCGAACTACATAAGCTTACGGTTACCGTGGCCGAGCTGGAAACTCGCATGTAATGCTATTGATATAAAAAAAGCTGCCATCAGGCAGCTTTTTTTATGTTCGCAGTTAGTCGCTTACGCGCTTGATGTTAGCGCCTAACGCGGTCAGCTTATCCTCGATATGCTCATAGCCTCTATCAACGTGATAGATGCGATCCACCCGAGTTTCGCCCTCGGCGATAATACCGGTCAGAATCAAACTGGCCGAAGCGCGCAGATCCGTGGCCATCACTCGCGCACCGCTTAATTTAGGGGTATCACCACAAATGGCGGTATTGCCCTCAAGGCGGATGTCTGCACCCATGCGTTGCAGCTCAGGCACGTGCATAAAGCGGTTTTCAAAGATGGTCTCTGTAATAGTCGCGCTGCCCTTGGCTACCACGTTTAGGGCGGTAAACTGGGCCTGCATATCGGTCGGGAAACCCGGGTGCGGTAAGGTTTTAATGTTTACCGCTTTAAGTTCACGATCGCGCATATCCAGATAAATGCTATTCTCAGTGACCTCAATATGGGCATTGGCTTCGCGTAACTTTTCAATTACCGGCTCCAGGCTCAGATGATCCGTGTTCTTACACAGGATATCGCCTTTAGCCATGGCCGCAGCAACCAAGAAGGTGCCGGTTTCGATACGGTCAGGCAAGATGGAATGCTCGCAACCACCTAGACGCTCAACCCCTTCAATCTCGATGCGGCTGCTGCCGGCACCGCTGATCTTGGCACCCATATTATTCAAGTACTTAGCAAGATCGCTGATTTCAGGTTCGCGGGCGGCATTTTCCAATATGGTTTTACCTTCCGCCAGGGTTGCTGCCATCAGCAAGTTTTCCGTAGCACCTACACTCACGGTATCCATAAAGATTTCCGCGCCTTTAAGACGACCATCAACCTGAGCGTGAATATAGCCGTTTTCCACTTCAATCTGAGCGCCCATGCGACGCATGCCTTGAATATGGATATCGACCGGACGGGCGCCTATGGCACAACCGCCTGGCAAAGAAACCTGGGCCTTACCAAAGCGGGCCAATAAAGGGCCCAGGGCCAATACCGAGGCGCGCATTTGCTTTACCAATTCATACGGCGCCAGGATATTGTCTACCGTAGCGCCATCGACGATAAGCTTGTCGTCTTGCCAATACACCTCGGCACCCAGCTCTTTTAGCAGGGCTTCCGTAGTAGTGATATCGCGTAATTTGGGAACATTGCTAAAGCAGCTTTTAGAATCGGCTAAAAGGGCTGCAAATAGAATGGGCAGGGCGGCATTTTTCGCCCCGGAAATGGTCACCTCACCGCTTAACGGGGTGCCACCTTGAATAATAAAATGATCCATTACTGTGCCTGTTATTGCGGAAGGATAAATTTGCGTTCACGCTGCCACTGTTCTGGCGTAAAGGCACGAATAGTCACAGCATGTATGGTGCCATCTGAGATTTGCTCCATCAGTGGCTTATACACCAACTGCTGTTTTTTGACCGGGGTTAACCCGTCAAAGCAGTCACCCACGGCGATCACCTGATAGTGGGTACCTTCAACTTTAACTATTACTTCTTCGAGCCCTAGCTCGTCTTTCAATAAAGCTTCAACTTGACTGCTTTGCATTACTCTCACTCAAAAATTTTGTCGACCTGACCCAGTTGCATCAACTTTTGCAGCTGTTCAGGGATATGCTGTAATCGCAACTCTTTACCTTGCTTATGAAGCTGCGACAAGCTGTCTAATAACCAGGCCAACCCAGCGGTATCAACGTGACTAACGTCATTTAAATCCAGTGCTACCTTTGTACTGCCACTGGCGAGCAGCTGCTGTACCAAGGTCTTATCGGCAACACTATATCGGGTTAATTCACCGCTAAGTGTAAATTGGTCATCACTTTGTTGTGATAAGGTCAGGCTACTCATTGCCACCTTCACCACGAAACTGAACTGGCAGTTTACTTTTCTTCTCTAGTAAATCAATGACATGTTCAATGCCTTCCTGGCGTAAAATACCATGCAGCTCACTTTGTTTGGCATCAAGCAAACTAATGCCTTCGGCTATCATGTCATAAGCGCGCCACTGATTGCTATTATCCTTACGCACTTTAAAGCCAATATCAATGTCTGGCTTACCCGGATCTTTAATCGTGGTTTTTACCACTACCACAGTATCGCTACCGAAGTCTTTCGCACTGTCGAATTCCACGGTTTGGTTGGTGTATTGGGTAAATACACCGGCATAAGTGGCTACCAGATAATCCTTAAACACATCCATAAAGCGCTTAATATTCTCGATGGCCTGCTTTTTCTCCTCAGGGTCTTCGATATTACGCGCCTTTTGAATATAGCTCGCCAGCACGCGATAAGAGGCATACTTATAATCGACATAAGGAAGAAGCTCTTCTTCCACTATCACCTTTAGATGCTCTTTATCGGCGGCAATCTTGCTTTGGTCATGTTCGATACGCTTAAAGGTTTGATCGGCAACCTGGCGCACCATTTTATATGGGTCGCTTAAATCAACTTCCACCGCCTGCACCTGAGGGGCTAGCAGCAAAAATAATCCTGCTACGAAACTGAAAACCTTATCCATAACTACCTACTCGCTACCTTGATTGAATAGAAACTGGCCGATTAGCTCTTCCAACACCAAGGCTGACTTGGTATCGGTGATCATATCGCCGTCCTTTAACGCTTTTGACTGCACGCCAAAGATGGCGTCAATTGATAACTCATCATCTTGTTGCGACTCGGCCACAGCATTACCCAAACAGGCCTGCTGCGCTTGGTTGCTGGCAATAACCGGGTTAAGGCCCAAGTATTGCTCACCTAAGATTCCCGAGGTCAAAATCGATACCGAAGTGGCATCGGAAAACTTACATTCATAGGCGTTATCTATGGCCATATAGACCACAGGCACAAACTCACTCGGGTGCACCTGAATGGTTTCGACACGGCCGATAACCACCCCGCCCACCTTGATAGGTGCACGAGATTTTAGTGATCCTATATTTTCAAACTTAGCCTGCAATGAATAAGTGCCATTGCTGCCGCTTAAACCCGCATTGGCTACCTTGAGCGCCAGCATAACAAGCGCGGCAATGCCCAGAGAGACAAACAAGCCGACCAAAATTTCAATTTTTCTCGAATTCATGGTGTTAATCCTTTAGCCGCCAAACATCACGGCGGTCAAAATAAAATCGAAGCCAAGCACGGCCAGTGAAGAATGGACAACGGTTTCCGTTGTCGCTTTGCTGATCCCTTCCGATGTGGGGACGCAGTCATAACCCTTGTACAAGGCTATCCAGGTCACCACTAAGGCAAATACACAGCTTTTAATGATGCCGTTGAGTATGTCTTTCTCGAACGACACCTGCGATTGCATAATTGACCAGAAACTACCGCGGTCAACGCCAAGCCAATCAACGCCGACTAAATGCGCCCCTAAAATGGCCACCGCAGAGAAGATGAGTGCCAGCGCTGGCATGCTGATCATGCCCGCCCAAAAGCGCGGTGCAATAACCCGTTTCAAAGGGTCCACCGCCATCATTTCCAGACTCGTAAGCTGTTCGGTGGCCTTCATTAATCCAATTTCTGCAGTTAACGCACTGCCGGCACGCCCGGCGAACAATAGCGCTGTAACCACAGGGCCTAATTCACGCAATAAGCTCAGTGCCACCAAGGGCCCCAAACTGTCTTCGGCGCCATAATCCACCAACACGGTATGACCTTGCAACGCTAATACCATGCCGATAAACAAGCCGGATACCACAATAATAATCAGAGATAAGAAACCCACCATGTAAAGCTGGCGGATCAGCAGCGGCGTGCCCTTACGAAAGTTAGGCATGCTTATTAAAGCACCTAACAACATATAGGTAGCACGGCCCATAGAGGCGAAGCGGCTCAGGGTTTTATGCCCCAGGCGCTGCCAAAACTCGAGCAAGGCTGACATTATGACATTAACTCCTGTTCATAAGGCTGAGCATCAAAATGAAATGGCACAGGACCATCGGATAAGCCCTGTAAAAATTGCTGCACCAGAGGCGACTCATGCTTGCGCAGCTCATCCGGGCTGCCACAACCTATCACCCCTTTTTCAGCGATGATAATCACGTGATCGGCGATGCTCATTACCTCGGGCACATCATGAGTAACGATTAAGGACGACAGCCCAAGAACATTGTTAAGCGAGCGGATCAACTTCACCAGCACGCCCATGGAAATAGGGTCTTGCCCGGCGAACGGCTCATCGTACATGATGAATTCCGGGTCCAGGGCGATGGCGCGCGCTAGTGCGGCACGACGGGCCATGCCACCAGAGAGCTCTGCGGGCATTAAGTCTTTAGCACCACGTAAACCCACGGCTTGCAGCTTCATCAGGACGATAAGACGGATTAATTCTTCGCTTAGCTGGGTATGTTCACGCAGCGGAAAGGCGATATTGTCGTACACCGACATATCGGTAAATAAGGCGCCGCTTTGGAACAGCATGCTCATTTTCGTGCGCGCCTTGTATAACGCTGCGCGATTCATGCTGGGAATGCTTTGACCTTGAAAAAGAATATCGCCACTATTTGGCTTGAGCTGACCGCCGATCAACCGCAGCAAGGTGGTTTTACCTATACCACTGGGGCCCATAATGGCAGTGATCTTCCCCTTGGGAATGGTTAGGCTCATATTCTGATAGATAACACGCTCCGCGCGTTTGAAGGTAACATCCTTGATTTCAACGATTGGTTGCGACAAGTCGCTCTCCCACTATTCTTCTATCATGTGACCCGACATTTTAAAGTTTTTTTGCGCCGAGGGAAAAAAGAATCTGTAAAAATTTGTAAGATCATTCAACAAAGCTGTAATGACGACAAATTAGGTGCGTTTTTTTACACAATTACAACGGCTTTTGATACTATTTGCGCCAGTATTTTTTCTAACTCATTGGCTTTGCACTCATGCTCACTTCTTTTGCCATTCTCGTCGCCGGTTTTGTCGCTCTCGTTTGGAGTGCTGACCGTTTTGTCTTTGGCGCCGCGGCTTTGGCACGCAACCTTGGCGTACCCGCTTTAATCATAGGTTTAACCGTAGTCGCTATGGGCTCTTCAGCCCCGGAAATGATGGTGTCGGCGTCAGCGGCGCTGGCGGATAAAACCGATACTGCGGTCGGTAATGCTGTGGGCTCAAATATAACCAATATTCTGCTGGTGCTGGGTATCACCGCCCTGTTGCGCCCGCTTTCAGTTTCCTCGGTAACACTTAAACGGGAAATGCCCTTGGTTTTTGTGGTCTCTGTGGCCGCCTGGTACATGTTTACCGACAACTATTTCTCCAGTGTAGAAGGCTGGTTGCTACTGGCCGGCTTTGTCGCCTTTATCGCTTTTCTTATCGTTATTTCACGCCAGCACAAGAATACTGAGGACGACCCCTTTGTCAGCGAAGCCTGTGATGAAATCCCTAAAGACGTAAGCACCAAAACCGCCTCACTGTGGCTGGTTGTGGGCCTGATACTACTGCCGGTCAGTTCGCATTTTATCGTCTCTTCGGCGGTGGAAATCGCTCAATTCTTTGGTCTTAGCGACCTGGTAATCGGCCTCACCATTATCGCCATTGGCACCAGTTTGCCAGAGCTTGCCGCCTGTGTGGCCGGGGTGTTAAAAAACGAAGACGACCTGGCCCTGGGTAATATCGTCGGTTCAAACCTATTCAATATCCTTGCCGTGCTTTCTCTTGCTGGCATTCTCAACCCTGCTGTGATTGACCCGGCTGCAGCCAACCGCGACGCCCTGGTTATGATAGCCGCGACCATAGTATTAATTGCCATGAGTTTGAACTTTCGTGGTGCCAGACGCATCAACAGGTTAGAAGGAGGCATGTTGCTGGTCGCATTTTTTGCCTACCAAGGATATATTTTTAGTCAGATAGCATAGAGTAAGCGTATATGACACAAAGCTACATCGCTTCCGCCCAGCGGGTGATAGAGACAGAAGTTCTTGCCCTTCAAGAACAGCTACAACATCTGGACGAGCAGTTTATTCAGGCCTGTGAGCTAATGAAGGCCTGCGCCGGACGCATTATCGTGGTCGGCATGGGCAAGTCAGGTCATATCGGCAACAAGATAGCCGCCACCCTGGCCAGTACAGGCACCCCGGCCTTTTTTGTGCACCCGGGAGAAGCCAGTCACGGAGATTTAGGCATGATCACCGCCCAGGATGTGGTGTTATTGATCTCTAACTCCGGCGAGACTCATGAGATTGTCAGCATCATCCCTGTGATTAAGCGCATTGGCGCAACCTTGGTGGCCATGACAGGCAACGCCCAGTCAAGCATGGCTACCCTGGCGGATCTGCATATCTGCATCGGCGTTTCTCAGGAAGCCTGCCCCTTGGGCCTGGCTCCCACCGCCAGTACCACGGCCACTTTAGCCATGGGCGATGCCATCGCCGTTGCCCTGCTCGAAGCCAAGGGCTTTACCGCCGATGACTTTGCTTTATCCCACCCCGGCGGCAGCCTGGGTAAACGTTTATTGCTAACGCTAAACGACGTTATGCACAGCGGCGATAGCGTACCGCGTTCGCATCAATCACAAAGCATTAAAGAAGCCTTGTTGGAAATTTCCAGCAAGGGCCTGGGCATGACGGCTGTTATAAACGATGAGCAACAACTGGTTGGACTCTTTACCGATGGCGACCTGCGCCGAGTGCTGGAGCAACGCATCGATATCCATAGCACCGCCCTGCTCGAGGTGATGACACCAAATTGCACTACGGCCACCGCTAATATGCTGGCCGCCGAGGCACTTAATATCATGGAACAAAAGCGTATCAACGGTCTGATCGTCATCGATCAGGATAGTCGCCCCATTGGCGCCCTGAATATGCAAGACCTACTGCGTGCGGGAGTGCTCTAATGCAATTTTCCGATTTGTATCAGCCCATAGAGCAAGATGCCTGGCAAAGAGCGCAGGCGGTAAAATTGCTTATCTGCGATATCGACGGCGTGTTTTCCGACGGCCGTATTTATTTGGGCAATCAGGGTGAAGAGCTCAAAGCCTTTAACACCAAAGACGGCTTTGGCATTAAGGCGCTGCTTAATAGCGGTACTCAGGTGGCGGTGATCACCGGCCGCCAGTCACAAATAGTGCAAACCCGCATGGAAAGCCTGGGCGTCCCTTATATTTATCAGGGCCGTGAGCATAAACTCGATGCCTATGCCGAACTCAAGCAAACCCTTAATCTGAGTGATGAGCAGGTTGCCTATATAGGTGATGATGGCCCGGATTTGCCGGTAATGGAAAAAGTAGGTTTTGCCGTGGCCGTTAATGACGCGCACCCCTTGGTAAAGCGCGTTGCCCACTACACTACTATGCTGCCAGGTGGCTTTGGTGCGGTACGCGAACTCACCGACCTGCTGATACTGGCCAAGGGCGGCAGCCTGGGCACCGAGGGCACCAGCTCATGAATATGGCGCGGGTGCTGATATCCATCGTTTTTATTGCGCTTATGGCCTGGCTATGGGCGCCCTATTATATGCAATCGGAAAAAACGGTAAAAAGCAGCAGCGATGCCATTTCTATCCCGGATTATATTGCCACCGGACTAAGACAAAGCAGCTATAACGATCAGGGGGCGTTAAGCCACACCGTCTATGCTGAACATATGGAGCTCTTCGACGAGCTGGGTTTTACCCACTTCAAGAAGCCGGTATTTACCCTCTATAACGACGGTGAACGTTGGCGTGTAACCGCCGATGAGGCGACGCTCTACAATAATAATATTTTGATCTTGGAAACCAACGTCATCGCCACCAATTTAATACCAGGGGCAATGATCGAAAAGGTCCAAGCAGCAGCTATCCAAATAGACATTGATGCCCAACGTATGGAATCGGAACAAAGTGTTGAGCTCAGGGGGCCGGATCTACTGATCACAGGTCAGGGCTTGAAAGCGGATATCAATACAGAGATAGTGGAACTAATAAAACATACGCGAACGGTATATTATGACCAGTAAATTCAAAGCATTAATCATAGGTTTGGGGTTTGGACTAGGCGCTGTAAATGCCTGGGCAGAGCAACCAGCCACGGTGACGGAAGTACAGATCGACGCCGATAAACAGCAGGCTCTGATCAAAGAAAACATCACCATTTTTGATAAAAATGTGCACATTGTTCATGGTCAACGAGAAATCAAGGCGGATCGCCTTGAGGCCCACCGTCGCCCTGAGTTAGGTGATAACAAGCAGCTGCTTATTGCCACCGGCAACCCGGCCATCTACAGCGAAACCATGGACGATGGTACGCAAATCACCGCTTCAGCTAAGGAAATCCGCTACGATGTAGCCACGCAAATGCTACAGATTTCCGGCACCGCCAAAATTGCCATGGCCGATCAACAGATCGTCGCCGAGACGATCAGCTATGATATAAACAAGCAGCTGATCAGTGCCGAAAAAGATAAAGATTCGAGCACCCGTGTAAGAACCACGCTCACACCGCAAAATGACGAGCAAAAAGAGAAGGGACAACCATGACCACGCTGAAGGCGCAAAAGCTGGCAAAAAGCTATAAAGGCCGTGAAGTGGTCAAGGATGTGGGCCTGGAAGTCAAAGCCGGCAGCATAGTCGGCTTGCTTGGCCCCAACGGCGCCGGTAAAACCACTACCTTCTATATGATTGTGGGTCTGGTACCAAGCGACAAGGGTGTGATCAGCATCGATGAGCAGGATATCACCCTGCTGCCCATGCATTCACGCGCCCGTTTAGGCATAGGTTATTTGCCGCAAGAGTCTTCTATTTTCCGTAAATTGACCGTCTATCAGAACCTGATGGCTATTTTGGAAACCCGTAAGGACCTGGATAAAAGCGGCCGTGAAAGCGAGCTCGAAGGTCTGCTGGACGAATTTAATATTCAGCATATTCGTGAGTCATTAGGCATGGCCCTGTCCGGCGGCGAACGCCGTCGTGTGGAGATTGCCCGCGCCCTCGCTGCTAACCCGAAATTTATTCTGCTCGACGAACCTTTTGCTGGTGTTGACCCTATTTCAGTGCTAGATATTAAGAAAATCATTGAACACCTCCGCAACCGTGGTATTGGCGTTCTTATTACCGATCACAATGTGCGCGAAACATTAGACGTATGTGAAACTGCCTATATCGTCTCCCATGGCGAGCTAATCGCATCTGGAACTCCCCAACAGGTATTAGCAGATCAAACAGTACGCGATGTGTATTTAGGTGAGCAGTTTAGACTTTAATCACAAAAGGATTGTTAGAGTACATGAGGCAATCATTACAGCTGCGTCTAGGCCAGCAATTAACAATGACCCCACAATTGCAGCAGGCTATCCGCCTGTTGCAGCTCAGTACTTTGGATCTCCAACAAGAAATTCAAGAAGCGCTTGATGCCAACCCCTTGCTCGAAATCGAAGAAGAGCATTACGGCGATAGTGACCTGCCACGCGATAAAAATTCGGCGGCCGACAGCGATAGCGACATTCAAAGCAATAACAGCACAAGCAATCAGGACGAAGTTGAAAGCGGCGACGCCCTTAACAATGACTCGATCAGCGATGAGCTGCCTATGGATGTATCCTGGGACGAGTACATCAGTGCCGCCCCGGTTGCATCTGGGCCCATGCCCGATGACGAGTCTATTTACCAAGGCGAAACCACAGAAACCCTGCACGATTACCTTATGTGGCAATTACGCCTCACCCCGTTTAGCGCCATAGATGAAGCCATTGCCACCGCGATTATCGAAGCCATCGACGACAACGGCTTACTTACCGTTAGCACCGAGGACTTGCTCGAAAGCATCAACCATGATGAGCTGGAAGAAGAGATTGAACTCGACGAAATAGAGGCCGTGCTTAAGCGAGTTCAAATGTTTGATCCCATTGGTATTGGCGCCCGCTCACTACAAGAGTGCTTGTTGATCCAGCTCAAGCAATTTTCGCCTCAAACCCCTTGGCTTAACGAGACGAAAGAGGTAGTTTGTAATTATATTGATTTGCTTGGTAACCGTGACTACCGCACCTTAATGAAAAAGACTAAGCTTAAAGAAGCCCAGTTGAAAGAGGTGATGACACTGATACACAGCCTGAATCCCAAGCCCGCAGCGACCATAGTGCGCGAAGAGTCGGAGTATGTGATCCCGGATGTATCGGTGAAGAAGGTCAAGGGTCGCTGGAAGGTGGAATTAAACCCCGACAGCATGCCGAAGATACGTGTCAACGATCACTACGCATCCCTGGGTCGCAACTGCAAATCACAAAGTGACAGCCAATTTATTCGCTCTCACTTGCAAGAGGCAAAATGGTTTATAAAGAGCCTGGAGCAACGCAATGACACCTTACTTAAAGTAACTAATTGCATTGTTCAGCAACAACAGGCATTCTTTGAACATGGCGAAGAAGCAATGAAGCCAATGGTCCTTAACGACGTTGCAGAAATGGTGGAAATGCACGAGTCAACAATCTCTCGTGTTACCACACAAAAATACATGCACACGCCACGTGGGATCTTTGAGTTAAAGTACTTTTTCTCCAGCCATGTGAATACCGAGAATGGAGGTGAATGCTCATCCACAGCGATTAGAGCATTGATCAAAAAGCTAGTAGCCGCGGAAAATCCTGTAAAACCGTTAAGCGATAGCAAGATTACCGACATACTAGCAGAGCAAGGAATCAAAGTGGCTCGACGAACGATTGCAAAATATCGTGAATCGTTGGCCATACCACCGTCAAATCAACGTAAAAGCTTGATATAGACGTTAGACAAGAAGGAAAATGCTTATGCAATTAAATCTTACCGGTCGTCATGTAGAAATCACAGACTCTCTTCGCAACTATGTAAATAGTAAATTTGCCAAATTAGAGCGTCACTTTGACCACATTAATAATGTGCATGTTATTCTTGATATCGAGAAACTCACACAAAAAGCAGAAGCAACACTTCATGTAAACGGCGGCGAACTGTTTGCCACCGCAGAGCATCAGGATATGTACGCGGCGATCGATGGCTTAATTGACAAATTAGACCGCCAGGTAATCAAACATAAAGAGAAATTGTCTCGTCATTAAAATGAGCTTAGATTTACTTTTTTCCAAGGACTGCAGCAAGGCTGCGGTCCTTTTTAATAGCAAAAAAAGAATGTTGGAATACCTCTCTCAGGTAGCACACCAACATATCCCCCACCTCAGTGAGCAAGCCATACTGGATTCCCTTCTGGCTCGTGAAAAGCTTGGCAGCACTGGCATAGGGAAAGGGGTTGCCATTCCAACACGGTCGCCTTGAAGGCATAGAGAATACCCTGGCCATTATCGTCACCAACCGTGAAGCCATCAATTTTGACGCCATCGACAATCGCCCCGTTGATATTTTTGTGGCGCTGCTTGTACCAGGCGATCAATGCGATCAACATCTCAAGACCTTGGCGAAAATTGCTGATAAACTTAAAGATAAACAATTCTGTAAGCAGCTAAGATCGGTCACCAGTGACCAGGAACTGTACCAGTTAATGGTTGCCTAAGGCGCCACACTGTAGGTTCGACTGAAAAGTGCGACTGAGAAGTGCGACTGATAAGTTCGAGTGTTTAACTTTAATGCCAGCATATGGCTCGGCAAGGGGTGGATAAATGGATTTGATTATTGTCAGTGGGCGCTCCGGTTCCGGTAAATCCGTCGCCCTGCATGTACTTGAAGATCTCGGCTACTATTGTGTCGATAATATCCCGGTCAACCTATTGCCCGCCCTGGTGCGCAGCGTTTCCGACAATTACGATAAAATTGCCGTCAGCATAGACGTTCGCAACCTTCCCAAAGAAGAACAAGAATTCAGCGATATCCTAGGTTACCTACCAGAGTTTTCACAACCGACACTGTTTTACCTCGACAGTGACGAGCAGACCCTGATCAAACGCTTTTCAGAAACCCGACGCCTGCACCCGCTGTCGATGCAAAACCTGCCTCTGGACTTGGCCATCCGCGAAGAAAAACAACTACTGGATGTGTTGATCACTCACGCCAACTTTATCATTGATACCAGTGAGTTAAGTGTTCACCAGTTGGCCGAGATGATACGAGAAAAGGTACTGGGTAAAAAAGATAAGCAACTGCTTATCACCTTTGAATCCTTCGGTTTTAAACACGGCATCCCAAAAAATGCCGACTATGTGTTCGATGCCCGCTTTTTACCTAACCCACATTGGGAGCCGGAACTTAAGCCCTTAACCGGCCTAGACCAACCGGTCAAAGACTACCTTGCCAGCCATAGCATAGTGCAAAAATTTACCTGGCAAATTCAAACCTTCGTGCAAACCTGGTTACCTCATTTAGAGCGTAATAACCGCAGCTATCTGACCATAGCCATAGGCTGTACCGGTGGCCAGCACCGCTCTGTGTATCTGGCGCAAACTTTGGGCGAGCGCTTTATGGACTCTCACCCTAACGTGAAAATCCGCCATCGCGAGCAGGAGGGCTAGACTTGATGGAAGCCACCTTTGTTATTCAAAACAAGCTGGGGTTGCACGCCCGTGCCGCCTCACAGCTGGCACAATTGGCAATGAACTTTGATGCTAAGATCACCCTGTATCAGGGTGAGAAAAGCGCCGAGGCCGACAGCGTCCTCGCCTTACTCTTGCTCGAAAGCGGCCAAGGCAAGGAAGTCAAAGTGGTGTGCGAGGGCAACGACGAAGAAGGTGCGCTGGCTGCCATTGGGCAGTTGATAGCAGAAAAGTTTCACGAACAAGAATAGCTCCCTCATTTACCTTTGGTATCTTAGTCTGAGTTAAGGTAAACTTACTAAGCGCTTGTAAGTGCTCGCTTATCGGTGCGTTTCTTCCATTTTTATCGACAAGGGAAGCCTATGCCTGAAGCCTATGAACAAGAAAATCCGCTGCAACCACTTCAAGAGATCACTGAAGCACTCAATAGCGGCCAATTTGTTCATGTACGTCGGCTTCTAGCAAAAACAGCGCCCTGTGACACCGCCCTTTTACTCGAATCATCGCCGCATAAAACCCGTTCCAAGCTTTGGGCCTTAGTCGACCCCGACGTTCAGGGTGACGTGCTCGAAGAGCTGTCTGAAGACGTGCGTCTTAGCATTATTGCGCGCATGGAGCCGGAGCACATTGCCGCGGCGACCGAGGACATGGACGACGATGATCTCGGTGAAGTACTGCGAAGCCTGCCGGAGCCCGTTTATAAAGACGTAATCGAGGCGATGGACAGCCAGGATAGAGACAGGGCAACCACGGCGCTGTCTTATCAGGAGCGCTCGGCCGGGGCCTTGATGAACACGGATACCGTGACCATACGCCCGGACGTATCCATCGATGTGGTGTTGCGTTACCTGCGCCTAAAAGGCGAATTACCCGAGGGCACGGATGAGCTCTACGTGGTCGATAAAGACAACTGCTTTTTGGGCTCACTGCCACTGACCGCCTTGTTAACCAATATGCCCGACGCCATAGTGCGCGAGGTAATGGACGAGGAATGCGAAGTCATTCCCATTAGCATGGACGAGTCGGAAGTGGCACAACTGTTCGAACGTCATAACTGGATCTCAGCCCCGGTAGTGGATGATCAAGCCCATCTGCTCGGTCGTATTACCATCGATGATATCGTTGACGTTATCCGTGAAAGTGCCGAGCACAGCATGTTAAGCCTGGCCGGTCTTGATGATGAAGAAGATACCTTTGCGCCGGTTGTGAAAAGTACCAAGCGACGCTCTATCTGGCTGGGTGTAAACCTGCTTACCGCCATGTTGGCGGCCTTTGTGGCCAGCTTTTTCGAAACCACCCTGGGTATTTTACCCTTCTTAGCCGTGCTTAACGGCATAGTGCCGTCCATGGGTGGCGTTGCCGGCTCGCAGACCCTGACCCTGGTTATTCGTGGTATGGCCCTAGGCCATGTCAATGAGACCAACCAAAAGTTCTTACTGACCAAGGAGCTGGCCATCGGTGCCTTGAACGGCGTGTTGTGGGCGATACTCATAGGCAGTGCCATTGCCCTGTGGAAATGGGACATCACCATAGGTCTGGTGATTGCCTTTGCCATGTTTATGAACCTGCTGGCCGCCGGTATCGCCGGTGCGGTGGTCCCGCTTATTCTCAAGCGCATGAATATAGACCCGGCCCTGGCGGGTAATGTGGTATTGACTACGGTCACGGATATAGTCGGTATCTTCGCCTTCCTCGGCACCGCAACCTGGTTCCTTATCTAGCCAAACGAGCCGTATCACAAAGACAAGGCCCAGATTTATCTGGGCTTTTTCGTATTCTCTCAAAGCTCATTATTACGCAGCTCGGGAATATCCGTCAGGTATTGCACAAACTCCACCTCAAAACCCGCCGGATCTAAAAAGTAAACATTGCGACGATAGGGATTATCCATCCCGTCTTTGGCAATAGCAAAGCCCGCCTTCTGCAAGCGCTCTATCACCCCATCGATATCCTGAGTGACATAGGCGAAATGCGCCAGGCCGGGTTGATGCCCTTCCAGATCACGATTAACCCCCTCGCCGTTATCGCTCAGGGCAACGTAGTGGTAGTCATCACCAAAGTGCAGCCAGTTGCGCGGTTTACCGGACCAGGTACCTTCGCCCTTGCTGCGTACCAGCCAGTGCGGGAAGGCGGCGCGATAAAAACGCAGCGACTCATTGATATCCGTGACCACTAAATTCACATGCTCTAAGTACATAGCTCTCTCCTAATTTGGTTTTCATTTTTTAACTTAGGAAAGACTTTAAAACCTCAACTTAAGTTAAGGTAAAGTGCAAAATGAAAAAAAGCGCCCATCAGGCGCTTTAAAATTATTCGAGAAACAGATGCTTGAGTTACTCGCCGGCTATCTGCATTTGCTCAATAAGCACTGAGCCTGTAAGCACACCACCGCGCGGGTCGATGTCACCACCTATGCCGACTATGCCCTTAAACATGTCTTTCAGGTTACCGGCTATGGTAATTTCACTCACCGGATACTGAATTTCGCCGTTTTCAACCCAGAATCCGGCAGCTCCGCGGGAGTAATCACCTGTCACTGTATTAACGCCCTGGCCCATCAGCTCGGTCACCAATAAACCACGACCCATCTGCTTCAGCAGCGCCTTTAAATCCTGGTGCGTTTGTTCCACCAGCCAGTTATGAATGCCACCGGCGTGACCGGTTGCCGTCATGCCCATTTTGCGGGCCGCATAGCTGGCCAGAAGATAGGTTTTTAGCTCACCGCCGTGAATAATTTCACGGTCCTGAGTTTTTACCCCTTCTGAATCAAAGGGTGACGAGGCAAAGCCTTTAAGCAAGTGCGGGCGCTCACTAATATTAACTATATCGCTGAACACCTTAGTATTTAGGCTATCAAGCAAGAAGCTGGATTTGCGATACAGGGCGCCACCACCAATGGCTCCTACTAGGTGGCCAAACAAGGAGTTAGCCACATCGGCACGGAAAATCACCGGTACCTTCATGGTGCCCAGCTTTTGGCTATTTAATCGTGCCAGGGTTTCGCTGGCCGCTTCCAGGCCCACTTCGCTGGCCGCCTTTAAACCGCTTTGCTCACGGGCTATGGTGTAGGCCGAGTCGCGTTGCATTTGCTCCCCTTCCTGACCTATCACCATGGTGCTTATGCTATGGCGGGTACGGGGGAAACCAGCCAGCATGCCATGGCTGTTACCATATACGCGCAGGCCCTGATGGCTGCTGAAACTGGCGCCATCGGAATTCACTATGCGCGGGTCGAAGTTTAACGCCGCGTGCTCCGCTTCCTGACAAATTTCAATGCCTTGCTCCGGCGTTACCTGCCAAGGATGATAAAGGTCCAGATCCGGCGGGCTCATTTCCAACAATTCGGCATCGGCCAAACCATTGCAAGGGTCTTCCGAGGTGTATTTGGCAATTTCAATGGCCTTTTCCACCACGGAACGCAAGGCTTGTGGACTGAGGTCAGCGGTCGATGCCGAGCCCTTTTTATTACCCACATAAACACTGACACCTAGGCCACCATCTTGGTTAAATTCGATGGTCTCGACTTCGCCCAAACGGGTGCTCACCGACAAGCCGCTGGTGCTCGACATAGCCGCTTCGGCCGCCGTGGCGCCGAGCTTTTTGGCCTGCTCTAAGACTTCACTGACGGCCTCTTTTACTTCGTCGATTTGCTGGTAAATCGCCGCAGATTCGTTTTCTTGCATAATTCGTTTCGCTCTTGAATCTAATGACCCTAGCCTACCACAAAGCCTCACACTAATTTAGCGTCAGTTACGCTTTGTTATTTGTTTCTGTCTTACGGGCGGTGCTGTCGCGATTTTATCTGCGCAATTTTCCGACCACTTAGCCAAACGAATTGGTATAATAACGACAAAGTGCATTATTCGAGACCAGTATGGCCAAAAAACCGCAACCCGAAGAAGAGATTATTTACGTATCTAAAAGCGAGCTTAAGCGCGATGCCATGGAATACCATGAGCTAGGCATAGAGATTGCCAACCTGTCTAAAAAGCAACGCGAGAAGCTTCCGCTTAGTCCCGACTTGGAAGCTGCGATGGAACTGGCCGACCGTTTAAAGGATAAAAAGGACGCCTACCGTCGACACTTAAACTATATTGCCAAAACCCTGCGCAGCACCACCAATGTCGAAGACATTCACCAGGCAATGGCTATTATCACCAATAAGAACAACCAGAAAGATGTGATCATCAATCATATCGAGCAAACTCGTGATGATCTTATCGCCCAGGGCGACGCCGGTCTTAATCCCTTGCTGGAGACCTACCCGCAATTGGAACGCCAACGCATGCGCCAGCTTATTCGCCAGGCGGCGAAAGAGGTTAAGCAGGAAAAGCCGGGCAAGGCCTTCAAAGAACTATTCCAGATCCTTAAAGATCTGATGCTTTAGAGCCGACGTCTTAAAACGCAAAAAAGGCAGCCATGGCTGCCTTTTTTGCGTTGTTTACCTACCTTAGGCGGTACCGCCCACGGTAAGCTGGTCAATTTTCAGCGACGGCTGACCCACGCCAACCGGTACGCTCTGACCGTCCTTACCACACACGCCCACGCCCTTATCCAGCTCAAGGTCATTACCGACCATGGAGATTTGCTTCATTACCTCAGGGCCGTTACCTATCAGGGTCGCGCCCTTAATCGGCGTGGTGATCTTACCGTTTTCGATCAAATAGGCTTCGGAAGCCGAGAACACAAACTTACCCGAGGTAATATCTACCTGACCGCCGCCGAAGTTAGGCGCATAGATGCCCTTATCGACCGAGGCGATAATATCCGCCTGTGAATGTTCACCGGCCAACATATAGGTGTTGGTCATACGCGGCATGGGCAGGTGAGCATAAGACTCACGACGACCATTACCAGTAGGTGCCACCCCCATCAGCTTGGCATTATGCTTATCCTGCATATAGCCCTTAAGGATACCGTTCTCAATCAGCACGTTATAACCGGCAGGCGTACCTTCATCATCGATATTTAATGAACCGCGACGATCGGCCATGGTGCCGTCATCAACCACGGTACAAAGTTCGGAGGCCACCTGTTGACCTATCTTACCGCTAAAGGCCGATGCCCCTTTGCGGTTGAAGTCACCTTCCAGGCCATGACCCACGGCTTCATGCAATAGCACGCCCGGCCAGCCTGCGCCCAATACCACGGGCATGGTGCCCGCCGGAGCATCTATGGCTTCAAGGTTTACTCGCGCCATGCGCACCGCATCCTCGGCGTAGTGCATCCAACGCGGCTTACCTTCGACCAGCTCTTTAAAGTAATGAAAATCTGTGCGACCACCGCCGCCGGCACCGCCGCGCTCACGGCGTTCACCCTTGGTCAGCAATACGGAGCAGTTTAAGCGTACCAGTGGGCGAATATCCGTGGCAAAGGTGCCATCACTGGCGGCAATCAAAACCTCTTCATAAACCGCTGACATGGAGCTGACCACCTGCTCAACCTCTGGAGCCAATTGACGGATATAGTCTTCCACTTCATGCAGCAGGGCCACCTTGTCCGCATCCTTCATGCTTTGAATGGGCTGCATGGGCTCAAACTGACGCTTTACATCCTGCTCGCTAAAGACTTGTACCTTGCCATCCTGACCAGCATCGGCAATGCTGCGCGCGGCCATGGCAGCATTATTAATGGCCTCAAGATTGATAGCATCGGAATAGGAAAAGCCGGTTTTCTCGCCGCTGATGGCGCGCACGCCAACACCACGCTCAATGTTGTAGCTGCCTTCTTTTACCAGGCCATCTTCCAATACCCAGGACTCGTTATAGCTGGACTGGAAATACAGGTCGGCATAATCCACCTTATGCTGGTGAATATAGGCCAGGGCTTTGGCGAGATCATCACGGTCAAGATGACTCTGGGTTAAGAGATTGTGCTCTACTTGGCTCATAAAATTACTTTTCTCGCTTGGCGGTGAGCGGCCATCGGCATGCGCTCACGGCATTGATTTAATTCGTTGCTGTCGAGGGCGGCGCTTATCCACCCTTGGCCATGATCTAGCTCGGCGAGGATCTCGCCCCAGGGCGACACTATCACACTGTGACCATAGGTTTCGCGGCCATTATCATGGCTTAGCTCGGTGCCATTACGGCCATATAAACCGGCGGCCACCACATAGGCCTGGCTTTCGATGGCGCGGGCCCGCAACAAGGTGTGCCAGTGGGCACGCCCGGTGGGCACGGTAAAGGCACTGGGAACAAGCAGCACATCGGCGCCTTGTTGCACTTGCGCCCGATATAATTCACTAAAGCGCATATCATAACACACACTGAGTCCCAGCCGGGCAAAAGGCGTGTCGGCCACGACGACTTGCTCGCCAGGCTGGGTATGCTTGGACTCGCGATAATTGCCCGTGCTGTCGGCAACGGTGACATCGAAAAGGTGAATTTTATTGTACTGGGCGCGCTCGACGCCTTGGTTGTCGATAAGCAAGGAAGCGGCATAATAGCGACCACTGGTGCTCATCACGGGCAGGGTACCGGCGGCCAGCCAAATATTTTCCTCACAGCAGAGCTGTGCCAGACGTTGACGCCAGGCTTGATGCTGCTCGGCCACGGCCAGCACCTGCTCGCTTTGTTTGGCAAAGCACAGCCAGCTTTCAGGTAAGCACACCAGAGCGGGACGCTGCGGCGGCAGTTCGGCTATCAAGGCCTGTACCGCGGCAAAGTTCACTTCCGGGTCGCTTTGAGCACACACTTGCAAGGCATGAATAATCACTGTGGTTGTGGCTCCAGATCGCCCTCTTCTGGCGGTTCATTTTGCGCCGCCTGAGGCAAGGTCACTTCACGACTCTTACGGTCAAGCTCAATCACCTCAGGGTCACTCATGGGGCCACGGATCTTAAACTTAATCTCGGAGATCACCCGCGCCGAGTGGATCACCTTATCCAGCGCTAAAGCTGCTAGGCCCGTTACCGGGTTAACCATCCAGGCCACAATCACCGGCAGGCTGGAGGTTACCTGCGGCGCCACCGACAAATCGTAATTAAGAGTCTGGTTATTCAGATCCGCATACCCTTGAATACTTAAATCTGCCGGCACACCATCCATTTTCGTGTCCTTGGTATAGGCAATACCGCTGGCCAGCTGCATGCTGCCTTCCATGCTATTGTAGAAAAAGCCCTTGGCGAAAACATCGCGAAAATCCAGTTTCAGTTTACGCACCAGTGAGTCCAGGCTTAGCAATGAAAATACCCGGGCGCCGCCGTCGCTGATCTCGCTTAAATGCCCTCCCCCTAGACGCCATTCGATATTGCCACCCAGGCTGGCGATATCGAAATCATAGGGCGCTCCTCGCCAGTGCAAGGCAAAATCCATGCTGGCGTTAGAGTCCTGAACCGTGGAGGTAATATCGAATTCATCGAACAGCTCGCCGATATCATCGCTTTTAAACTCACCTTGAAGCGCCGTTTGCCCGTCTCGCCAGATACCATCGGCACGTAAGGTATGCTCGCCCTTATCGACTAGGATATTGTTAATATTAAGTTGCTGGCCATCCCCTTCAAAAGCCATGCTTACCTTATCCAGCTGGTATTGATTCAGGCGACAGTCGTCGCAGTCAAAGCGCACCGCCGGTAGACGGGCTAGCCAGCTAAGGTCTTCCTCAGGCAGCTCAAGCGCTTGCTCTGCCAATGCATTTTCCAGCTCGTTCTGGGGCTTTTGTTCCGTAGGCACATTGGCTCGTAAGTAATCGGATTGAATATGAATATCGCGCTGCTGCTCCCCCGTAGGGATATCAACACGCGCTCTTAATTCCTTGGCGTTCAGCTTTAAATCCATGGCACCTGGCGTTGGAGTCAGAGTAAATTCCAGCTCGTTGAAGGGCACTGGGCCCAACTGCGCCTGGCCTATCTGCCCAACTACCTTATTGAATTTGGGCATTACCGAGTTGCCGCTCGCAGGGCGACTCGAAACATTGATAATATTGTCGATAACAGGTTGCCAGGCCAACACATCCGCCTTGGGCAGGTTTACCGTGACATCAAAGCCCTGCTGATTCAGGCCAAGGTTTTGCTCACCGACTATCAGGTGAGCGCTGCTCATCTGCCCACTGCCATTATCTAAGATGCCATTGAAATACAGCTGACCATCGAGCTCAGCCATAATTAAGTTAGAAATATCATCGCCTTGGATCAGCGCATTAAGAGGTAATACCTCTTGTGCCTGTTTGTTATAGGGTGCCGGTAGGCTACTGCTGATGCCGATCAGATCGCTTTGTACATGGGCCTCATAATTAAAGCCTTGCGCACCGAATTTCAGTTGAAGCTGAGCATTCAGCGGCGTTTTCCCTTGCAACTGAGGCGCCAGCAAGCCATTTAGGTGCTGCTCTAGCTTGGCAGTATCCGCCTCCAGGCTCAGCTCAATATTGGTGTTATAGCTGTCACCTTCCTGCGCCCCTAACAGGCTGATGGTGAGCGGCATGCCCTGCCAACTGGCACTGGCCTCTTTAATCTCAATGTGATCATTGGCAAAGCTCAGACGACCACGTAAGTCTTCGAGGTTTAAACCGGGCTGAGCCAGATACACAGGGTTGCCGGCAAATTCCACATCGCCCTTTGCCAGCACACCACCGTCCTTAAGGTCGATTTGCAGCTGTAACTGTCCGGCAATACTGCCCTTTGCCTGAATCACATCAAATACGGTCGCCAGTGGCTTAGCCAATGGCGTATCGGCAAAAAACGGCTGTAATTCTGGGGCGTCGACCTGCTCGTCAATATCGATAAACAGGGTATCGGCATTGAGCAAGTCTTCCAGGTAGACATGCACGCTGCTGTCCAGGCTTAAATTTAATAACTCCCCTTCCCGGCTGTAGATATCCATGCGCTGATTATCAAAGTTCAGGCTCACACCTATCTCGTCAAGGGCTGGCCACTGGGGGGCGAAGGCGAATTTGGCGTTGTCGACTTCGGCCTTAACAACAAAGCGGCCCTGATTTTCTGTATAGGGAAACTCGGCAATCGGCCCCTGCATCAGCACCTGAGCAAAGCGCATGTCACCGCCCTTAATGGCGCCATTGAGGTAGTCGATCAAATTTTTGTGCATATAGGGCACGGGAAAATAAGCCCCGGCGCTGGCGGCGCTGCCACCGCTGATCTCAGCATAGAGGTCAAGATTAGGCTGAGCCTCTAGGTGCAAGGCAAATTCGCTCACCAGTTGCAGGTCGTCATTGTTTAAGCGCACATTATCGCTTTCAATCGACCAATAATCGCCATGGTTATAAAAGGCAATTTCCGCCACCAGTTGTTGATAGGCCAGCGGCTGACTAAAGGTGTCGCCGGTAAGCAGGTGATTATCACTCCCCTGTACGCTTAGCAGGCCTTTTTCATTGGTAATATGCGCTGTGGCACTGAGGTCTTGCGCCCCAGGAATACCATAAATGCCGGACCAGCCGAGATGCTCGGCGGCAAACCATAAGCGCCATTTATCGGCATTTTGCCAATGGAAATAACCTTCATTGATAAAGCCTTGCGGCTGGATGGACAGCAAGCCTTGTAGGGCCTCGCCCTTGGCCAAACGAGCAAAGGTGGAGACCATGGAGATATCCAAATCCTGCACCCAGACCTGTTGCTCATCGCTAAACAAGCCATCGAAAATCAGCGGTGACCATTGGAACTGCTCGTCGCTAAGCTGCAGTCCGGATGTACGCACACGCCAGCCCTTGGCTTGCGGGTGAATTCGTACCATGCCTTGCTGCAATTCAAGGTATTCATCCTGCTCGCCATTACGCCAGGATAACTTGCTCGGATGGGTTAACAGCTGCACATCGGTCAGGCGCCCACCGGCAAAATGCAACCAGGATTCAATGTTTAAATCCGACTGCAGCTCTTTAAGTTCGGGGTGCAAATAGTCGTTTAACCAGCCGGAAACATCCAGACCTTGAGCCTGCACATAAAGATCCCCATACACCCCTGCCAGGGTTTCACCGGATAGCTTAAGCCGTGCTTCCAAAGAGTTCTGTTCAATGCCGGGCAGGCTTACCTGCCCCTCGGCATAATGCCCGTCGATGCGGTTTTCCCACACCAAATTTTCTAACAAGATTCTATGATTACGATTATCCAGGCTGATGATATTAAGCTCGCTCTCCTCTATGGCAAAATGCCCTGAGGCGCCGAGGAAGAGGCTCTCGATCAGCGCTTGCTGCTGTGAGTTATTATTGCTTTGCTGACTGGCAAACAGTTGCCGAGCGTCAATTTTGGCCTTAAAGCCATTAAGCACAAAATAGTTAGAGCGTAATTGTCTGTGCAGCAGGGATTGCCACAAATTGATGTGGAGGCGGGTTTGCGCCACGCTGACGCTGATGGGGGCTTGGGCGTTATCGGCAAAGCCCACTTCGTTAACCACCAGGGCCGGGCCATTGCCCTGCCAACTGGCACTAAGCGAACCTATGGAGATATCGGCATTAAGCTGCTCGCCAAGAAACTGCTCGACCTCGACACGGTAATCGTTGGCATAAGGTAAGCTGTATTTTAGCAACGACACAAGCACGGCCAACAGCACTAAAATTATGGCGCTGAGTTGCCAAATTTTTGTGACGCAAAAAAAGCAAACCGACCTGGCGTTCACTACATCATCACCACATCGAACTGCTCTTGGCTATACAGGTTTTCGGTTTGAATAATCACTTGTTTACCAATAAAGAGTTCTAGCTCGGCAAGATTGTGATATTCATCGTTTATCAGCGCTTCACTGACGGCCGCTGAGGCGTACACCATAAATTTGTCGGCATCATAGGCGCGGTTGACGCGCACAATCTCACGGAGGATTTCATAACAGACGGTTTCCACCGTTTTCAACGAGCCCCGACCGGCACAGGATGGACACACACCGCAGAGAATATGCTCCAGGCTTTCCCGGGTGCGTTTGCGGGTCATTTCCACCAGCCCCAGTGCCGATAAGCCATTGATATTGGCCTTGGCTCTATCCTTAGACAACGCCTGCTCTAAAGAGTGCAATACCCGCCTTTTGTGCTCATCGGAGATCATATCGATAAAGTCGATAATTATGATGCCGCCCAGATTACGCAGTCGCAACTGACGCGCAATGGCACTGGTGGCTTCGATATTGGTGTTGAAAATCGTTTCTTCGAGATTGCGATGACCGACAAAGGCGCCGGTATTCACATCCACCGTGGTCATGGCCTCGGTCTGATCGATAATAAGATATCCGCCGGACTTCAGCTCTACCTTGCGGTGCAGTGCCTTTTGAATTTCGTTTTCGACATCAAAAAGATCAAAAATGGGGCGCTCACCTGGGTAGTATTCCAGCACTTTATGAAGGTGCGGCACAAACTCTTCGGTAAAGCTCACCAGCTCCTGATAAGTCAGCTTGGAGTCGACACGAATGCGCTCCATATCCTCGCCAACGTAATCACGCAGGGTACGAAACGCCAGCTTTAAGTCTTCGTGCAATATGCTTTCTTTACGCGTCTTTTTACGCTTATCGACTATTTTCAACCACAGCTTTTTAAGGAATTCGGCATCGTGCTTAAGCTCGTGCTCGCTCGCCCCTTCGGCGGCGGTGCGCACAATAAAGCCACCATTTTCATCATTATACTGAGCCACTATGTCTTTTAAACGCTGGCGCTCCTCATCGCTTTCGATGCGCTGCTGACGCCCACGTGTGTGGCGTCCGGCATAAACACCAGATAACGTGAAGGAATGGTGATGTCCGTGGTTAATCGGGCACCCTTGGTGCCGATAGGGTCTTTAACCACCTGCACCATAATATGCTGGCCCTGACGTACCAACTCGCGAATATCCTGCACCTTTTTCACCGGCTGCTCGTCGAGGCCGTCTTCAAAGGAGGCGCTGTTGACTATGTCGGAAGCGTGTAAAAATGCTGCTTTATCTAGGCCGATATCGACGAAGGCTGCCTGCATACCGGGCAATACGCGACTCACCTTACCGAGATAAATATTACCGACGATACCGAGATTGCCGATGCGCTCAACCTGGATCTCTTGCAGCACGCCATTTTCTATTAAGGCGACGCGACTCTCACTGGGAGTCACATTGATAAGTAATTCTGAGCTCATGCTAAAATTCAGCTAGTAATTTTTGTGTCTCATACAAAGGTAACCCCATCACCGCAAAATAGCTACCGCTAAGGTGGGTGACAAAAGCGCCCGCACGCCCTTGAATGCCGTAGCCTCCGGCCTTGTCATAGGGTTCACCGCTGTGCCAGTAGGCGGCTATTTCCGCCTCGCTCAGGGTCTTGAAAGTGACCTGAGTGCTGACCACCACACTGCTTGTATGCTCTGTGTCTGCCAAAGCCACCGCGGTCAAAACCTCATGGCTGCGGCCACTGAGCAGCCGCATCATGGCAGCAAAATCATCAAAATCATGGGGCTTACCCATGATTTGTTCGTCGCACACCACTACTGTGTCACTGCCAAGCACAGGACGGTCATGATAGCCCAGGGCAACGCCGGTCTCCGCCTTAAGACGAGCCAGACGCTCCACCAGCGCCAGAGCGCTTTCACCGGCCAAGGGACGTTCGTCCGCATCCACGGAAAACTGTTCAAATTCAACGCCCAGTTGCGCTAAAAGCTCGCGGCGCCGGGGCGACTGCGAAGCAAGATAAATTGGCTTCATGATTAACGGATCCGAAAATGACGGCGGTATTTACGCAGCAACAGGAACAACCAAGGCCAACAAATGGCACCGGTTAACACCGGCCACAGGTATTGCGGCGAAAAGTAGACATCCAAAAGAAAGTGATGGAGCCAGAACTGCAGCAGATGATGCAAGGCCAGGAACACGGCTACTAATAAGCCTTGCTGCCAAATGGAAAAATTACGCAGCTTTTGATAATTACTGGCGGTAATGTAAATGGTCACCGCATAAGTCAGCGAATGCACTCCAAGCGGAGAGCCGGTGGCCAAATCAATGATCAAGCCGGTTAGCCAGGCGGTGCCTATATTGACGCGATGCGGCAAGGCTAATGACCAATACATTAAGACCAAAAGCACCCAGTCGGGACGAAACGCTTCCATGGAAATCGGTAAGGGCATTAGCGCCATTACCAAGGAGAAAAAGACGCTTAAGATAATGAGCCCATATTGCTTACTCATCGATCTTTACCTCTTGCATCTGGGGTGTATCGGTTAACACCAGCAATAGTCGAATGCGGTCGAGCTGCGCCACCGGCTGCGCGTAGATTTGCGCAAAGGGGCGACCCTCATCACGATTGATATGGGTGACCACGGCAACCGGATAACCTTCGGGAAAGCGCTCGCCAAGCCCCGAGCTTAACAACACATCACCGATACGAATATCCAAGCTGTGAGGCACATGAGAAAGTTTAACACTGGAGATCTTACCCATGCCTTCAACCACTGTGCGCACATTGTTGCGCAGCACCCGCACCGGCGTGGCATGAGTGGTATCTGTCAGCAACAAGACACGACTGGTACTGGCGCCGACCTGGATCACCTGGCCGACCACACCCAACTCATCTATTACCGCCAAGCCTTCACGCAGGCCATCCGAGGTTCCTTTATTGATCACCACCTGGTGACTGTAAGGATTCGAGTGCACGGATAAAACCTGGGCCACCAGCTTACCTTGCTGCTGTCGTGGGTTTGAGCCTAATAAGGCGCGCAGCTTTTCGTTTTCCTGCACCAAAAAGGCATATTGCTGCAGCTGTTCACTTTGCAACAATTGCTTGTTTTTCAGGGCTTCGTTTTCCTTTAGCAGTTGTTCACGAGAGGTCAGATTTTTAGCACTGGTCGAAAGCAGCTCATAGGGAAGATTGGCCAGGTATAACAAGGGGCTGACCAGGGTATTAAGCGAGGTACGTACTGCTGTGCCGCCACTGGTGTAGCGATCACCAAGAATAAGAATAACACTAAGCACAACTGCGATGGTTAATCGCAGTTGCATTGAAATAGTGCGACCAAATAATAAATTCATTAGTCGTAGCTAAATACGTCACCACCATGCATGTCGATCATTTCCAGGGCCTTACCGCCCCCACGCGCAACACAAGTAAGTGGGTCGTCGGCTACCACAACCGGAATACCGGTTTCTTCCATTAGTAAGCGATCCAAGTCTTTCAGTAGTGCGCCACCGCCGGTCAATACCATGCCGTGAGCAGAAATATCCGATGCCAACTCTGGCGGCGATTGCTCCAGCGCCACCATTACCGCACTTACTATGCCCATCAATGGCTCTTGCAAAGCTTCGAGGATCTCGTGTGAGTTCAGAGTAAATGAACGCGGTACACCTTCGGCCAAGTTACGGCCACGTACTTCCATTTCTCTTACTTCGTCGGTCTTAAATGCCGAACCTATCTCGTGCTTGATCTGCTCCGCCGTGGCTTCACCGATCAGGCTACCGAAGTTACGACGTACGTAGTTGATAATGGCTTCATCAAACTTATCACCACCGATACGCACCGATGAAGAATACACCACACCGTTCAGTGAGATAATGGCCACTTCTGTGGTACCACCACCGATATCGACCACCATGGAACCCGTTGCTTCAGATACCGGCAGACCGGCACCAATGGCTGCCGCCATCGGCTCTTCGATAAGATACACCTCACGAGCACCAGCACCCATGGCCGACTCGCGAATGGCGCGCTTTTCAACCTGAGTGGCACCACAAGGCACACAAATTAGAACGCGTGGGCTTGGGCGCAAGAAATTGTTGTTGTGCACTTGCTTAATAAAGTGCTGCAGCATTTTTTCGGTAACATAAAAATCGGCAATAACACCGTCTTTCATAGGGCGAATGGCTTTAATGTTGCCTGGGGTACGACCCAGCATTTGCTTGGCTTCCGTCCCTACCGAAGCCACACTTTTAGGTCCACCAGCACGCTCTTGACGAATGGCTACTACTGAAGGCTCGTTAAGGACGATACCTTCTTCTTTAACGTAAATCAGGGTATTCGCTGTCCCCAAATCGATCGATAGATCGTTGGAGAAAAGACCACGGAGTTTCTTGAACATGGGACTGGTTGACCTTTGAAAATTCTTATTATCTGAAAGCTTGGGACACTTTACCAATGCAACTGCGTCGCGGCAACATAAAGCTTGCATTGGTCTCTAAAAAACAGCACATTGAGCGCCGTAAATGCAAAACTTTGATGACATCTGTCGACATACGCATAAAGTAGTACATTTAAAAACTTACCCGCGGCAAGCCTAGTATAACCCCTCATCTCGCCACCGCTGGCGCTCATTGTCCACCTCTGCGCTTAACAGTCGCTGACTCGGTGGGTAAAAGTACTGGATTCCAGCTTGAAGCTGGCTTTTATCCTAGTCGCAACGGATAATAACGCAGCGCCATCAGTGCACATACTCACAGCAAATAAACACGGTTAACCATGAATCTGGTCGAAAATACAATCCCCGAATCTCCCCTGCAGCAAATCCAGGATGCGCTGCTAACCAAACACTGTGTGCGCTTGAGTATTAAACGTGACGATTTGCTGCACCCCATTATCCATGGCAACAAATGGCGCAAGTTAAAGTACAACCTGGTCGCCTTTGCCCAATCCGGTAAATCCGAGCTGCTGACCTTTGGTGGCGCCTTTTCCAACCACCTGTATGCCAGTGCCGCCGCCGGCAAAATATTCCGCATACCAACGCGCGCTATAGTGCGGGGCCCGCAGCTGGATGAGCATAATCCGACGCTGCGTTTTGCCAAGGCCTGCGGTATGCAGTTGCATCCGGTTACCCGTATCGAGTATCGCCAGCGCAATAGCCCGGAGTACCTAGAGCAATTACAGCAGCGCTTTACCAAGGCTTTTATCCTTCCCGAAGGTGGCACCAATACCGCCGCCTTAAGGGGAGTCGAAGAACTGGCCCACAGCCTGCCGGAACATCAGTTCTTAGCGTGTGCCACCGGCAGTGGCGGCACCCTGGCGGGACTGCTATCCGGGCATACACAAACCCAGGTGTTGGGCATAGCTGTATTGAAAAATGCCGAATACCTACAACAAGAAATCAAACGACTTCAGCCACAGCCCAACTGCGAATGGCGTCTGCTTTGTGACCATCATGACGGCGGCTATGGTCGCTTTAGCCCCGAACTATGGCGCTTTTGCCAATGGTTCGAACACACTCACAAGGTCCCACTGGAGCCCATCTACAGCGGCAAAATGATCTATGCCCTCTGGCAACTGATCGAACAGGGTTATTTTCCCGGCGGCAGCCATATCATTGCCATCCATACCGGTGGCTTACAGGGTAAGGAAGGCCTTAGGTATCGCGGCCTTATTGGGGCAAGTTAAAGGCACTGAGTTGGTTAATGGTGCCGGTGAAGTAAAAGCCTTGCGCTCCTTGCACACCCAGTTGTTTTAGCACTTCGGCCTGTTGATGGCGCTCAATGCCGACCGCAAAAACCACTATCCCCAAGCGCTGTGCATTGGCGACATAAGATAAAACCCGACGCTGAATATGCCTGTCCGTATCCACATGGCTGATCAATTCACTGGCTAATTTAACGGCCTTAATCGGTACATTAAGGGTGTTTATGGCGTCGGTGGGCCACTTGCTTAGCTGGTCGACAATGATACCGCACTGGCACGCTGTTGTGCTTTTTAAGCGCTTTGCTATCAGCCTGGGTTGCTTTGCCAGCAGCGCTGCCGGACACTCCAGGCACACCCTGGGGTGGGCTTCTAAAAACTCCCCTAACCGCCGCCATACATCATCATCAAGCCAGGAGCTGGGGTGAATATTTAAACTGATATCGGCCTGCAACTGCTCGCTCTTAAGCATGGTTTCAAGACGCTTCAGTACGGCAATATCAACGCTGCGCGCAGCACTTTCAGGCGTGCTGTGACTTAGTAAATATTCAGGAGAAATCAGCCCTAGCTGTGGATGGCGAATTCGCAGCAGGGTTTCGTGATGCATAATCTCCTCATTATATAAGTCGAATACAGGCTGGAAGAAACATACAAACTGCTCGTTATTAATGGCATCAACCAAAGAGCAGGACTTGGCGGCCAGCAGCATGGAGTGATTATGACTAAAGGGAATGCGGTAGCAATGCTTATGCTCACTTTGACACGCCAATGCCAATGCCGATTGGCACAGCTGATAGACCACCGCCTGATCGGCACCACTGCGATAGTTACACAGGCCGACTTTAACCTCATCGCGACGCAAATCAGGCAATAGGCTACGGCAACACTTAAGCGCCATGGCACTAAAGCTTTGCAAATGAGTTTCCAGCTGTTTATAGGCCACTTCTTTAACCGTAATGGCGAAGCAGCCGGAATTAAGAATTTTAACCGATACCCTTTGTTGATGCTGTAACTGCTCCTGCAACAGGGTCTCGAATAAGCTCACGACCCCGGACGCTACCGAGCTTAAGCGCTGGCAATAAACAATAGCAAAAACACTTTGATAAAGCTGGTTGACCCCCAGCATATTGGCACTGACCGGATGGGTATCCTGGTGTTCGTCCTCTTTTTTCTGCCCTCCGTAGCAGCTGAATGCCCGCGCCGCGCGCCATTCGGTCCTGCGCAGCCACTGTACCGTGCGCCATAAAAAAATAAGCAACAAAACATTAATGGCAATAAACCAATGGCTATGCTGCTGCCACAAGGGCTGACTATAAACGGTGAGCGCCCCTGAGCTCAGGGCCAGATTAAATTGTACCGGCATCACAAAACTCCCCTTTTGCGCCTTACTTGATAAACCATAAGGCGCCAGAGCCGTGGAGAGCACCTGCTCGTTAACACTGCCCAATTGCTCAAGCCGCGTTTCCAGTTGTTGTATTTGCGATTGCCGCTCCTGCATCAAGCCCCACACCAAAATGGCGTTGATCAGCACCATCATCAGCGCGCCAAGCATGCAAGTTAAGCCAAGCTTTTGATACTTAGTGAAAATGGACAAATCCAAGGTCTATTAGTCATCTTTACTCATGACTAAAGTGTTGTCCATGTGCTGGGGAAGCTCAAGTGTGAGCCCATAAAAAAGCCCCGTATTACGGGGTCTTCAGAAGAAACTATCTAGATTTCAATAAGCTCAGTTAAGCAAGCTTATATACCTCATAGTGTTATAGTCATGCAACCAGCTAAGAAATCCACTTTGGATTCGATTTCATGCTTTGCTAACTCAAATGTGCCGTTTATGTGCGCATTTAATTGACTAATATAAACAGAAGAGTGAAGTAAATTATTATGCCCACACTCTACCGATGCTTTACGATCAATTAACTTAATTAATTCAGGGGGTAATACCATTACATAACCTACATCACTCTGCCACAACAAGAACAACGCTATTTGAAATACTCTCTATCAGCTCTGTTTTTTCCAAGGCTTTTTGCTTGGCTGGTTCAATATAGTCAACACCATGATTTATCAGCATTGGCAATGCATAAGCTATTTTAACGGCATAATTCACATTTTGTGCTAATGTTCCCGTAGCCTCAATAGCCGCTGATTGATTTAACGATGCCGAAGCAATACCAATGACAACACCTTGATCATTTACCATTGGACTACCTGAGTTTCCGGGTTGTATGGGAGAATCAATTTGGAAATACCGAGTATCACCTTGGATACCTGAATTGGCATTAACATACCCAAATGTTGCTTTTTGTTCGTTGCCTTGTAAGCCTATATTTGGATATCCTAAAATGGCGATTGCGGTTCCTTGCTTTGTTTTGTTTTTAAGCTCAATAGATAAACCTTCAACTGCCTTATCTACTTTCAGTAAAGCGATATCATTGCTAGGGTCATGATCAACTAGAGTAGCCGATACAGATTTATCATTTAAAATAATTGAAATTTTTGATGAACCTTTTATTACATGACTATTGGTAAGCACAAAACCATCATTCGAGATAAAGAAGCCTGTTCCTGTTGAAGTTTTTCGCTTTTTTGTAGGCTCTCCCTTGGATACTAAAGTGCCTTTTTGATTATTATACTTTTTGAGCATTGCCATTGCCGATGAAACTAACTGTTCTTTTCCTTTGGAATGTTCGGTAGCTACCCCCTTTAAATAATCAGCCATAGCGCAAACCTCTACTGAAATAATAGAACTTCCAAGTAATTTCACTTTACAAAAAAAACGAGTAGCGGGTTTACCATTTTCTGTCTTCATTTCCGAAATATAAGTAACACCTCCCCTTCAAGCCCACTAATACTAAGTTGTTCTGGTATGCCTTTTCTTAAGAATGTAATATCATATCTATCTACTGGACCACTACTATCTAAGATCTTCCCCAAACCATTTGCTTTACCATTTTTACAATCGCCATCCCATCTCAACCTACTATTATTTAAGTACTCAAAGTGGTCACTTGTATTATTTATATAAATTAAACAATCTTTCTCAATATTGAATGGTTGGACTGGGACATTTGTCATGTCGCTCGCCAGCATTATTGTTGCTGATTTACCCGCTGCGTCATTGCTAGTAGTATTGACACAACCACACAAAAAAATAACTCCTAAAGCCAATATCAAAGCTTTTTGCATACCCACTCCTTTTTATTTTTTAAGTCCAAAACTGTTAAATTAAGCATATAATCAAGTACACAGGCAAGAAATTCAATTAGTTTAACTTACTAGCAAAGACTATTCTTTCCTGAAGGAAGGTCATTCTATTTAATGCCTTTGAACCAACTTCAATAGCCGTTTCAATTACCTTTTCATCGCCCATCAGCACCAGCCTTTCACTTGGACGAATTGATGCGGTATAAAGCAACGATTTATCTATCATTTTTTCTGCTTCATTGGGTAACATGACAAAGCAATTAGGCCATTGAGAACCTTGTGATTTGTGGATTGTTAATTAAGGGAGTTAACGTACTTAGTTTTTAAAAAATTTTTTACAGAGCATAAAAAAGGCCTGCAAAGCAGACCTTTAATATTTTTAATCAACAGTTATTAGTTATGTATTCCTTAGAACGGAATATCGTCATCGAAGTCGATTGGCGGTTCCATTGGGTTAGCAGCGCCGCCTTGAGGGGCATTTTGTGGCTTAGGAGCGAAACCGCCCTGTTGGCCGCCCTGCTGGTTGCCATAACCACCGCCTTGTTGGCCACCTTGCTGGCCACCTTGTTGTGGAGCAGCTTGCTGCATGCCTTGGTTGCCCTGCGGTGCATAACCCTGCTGCTGTGATTGACCATAGCCACCACTTTGCTGACCGCCTTGTTGGCTCTGCGCCTGGCCGCCACCGAAGCCGCCCTGCTGCTGGCCACCTTGGTAACCGCCTTGACCGCCGCCTGGGTTTTCACCGCGACCGCCGAGCATCTGCATTTTACCGTCGAAACCGTCAACCACGATTTCCGTGGTGTACTTTTCCTGACCGCTTTGATCTGTCCATTTACGGGTTTGCAATTTACCTTCGATATAAACCTGCGAGCCTTTACGTAGATACTCACCGGCTACCTCGGCCAGCTTGCCGAACAACACCACGCGGTGCCACTCGGTACGCTCTTGCATCTGACCCGTGTTTTTATCCTTCCAGCTGTCGCTGGTCGCGATGCTAATGTTAGCAACGCCATTGCCGTTAGGCATGTAGCGAACTTCAGGGTCTTGACCCAGGTTGCCCACTAAAATCACTTTATTAATACCGCGCGCCATGGATATATGCTCCTACTTTTTACGCTGAGGCGACTAGCTGTTGCGCCGCCTGTAAATCAAATTTCTTCTCGTCTACCTTGAGGTAGCTACGGTTTTCATCACATACCACCGTGGCTTCAAGCACTCCCGGCAGCTCTACCAATTGCGCCGCTAATTGTTCTGCATCATGTTCGCTGCCTACTGCACTTAGCAAACTGATAATTTTACTGCGCGGCGGTACTCGCATTTTTACAGCAATGACAAACCATATTAACCCAACCAAGGCGGCAGCCGCAAACACCATCTCGGGGGTACCGCGCTGAGCCACAAATCCGCCAAGAATACCGCCCAAAAAGGCACCGATAAACTGGGATGATGAGAACACGCCCATGGCCGAGCCCTTCTGATTGGCTGGCGACAGTCGTGATACCAGGGCCGGCATGGTCGCCTCTAGAAAGTTAAAGGCGATAAAATACAACATCATACACAAGGCTATCATATAGACAGAGTTGGCTCCGAAAACCAAGCCCAGCATGCTGACAACCAGCATAATTATGGCCACCAAAAACAGGGGTTTTTCCATTTGCTTAGCCACAGCCACTATCATCATAGGCACCATAAGCACAAAAGATAAAATAAATACCGGAATATACAATTGCCAATGCTGGGCCGCGGGTAAACCGTCGTTAATAAGCTGAGGTGGCAAGGAAACAAAAATGGTGGTCAGGGTCAGGTGCAAAAACAACACCCCCAAATCCAAACGCGCCAGATCCGGGTGGCGCACCAGTTTACCCACATCCCGCAGGGTGACAGTGGTTTCCCCCTTGGGAGCCCGATTAACCGCACTGGGTACCAGCCACACAACTATGGCCATTCCCACCAGCGCCAGAGCTGCCGTTAACCAAAAAATTCCAGACACGCCAAAGCTGGCCGCCACCATGGGGCCAAGCAACATGGCAATCGCAAAGCTCATGCCTATGCTCATGCCAATCACCGCCATCACCTTGGGACGCTGCTCGTCGCGGCTTAGATCCGCAGCCAAGGCCAACAAGGCACTGGCAATGGCGCCCATGCCCTGCAGCGCTCGACCTAGCGTCAGCATATACATGGACTCGGCCAAAGCGGCTATCACAGAGCCCAGGGTAAAGACGATTAATCCGGCGATAATAATACGTTTACGACCAAAACGGTCAGATAGCCAGCCCATGGGGATTTGCAGCAGCGCCTGAGTCAACCCGTAGGCACCAATGGCAAGTCCGATCCACAAGGGCGAAAAACCACTGAGATCCTGACCATAAATGGCCAGCACCGGCATCAACATAAAGAGGCCAAGCATACGAAAGGCAAACACGCTCGCCAACGACAGCGCGGCGCGCTTTTCAACACTGTTTAACTGGGATGCAGACATGACGGATTACTAATCGGCTGATAACAAATTCTATCTTGGCCGGCGATGATAGCATAATCGCCTGCCATTGGGACATGCCTAGCCGCGAATTTAGCCCTTGCCAAGATGCAAGCCATCGGCTCGGTTTAAGGACAAGAAAGCATCGCTAAGTAATGGCAAACTATGCGATACTTACAGGTTAATAAGCAGCTCGGGAAACAGGCGAAGAATGGATAATATCGAAGTTCGCGGTGCGCGCACCCATAACCTTAAAAACATCAATCTAACCATACCTCGGGATAAGTTGATCGTCATTACCGGATTATCGGGCTCGGGCAAATCGTCCCTCGCCTTCGACACCCTGTATGCCGAAGGGCAAAGGCGTTATGTGGAATCCTTATCGGCCTACGCGCGCCAGTTTTTATCGCTGATGGAAAAGCCCGATGTAGATCATATTGAAGGCCTGTCGCCAGCTATTTCCATCGAGCAGAAGTCGACCTCCCATAACCCACGTTCAACCGTGGGCACCATCACCGAGATATACGATTACCTGCGTTTGCTGTTTGCCCGTGTCGGCGAACCACGCTGTCCAACCCATCACCTGCCGTTGGCGGCGCAAACCATCAGCCAGATGGTGGATCACGTCCTAGCCCTGCCCGAGGGCAGCAAGCTGATGTTGTTGGCACCCGTGGTAAAAAACCGTAAGGGTGAGCATGTTAAGCTGCTCGAGCAACTGGCGGCACAAGGCTATATCCGCGCTCGCATCGATGGTGAAGTCTGTGACCTATCCGATCCTCCGCCGTTAGAGCTACATAAAAAGCACACCATAGAAGTGGTGGTTGACCGCTTAAAGGTGAAAGAAGGGCAGCAACAACGTTTAGCCGAGTCCTTCGAAACCGCGCTGGAGCTCTCCGGTGGCGTTGCTCAGGTGGCCGCCATGGATGATTCCCTTGAAGAAGAGCTGGTGTTCTCCGCCAACTTTGCCTGCCCAAGCTGTGGCTATGCCATGAGCGAACTTGAGCCAAGATTATTTTCCTTCAATAACCCGGCCGGTGCCTGTCAAACCTGTGATGGCCTGGGTGTACGCCAGTATTTCGACCCCCACCGCGTGGTTCATAACCCCGAGCTAAGCCTCGCCGGTGGTGCCATTAAGGGCTGGGACAAGCGCAGCTTCTACTATTTCCAAATGCTGCAATCTGTGGCCGAGCATTATCAATTTGATTTGGATACGCCCTTCCAAAATTTAAGTGATGAGGCCAAAAAGGTGGTGCTGGAGGGTTCTGGCAAGGACAAGGTCGCCTTCCATTATCGTAACGACCGCGGCGATCTAATCACCCGCAATCATGAATTCGAGGGCGTGCTCAATAATATGCAGCGCCGCTACCATGAAACCGAGTCCAATTCGGTGCGTGAGGAGTTGGCCAAGTATCAAACCTCACAGGCTTGCCCCAGTTGTAGCGGCTCACGCTTACGTCAGGAAGCACGTAACGTCTTTATCGACGAGACTAACCTGCCTAAGGTGACCCTGATGAGCATAGGCCAGGCCTTCGACTATTTCGACAGCCTGGAATTCAGCGGCCAAAAAGCACAGATTGCCGATAAAATCCTTAAAGAAATTCGCGACCGCTTATCCTTCTTAGTCAATGTCGGCCTAAATTATTTATCCCTGGAGCGCAGTGCCGATACCCTCTCCGGGGGCGAAGCCCAGCGCATTCGTTTGGCCAGCCAGATAGGTGCCGGCCTGGTAGGGGTTATGTATGTGTTGGACGAGCCTTCTATCGGCTTGCACCAGCGCGATAACGACCGCCTGCTGCAAACCCTGACGCGCCTGCGCGACCTCGGCAATACCGTCTTAGTGGTGGAGCACGATGAAGATGCCATTCGCGCCGCCGACTACATTATCGATATCGGCCCGGGCGCCGGAGTTCATGGTGGCCACGTGGTGGCCGAAGGCTCGCGCGACGACATCATGAACAATCCGGACTCATTGACGGGCCAATACCTCAGCGGCGTCAAAGAAATCGCCGTGCCCAAGGAGCGCCACCCGACTAACGAGAAATGGCTAGAGCTGTTTGGCGCTACCGGCAATAACCTCAAGAATGTCGACTTGCGCATCCCATTCGGTTTAATGACCTGTATTACCGGTGTCTCCGGCTCGGGTAAGTCGACCCTGGTTAACGACACCTTGTTTAAGGTGGCACACACTGTACTCAACGGCGCCACAGCGGTTGAGCCGGCGCCGCATAAAGAAATCACTGGCCTGGATCATTTCGATAAAGTTATCGATATCGACCAAAGCCCTATCGGCCGTACGCCACGCTCAAACCCGGCCACCTATACGGGTATTTTCACCGCCATACGTGAACTTTTTGCCGGTACTCAAGAGTCACGCTCGCGTGGCTACAAGGTGGGTCGCTTTAGCTTTAACGTTAAGGGCGGACGCTGTGAGGCCTGTCAGGGCGATGGCGTGATCAAGGTGGAAATGCACTTCCTGCCGGATGTGTATGTGCCTTGCGATGTGTGTCAGGGCAAACGCTATAACCGCGAAACATTAGAGGTGCTCTACAAGGGTAAAAACATCCATCAGGTGCTGGAAATGACGGTGGAAGACGCGCGCGAATTTTTCGATGCCATTCCTGCTATCAATCGTAAGCTGCAAACTCTGATGGATGTAGGCCTGTCCTATATTCGTCTGGGACAGGCGGCAACCACCTTATCCGGCGGTGAGGCGCAGCGTGTGAAACTGGCCCGAGAGCTGTCCAAGCGCGACACGGGTAAAACCCTGTATATCTTGGATGAGCCCACTACCGGCCTGCACTTCCATGATATTCAGCAACTGCTGACGGTATTGCACCGCCTGCGCGACCACGGCAATACCATAGTGGTGATTGAGCATAACCTGGATGTGATCAAAACCGCCGACTGGATTGTTGATTTGGGGCCGGAAGGCGGCAGCGGTGGCGGTGAAATTCTCGTCGCCGGTACCCCGGAAGAAGTAGCTGCGCATGAGCGCTCCCATACCGGGCACTATCTCAAGCCATTGTTGGCAAAATAAGCAATTAGGGGGTAAAGTCTGAATAAATAAAGAAAATATTCAGGCTTATCATGACGGCCCCCTTATTACGCCTCAAAGCAAAAACAGCCCGAACTACGAGAAACCTTAAACTAGGCTTTGCAAGGTTTTGGCAAGCATTGACCCTGGCACAACGCCTGTACGCGGTCGCTTTGTTGCTCTCTCCCGTCAGTATCTGGCTGACAACGGCATGCACAGTGGCGGCTTTAACCATTGAGTTCTGGCCGCGCTTTCTTCAGCTTTTTCACTCACTTCCCGGTAAAGCCATTCTCTTACTGTTTTACGGTACCATAGCCAATTTTGTGCTGGCGAATGCAGCTGGCACGGTAAATGAAGTCACCGGCGTAGCGGCAAGCCATTTCGACTATACCCATAACTTTGCTATCTTGCTGTACCTGCCCAGTTGGATGTTAGCGCTTTCGGTTATCGCCTTGCTTCTTCTCCAGCTGGTGCTTCCCCTTTACATCTTGGTATTACTCTTACTCAGACCTTTCCAGCGCTTTGGCTTGCACTTCTTGGACAGCACGAAACGACCCATTCAAACCGCCATCGCCCGCTTTGTTTTATGTGTTATTGTCACGGCCAACCTAGTGGTAACCTCAGGGGATTTCGACAACGCCGGTGATGTCATAGATCAGGTCAGTGCGAGCTTTGAAAAAGAGATGAGTAAGGAGCAAGAACCCAGTGCAGAACAAACACAAGAGGCCCCTGCGACCATGCACCTTGAAGCAAACATTGCCGAGCCGGGCAAGGATTCCGATAAGTGGATAAAAATCTTGGTCGCTCAGTTTGCCTACAATTGGGAGGCAGACAGCTTCTCACGCTGCGAAAAAAGTAAAAACAGTAAGGTGGTTGAGCTCAATGATTATGAAATTGTTGAGCTCTTCGAGGACGAGCAAGCCGAGTATGGCATCCGCTTTGAAACAAAACGGTGTGTGTCTCCGGCTTTCCCTGCCACAACCACCATCAACAGCCCCTAGCCCTCTTGCACGGCCTCGAGATGCTGGCTAAGTTGCGACTTTTCCTCTTCGCTTAAGGCTTGTGACGCTTTGTTTTCAAAGTTATAACGCACCATCACCGTCTTACCCTCGGCGCAGCACTGGCCGTGCTGCCAAGCTTGTTGTTTGATCACAAAAGAGCTGGAGCCGATACGCTCGATCATGGTTTTCACTTCCACTTCCTGGCCATAGAAAAGCTCGCCCAAAAAGGTCACTTCCACCTTAGCAACAATCAAGCGCCATTGATGTGGATTAAGATCTGGGGTAAAGATTTTAAAAATAGGTGTGCGGGCGGCTTCAAACCACACCGGTAGTACTGTATTGTTAATGTGCCCGAGGACATCAGTTTCACTAAATCTGGGCTGAACTTTTTCAATAAGCATAATAATTCCAATAGGTAAGGTTGCAGTCATGACAGACTTCATTGGCGTTTATGATAACGCGCTTAGTGACACTTTTTGTAGTCAGTTTATCGACCTGTTCGAGCAGAGCCCGCATTTGAAGCAGGGTACCACCTCTGGCGGCATAGATTTAAGTAAAAAAGACAGTAAAGACCTTTACCTCAATGCTCACCCAGAGTACCAGCAGCACTTGCAGCATATTCAGCAGGTCACCGCACAACACGTGATGCGCTATGTTGAAGAACATCTATTTATGATGATTGGCGCCTTTGGCTTACAGGTCTTCCATCCAAAAACCGGTAAACCGGTGGCGCTGAACCAGGACAACTTTGAAGAGGTGGCCAAACCGCAACTGGGTACCTTGATGCAACAGCTGTTTCGTTTAGGCAGTATTCAAGCGCAGAAATACGAGATCAATAAGGGCGGGTATCCTTACTGGCACAGTGAGGTCTATCCACAAACCGGCCATAACGAAGCCTTACACCGCGTCCTGCTGTTTATGTTCTACTTGAACGATGTCAGCGAAGGCGGCGAAACCGAGTTTTACTATCAAAAGCGTAAAATCGCTCCACAACGCGGCACCATGGTGGTCGCACCGGCCTACTTTACCCATACCCACCGCGGTAATAAGCCCTTGTCGAATGACAAGTACATTCTTACCTCTTGGGTGTTGTTTAATCGCGCCGAGCAAATCTACGGCCAAGCACAAAAATAACCCACCACCCAAGATCAAAAAAGGCTGCCTAGGCAGCCTTTTTAACAGAGCGCAGCGCTATGAGCCGAGTAGCTCGCCGAACAGGGTAAATAATCGGTCAATTTCTTCGATGCTGTTGTAGTGCATACAACCGATACGTACCACACCGCCCTTGTCCATTACACCTAATTGCTCACACAAGCCCTGGGCATAGAAGTTACCGTCCCATACACAGACATGCTGCTTGCCTAAGAACTCGGATACCTGACGTGGCTCTAAGCCATCAAAGGTAAGGGCAAAGGTCGGCGTACGCTCGGCCAAACGCTCCATATCATCAATACCGAACAGCGAGATCTGTGGAAACTCTTTTAGCCGTGTAAGGAAGTGCTTGCTTAACCCCATTTCGTGCTCTTTGCTGTTGGCAAATGCCGCTTCAAGACGCTGACGACGCGGCAGTTGCGCATCCAGGCCGCTCAGCGAAGCAATATACTCAACGGCGGCAACCACACCGGCCAGGCCTTCAAAGCTTTGCGTACCCGTCTCCCAACGACCCGGTACTACATCTTTCGCCGGCTCTACCTTGTAGGGGGTGAAGTTTTCCAAATGCTCACGCTTACCGTAAACGATACCTACATGGGGGCCGAAGAACTTATAGGCCGAACAAGCAAGGAAATCACAATCCAGCGCCTGCACATCCACCAGCTCATGTGGAGCATAGTGAACCGCATCCACATACACCAAGGCGCCATGCTGATGCGCCAACTCGATAATACGCTTCACATCATTGATTGAGCCCGTGGTGTTCGACGCATAGGTTACGGCGACCAGCTTGGTATTGGCATTAAGCAATGACTCGAAGTGCGCCATATCCAGGGTGCAATCCGCTTCGTTAATACGCAGCGCATGCACAGTGGCTCCTTTATCCTCGGCGGCCTGACGCCACGAAGACACATTGGAGAAGTGATCCGCATTGGTCACTATGATCTCGTCGCCACTTTGCCAGCCGCGTGAAATAGCGCGACTAAAACTAAAGGTTAAACTGGTCATGTTAGCGCCGAAGACGATTTGCTCCGGGCTTGGGCTGTTAAGCAGGTCGGCAATGGCCTGACGGGCTTGGCTCATCACCGCCACGGTTTTATCGCTGGAGAAAAATGCGCCACCCAGGTTTGAATTGTAAAAACCCAGGTAAGCCGCCATGGCATCCAATACCGATTGCGGTACTTGTGCACCACCCGGGCCATCAAAAAAGATTGGCGACTCGCCGTTTACTTGCTGCATTAAGGCCGGGAACTGGCTACGCAGAGAGACTAGATTCATCATTCTTCCTTACGCAGTCAGTACAAAACAATCAAGATAGCCGATCTTCGACTCATCCAGCTTGTTCATGGGGGTGGCGTTGTGCCACACCTGGCGATCATCGATAAGTGCGAACATGCCGTCTTTGATTTCCATCTTGAAACACGGCTTGGCTTCTTTGTGCTCATACACCAATAACTCACCACCGGCGATGTTTTCATGGGATACACCGCATATACAGACGTGGTCGAAGCCATCCTGATGAATACCTTCCGGTGCCGGCGGCGTATCGCTGTCGATGGCCAACATACGGAACTGGTGAATTTCAATATCACGATCGGCGTCGATACCTGTCATGGCAATAAACTCGGCCACAATGCGCTTCATGCCTTCGCTGCTCAGCAAGTCTGCGTCGAGGTTTTCGTAGGTACGCTCAACATTGCCCTGGAAGGTATTGATGGAATCATCTTGTACAAAGGCTTTAGTAGGCTGAAGGGTGAGTTCACCCTGTTGTTGCACCTTGATCACTGAATAACGACGCTTACGGAAGGCACCATCGGCATAGGGATTATCGGGAAGATGGTCAAAAGAAGGCTTTACCGCGTCAATATGAGACTGGTCAATGAAACGAAGTTGCAGAAGGTTCTGGTTATTTAACGAAGTCATAAAGATCCTGCCTTGATAAGAAAATTGGCGGGGATTTTAAGCTATTTCTTTGGCAGGTTTGATTTCATTTACGGACAATTTTGATGTCAAATTAAATAAAAAAACCTTTAATCTTAAATTTTAAGGATTAAAAATTAAAAATATGAAAAATTACTAAAACCCATATTCTATTTTAACTAATTTTAAACATAAAAAAGCCCGCTAGGTAAGCGGGCTTTTATCACAAATCCTGATTATACGGCTTGCTGGATAATCACGTTATCCGCTTTCTTCGTGTATTGAGGCATCTTGTGGAAGTTCAAGTAACGGTAAGTATCAGCCGCTGTTGCGTTGATCTTCTCCGCGTATTCTTGATATTCCGCAGCTGTAGGTAGCTTACCTAGAATTGCGGCTACCGCTGCAAGCTCAGCAGACGCTAGGAATACGTTTGCACCTGTACCTAGACGGTTAGGGAAGTTACGCGTAGAGGTAGAAACAACCGTTGCCTTATCAGCAACACGTGCCTGGTTACCCATACACAATGAACATCCCGGAGTTTCGATACGCGCACCTACACGGCCAAAGATACCGTAGTAACCTTCGTCGGTAAGCTGGTCTTTATCCATCTTAGTAGGTGGTGCAACCCAAAGTTGGGTTGGTAGACGACCACCGAAGTTGTCTAGCAGCTTACCAGCGGCACGGAAGTGGCCGATGTTAGTCATACATGAACCGATGAATACTTCGTCGATCTTCTCGCCAGTTACGTCTGAAAGAAGACGTGCGTCATCCGGGTCATTAGGAGCACAAAGAATTGGCTCTTTGATTTCCGCCAGGTCAATTTCAATTACGTGCGCGTATTCTGCGTCTTTGTCGGCTTCCATAAGTTCTGGGTTAGCCAACCACTCTTGCATCGCGTTGATACGACGCTCGATAGTACGTACATCACCGTAGCCTTCAGCGATCATCCACTTAAGCATAACGATGTTTGACTCTAGGTACTCAGAGATAGACTCTTTGCTTAGCTTAACGGTACAACCTGCGGCTGAACGCTCGGCAGAGGCATCTGACAGCTCGAACGCTTGCTCAACGGTTAGGTGCTCAACACCTTCGATCTCTAGTACGCGACCAGAGAATTCGTTGATCTTACCTTTCTTCTCAACGGTAAGCAGGCCTTGCTTGATACCGTAGTAAGGAATTGCGTGTACTAGGTCACGTAGTGTGATGCCCGGCTGCATTTCGCCTTTGAAGCGTACTAGTACCGACTCTGGCATATCCAGTGGCATAACACCTGTTGCCGCTGCGAATGCAACCGCACCAGAACCCGCTGGGAATGAAATACCTAGAGGGAAACGAGTATGCGAGTCACCACCTGTACCTACGGTATCAGGAAGAAGCATACGGTTTAGCCATGAGTGGATTACACCGTCACCTGGACGTAGCGATACACCGCCACGATTCATGATGAAATCAGGTAGTGTGTGGTGCGTGTTTACGTCGATAGGCTTAGGATACGCAGACGTGTGACAGAAAGACTGCATAGTTAGGTCGGCAGAGAAACCAAGACAAGCAAGGTCTTTAAGCTCATCACGAGTCATAGGACCTGTGGTATCTTGCGAACCAACTGTAGTCATCTTAGGCTCACAGTATTGACCAGGGCGAACGCCAGGCATGTTACATGCTTTACCTACCATCTTCTGAGCCAGGGTGAAGCCCTTACCAGAATCGGTAACAAGAGCAGGCTTACGGAAGATGTCTTCGGCTTCCATACCCAATGAGGTACGAGCCTTGTCGGTCAAACCACGACCAATGATTAGTGGAATACGGCCACCGGCACGTACTTCATCAAGGATCACGTCTGACTTCATCTTGAACGTAGAGATAACTTCATCGGTACCGTGACGCTTAACCACACCTTCATACGGGTAGATATCGATTTGATCACCCATATTCATGTCGTCAACGTTCAACTCGATAGGTAGTGCACCTGAGTCTTCCATGGTGTTGAAGAAGATAGGAGCGATCTTACCGCCTAGACATACACCGCCAACGCGCTTGTTTGGTACGTGAGGAATATCATCACCCATGAACCAAAGTACCGAGTTAGTTGCCGACTTACGTGATGAACCCGTACCTACAACGTCACCTACGTACGCTAGTGGTAAACCTTTGGTTTTAAGCTCTTCAAGTTGGGCAATTGGACCGATTTCACCGGCTTTATCAGGGTTGATACCGTCACGCTCGTTCTTAAGCATAGCCAGTGCGTGTAGTGGGATATCCGGGCGAGACCAGGCATCTGGAGCAGGTGAAAGGTCATCTGTGTTAGTTTCACCGGTTACCTTGAACACGGTTACAGAGATCTTCTCTGGCACAGCCGGCTTCTCAAGGAACCACTCGGCGTTTGCCCAAGACTCGATAACTTGCTTAGCAAATTCGTTACCCGCTTTGGCTTTTTCTTCTACGTCGTAGAAGGCATCAAACATAAGCAGGGTGTGCGATAGGCCTTTTACTGCGAACGGTGCAAGTTCAGCATCGTCTAACAGATCAATCATAGGCTCGATGTTATAGCCACCTAGCATGGTGCCAAGTAGCTCGGCCGCTTTTTCTTTATTGATTAGTGGCGACTGCGCTTCACCTTTTGCAACGGCGGCTAGGAAGCCCGCTTTTACATAGGCGGCGTCATCTACGCCAGGCGGTACACGGTTAACTAGAAGGTCTAGGATAAACTCTTCTTCACCGGCAGGTGGATTCTTGATTAATTCGATCAGGTCAGCAGTTTGCTGAGCATCTAATGGTGCAGGCACAATACCTTGGGCTGCACGCTCTTCAACATGTTTACGATATTCTTGAAGCACAATTATGCCCTCTTGGTGACGTGAAAGTAGCAGACTTCGACGCGTCCATACTACTTATAGAATTTTGACACGATAACAATTATAAAGGCTTTAAAGATAGAAGAAAATTGGCGTCGCCGCCTAGAGGCAAAATAGTCAATATAAATACAATGAATGTAAGGGCTTTAAAACTATAGGTTGGTGAATGTTGAGTAATAATTATTTGCAAAAAGCCCGGCATCAGCCGGGCTTTTCATCATAGGTTGGTAATAACCTACTAATTAGTTACGTTTGATGCTTACACGCTCAGTAACTGAGATGTGCGCTTCAACGCGACGGTTTTCAGCGTGAGCTTCTTTGGTGTTTTCTGTGTTCAATAGACGCTCTTCACCTAGGCCTACAGTTTCTACGCGAGAAGCTGAGATACCATCATTGATTAGTTGCTTAGCAACACCGTCTGCACGCTTTTTAGAAAGCTTTTTGTTGTAACCTGCATCGCCTACTGCTGAAGCGTGACCTTCAAGTAGTACGTTTGTTTGCGGGTACTTAGTCATGAATTCAGCAACTTTTTGGATATCATCCAAGTAACGCTGGTTAACGTCAGAGTTATCGTGTGGGAAACGTACTAACAAGCTAACCTTGTCGCCTTTTTCCATGTAACGAGTACAACCCGACGCATCTACTGCATCTTCCATAGGTGTGTTTGCACACTTATCGTTGGCATCAAGTACGCCGTCTTTGTCTGTGTCTTTTGGCTCTGGCTTAGGAGCAACAACTACTGGTGCTGGCTCAACTTTCTTAGGCTCAGGCTTGTCACCAAAGTGGTAGCTAACACCTAGCTTAAGACCGAAATCAGAATGGTTCTGGTTAAGACCTTCGTAATAGTTGGCTTCACCGAAGAATGCCCAGTTGTAACGGAAGTGGCTACGGAAACCAAAACCTAGGTTAGCTGCATTGAAGTCATCGTATACGTCAAATTTCTTTGCACCTAGTACACCGTAGAAAGTGTCGTTGAAGTGGTACAATACATCAGCACCGTAACGCTCACCTGTTTTGTGGTTGTCTGAATTTTCTTTATCAAGCTCAAGGGCTGCAAATTCTAGACGAGCTGTCCAGTATTCGTTAAAGCGGTAACCTACTTCGATACCTGAACCGAAAGACTCACCTAGCGCAACATTCGCAGGGTTTGCGCCCTTGATGTTGTCCCAGTCAGCCCAGAAGTAATCACCAAACACACCAATGTGAATACCTTCGTGAGGGTTTTTCTGTTCTTCAGCAACAACAGCTTGTGATGCCATTGCCAAAACGATAGCAGCAGAAAGTGATTTGATTTTCATTGTTTCCATCCCATTTTACGATTATCGATTATGCGCACCAAGGTAAATTAGTCCTTAATGCGCCAAGTAAAAGGTCCATCTTGTGCCTCTTACTTAGTTATATTCCGATGATTCATTAATCTATCAGCCGACATTTCTTGCTTTTATCGCAGGTGCTATACAGCACCAGGTCTAGATCCGCGCTAACAGGTTTCAACACATCTACATTGTAGTCTAATTAAGCAAGTTCGCGCCTTAACTTAATCAGGTACGCTATATTAAAGCATTATGTTCCTGAATATAAGATGATTTTAGTATTAAAGTAGTAAAGTTTCTGCCACTTTGCAAATTACAACACAGCAGAAAAAGCCCTCTGAACCAGCCCTGGCAAGATATTGTAGTTTAATTAACCCACATCTTTAAACTTGCGGGAGCTAGGCTGAAAAATACTCACCGCATGTGCAATAAAACCCTGCATCCATCCAACCTCTTTACCAAGGTTTCTTTATTACCCGAATCGCGACATGTAGTTTTTCGCGGCGCAATAGCAAAATTTTATAATGGCCCTGGCACTCATAACCCGAGTAATGCATCAAGCTGTAGAAAAAACAAACAAGAATATGGCACTTGTTACTGGACAATTGGACGCAGCTACCTACAATAGCGGCGCACATAAATTAGTAGAGGTTTGCATGCCAGTAATAGAAATCGACGCGTCCGGGTACAACCAGCAATTAGCAGAAAAAGAAGAGCGTATTCTTGCGCAATTTTCTCGCTTTGGTGTCAATAAGTTAGAAGTGTTTGCCTCGACCCCGAAACATTACCGGCAACGTGCGGAATTTCGTGTCTGGCATGATGGCGATGACCTCTACCACATTATGTTCGATCAACAGAGTAAAGAAAAAGTCCGCGTCGAGCGCTTCGACCCGGGTGCCGAGCTGATCAATGAACTGATGAGTGCGATGATCGCCGAGTTAAAAGATAACGAGCTGATGCGTCGTAAGCTGTTCCAAATCGATTATCTGACCACGTTAAGTGGCAACGCCTTAATCAGCCTGCTCTATCACAAACAGTTAGATGAGCAGTGGTTGCAAGCGGCACAGGATCTACAAGCACGACTGCAACAGCGTTTTAATGTTGAGCTTATTGGCCGCGCCCGCAAACAAAAGCAGGTACTGGCCACGGATTATGTGATTGAGCAACTTGAAGTAAATGGCCGCACTTATACCTATCAGCAGGTGGAAAACAGCTTTACCCAACCCAATGCCAAGGTAAATGAGTCTATGCTGGCCTGGGCTCAGGATATCTGTGCCCCCTTGAGCAATGATTTGCTCGAGCTCTACTGTGGTAATGGCAACTTTTCAATCGCCCTGGCGGGTTCCTTTAATCGCGTGCTGGCCACGGAAATTTCCAAGTCATCGGTACACTCGGCGCAATATAATATTGCCGCCAATAAGGTTGAAAACCTGGATATCATCCGCATGAGCAGCGAAGAATTTACGCAGGCAATGCGTAAAGAACGCACCTTTACCCGCTTAGGTAACATAGACCTACACAGCTATGATTGCCAAACCATCTTGGTCGACCCACCAAGAGCCGGCATGGATGAACTGACCTGTAAGCTTACCAGCGAGTACGACAACATCATCTATATTTCCTGCAACCCGGAGACCCTGGAGCGCGATCTGGAGATACTGACGCAAACCCACGAAGTAGCCCGCTTTGCTATCTTTGATCAGTTCCCCTACACCCATCATATTGAATCCGGGGTCTACCTAAAGCGCAAATAAGAACATAAAAAAACCGCATCAAAAGATGCGGTTTTTTTATCATTGGCCGTACTTACTTCTTGGCCAAGTAGTTGATTAGCGCTGCAATATCATCTGGCTCGGTAACGCCAGAATCACGACCTAAGATCAAACGATACTTACCGTTAACGATAAAGGTAGGTACGCCTTTCAGGGCACCCTTTTCTTTATAGTATTCTTGATCGCGCTGCATCTTTGAGGCTTTAGTGCGTACCGCAAAGCCTTCGAATAACTTGTCGAACTTTTGTGCATCAACGCCATTGGCAACAAACACATCTCTCACGTCGGCCATTTCGTTAAACTGCGAACGTTTATTGTGAATGTGGTTAAAGATGGCAGCAACCAAAAGCTCTTTTTCAGGTAACACACTGGCCGTTGCCAAGGCTTGCGACAACATATCCTGGTTTTCTGCGGTGCGGCCACCCATAAAGTTTACATGGCTGCGCTTAAAGCTCACGCCTTCGTTAAGCTTAGGCTTAACGTCTCTTAGTAAACCTTCATAAGCGTTACAGGCTGGGCAGTAGAAAGAGAAGAATTCTTTTACTTCCGGCTTACGGCTAGCACGCTCAGAAACGACTTCATAGTGAGTACCTTCTTCAAACTGTGCTGCCACTGCTGTCAAAGGTAATGCCAGCGCCATTAGCGCTAGGGCAATAAACTTCTTCATACCTTTATTCTCCGTGTTATTTTTCTAATAAATGGTTAACGAGCTCATTAAGCTCTTGTTGCGACTTCACAGTGTGTACATGCACCTTGTATTTGTCGTTAACAATAATGGTAGGCACGCCCGTTAGAGCGCCGGCCTTGGTATAAGTTTCTTGCGCTTCCAGAGCGGCCTTTTCACCGGCCAATACCGGCATGCTGCTTGCTAACATGCTATAACGCTCGGCGCCAATGCCCTGCTCCGCCAATAATTTTTCTACCGCTTGCTGCGATTGCAGTGGCTCGCGTTGCAGATGAATACTCTTGAAGATGGCCTCAGATACCTGTTCGCCTTTACCTTCTTGCTGAGCGATTAGATACGCCGTGGTTAGGCGATTTTGCGCAGCCTTATCCAAACGTAAAAAGTTTACATGGCTTTTAATAAAGGGCACATCCTTTGGCAAGGCATCTTTAAGCGCACCGACCGCCGGCTCAAGACGATAGCAATGAGGGCAGTAAAAAGAAAAGAACTCGGTTACCTTGTCACTTTCAGAGGCCTTAGTATCAAGCACTTGGTAATGCTCGCCGGCCTTAAAGTCGGCTGCCCAAGAGGCCAGAGGTAAACAAAGTAGTAATAACGAACCTGTTAGTGTTTTTATCATAATCGTCTCTTTTAAATTCAATTTGGCTGCGCGCTTATGGCATCAATTTCAACGCTGGCTCATCCAGCGCCGCCAGTTGCTCTTTTAATGCCAGAGTTTGCTGCTCCCAGTATTTGTCTTGTGCGAACCAAGAAAAGTTCCGCTCAAATGCCGGGTCTTGCCAACGTTTGGCAATCCAGCCCATATAATGCACCATGCGCATCGCCCGCAGCGGCTCTATTAAACGCAACTGGCCATGCTCAAAATGGGCAAACTCCTCATAGGCATTCACTAGGGTATCAAGCTGGACCAGCTGATTTTGCCGATCGCCACTGAGCATCATCCATAAATCCTGCATCGCTGGGCCCTGACGGCTATCATCAAGGTCAACAAAGGTTAGCATATCATCGCCGGACCAGAGAATGTTGCCAGCGTGGCAGTCTCCATGCAAGCGTATAGTAGCAACACTCTGGTATAAGCGGCTAGCTTTGTCGATAACCTGATCGAGCACGGTGTAAAAAGGTAAAGACATTGCCTCACTTACCAAGTTACTGTGCTGCAAATGAACCTTGGCTTGATATAGATATTCATCACAGCCTAGCACAGGCCGCGTGGTAAAAGGTTTTGCCGCCGCCACCTTGTGCATGCGACCAATTAAACGGCCAAGCTGTTCTAGCTGGTCGAGATTATCCATCTCAAACTGGCGGCCACCAACGCTGGGGAACAGCGTAAAGCGATAGCCTTGATGCTCAAACAGTGTCTGACCATCAATACGCAACGGCGCCACCACAGGTACCTCGGCTTCTTGCAGCTCGGCACTGAAGCTATGCTCTTCGAGGATCTGCTCATTGCTCCAGCGCTCAGGGCGATAGAATTTTGCCACATAGCGGCGCTGATCCTCAGCTATAAACTGATAAACACGGTTTTCGTAGCTATTAAGCGCCAAGAGCCCAGACTCAGCATAGATGCCCACACCATCGAGGGCATCTAAAATGGTATCCGGGGTTAAGGAAGCAAAACTAAATTCACTCACCTTAACGACCCTTAAAGAAATTACTGCTTTGCTTAATTTGCGTCTCGGGATCAGTCACCGGGTAAAGCACAAAATTAAACTCTGTCATCGGCTTTTTCAGATCGTAAGGGTCGATAATCACAGATAAAGGCAGATCGTGAGAGCGTCCAGGTGCCACACTAAACTCAAGCTGACCAATCACCTGATAATGCTCCAGCCCCTCAACCTCAACTCGGAACTGCTGCGCTACCTGAGCCTTATTCAATACCTTCAATGTGTAGGTGTTTTCTACCAAGCCATCAACATTGATACGGAACAACTGATTACGGTCTCGAATAATATCGAGATCCATGGGCACCCGCATGGCGATATTAGCCGCCAGCGCGCCGATAAGGATAAAGAGAATAATAGAGTAACCAATTAACTTACCGCGCACCGGCTTGGTTTTCTCGGCGGAAGCCTCCAGGTTACGTTCCGTGGTATAGGAGATCAGGCCACGAGGATAATTCATCTTGTCCATAACGCCGTCACAGGCATCAATACAGGCGCCACAGTTAATGCACTCGTACTGCAAGCCGTTACGAATATCTATACCGGTAGGACACACCTGTACACAGAGGTTACAGTCGATACAGTCGCCCAACCCCAACTCTTTAGGATCTTGTTTACGCCCACGCGGACCGCGGTTTTCGCCGCGCTTGGCATCATAACTTACGGTAAAGGTGTCTTTGTCGAACATGGCCGACTGGAAGCGCGAATAAGGGCAAATATGCAAACACATAATTTCCCGCATCCAGCCCGCATTACCATAGGTACAAAGGGCAAATACGACAATATTCAACAGCGCATAGCCGCCCACAGAAAAGGTCACAAAGTCGAACACCAGCTCACGCATGGGCGTAAAGTAGCCGACAAAGGTAATGGCGGTATACAAGGAGAAAAGCAACCAGCTGCCATGTTTGGCCGTTTTGCGCCAAAACTTATCAAAGTCCATGGCACGCTGATCCAGCTTTTTACGCTGGTTGGCGGTGCCTTCAAACTTCTCTTCAAACCAGATAAAGATAAAGGTCCACACCGTTTGCGGACAGGTATAACCGCACCAGACACGGCCGTAGAAGGTGGTCACCAGAAACAGCGCAAAGGCGGCAATCATAAAAATAAAAGCGAGTATGGTTAAGTCTTGCGGCCAAAAGGTCAGGGCAAAAATACTGAACTGCTGATTACCTATATCGAATAAAACCGCTTGCTGGCCGTTGTAGTTAATCCAAGGCAACAACATAAAGGCGAGCATACCGACTAAGCCGATACGCTGTCTTAGCAACTGGTGTAATCCGGTGACGGCTCGGACATAAATGCGGTTACGGGGATTAAATCTATCGTACTCGGCCCCGCTGGGCTTTTCGATTTTCACGTCACTGGGTATGTTTTTTACCTTGATCCGCTGCTCTTTTTCCATCTTAGTTCCTCAACGCCAGGGATTTAGGAATGGGCAAACTTACCTAATTGGTTATTAGGTTTGTCGTTTCGGGCAAGTATATCAATTCGGCCACCAAAATGATGTAACCAGAAGATTATATTTAACCCTAAGCGCCTTAATAGGCTTGCTTTTAAAACCCAGAGTTTACTACACTATCAGCGTCCCCGTTGCCACCTAGATCAAGGTTTACTCATGAAGAAGTTATTACTGTTGGTCGTTATTCTGTTAGCACTGCTAAGCGTTGATCATCCTTTGATCAAAAATCCCCGTGACAAAATTCTTGGCTCTGTGGTGTCGGATTTAAGTGATTCCACTCAGGTACAAAGGGAAGTGAAGGCAAAACATGCCCTAGCTGAGGTCCGCTCTCAACTTAAATTAAACAAAGATCAGGACGCCCATCTCGCCGACAGTTTTAAAACGGTTCGCGGTATGCACTGGTGGGAGCAAAAATACTGTAAAAACAGAGAGCTTAATCAGTATTTTTATGGTGACGATTTACTGCAGACCTGCACCATTATTGCGGCTACCCACTAGTAAGCTATGGACTTTTCAGCACTCAATAAAAAGCAAGGCGATTCTTTTGCCGAGCACAAACGTCTGCTGCAGCAACTGAGCAAGGGCAAAACCGTGTTATGCAAGCACTGCCAAGGCGCCATAAGTCTGCAACTCGCCGAACCCGGCTATGCCAGAGCCCGTTGCACCAAGGGCTGCACCGACCTGCTATTGCAACTCGGCTAAGCTCACCCAAGAAGACATAGCGAAAATGGCGGGGTTAGGTTTCCCAGTGCGGCTCATCATCGAATAAACCACTTTGCACCGCAGTAAGCTCAATCAGTTCGGCAAATCCCAGGCTAAAATCGGCCATCATATCAACCAGAGCATCGTTAAATGCCTGCTCATCCTGACCAGAGTTTGCCGCATGTATGCTGAATTGCTCAGCATCGGCAAATAATCCAAGTACAGTGACCGCCTGAGCAAGCATATCTTTACTTTCTTCGGGGCACGATGGGGCACTTAGCAAGGGTTCAAGGTAATAGCTGACACCCAGCACAAAGCCTTGTGCCCATTGATGCAACTCGGCATCGGCAGCTAGATTATCCTGCCAGCGCTGTGCAACTGCGACATTGCTAGTAAGCTTAAAACCGGTCTCATACACCTGCTCACTTATATCCTGATGCAGACTCATGAGTGCAAATAAAACACTTTCATCGCAATCGGCAGCATGGCCACCTAGCACCTCTTGCAACCATTGCTCTTCCTCTATGGGAGCAGGAGCACAGATAAGTGCAAAAAGATAACCCTGAACCTGAGCCAAGGGCATAGCATTACCAGCCTCCTTCAGGTAGTCACGCAAAGAGGTTAGCGCTTGCTCACTCATTAGAAATCGATCCGATAGCGACCGTCGGCTCCCTGCGCTCCCAGGAACTGCACCGCATCATGCACGTCCTTAGGCAGGCTGGCATCCGGTTTAATAAAGCCTTTAACGCTAAACTGACCACGGTCGTTAAAGCTGGCATCAACCTGTAAACCCAGACGGTTTTCCTTGGTAACCGTCACCTTAGCAGCACTATTTACGCAGCTAAGCTCACCTTCCAGCTCGCCAATGCTAAACCAACCATTACGACCCTTCACGCTGATATCCGCAGAGCTGATGGTGCCGGCTAATGCCTGACAGTGAGGCTCACCTAGTTGGTAGTTATCCAGTTCGACAAACACCCGCCCCTTGGCCTCTGTAGGTATGGGTAGACGCACTCGCTGTAAAACTTGCTCAAGAGAAAGTCGTGCCTGGGTATCGTGAAGCTGCAGCTGCTTGTTAAATAGGCCGTAGACTAATTGACCCTGGGCCGAAATTTCATTGGTATTGCGCTTATTACCTAGCACCAGATCCATATTCAACTGCGCCTGCAACAGCGCCAGCGGCTTAACCTGCCATTTCACCTGGCTGACATACTGGCCCTGATAACGCGCCCCGTGCACCTGGCCTTGCCAGACCGTGCCCGTGGCCGGACCCAACTGTAAGCCAGGTGGTAGATCTTTTTTAAACCAGTCCAAGGCCACCGAAGCGGGCAGCAGGGCAATGGCGAAAACCAGCAAAAAAACAACAAATACAACGGCTAGACCGCTGATTTTCTTCACAGACATAGTTACTCCAGAACGATACGACTAACACGGACATGGCCCGGTTTTGGATCTAAAGACAGCTCGATATTACTAATGGTCACGCCATGGTTTTTGACTATGTCATCCAACCAAGACAAGAGTTGATTAAAGGGCACACTATCAATATTTAAACGCAAACCTTCACCACTGGGCTGCATGCGAGCGATCTCAATTTGATAGCGTGAACGGGTGCTGTTCACCACCTGGGTGACATTACCACTGGAGACAGCTTTTACGGAGCCGCCCTGGGCCTTAATTTGCACCACACTTTGCTGCACAAATTGCAGCAATTCTTGCTGTTTGCTCAGCTCTTGTTTGGCCTCAGCAACGGCGTTATTTAACGGCCGATAGATCACCATAACAAAGAAAAAGATGATAAAAATAACGCCGGCGATGCTTAGCAAACGCTGCTCTTGTGGCTTCAATGATTGCCAATAATTCGTTAATGCGCTCATTGTTCGCCCCTTATGCGTAATTCACCCACCACGGTTTCGCCATCATTGTTTAATGACCCCTGGTCGACACTGAAACCGCGCTGTTCCAAGCGCGCCTTTACTTGTGCAAAACTTTGGAAGTCTTTGGCTCTGGCGCCAACCCGTAATTCATTGCGGCGCTGATCAAAACGCAGCGTTTGCGTTACAAACTCATTGCTTTGCTGCACGATATCGGCAAAATCCTGCAACATCATCAGAAATTCAGCGCCGCCGCCCTGACTCTGGCCGCCCAGTGCGGTATTAATCTGGTTACGGATAAGATGCGGACGCACCTTGGTGCCGGGGAAAGCCGACTCATAACTGCTCACTACCTGCCCTTTCACCGACTCGGCCTGAGAAGAATAGTGATACCACTGCCCCCCCTTGACGCCCAGCATAAAGACCAGAGCCACACCCGCGGCAACCATGGCCGGACGCCATACCTTAATCCAACCACTGCTTTTTTTCTTGTAGGCAAATGTGCCTTGACGCAAATTGATAGGTGAGATGGCCTTGGCAAACATGGCCAAAGGCAATTCAAACTTATCTTCGTGGCTATAGGTTTCAATTCCCAATTCGCCACTGGGTAATGGGCTGTATAAGTCTAAGGTCTCGATGCCTGCCGAGATTAAATAGGCTGCTGCCCAATCCGGCTCCAACTGGGCGCCTTGCCACTGGCTGGAACGCACCAAAAAACTGTCATCATTAATGGCTATGGCGCTGGCTCTTTGCGGTGCAGGCTCGGGTAGCAAGAGGGCATCAACATACACATTCACTACGGCAATATCGGCTTCAGCAAATAGCTCCAGCCAGTTTTGCAGCCACTGCTTATTAACCAGAGCGATATTAATAAAATGATTATCCGCCTCGCTGTAGGCATTGCCATGGGCGATAAACAGGCTGTCGATATCGACCGTCACCTGCTCTTCCACCATAAAGGGTAAGGCCTGAGCCAGCTTGCGATTCCACTTCGCGGGCAATTTCACGCTTTGCAGTTGCACCTGAGCGCAGGGCACTACTAAGGTGCAATCGCGATTGCGCGCCTTGTCCGTGAGTCCGGATAAAGCGGTTGCCTCGGCGAGGTGGCCGCTGGCGATAATTTCGTCCTCTGCGGGATTATATACCAGCCAATGAATAGGCTGATCTGGGCGCTCGCCCACGTGGATCAGTAAGGATTCTCTCACTGCAGGCCTCCAAATTTTCGCGCCATAATGGAAATTTCTTTATTATTTATTTGTAATAGCGAGGTCATAGTAAACTCAAACTCGACAAAAGTTGCGGTTGTTTGCAATTGAAAATACGAACTTTTCAGCACAAACCGACCATCGTCCTCTTTAACATCACGGCCCCCCTGCTGGGTTACCTCGTTAACAAAGTCGCTCAGCGAATCAAAGCCTTTTTCCGGGCGTGCACTGATCACCGACTGCGCCGATGACTCGTCCAACCCTTCAATCATAGCAGCCAGAAGCAAGGCTTGATCTTCGGTAATGGTATTTACATTTAATGCAAATACCTCACTGCCGGGGATCACGCAAACATAAGGAGCCAATTTACGCATCGCCAGCGGGTTAAAGCCTTTTACCAGGCGTAACTCGGAAAAATCGGCAAAGAAGTTATTGGCGGTTAAATAAGGCACATCCCGGGATAAATACTCGTCTTCCTCGGCGCCGGAACGCATGGTAATACTGTCTTCATCCACCCAGTCAAACACGCTGTCGGCCATAGCCTCTTCAGACTCATCACTTGGCAAATCATCGATTTCCTTTAATAAGGCTAGCAGAGCCTGATGAGCCGGGTTAGATTTTACATAGCCGCCGTTTTGCGTTTGAGGCTCAGCCCGTAGCGCATTAAGATTTAAACAGGCTTGCAAGTCTTTAATTTCCCCGGCAATGGTGCCATTTTCCACAGGAAACGGCGTATTAGCTGCCAAAGCCCAGCTCTGTTTCAGGTGCATTTTGTCCGGCTCTTCTTCGATACTTTCGCGCAGCACCTTTTGCGCCAGGGCCTCCGCCGCATAGGCATACCACTTAGCCTGACGAAAATCGTTAAGATTCGATGACTTTTGCACCTGAACCATAAGATTCATACTCATCTGCGCGGCAATGGTTGCGGCTAGGGCAACAATAAATAAAACAATGATAAGGGCCGCCCCGCCTTGGTGACGATTAACCATGATTAGGGCTCCCCGTCGAACCGCCGCCACCCGAGTTGTTGCCGCCTTGATTATTATTTCCACCTTGGTTACCGCCCTGGGAACCAGATGAACCACCGCCTGAATTATTTCCTGAGCCGCCTTGCTGCACCGGGATATCGGCGCCCTGACCTGCCAGTAAAAATAGGCGACGAATTGGGTCGCCTTCTTTCAAGGTCAGATCCACGGCAACGGCCTTAGGTAACAGTTCCTGCTGCCATTGCTCCTGCCACTTTTGCGCCTGGCCGTTAAAAAACTCAAACCTAAAATCTTCCACATCATTTAACAGCACCTGCACTCTAGGCTCACTGCTGTCTAACTGATCGACATAAAGACTATACAAACGCTCTAAACGTCCTTCTTGCACCCGATAGGCTACGGCTTGCAGTTCACTGCGCGGCAACAAGTAGCCCGGGTTGGTCCAGCCGTTGCGTATAAAGGCAATGCCATCTAGTTCACTGCCAAATAAAAAGCGCTCGTGTAACAGGTATTTTTCCTGAAAATCGCCAGCCTCATTGCGCACCTTGCGCTTACTTATCTGACTAAAATCCTGTTCCATCACCCGAAAAACCGTCTGCAAACGTGATAGGTTATCCAATGTCTCTTCCGACATTTCCTTGGTTCGGGTGCTGACCTCAAAAATCTGGTGGGTGGCGCCGATAATAAAGGCCATTACGGCCAAGGCTACAAGCACCTCAACCAGGGTAAAAGCACGTTGGCGAGACACATTAGCAAAGCGGCTACGCATCATGTTTTACTCGCCTCTTTATCTATATAGGTCGCGAGCCATAGGCAAATTGTTCACGCTCTTCATCGGTAAATACGGATATCACCACTTTCACAAAGCTGCTGTTGGCGGTGCGTATCACTTCCTGTTGCCAATACCAGGTTACTCCGGCCAACTCAGTTTTGCCCTTGGCACCATTTTTGGCATCCCACTTATCTCCTTGGGCGCGAATTTCAACCAACTGGTTTTCCGCGACCCAGGAGCCATAGGTTTGTTCTTGAATGGCGCCTAAATGATTAATATGTTCGCCACTGATCTGCATCGCAGCGATCCCGGCCATGGCACAAATACTGAGCGCCACTAAAACTTCGATAAGGGTAAAGCCAGCGCTGCGCTTACCTGAGCGAGATCTATGCTGAGCCATCATTGCAGCTCTTCTTGGTAAAGGCTAACCGGCGCCATAAATTCCCCTTCGATAATAAAGGGAGCCAGATCTTCGTCCGCATCCTGCAAGGCAAGACGTAGTTGAAACGGGCTGATTTCGCCTGAGGATAGGATCATCACTTGGGGGATCTGCATTTTTTGCAGTTCAAGAAAGTCATCGTCATCGGCTCCCAATAGTTTTTGCCAATCCACTTCATTCAGCAGACTATCCTGCGCCCAAGGGAGATCTTCTTGATTCAGGGTCAGGGAAAAGTCGGACTCCAGCTTTTTGCCTTTTAGCACACCATCGCTGTCATCCAATGCTTGCCATTTTTGCTCCCCATAGACCATAAACTCATAACCATTTTCGTCATCTACAAATAAACCGAGCTGACGCTGATTAAGGATGGCGTATTCGGACGCAAAGTTAATGCTGGTTTGCAAGGCAAAGGCCGTTTGCTCTAACTCGTCGTGGCGTGAATCATCAATGCTATAAACTATCAGGTTGGCGCTAAACGCAATAATTGCCAGCACCACCAGAATTTCGATTAGGGTAAAACCGGATCGATGATTCACCGCCTTCATGCTTAGCGCTCTTCTTCGTCCCAGTTACCGATATCATCTTCGGTACCTGCTTCGCCGTCAGGGCCCATAGAAAATACATCAATCTTACCGATTTCACCCGGATAGATTAGCTGGTAAGGGTTACCCCAAGGATCCAATGGCAATTCATTGATAAAACCACCCTCAGGGAAACGCTTTGGAATTGGCTCTATGCTGGTCTTGGTCACAAGTGCTTCCAAACCCTGCTCTGTAGTTGGGTAGGTATTAACACGCAACTTATACATGCTTAGCGCATCTTCAATTTGCTGAATGTCCAACTGCGCCTTATCAAGATCGGCTTCTTCTTTTTGTCCCATGATATTCGGGGCTACAATCGACATGATCATGCCTATGATGACCAATACCACCATCACTTCAAGTAATGAAAAACCAGACTGCTTTCTCATTGTTCGTACCTCTAAATTTACTGAAATCTGTGTTTACTTGGCCACTATAAGCCAATTGCCTTGTTCATTGCCATGATTGGCTGCAATATTGCCATTACGATAAATAGCACAATTAGTGCCATGCTCGCTATCATTGCCGGCTCTAAGAGTTTTAATGACACATTCACCATGGTCTCAAACTCGCGGTCCTGGTTGTCTGCAGCACGCTCAAGCATTTGCTCCAACTCACCGGACTTTTCACCGCTGGCAATCATGTGCAGCATCATGGGTGGGAAAAGTTTAGACTGTTCCAAAGAAGCACGCAGGCTGGCACCTTCACTGACCCGAGTAGCCGCCTCGGCCACCGCCTGTTTGATCTTATCGTTCTCCAATACCTGACCGGAAATCTTCATGCCTTCAAGCAAGGGCACCGAACTGGAAGAAAGGATACTTAGGGTACGGGCAAAACGCGCTGTATTCAGGCCACGACTGACCTTGCCTAAACCAGGCATGGACAATAACCGGGAATGGTACCAAAAACGAATATTGGGGCGCTTCAACGCCTGCTTAATAGCGACCACCACGGCTATCACCACGACCAGGGTAATAAACCAGTAGTTTTGTACAAAGGCACTGGCCGCCATTACCCATTCTGTGGTCCAGGGGAGAGCCTGTTTGGATTTCTCAAACGTCTTTAGGATCTCGGGAACGACTGTACCAAGCAAGATAGAAACTATGGCAATGGCGAACACCACAAGTATGGTGGGGTACACCATGGCCTGCACTATCTGCGAACGCATATACTGGCGCTGCTCGGTATAATCCGCTAGGCGATTTAATACCTGATCCAAATGCCCGGATCTTTCCCCTGCCGCCACCATAGAACGATAGAGGTTATCGAAAACATGAGGAAATTCCGCCAGGCCATCGGCCAGGGTGTAACCCTCGACCACCTTGGAGCGTACCGCCATCAACATTTTCTTGAGGCGAGGCTTTTCACACTGTTCGGCCACCGCCATCACCGCGGCTTCTACCGGCAGTGCAGATTGGATCAGGGTCGCCAACTGGCGGGTGATCAAGGCCAGATCTGAGGTCGCGATTTTCGCCTTAAACAGGCCGCTAAACAGGCCGGTTTTTGCGGCACTGGCCTTCTCCTGCGAGGCTGCCAGCTCAACGGCTAAAGGCATCAAGCCCTTATCACGTAATTGTTGACGTATCTGTTTTGCCGTATCGGCCTCTAAAATGCCCTTTTTTTCTTTGCCTTTGCCATCCAGAGCTCGATATTCAAACGCCGCCACTATTGCTCCTCACGGGTAACCCGTAATACTTCTTCGAGAGTGGTTTTGCCTGCCAGCACACGGGTACACCCATCGCCACGAATACTCGGACTATGCTGACGAATGTATTTCTCAACCGCTTGCTCGCCCTTACCATTGTGAATAAGTTCGCGAATATGGTCGTTCACGATCAACAGCTCATGAATACCGGTTCGGCCCTTATAGCCATTGTAGTTACATTCTTCACAACCCACGGCGCGGTAGATGATTGGCGCCGATTCAGCACTAACGCCGAGCATCTGACACTCGTTGGCATCGGCCTGATGCGGCTGCTTACACGATTTACACAGGGTACGTACCAGACGCTGCGACAAGACCCCAAGTAAAGATGAAGAAAGTAAGAAGGACTCAACGCCCATATCTTCCATTCGGGTAATGGCACCAGCGGCGGTGTTGGTGTGCAGGGTCGACAATACCAGGTGACCGGTTAAAGATGCCTGCACGGCGATCTGTGCCGTTTCCAAGTCACGGATCTCACCGACCATCACCACATCCGGATCCTGACGCAAAATAGCCCGTAAACCGCGGGCAAAGGTCATATCCACCTTGGGGTTCACCTGAGTCTGGCCTATGCCTGGAATTTCATATTCGATCGGATCTTCAACGGTTAAGATATTACGATCTCTACTGTTGATTTCGCTCATACCGGCATACAAGGTCGTACTCTTACCCGAGCCCGTAGGACCGGTAACGAGGATAATGCCGTGAGGCTTGCGGATAAGTTCGGCAAACAGCTCCTGATTGTGCTGCGTCATGCCTAGGTCTTGTAAGTTAAGGCGAGCGTTGTTTTTGTCCAACAAACGCAGTACCACACGCTCACCAAAGCTCGATGGCATGGTCGATACCCGCACATCAACGGCGCGGCCGGCAATTCTTAAACTAATACGACCGTCTTGCGGTACCCGCTTTTCGGCGATATCCAGCTTGGCCATAACCTTGATACGCGACACTAAAAGCGACGACAATTTGCGGTTGGGTTTAAGCACTTCTTTAAGCACGCCATCGACACGAAAACGTATCACCAGATCCTGCTCAAAGGTTTCTATATGTATATCCGAGGCGCCTTCTTTAATGGCTTCGCCGAGCATGGCATTGATCAACTTGATGATAGGCGCATCATCGTCACCCGCCAAGAGATCTTCGGTTTGCGGCAGCTCTTCGGCAAGAGAGAAAAGATCCGCCTCGTTGCCGATATCTTCCATGATCTGCTGGGTTTCGGAGCTGTCTCTTTGGTAAGAGGCTTCCAATAGCAGCTCAAATTTATCTTCTGCGAGCTTTTCCACTACGAAGCCGCGTCCCGCGAAACGGCGCACTTCCAACATCACCTGCGCGTCTAGCTCATTGGCGTAGTACAACACCAATTTTTGGTCCTTGTCGACCAACAAAACCTGGAAACGGCGAGCATAGGCAAAAGGCAGTCGCAACGGCGCTGCGGCAAGCACTTCCGATACTTCCATCAGCTCTTCGTCGCTTACCGGCAGCTCAGGAGAGGCATCATTGGCCACTTGCTCAGTCATTGTTACGCTCAGCCTTATTCTGTTCTCTTAGGTACTCTTCATACGTAGGAGGCAATACCAGGGCGTCGTCCCACTCCGGCAGCATAGGCACCTTCTCGAATGGCATAAGGTCGATACCATCGTCATCCTGCTTTAACTGCTCGCCACGGATAAAGTTATACTTGCTGTGGCTAAGACGGTTCATGCTTTCGCTGTCGCGAAGAATCGTCGGGCGAATAAAGACAATCAGGTTACGCTTACGCTTGGCCGTACTAGTGGACTTAAACAGGTGACCCAGCACTGGAATATCACCCAGCAATGGTACCTTAGAAACACTTTCTTGTACGTCTTCGTCAATCAAGCCACCTAACACCACCATGCCGCCGTCATCGGCTAAAACGGTTGTGGTAATGGCACGCTTGTTGATGGAGATATCCACCGCGGTAGAGCCGGCAACGTTCGATACTTCCTGCTCAATTGTAAGTTGTACCGCCGAGCCATCGTTGATTTGCGGCGTTACTTTCAGTTTCACACCCACTTCCTGACGCTCAACGGTCTGGAATGGGTTATCGTTGTTACTGCCAGTCGATGAACCTGTGATAATTGGCACTTCCTGACCCACGATCATCGAAGCTTCTTCGTTATCCATGGTGGTGATCGAAGGCGTTGCTAGAATGTTCGAGTTAGTATCATTTGATACCGCCTGAACAATAGCGCCCCAGTCGTTGCGGACAATACCCATGGCCAGACCATTGATACCGCCTAACAACGCGGCTAATGGACCTAAGTCACCTTCTTGAGTACGTTCGATTGGTGTTACCGTGCCATTTTCAGAGCCGATAACATTATCAATAATGGTTTCATCACGAGCCTGCTCTGCGGCCACGGCCAATGAACCCACGGGCACTGTGGTGCCGTTATTAAACTGCAGCATGCCGCCTTCTTCGGTGATCCACTGCAGGCCAAAATTAATGCCGTCGCCTTCCGATACTTCAACGATAATGGCTTCGACCAATACCTGAGCACGGCGGATATCCAAACGCTCTATCACTTTCTCAAGCGAGCGCATCATATCCGGCTGGGCGGTAATAACCAGTGAGTTGGAGTCACTATGAGCTTCGATGCTGATATCGCTGCGAGAGCGACGCGATGTTCGTTGAGTGGCAGCGGCGCCCTGTTGTTCTTCGGTCAGTGATTTACTTACGCCCTGTAGTACTGTGACCAAGTCTTCGGCCTTAGCGTAGTTAAGATAAAACACCTTGGTATTACCCGTGCTTTCCAGCTCGTTATCAAGACGTTTTACTAATTCGATGGCACGAGTACGGGCTTGGCCTTCACCACTGACGATCACACTGTTGGTACGCTCATCGGCGACCACGCGAGGGATCAAAAACTCAGGCACACTGCCCTTGCCGGTATCTTTAAAAATATTATCGACTACGGATACCACATCCGCGGCGGTGGCATGTTTCAGACGAACGATATCAACGCTCTTATCACCGGCTTGGTCAACCAGGCGAATAATCTCTACGAGACGGTTAACCGACTCGGCATGGCCGGTCAGCATCATTACGTTTGATGGGTTAAAGTTGGTTACATGGCCGCCGTCTTTTTGATCGCTGAACTGACGAATAAGCGGGCCGAGCTCTTGCACAGTTACGTTTTTAACTCGTACTACGCGGGTCACCAGCATATCGCCGCCGTAACCGTCTTCTTCGCCGATCACCGGCACATTCGTCTTTTTCGCGTCTGAGCTTTTTTCAACCTTAAGAATACCGTTAGGCATTTCTACCGCGGCAAAACCGTGCACTTCCAGCACGTTAAGGAAGAATTGATAATACAATTCTTCGTCCATCAATTCATAACTGCGGACATTGATTTTACCGCGCACATTGGGATCGATGATTACGGTTTTATTCAGGTTTTTACCGACGATATTAATAAATTCATTAATATCCGTGCCTTTAAAATTTGCCGCATACTCAACTGCATACAGGTTTAAACTAATACCAGCGGCAAAAAAGAGCGCACCATATTTGGCCAGCCCTTTTAAAACTTTTGTGCGAAATTTCGCGCCCATTATTCTTCTCTCCACACTTTGTGATTATTGCAGGCTAAATTGCACGTCGATAAGCTGGCCATTACGGTTCACCGTAATCGCCGCTTCTGTACTTGAACGAAGCTCCTGCAAAGCCGCCATTGCTTGTTTCATATCGGTGAGTTGATAGCCATTAATCGCAACAGCAATATCATTATTCTCTAAGCCCATCTGCTTAAACAGCAGGGGATCTTTACCCGGACTTAACTTGTAACCCTGCAACTGTCCCTGGTTGCGCACCGGACTAACACGAATATAATCCGTCAGCTTGCCAGGATCCGCCAATACCTCTTCGCGTTTTTGTTGTAACTCTGCTTTGAGTTCGGGATCGGCGGTGACATTAACGCTTTGCTTAGCCTGTTGTCGGCTGGGTCCGGATTTTTCTGGCTCCTTGCTGGCCGGAACCGGCATACTGACCGTTTTGGTAAAACTGACGCCATCGAGCATCAGGGTTTCAAAACGACCGTTAACGTCCAAAATGGCGCGATCGGGCAAAACTTTAGCCAGTTTTGCTCGGGTGCCCTTGATCACATCATCTATGCCGTAGGTTTCCTGGCTACCCTGGGATTCGATAATGGCCAAGCCAGCACTATTATCATCGGTGGCCGCCACAACCCCGGTAAGGTTGATGCTTAAACGTGTCTCAGGAGCATCGCTGGTCACTTCTTGCTTGGGCTGCTCCTGCACTACCGCTGCAGCATCACCAAATAATTTAACTGCCTTAATAGCGGCAATATTGACGCCATTTTTTGCCGTCGACGAGGCCGTCGCCGGCGGCATGACCGCCGTAACTTGCGGTTGTGGCCACAGTAACCACACCAACGAAGCCGCTAAATAGCCACAATATATTGTCGTAGCCAGCACTATAGCAGTCACAATCTTCGTCTGTGGAAGCTGTTTAAGCCTTTGTTGTAGTTGGGCTAAATCCAAAACTGTTCACTATTATCATTCTGTTAACTAACGCCACATAGTACATTCATCACCTGCGTTCAACAAGCGCGTACTGTAGCAATATGTAAAATCGGGCAAGGACTATATAAGCTAAGTAAGGCATCTGTATTACAATCTTGCCAACTTTTTTTACACTTGCTTATATGTTAACTTTGCCCCTCTATATATGGGCTTGCAATAAGGCCAAACATCGTGACCAAAACCCCCGAACATAAACCCGACCCGGTACGCTTAGATAAGTGGCTTTGGGCGGTGCGTTTATATAAGACCCGCGCCCTGGCTCGCGAGATGGTGCAAGGCGGCCGAGTACATTACAATGGACAACGCTGTAAACCCAGCAAACAGGTTGAGGTAGGTGCGCAAATTCGTCTCGCTCAGGGCTTCGATGAAAAGCAAATTACGGTAATTAAATTACTTGAAAAACGCGTTGCCGCCCCCATTGCTGTGACTTGCTATGAGGAAACAGAGCAAAGTAAGCAAAAACGCGAAGAAAACGCGCAAGCCCGGAAAAATAACGCCTTCTTTGCACCGCATCCAGATCACAAGCCGGATAAAAAACAGCGCCGTGAACTGATCAAGTTTAAAGCCAGATAGAGAAACACATGCAGCAAGATCTACTATATCGTTATATTTTTGAACAACTCGACGTGCGCGGCGAGTTAGTGCAAGTAAGTGACGCTTTCACCCAAATGGTGGTAGGACGCGACTACCCTGACCCGGTTAAAAAACTCTTGGGCGAGCTGTTTGTAACGACTTCTTTACTCACAGCAACCTTAAAGTTTCAAGGCCATATTAATGTGCAAATCCAGGGCGATGGCCCGGTTAAATTTGCCGCAATAAATGGTGACCATGAACAAAATATGCGCGGTGTAGCCCGTATGCAGGGTGAAATAAAAAGCGACAACCTGCTTGAGTTGATGGGTAAGGGTCATATGATCATCACCATCACTCCTATCAAAGGCGAGCGCTACCAGGGCATAGTGCCGTTAGAGCATGACACCTTGGCAAAATGCGTTGAGCAGTATTTTGCCCAGTCGGAGCAGCTGCGCACGCGTCTGTGGTTTGCCACCGATGTCACCGAAGGCCAAGAGCGCGCCGCAGGTTTATTTTTGCAGGTATTGCCTGTGCATCAAGGGGAGAAATCGGAAGCCGATTTCAGCCATTTAGAAACACTGAGCGACACGGTTACTAACGATGAGCTGCTCAACCTCGATGCCCATACAGTGCTAACGCGCCTTTATCACGAAGACAACCCCCAGTTGTTCGAGCCGCAGCCGATTCGCTTTAAATGTACCTGTAGCCGTGAAAAAACCATGGATGCCCTAGTCAATATAGGCCAGGAAGAGTTGCTCGCCGACGTCCATCAAAATGGCGAGATAGTGATCAGCTGTCATTATTGCCTGACTGATTACCGCTTTAACGAAGAGCAGATTAAAGCGATTTTTAATTAATATAGGCCTAAACGAAGGCGATAAAAAACTCGGGTTATTAACGCCCGAGTTTTTTTGTGAATAAAAATGACACCGGTATCATAAGAACATGCATTTTTCATGACACCGGTATCACTGTAATTATTCATGTTTTTTCACCTAAAACGGGCATTTTTAGCGACTTCAAAGCTCGTATATGCACAAACCATCTGTTACTATAATTTGCATATCAAAGCACTCTCACACCGCTTTAGATTAACCGTTCAATCTCTCACAACTTTTAGGTAAAAACATGACTTCAAGCGCTACTCGTTTTGTTGATCTTACAACTGCAGAACTAATCGAGCAGGCAATTCGCCGTGGTGAAGGTTCTCTTGCTGCTAACGGAGCTTTCGTGGCTAAAACTGGTCGTCGTACCGGCCGCTCTCCTAACGATCGTTTTATCGTAAAAGAGTCTAGCACCGAGAACGATATCCAATGGGGTAACGTTAACCGTCCTTTCGATGCTGATAAATTCAACGCCCTTTGGGAGCGAGTTGAGAATCATGTATCGCAAAACGACCACTTCGTTTCTCACCTTGAAGTAGGTGCGGATCCAGAGCACTACTTACCAATCGTTGTAACCACTGAAACTGCTTGGCACCATGTTTTCGCTAAAAACATGTTCATCCAGCCGGAGCACTTCAACAAGGCCAACATGCCACAGTGGCAAATCCTAAATGTACCTTCGTTTGTATGTGAGCCAGAGCGTGACGGTACAAACAGTGACGGAACGGTCATCATCAACTTCGCAGAGCGTAAAGTACTACTTGCTGGTATGCACTACGCGGGCGAAATGAAAAAATCTATGTTCTCAGTACAGAACTTCCTACTTCCAGCTAAAGGCGTGCTACCTATGCACTGCTCTGCAAACGTAGGCGAAGCAGGCGACACTGCCCTGTTCTTCGGTCTATCTGGTACTGGTAAAACAACTCTTTCTGCGGATCCAAGCCGTTTCCTAATCGGTGATGACGAGCACGGCTGGGCACCTGGCAGCGTATTTAACATCGAAGGCGGTTGTTACGCGAAATGTATCGACCTGTCTCAGAAGAACGAGCCTGTGATCTGGGATGCTATCCGCTTCGGCACCATCCTTGAGAACGTTGTTCTGGATGACACACGTACTCCTGATTACACAGATTCATCACTTACGCAGAATACTCGTGCCGCGTACCCACTTGAGCACGTAGCCAAGCGTAAAGAAGAAAACCGCGCTGGTGAGCCTAAGGCCGTGGTATTCCTAACTTGTGACGTAAGTGGCGTACTACCTCCTGTTTCTGTTCTAAGCGAAGAAGCAGCTGCATACCACTTCCTAAGCGGTTACACAGCGAAAGTAGGTTCAACCGAAATCGGTTCAACTTCTGATATCGAATCAACCTTCTCTACTTGTTTCGGCGCACCTTTCTTCCCTCGCCCAGCTGGCGTTTACGCTGAGCTTCTAATGAAGCGCGTTCGTGAGTTCGGTGCCAAGGTATACCTAGTAAACACAGGTTGGACTGGTGGTCCTTACGGCGTTGGTAAGCGTTTCGACATCCCGACTACGCGTGCCGTTGTTGATGCTATCGTATCTGGCAAACTAGCCGACGTTGAAACTCAACATATCGACGTACTAAACCTAGACGTACCGGTAGCCGTACCTGGCGTTGATAGCGCGGTTCTAAACCCAATCAACACTTGGAACGACAAAGAGAAATACGCAGAATACGCACAGAAACTAGCGAACGACTTTAACGAGAACTTTGCTAAGTACGACGTATCTGACGCCATTAAACAAGCTGGCCCTAATAGCTAAGGGTCAACTTCTTTAACTTAGCCATAGCGCTGAGAATTCGCACCAACGCCAGCTTTATGCTGGCGTTTTTGTTACTAGAGCCTAGCAGTGAGCTTATAACTCAATCAACAGACAGGTGCCTAGCGCAAGGGCAAAAGGAAACAAACAGGGTGCAACGCCGGCTTTATGCCGGCGTTTTTATGGGTAGGTAGATGGTGGCACACAAACCGCCTTCCTTGCGATTTCTTAATTCCACCCGGCCGTTATGCATGGTAATAATGCGCTTAATAATGGCCAGGCCTAAACCACTGCCCTCACTGCCACGAGCCTGATCGCCCTGGGTAAAGGGCGCAAACACCTTTTCCAGCTCAGACTCGGGAATGCCCGGACCTCTGTCTTTTACGCTCACACACACATGAGTTTTACGGGCGTTATAGTGGGTTACCACATCTATATCGGCACTGGAGTAACGCAGAGCATTTTCAATCATATTGGTCAGCACCCGCTTAATGGCCACATGGCTCATGGGCACGTTGGGCAAGCTGGGATTGAGGTGAGCGCTAATTTCCCGCCCCTGCACGCGCCCATGCTGTTGCTCCGCATGCACTACTTCTTCCACTAGGGCATTCAGATCTTCCCTTTGATAATCGCCCTTATCATGGTGGCGCAGGTACTCAATAAACTGATCAATAATGGCATTCATGTCTTCGATATCATGAATTATGCCTTCGCGCAGGTAGTCCTCATCGTCAGACATCATTTCCGTCGCCAGACGAATACGGGTTAAGGGGGTACGCAAATCGTGGGAGACACCCGCCATAAGCAAGCGCCTGTCCTGCTCAAGGGCGGCAATACCGCGCGACATCTTGTTAAAGGCCCGGGTCACTTCCACCATTTCCGTCGAACCTTGTTCATCGACCTCGGTACTGAAGTCCCCCTTACTCACCTTAATCGCCGCTTCCTGCAAGGCCTTTAACGGGCGGTTGAGGTGACGGGCAAAGAGCCAGCCACCGAGCACACTTAGAAAACCGATACTGGTCAGGTAAAAGGTTAAGAATTCAATATTGGCTTCGGTAAAGCCCGACAGCGGCACCCGCACCCAATAACCCGGTGCCTGCGGTGGCTCTATCCAATAAATCAGAGGATCGGTTTGACTGATGCGCACCCGGGCCGAGCCATTGAGCTGCTGCGACATAATATTCGAGAGCATGGAGTACTCTCGCGCTTCGCCTAAGCCATTAATGTAGGCATCGCGCTGAGTTAATATCTCAATACCGGTTTCCTCAAGGAAACGCTTGGACACTTGATCACTCACCTCAACGCCGTCATTAACGCCGATAAACACGGTTTTTACCTGTTTGGCGAGCATGATGTTGACCTGCTCTATGGTCGGCTTAACCACATAGAAGCTCACCGCTACATAAGACACCACCTGGTTGATCAGCAGCAGGGCGCCAACCAGGAAAACCGTTTGTCCAAAAGCGCTTCGAGGAAGTAAGTGCATCAATTATTGCCGTCGGGTACGAATACGTAACCTAGTCCCCAAACGGTTTGAATATAGCGAGGATTGGCGGCATCCACCTCTATCATCCGCCTCAGGCGCGACACCTGCACATCGATGCTGCGCTCCAGGGCGCTGTAGTCACGGCCCCGAGCCAGATTCATTAACTTATCCCGACTTAACGGCTCGCGAGGGTGCGAAACCAAGGCTTTAAGCACAGCAAACTCGCCGCTGGTCAGGGAGATCACCTCATCGCCTCGGGTCATTTCCCGGGTCGCCAGATTAAGGGCAAATTCACCGAATTTTACCAGGTTCTCTTCGGCAGAAGGGGCACCGGGCACCTCTTTGGCGCGGCGGCGCAGGATGGCCTTTACACGGGCCAGCAATTCACGGGGATTAAAAGGCTTAGGGATATAATCATCGGCACCGAGTTCCAAGCCGATAATGCGGTCTACCTCGTCCCCTTTCGCGGTCAGCATAACAATCGGAATTTCATTTTCCTTTTGTCGTAAACGCCGACAAATTGATAAGCCATCTTCACCGGGCAGCATTAAGTCGAGCACCATGAGGTGAAAGTTTTCCCGCTCCAGCAATTTATCCATTTGCTCTGAGTTGGCGGCACTGCGAACGATAAAGCCCTGCTCAACCAGGTATCTTTCTAACAGGCTGCGTAAACGCATATCATCATCGACAACGAGGATTTTGGTGGTTTCTTGTCCCATCTTCTTGCTTAATTTTTCTTGTTGTAGCCTTAACTATATGCGAAATACCCGAGTTGGGAAACGCCCAAGGTTAAGAAGATTGTTACATTTGTTTTCCGCCTTACTCTTCACCTTGCTGATAGCGAATACTATTGATATACCACAACTTTCGACCATTAGGCGTGTTCACCCAGGCCTCGTCATCGACTTCCTTTTTCAACAGAGCGCGAGCCATAGGGGCATCAATGGAAACCACGGCCTTGTTATCGTAAATTTCATCTGGGCCGACGATTTGAAAGGCCAGCACTTCGCCTTGCTCATCTTCAACCTCCACATAGGCACCAAAGAACACCTTACCTTCTTGCTTCGGGCTGTAATCTACGACTCTAAGCTCGTCCAATCGCTTTCTTAAGTATCTGACTCGGCGGTCAATTTCCCGCAGACGCTTCTTATTATATTGGTAATCGGCATTCTCAGAGCGATCGCCCAAACTCGCCGCCCAGGCCACTTTTTTTGTTACTTCAGGACGCTCGGTTCGCCATAAATGGTCGAGTTCAGTTTGTAATTGCAGATAACCACGGCGGGTGATTAATTTCGTTTTCATAAATAATGTTCAGTTTTCGTTCATATAAACAGGGTCATATTTACCCCTAGGTAGTAATTTTATAGGCAGGTGATGGTATGCAAAAGTACAACTTGAAGTACAACCTGCTTTTTGTGTTTGCCTTGTTTGCCCTATGCGGCCTATTCGCAAGCCAACACCTATTCACCTCAGCTGCCAACTCCAGTGACCAGTATAGCCTTACCGTTAGTGTCGATACGGCACAAAATATCAATCCTGATAGCGATAATGATCACGACCCTGAGCATCCGCTAAGCCCTGCTATTAAGCAAGCGGCCTTAGCAAAAAATACAGTGTCGATAGCGCCCAGTGCGCCGCTTAACCGTCGAGTGCTCACCGCAGCACAACAAAGAGCACCGCCACACCTCTCTTAAAAAACTGTTTTATTTACAATTTTTTTGGAGAAATATCATGACTAATTTTAATTCATTACGTACACACCATATTCTTGATGGTGCTCAATTGGCGAGCGCACACGAGTCACACTTACAGCTAGATACCAGCAGTGGCGCCTTAAGCCTGTTGCAAGACTTCACCCTGCAAAGCCCCATTTGTGTGCAGGCCAACACCCCGCTGACGGCGGCGCGTAAATTGGCCAGCAGCACGCCGACAGATGCGCTCATGGTGCTTGATGAGCAAGGACAGGTGATAGGAGTCACCTCAAGCGTTGAGCTACAAAGTATTCGCGTCACTACCCAAGCCCTGCAGCTTGGTCTTAAACCCAGTGAGCTGATGGTGCACGACGTTATGCGCTCTTTGCACACATTGCCATGCATTAGCATGCTGGCGGTACGCAATACTACCCTAGGCAATGTGCTTAGCACCATGGAGCGCACCGGCAGCTTCTATCTGCTGGTGACCGAGAATGAGCAAATTCGCGGTATTCTCTGCGCCCGTAAGATAGCCAAAACCCTGAATATAGGTTTGGATATTACCCCAGTGGCGCAGTCTTTTCAGGATGTGGTTGCCAGCGTAGAACACCCCCACTAACAGGCCATTTTAAGGCACTTAAAATGCGGGTCACGAACGACAAATTTGCCCTGTCGTTCGCGACCAGCTGTGATATTATCCAGTTAATTTTACTCGTATTCGCCCTGCTTTGGGCACCAAGATATAAGGTTATTAATGGCTAATCTCACCACGATTCTGGCGCAGGAATTACAAGCGCAAGAACATCAAGTGCTAGCAGCAACCAAGCTTTTAGATGAAGGCGCCACGGTGCCATTTATTGCCCGTTACCGTAAAGAAGTAACCGGTGGCCTGGACGACACCCAATTACGTACTTTAGAGCAGCGTTTAGGCTATTTACGTGAGCTTGAAGAGCGCCGCCAATTCATCATTAAAACCATTAGCGAACAAGACAAGTTAACGCCGCAGCTGAGCGCAGATATTGCTGCCGCGGCGACCAAAACCGAACTTGAAGACCTGTATCTTCCCTACAAGCCTAAGCGCCGCACCAAGGGTCAGATCGCCATTGAAGCTGGTCTTGAGCCCTTGGCCGATGCCCTGCTTAACGATGCCAACCTAGATCCTGAAAGTGAAGCGGCGCGTTTTATCGATGCCGATAAGGGCGTAGCGGATAGCAAAGCAGCCCTTGAGGGTGCCCGCTATATTTTGATGGAGCGCTTTGCCGAAGACGCCAAGTTACTGGCCAAGCTGCGTAGCCACATCAAACAGCATGGCCATATTAGCAGTGCAGTGATCGCCGGTCAGGAAAAAACCGGCGCCAAGTATCAGGATTATTTTGAGCATAACGAAGCCATCGCCAGCATTCCATCGCACCGCGCCTTGGCCATGCTGCGCGCCCGTAACGAAGGGGTGCTAGCGCTGAACATGAACCCGGATGCGCAAAGCGAAGATGGTCAGGCCCTGTGCGTTAACATGATTGCCCGCCACTTCAATCTTGCCATCGAAGGCAAGGCAGCCAGCCAGTGGCTGGCACAGGTAGCACAGTGGACCTGGAAGGTGAAACTGGCACTGCATCTGGAAAATGAGTTTCTTGCCAATATGCGCGAGCAAGCCGAAACCGGCGCCATAGATGTGTTCGCCAAGAACCTTAAAGACTTGCTTATGGCAGCCCCTGCGGGCGCCAAGGTAACCCTGGGTCTGGATCCGGGTCTACGTACCGGCTGTAAAATTGCCGTGGTTGATAGCACGGGCAAGCTGCTTGGCACCGCCACCATTTTCCCCCACGCACCACAAAACCAATGGGATAAGTCCTTGCGTACGCTGGAGCAGTTATGCCGCCAGCACAAGGTGGAGCTGATCGCCGTAGGTAACGGTACCGCCAGCCGCGAAAGCGATAAACTGGTTGCCGAGCTAATTAAAGCAGCGCCAGAATTGAAATTAAGCAAGGTAATGGTCAGCGAAGCCGGTGCCTCCGTGTACTCGGCATCCGAGTTTGCCGCTCAGGAATTCCCGGATCTTGACGTTTCTCTGCGTGGCGCCGTATCCATCGCCCGCCGTCTGCAGGATCCTCTCGCAGAGCTGGTAAAAATCGAGCCTAAATCCATAGGTGTGGGTCAATACCAGCATGATGTATCGCAAAGCCAGCTAGGGCAAACCCTGACCTCAGTGGTAGAGGACTGTGTAAACGCTGTGGGCGTTGATGTGAATACCGCCTCGGTGCCGCTGCTGACACGTGTTTCCGGCTTAAACAAAACCCTGGCCCAGAACATCGTTAAATATCGCGATAACAATGGTGCCTTCGCCAAGCGTAGCGAGTTGAAAAAGGTTGAGCGTTTAGGGCCAAAAGCATTTGAGCAAAGTGCCGGCTTCCTGCGTATTGTCGGTGGTGCCGATCCTCTGGATGCCTCTGCGGTTCACCCGGAAGCCTACCCCCTGGTTAAGAATATTTGCGCCGCCAACGATCAGGATATCGCCCATTTAATCGGTAATGCCGAGGTGTTGAAAAACCTCAAAGCCGCGGACTATACAGACGAGCAATTCGGTCTGCCCACGGTCACCGACATCATCAGCGAGCTGCATAAGCCGGGCCGCGATCCGCGCCCCGAGTTTAAAACTGCGGAATTTAAGGCTGGTGTAGAAACCATTAATGACCTTAAACCCGGCATGGTGCTTGAAGGCGTGGTATCGAACGTTGCTAACTTTGGTGCCTTTGTCGATGTCGGCGTACATCAGGATGGCCTAGTGCATATCTCAGCGCTAACCGACAAGTTTATTAGCGATCCCCGCGAAGTGGTTAAGGCCGGCGATATCGTTAAGGTCAAGGTGATGGAAGTTGACAGTGCCCGCAAGCGTATCAGCTTTACCATGCGCCTTAATGACGAGCTGCCAGCAGCAGGTGCCAAAAGCACAGCTAAGCCGGCGGCGAAGAAGGCTGCAGCACCAAGCAAGAAGGGCAATAATCGCAGCAAGGATCAAGGCAATGCCGCTATGGGCAATGCCTTTGCCGAGGCCTTTGCCAAGCTGAAAAAGTAATGGCTTAAAACGACGAAAAACGCAGCCTAGGCTGCGTTTTTTTATGCTTGTAATTGGCTGCTAGGCGCGAATATCGATAATGGTGCCCAAAAGATCATCGGCACTGGCAATCACCCTAGCGCTGGCCTTGGCCTGCAATTCGGCGACCTGTAAATTCACCAGCTCTTGCTCGAGACGCGGCGCTTCCGCCACCGGTGCTATCAGAGTTTCACCATTACTCGCCCCTTGAGGCTGACGTCCAAGTTGTAATTGCTGGGTGTCTAGCTGTGCTGTGGTGGCGCGATTGATATTGGCACTGGCTTGAGTCGCATCCTGCTGGGCACGGGCAAAACCATCCATTCCCGCATTAAAAATCATTGCTACCGTCATCTCAGCTCTCCGAGGTAAGTCCTTAGTTATTGTTGCGCAAAAAACACACGAATGAAATACAACTAAAGCATGGCTTTTAATGCCGCTACAAACTCGTCCTTGTGGGAAATAAAAGGCGCATGAGATGCCTTATCTAACACCTCTATATCCAAGTGCGGCCTTAAGCGCTGCATCTGCTCTATGACTTTATAAGGCACCAGCGCATCCAAGCGGCCAAAAATAGCGCCTATGGGTTGCTTAAGGTGAGCAAATTCCTGTCTTAAGTCCTGATATTCCAGGATTTCCAAGCCCTGCTTAAGCACCTGCTCCGAGGTACTGGGCGCCTGTTGGATCAGCGCCTTAAGCTGTTTAATATCCTGACGCGCCGACTCACTGCCCATGGCCTGAATGGCAAGAAAGCGCTCTATGGTTTTATTGCTGTTTTCCACCAGCTGTTGGTTAAACTGCTCCAACACCGCATTCTTAATTCCCGGCCAGTTCGAGCTGTGGCTAAAAAATGGCGTCGAGGCAACCAAGATCACCTTGCTGACCTTATGCGGATAAAAGTGCGCCAGATACAAGGCAACCAGACCACCGAGTGACCAGCCAACAAGAATGGAGCCGTCTTGTAGCTGCTCCGCTAATTGTTTGGCCATGGTCGGCAGATCCGAGTGAAACCCTTCTCTCTGAGTCGACTGGGCATGGCCATAGCCGGGCAAATCCAGGGCCCGCACCTCACCGTCAAAAATAAAGTTAAGCTCTGGACGAACCAACTCCCATACTTCACGGTTCATACCCCAGCCATGAAGCAACACCAGTTGTTTTTGCATTTAACCTGTTCCGCATCCACTATTATTAAAGCCCTGTCGCGCCGCGCGCCGACACCTGCATTATTAACGTGAATAAAGGCTTATGCAATGGACGCATTCACAAAAGCCTGTGCCTGGCTGTTCCCGCAGTACTGCCAGCTCTGTGCTCAGCCCCTCAGTGCCGGACAACAAGTATGTGCTCACTGCATCAAGGCTTTTAACGGCATAAACGCTGATCTAGAAGAAGATTTGCTGCTGCGCGCCGATATTCAACGCCAGTTTCCACTGCGTTATATAGACAACTTGCAGGCCCTGGACTGGTATCGCCCACCCTTGTCGACCTGGTTAAAGCAATACAAGTATGAACAACGTATGTATCGCCAGGTGGCCATCTCCAGCCTGCTTAGTTATTACTTTGCGCAGCTGGCCACCCAGCCCAGCTGGCACTGGCCGCATCTTGTCGCTCCTATTCCCTTGGCACCTTCACGGCTGGTTTGGCGTGGCTTTAATCAGGTGGTGCGGCTATGGCAGGACGCCCTGCCGCCCCAGCTGTTTGTCACTAACCTATTAGCGCGACACCATTGTACTCGGGCTCAAGCCAGGCTTGGTGCCAGGCAAAGACGCAAAAATCTGGCCCGGGCCTTTAACCTTAAGGCCGATGTGCATAATCTTGATATTGCCTTGGTAGATGATGTGCTGACCACGGGGGCAACCTTGGATAGCGCCGCAAAACTGCTCAAAGCGGCGGGAGCGCGCTCGGTGTCCGCCTGGGTCGTTTGCCTCACCGCGAAAACATAAAAAAGCCGGTTTTTACACCGGCTTTTGCTTAGGAGAGAACTATAACTGGAAGGAGTAAAGTTACTCGAAGATGTAAAACTTACTCGGCGCTGGCATCTATATGGGCGCCAAAGAATAAGGCATTACTGAAAATACGGCTGCTGCCATACCAAAAGCCCCTGAATACCGGGTTGTCCGTCATAGCCACCACAGCACCACGACCATAGCTATGGGCAAGGATGGCACCACCATTGGCGATTTGTGCCAGGTTTTGCTCATGAGTAAAACCGGCAAGCAAGGGTTTTTCCGTATAGGTCGCCACATTCACAAAGGGCACGGATGCTTGCTCCAATAAAAAGGTGCCGTTCTTAAATACCGGCAGCTCGTCGCGGGTGAGTGAATAACTCAATGGATGGCTCAAATCGACCTTGGTATTAAAAATCGCGCCGGCAATACGCTGCTTACCCGCCAGCATATCCCTGTCGCCATAATTCAGACCTTGGGTCGAAAAAGCCGCCGCCATGTCTTTACGGGACAAATAGCTGGCCTTTAATATCTGCTCATCGGCCAGGAATTGCGCCCCACCTTTATGACTCCAGATCACCCCGCCATTACGTACCCAGGTATGTAGCTCGGCTTTAAATGACTTTGCCAAGCTGGCATAGCGGCCATTGGCAAAAACGATATGAGTGTAGTTATTCAAGTCGACCTTGGTTAACTCATCGGCCTCGATAATACTCGGCGTTAAACCCACATGGCGGTCAAGGTAGTACCAAAGCTCGCCCACTTCATACTGGCTGCTTTGCTTGCCACCCACCAATAGCACCTTGGGCAACTGCACCGGCGCTAACTGGCGCGAACCTAGGTCAACGCCACGACTGGTTAACCCTGAGTCGATACCATGCACATCAATATCAAATTCGGCACTGACCTGATTTAATACCCTTAACCAATCATCGCGCTGCTGCAATCCTGCGGCGATCACAATTGAACCGGCGGCCAGCTCACGACTTTGCCCGTCGCTGCTGGCGGTAAAGGGCGCCAAAGCAACGCGCGCCTCTATACCTTGCTGCAATAGCTTGGTTAGCAGTTTAGGGGCGTGATAATCGAACCACTCAAAAGCAAAAGCATAATGAGGCTGCAAGACCTGTTGCGAGGCACTGCTGCTTGGTGACCAAGGCTGCGCCGCCACATCTAAGCCACGAACGCTATTTAGCTCTTTAAATTCCAGGTTAAAGGCATGGGCCAAGGTCCAGCCGGAAACGTCATAAAAGGTATTATCGACAAAGTTTTGCTGCTCGCTAAAAATGGCCTTGATCAAGCGGTATTGGCGCTGTGACAAGGGCACCAGGTAACTGCTTTGGGCCGCAAACTGCTGCTTTTCTACGGTCGCATCTTCTTGCAGCGCATAAGCATCTATCTGATGCTGCGCCAAAATAGAGAGGAAATAACGCAACCGGGTCGGATCTTTTGGCGCACCAACCACATAGCCCTTTATCTTGTCTTTATCGGCAAGCTGACTCGCCTGGGCAAAGAAATCTTGCTGATAATCAAGCAGCTGCTGGCGCTTTTCAAGTACGGCATCAAAGGTAGAAAAGTTGGTTAGCAGCTGATTTTTAATGGTAAATGGAAATTCCAAACGACCATTTATGGTGTCCTGCACATGGCCGCGACTGCTGCCCTGCTCAAACAAAATACCAACGCTGCCGTTTACATCCGGGTAGGTTGAGCCCTTGCCCACATAAAAGTCATCAAATGACTCCTCGGTAAAATACAGGCGATCATGGCTGTCGAGAATACGGGCGTGGTGCTCGGCTATGGCCTTGGTCAAATCCACGTTTTCATCCGGCGTCAGCGGGTTTTTACGGCTAGGAATACCGGGCTGGAAGAAGAAGGTGCTGTTTGGCCCCATTTCATGAAAGTCGGTCAACACATTGGGCTGCCAGCGCTGAAACTGGGCGATACGGGCTTGTGATTCAGGGTGCTGTAGCAATAACCAGTCGCGGTTAAGATCGAACCAATAATGGTTACTGCGGCTGCTCGGCCAGTTTTCATTGTGCTCGCGGGTATTGGGATCGGCGTTCGGCACCATGGCGCGGTTAGAGTTAGCCCAATTGGCGAAACGAGCCAGCCCGTCCGGGTTTAACGAAGGGTCGAGCAGGATCACTGTTTCCTGCAACAGGCGCTCAACGCGCTGATCCTGCGCCGCAGCTAGATAATAAGCCACTAACAGCGCGGCGTTACTGCCGGAAGGCTCATTTCCATGGACGCTGTAACCCATATACATGACTGCCGGTGCAGTTACCGTTGTGGTAGCAGAGGAGCCCTTGCCTTCGCCCGTCACTCGGGCCAGGTGTGTCTGGCGTACTTGCTCAATATTAGCCAGGCGCTCGGGTGCGGCTATGGTCAGCATCACCAAAGGGCGCTGCTCATGGGTGTAGCCTATGGTTTGCATTTGCACGCGATCACTGTGCTCGGCCAGCTCACGCATATAATAAACCAGCTGATCATGACGCACATGCCACTGGCCCACCTCATAACCCAATATCGATGCCGGCGTGGGCACCTTAGGGTCAAATTGCACCTCGTCACCAAAATAGTAGCTGAGCGGCTGCGCGGCTAGGGATGAGGCAAAGACAGTTAATAATAAAAGTAAAATTCGGCGCATTAGGATAACAGTGAATTAAAAACCATATTCTCACGCTACCATTGGCTTAAAATTAAGCCAACTTTTTACGTTCAACACTGGCGGCAACGCGATGAGCGGAGTATCATAGCCATTAACCGAGTAAAACAGTCAAGTATAGTGTTGTTACTATGATCACAATTTCAGAAACCGCGCAAAGTCACTTTGCAAAATTGCTTTCAGAACAAGCTGATGGCACCAATATCCGAGTGTTCGTTGTTAATCCTGGTACCTCAGGAGCCGAATGTGGCGTGTCATACTGCCCGGCCGATGCGGTTGAAGAAGATGATATTCGTCTTAACTTCAACGGTTTTGATGCGGTAGTCGACAAGGAAAGTGCACCTTTTCTAGAGGCGGCGGAAATCGATTTCGTAACCGATAAAATGGGCACCCAATTGACCCTTAAGGCACCTAATGCCAAGGCCCGTAAGCTTTCTAGCGATGCATCACTGGAAGAGCAGGTTGAGCACATGCTGCAAACCGAGGTAAACCCTCAGTTAGCTAACCACGGCGGCCAGGTACAATTGGTTGAAATCACAGCCGAAGGCATTGCCGTGCTGCAGTTTGGCGGCGGCTGTAATGGTTGTTCTATGATCGATGTCACCCTAAAAGAGGGTATTGAGAAAGAAATGGTCGCTAAATTCAGCGAAATCACAGGTGTTCGTGATATTACCGAACACAGCCATGGCGACCACTCTTACTACTAAGTTTGCGACGCTGATTAGCGCTTGGGCGCCAAGCCCAAGCGCAGCCTCAAATCCTTTCTTATCGGCCTCTGCATTTTTACCAATCATTTCGTCTTGTTAATGCAGTAAAGCATCCGCCTTTAGCAATTGACGATAACGCACCGCCAGACTAATGCCACGCAGCGCCAGAAAGGCGGTCATAGCTGCCCACAGGGCATGATTTCCCCAGCCCTGGGTTAACACAAAGACCCCGAAAAAGCCCACTAAGGCAGACAGCATCATGGTGTTGCGCATATCCTTGGCACGCATAAGACCGACAAAAATACCGTCGAATAAAAAACAACTCATAGCAATAAGCGGCATCAGCACCAGCCAGGGCAAATAGGCGATAGCCAGGCTGTTAACCTCGGGCACATCGGTGAGCAAGCGGATCACCTGCTCCCCAAAAACATAAAAGCCCACAGCATAAAGCACCGCAAATACAGCACCCCACTGTAAGCTAATACGTACCCACATTCTAATACCATGCACGGATTTGCGCCCCACGCGCCTGCCCCACCTTGGCCTCGGCGGCATAGGCAATGCCATCCATGGCAAAGCTTATCAAGAGCAGGAAGTTCAGTAGTACCGCATTGGCGGCCAGCACCACATCCCCTAAGCGGGCACCGTAAAAGGTCATAAAGCTAAAGCACAGCTGCAGCATTAAGGAGCGCAGGAAAATATCGCCATTGAGGCGCAGCAGGGCACCCAGTTGCAGCAATCGGGCGCCGAAGGACCAACACCAGTGCAACTGCAGCTTGGCAAACAAACGCGATACCAACCACAGGGCAAAGACCAAGGCGCAATAATCGGCGATCACCGAGGCCAGGGCCGCGCCCTTAACGCCCCAGCCAAAGCCGACTACAAAGAGAATATCCAAAGCGATATTGATGACATTGGTGAGCAGCACCAGTAAAAATGGACCACGCCCGTATTGCACGCCAAGCATCCAGCCCAGCAGCACCAGATTCGCCAAGGCCGCCGGGGCACTATAAATACGAATATAAAAATAATTAAAGGCCTGCTCCATGGTTGGCTGCGAAGCATCGGCAAGCAGCGCCATCAGCGACCCCAAAGGTTTTTGTAACAGCAACAAGAGCAGCGCCACCGCCAGCGCCAGCATTAAGCTTTTTTGCAGCGCCTGCACCAGCTCTTGCTTGTCTTCGGCGCCAAAGGCGGCGGCGATAAGCCCGGTAGTGCTCATACGTAGAAAGCCGGCGAGCCAAAACAAGATGGAAATAACCGTTGCACCCAGGGCAATACCTGCTAAATAATGGGCGCTGCCGAGGTGGCCGATAACCGCGGTATCAACCAGGCCTAGCAAAGGCACCGTGATATTAGATAGAATCATGGGCCCGGCAAGCAGCAATAAGCTTTTATGGTGAGTGTGGTTATGTATAGAAAATTGTCCCATTTATTCTTCTCTTTATGCGCCCTGTTTGGCGCCTCTGCCCAGGCAGCGGGTATTTTACAGTATCATCACGTCAGTAAAACCCTGCCCAAGGTAACCAGTGTCGAAGCCGACACCTTTCGCGCCCATTTACAGTATTTGCAGCAGCATGAATTTAAGGTAGTTGCCCTGGATACACTCCTCAGTGGCTTGCAGCAAGGACAAACGTTTGACGATAAAACCGTGGCCATCACCTTTGATGACGGCTATGACAATAATATCGAGCAGGCCGCCCCCATACTGGCGGAATTTGGCTACCCCTACACCATCTTTGTTAATCCGGCTTTGATCGACGAACAAAAAGGCTATGTGATGACCTGGGCACAACTCAAGGAGCTCAGCAAACAGGGAGCCCTGATTGCCAACCACAGCAGCCGTCATGATTATCTCCATCATCGCCTTGAAGGAGAAAGCGAAGAGCAATGGCGCAGCCGCATTAAAGCCGACCTCACCAGTGCCGAAAAACGCATCGAAGAGGAAATTGGCTACAGCCTGAAATACCTGGCCTACCCTTATGGCGAGTTCGATAAGGCACTGCAGCAGGTGGTGAAAGAGTTAGGTTATATAGGCATAGGTCAGCACTCGGGTGCCCTGGGCCCGGGCAATGATTTTACCCGCCTGCCGCGCTTCCCTGCTTCTGGTTTTTATGCCGACCTGGAAACCCTGGCGACCAAGCTGGAGTCCTTGCCCTTTGCCCTGGCCAAGCTCGACTATAGCGACACTGTAACCGCCGAACCGCGTCCCAAGGTCACCCTGGAATTTGCCGAAAAGGGCTTTCATAACAATCAGTTTGCTTGCTATGTCTCCGGCCAGGGTCAAGCAGAGATCAAGTGGCTCGACGGCAATCACGTGACCGTGCAGGCCAAACAGGATTTAAAACCCGGCCGCGCCCGCTATAACTGCACCGCCCCGTCGCTGCACAAATCGGGGCGTTATTTGTGGTTCTCCCAACCCTGGGTGATCACCCAGGGTAATAGTCAATAATCGCCTTTAGCTCGCGTACCATGACCTCGGTATTGATGGTCGGTACCGAGCCGGCAACAAATTCTGGCTTAAAGATGGCGCGGATCTTCCCATCCGGGTCCACCAGCACCACGGAAGCACTGTGATCCACCAGGTAGTCGCCTTCCTGCTGCTCGCTAATGGCGTACATCAGCCCGAGGTTTTGCACAAAGGGATAGAGGTCCTGATGCGGGGCCGAAACCGCCTTGTACTGAGGGTTAAAGTAGGTGATATATTGGCGACGTTTCGCCGCCGTATCCCGCTGAGGGTCCACAGATACAAACCACACATTCAGGTTATGATCTTTTACTTGCGTCTCGACCTGACGCAATTTCGCCAGCGTCATGGGGCACACATCCGGGCAGCTGGTATAGCCTAAAAACAGCAGATCCCACTGCCCTTGTAAATCGGCCACACCAACTCGCTCGCCATGCTGATCTTCCAGACTAAAGGCATTTATCACCCGTGGCTGCTCATACACCAAGGCCTCCACCTGCAATTCCGGCTTGCTACAACCCAGAGTCAAGGTTGTAAGCGCCCCAATCAGCCACCACTTAAGCGACATAAAATACCCACTTATCAATAAATAATGCGACAAAGAGTAACATTAAATGCAGGATAGAGAACTTAAAAACACGCATTGCCGATTGATGCTGAGGCTCGCGCTTTAAACGCCAAGCATAGGCGATAAACATCAGGTTAAGCGCCGATGCCGCCAGCAGATAGAAGAGCCCGGACATGCCGATCAGATAGGGCAACACACAGACCAGAGCCAAGAGCACGGTATAACCGAGCACGCAGGTTTTACAAAAATCGATACCATGGGTGACCGGCAGCATGGGAATATTGGCGCGGCGGTAATCCGCTTCACGGGCAATGGCCAGAGCCCAAAAGTGCGGCGGCGTCCAGGCAAAGATGATCATCACCAAAAGCCAAGGCGCGGCGGCCAGCTGCCCGGTTTCACTCACCCAGCCCAATAACGGCGGCATGGCGCCGGCCAAACCACCAATGACGATATTTTGCGGCGTTGCCCGCTTAAGAAACAGGGTATAAACCACCGCATAGCCCACCAGCGCCAGCAGGGTTAACAAGGCGGTCAGCCAGTTGGCAGCGCCGACCAGGGCAACAAAGCCAATGCCACCGAGCAGCGCGGCAAAGGCAAAGCCCCGTCCTTCACTGACCTTACCCTGGGCCACCGGGCGATGGCGGGTGCGCGCCATCTTGGAGTCTATTTCACGGTCGACAATATGGTTGATCACCGCCGCCGCCGCCGATAGCAGGCCAATGCCGAGCAGGCTGATCAGCTGCAGCACCCAGGAGCGCCCCATATCCGGCGCCAGGGCCAGGCCAACCCAGGCGGTCAGTACCAGCATCAGTACCACCTTGCCCTTGCACATGGCCAGATAATCGCGCCAGCTTGCACAGTGCGACAGAGAGGGTGTTAAGGTTATTGCTTTACTCATAATTCTTCTCCTTCGCGCCTAACATTTTCGTTTTTGTAAATAGCACAACCGCACCAGGGTCAGCAGCAACAGCAGGGCCATCAGGTTATGCGCCAGCGCCATCAACAAGGGGATCTGCAAATAGATCAGGGCAACTCCCAGGGTGAGTTGGGCCGCCAGGGCGGCACCGACCGCTAAGGCCGCATTTTTAATGGTGCGCGAATAGGCAGCTTTATATACCCGCCACATGGCCGCACCGACAATCAAGAGAGTCATCAGGGCGCCAAAGCGGTGCAGCAGGTGAATGGACATGCGCGACTCGTAGGAGAGCACCCCATACTCGTAATTGGCATGCTCCATAGGCAAATGGAACACCTCGGCCAGGGAAAACGCCTCACTGCCTTCACACAGGGGAAAACCAACACAATGGGCGGCGGCATAATTGGCCGCCAGCCAGCCCCCTAAGGCAATCTGCACTACTACCATACTCAAGGCTGCCATGCTCCAACCCTGCAAGCTCTTGGCACCTGGGTCGCCACCGGGCACGGGGCGACTGTGGTTGCGCAAATACAAGAGCCATAACAGGCTGGCAATGGAGAAACCACCGAGCAGGTGGCCCATCACCACCAGAGGCTGCAGGTTCATGGTCACGGTCCACATACCCAACATGGCCTGGAAGATCACCAAGAGCACAAGCACCATGGGCAAACGCACCGGCATACGGACCTGCTTGCCATAACGCCACGCATACAGGGCAATGGCGAGGATCAACAGCCCCAAGGTGCCGGCAAAGTAACGATGCACCATTTCCTTCAATGCCTTACCCTGATCCACCTCCATACCGGGAAAGTTTTCCTCCACCGCGGCGATTTCATGGGCCTTATCGGGCACGGTTAAAAAGCCATAACAGCCGGGCCAGTCGGGGCAACCCAGACCGGCATCGCTCAATCGCGTATAGGCCCCCAGGCCCACCACCAACACGGCCAATAAAGCCGTAGTTAACACCAGAAATTTATAGTTTTTTGTCATACTGGCCTCTTTAACTGCTACGCGCATAATTAAGTAGTTTTTTTAAGTCCTTCAACAATCCCTTGTGTACCAAGCGATTGGCGTCGGCTTGTGGAGCAAAGTCATACTCCAGCACCACCAAACCATGGTGGTCGATTAAATACAGACTGCCGGCATTCAGCTGCGCCGGAGCACTGTTAATATGAATACTGGGCATGTCTTGCGCCTTGGGTGCTGCTTCGCCCAAGACGGCAATGCGCACCTTGTCTTTATTTTTACCCAGAGCCACATAGAGCGACTGCAGGTCCTGCCATTGCTGCGCACAGCCCTGACAGGGCTCGGTATTAACCAGAGCTATGGTCCAGGGCGATGGCGGGTATTGCTGCCAGTCGCTCAGTTCTACCTGCTCGCTCATCAGCCGCCCTTGATTACTCTTATGGCCGGGCAGCCAGCCGGAATACAAAACCGCCACGGCGGCAACAATGGGCAGCAAAAAGCAGCCGATAAATAACATAAGGGGTTTAGGTAGCTGCATGCGTTCTCCTTGCTCGCCAATAGGCACTTAAAGCAATCACCAAGGCCGCCAGGGCAATTAAAAACCACTGCCAGGCGTAGGCCTTGTGCTTGTCTGCGGACATGGTGACCGGCTGGTAATGGGGGATGGCGCCTATGCCATCAATGGCATCTTGGGCATAGACCATAAAGGGATATATGGGTTTGCGGGTTTGCTCGCTCATCTGGGTGATGGCGATCTCTTGAATACGTTTGGGCCAGCCTTGCGGGGCCTGAGTTTCGCTCAGGGTAAACTGCGCCAGTGGGCCTTCTTTGACTAACGCCTGAGTCAGGGTGATCCCAGATGGCAAGGTGATAGTGGGCAGTTCATTGCGCTTGCTGGGTGCCGGCACAAAGCCGAGATTGACCAACAGCCAGTGACTGGCGCCAGGCGCCAAGGCCAGCACCAGCAAATCATAGCCGACCCGGCCCTGATACACCTGATTGTCCAGCAGCCAGTATTCGCTCTGCAACTGAGCATCAAAGCGAACCTGCAAACCTGTGGCATCTTCGCTTTCGATATAGCGCAGCGCCTTGGTCAAAGGCATAACGCCCTGAGCCGACCAGGAATCCAGCAGCTGTTGTCTTTGCTGTTTTTGTTCTGCCCGTTCAAGTTGCCAAAAACCCAAGCGAGTACAAACAGTTACCGCGAGGATAACCAGCCCTATCCATAAAATTGCGCTAAGCTTAGCTGTAAACACTCAACCACCAACCTCGGAGTATCCGTATCTTGCTTATTAAAATTATAATTATTGCGCTCTTGCTGACCGTCATTTACACCCTTTTCCGCGCCTTACTGGCGATGATAAAAGCCGATAACAAGGTGCCTATGTCGCGCTATTTGGGCAAACGCGTTGCCCTGTGCATCCTAGTACTTATTATTATTTTGCTGGCGCAGCAGTTTGGTCTGCTGCGCTTTAATCAATCACCGATCACAACACATACACAAATACAAACAGGCACAGCCACACCACATCTACAAAGTGCCAGTACCAGGCCGCCGCTTGAAAGGCGAAATGCTTTTCGCTGCTAAAGTGGCCCTTTAACACCCGGATCCAGACCACAATAAGCATTATGGTGCCCAGGGTTACGTGCAAGCCGTGAAAGCCGGTAAGCAAGAAGAAGGTATTGCCGTAAATGCCGGAATCCAGCTTCAGTCCTAAATCCTGATAGGCATGCACATATTCATAGGCTTGCAGGCCCAAGAAACTGATACCAAGAACTATGGTCAACAGCAGGAAGAGGGTCAGAGGCGTGCGCTTATCTTTTTCTATGGCGGTGTGAGCAAACTGCAAGGTTACCGACGACACCAAGAGGATAATGGTGTTGATAAGCGGCAGCCCCTGCCAGCCCATGGCCTGGGTGCTGGTGCCATCCGGAGTGCTTTCCAGCGGCCATGCAGATGTGAATTCCGGCCATAACACTTCGCCCGTCATCACATTATTGCCATCACCACCGAGCCAGGGCACCGCCAGCATACGGGCGTAGAACAAGGCGCCGAAGAAGGCGGCAAAGAACATCACCTCGGAGAAAATAAACCAGCTCATGCCCTGTCTAAAGGAGCGATCCATCTGCATCGAGTAGAGACCGCCATGGGACTCGCTGATGACATTACGAAACCAGCCCACCAGCATGTACAGCAACACGGCAATACCGGCAAATAACAGGTAATGGCCATGGCTGCTTTCCTGCTCCATTTGCATCACGGTTAGACCGGCACCGGCGGCGATAAAGAACAGCGCCACCGCGCCGACTATCGGCCAGGGACTTTGCGCCGGCACATAGTACTTTTGATACTCTTCACTCATATTCATGCCTCATTTGGGTTATCGCGCCGCCGCCACTAACGACTCGCTATGCTTGGCGCTGATATCAAAAAGCGTATATGACAGCGTTAGCTCCTCGTATTCGGGTGGCAACGCCGGATCGACATAAAATCTTAATTGATATTCTTGTTGTTCGTTGGCCTGCAAGGTTTGCTGGTCAAAGCAAAAGCACGCCAGTTTATGTAGGTATTTTGCCGCTAACCCAGGAGAGACAGACGGAATGGCCTGCATCACCCGGGCTTGATCGCTGGTATTGGCCGCCGCAAAGGTCACCAGGCTCATCTCGCCAGGCTTCACCACCACAGACTGCTGCTGAGCGCTGACCTTAAAGGGCGCACCGCTTTGGGCATGGGTGGTAAAGCTCACGGTAACCTCACGGCTGTTATCCACCCGTTCGCTTTGCTGCGCCTGCTCCATAGAGGGCTTGCCGTTAAGGCCGGTGACATCGCAGAACACGTCGTACAAGGGCACCAGCGCAAAGGCAAAGGCGAACATCGCCAGGGTGCCTAATAAGAGCTTTCTTAACAGCGGCATATGGTTCATTTATTTCACCTCGGGCGGCGTTTCAAAGGTGTGATAAGGCGCCGGTGAAGCCACCTGCCACTCTAAACCTTCGGCTCCGTCCCACACCTTGGCCGGGGCCTTTTCGCCAGCCTTGATGCACTTAAACACCACGGCCACAAACAGCAGCTGCGATAGACCGAAGGCAAAGCCACCGATACTGATGATGGCGTTAAAGTCGGCAAACTGCAGCGCATAGTCTGGGATACGACGGGGCATGCCCGCCAAGCCAACAAAGTGCATGGGGAAGAAGAGCACGTTGACGCTGATCAGCGACATCCAGAAGTGCCACTTCGCCAGCCTAGTGTTGTACATATGCCCGGTCCATTTCGGCAGCCAGTAATAGGCCGCGGCCATAATGGAGAACACCGCCCCGGTAACCAGCACATAGTGGAAATGCGCCACCACAAAGTAGGTATCATGGTATTGGAAATCCACCGGTGTAATCGCCAGCATCAGGCCGGAGAAACCGCCCAGGGTAAAGAGCACGATAAAGGCGATGGCAAACATCATGGGCGCTTCAAAACTGATGGAGCCGCGCCACATGGTCGCCACCCAGTTGAACACCTTGACCCCGGTGGGCACGGATATCAGCATGGTGGAGTACATGAAGAAGAGCTCACCGGCCAGCGGCATGCCGGTGGTAAACATATGGTGCGCCCAGACCACAAAGGACAACAAGGCGATGGACGCGGTGGCATACACCATGGAAGAGTAGCCAAAGAGTTTTTTGCGCGAGAAGGTGGGCACTATGGTGGAGATAATACCAAACGCCGGCAAGATCATGATGTACACCTCGGGGTGACCGAAGAACCAGAAAATATGCTGGAACATCACGGGATCGCCACCACCGGCGGCATTAAAGAAGTCGGTGCCGAAGTATTTATCCGTCAGTACCATGGTCACTGCCCCCGCCAGCACAGGCATCACCGCAATCAGCAGGAAGGCGGTGATCAGCCAGGTCCATACGAACAGCGGCAGCTTCATCCACTTCATGCCCGGCGCTCTCAGGTTGACGATAGTCACTATGACGTTAATGGCACCCATAATGGAGCTGATACCCATAATATGGATGGCAAACACAAACAGCGCGGTATTGTCGTTGCTGTAGGTGGTCGACAGCGGCGCGTAGAAGGTCCAACCGAAGGCCGGGCCGCCCCCATCCATAAATAGCGACATCAGCAAGATGGCAAAGGCGAAGGGCAGGATCCAGAAGCTCCAGTTGTTCATGCGCGGCAAGGCCATGTCCGGCGCCCCGATCATCATGGGGATCATCCAGTTGGCCAGGCCGGTAAAGGCCGGCATCACCGCACCGAAGACCATGATCAAGCCATGCACCGTGGTCATCTGGTTAAAGAAGTGCGGGTCGACCAATTGTAATCCCGGCTGAAACAGCTCGGCGCGGATCACCATGGCCATGGCGCCGCCGGTTAAAAACATCAGCAGCGAAAACAGCAGGTATAGCGTGCCTATGTCTTTATGGTTAGTGGTAAAGAGCCAGCGTTTAATGCCAGTCGCAGGCCCGTGATGTTCGTGTGTTGCAGCTGCTGTACTCATTGTTCTTCCCCATCAATAAAGGCCTGGATCGCACTTGGTTGCACCGTATCGCCGGTGTCATTACCAAAGGCATTACGCTGGTAAGTAACAACGGACGCGAGCTCTTTAATAGTGAGCTGGCTAACAAACGCCTGCATGGCGGTGCCAGGTTTACCGTGTACCACGATATCGATGTGGTCTTTGATTTCGCCGGTCGCGATTGGGCTGCCCTTGATTGCCGGGAATACTCCGGGAACGCCGAGACCAGTCGGTTGGTGACAGGCTACGCAGCGGGTCATATAGATCTTCTCACCAGTGCTCATGAGCTCGTCATGAGACAAGGTTTGGTCGAGTAAGGCAGCATCGGCATCGGCCTGGTCTAACATCGCTTGTTTTTGCGCCGCCAGCCAGATATCAAACTCCTCAGGGGATTTCGCTTCAACCACCACGGGCATAAAGCCGTGGTCCTGACCACACAGCTCGGCACATTGACCGCGATAGATACCCGCTTCGTTAACCTTGGTCCAGGCCTCGTTGATAAAGCCTGGGTTGGCGTCTTTTTTCACCGCAAAGTCCGGCACCCACCAGGAGTGAATAACATCGTCAGAGGTCATCAGAAAACGCACTTTTTTACCGGTTGGGATCACCAGTGGCTTATCCACTTCCAGCAGGTAGTTTTCGCCTTTATTCTCGGCATTTTGAATTTGCTCCTGAGGGGTGGCCAACAGCGAATAAAAGCCCAGATCATGGCCCATGTATTCGTAATGCCACTTCCACTGCGAGCCGGTCACCTTAATGGTGATGTCCGCCTTGCTGGTGTCTTCCATGGCGATCAGGGTCTTGGTCGCCGGCACCGCCATGCCGATAAGGATAAGAAAGGGAATAGCGGTCCAAAGAATTTCGACCTTAGTGCTTTCATGGAAGGTGGCGGCGGTAACGCCCTTGGATTTACGGTGCCTGAGCAAGGCCCAAAACATGACCGAGAATACGATCACCCCAATCACACAGCAGATGATAAATATCGTCATATGCAATTGGTAAACATTCTCGCTGATATCCGTCACCCCGGGGCGCAAGTTGTACTTGCTGTTGGCCAAGGCCAGATGGGGAGCAAACAAACACAGCAACATGAGGGAGCAAAGCTGCTTCATGTACCATCTCCTTAACTACGCGCAACGCAAAAAGGGAAGAGGCAATTACTGCTAGCCAATCTTCGTTATTATTATGCTTGGACTGGCCGATTCAATTTTCTGCAAACAAAGTGCGCAAAAAGCAACCAGCAAAGCCTGTAATATAACAATTAGTCAAGATTTGAACGAATAGCAAGAAATGAAGCGTTTTTGTTTTTCTTTTTTAAATAAATATTTGGGGGATATTCAAACTGTTAGCGCGTAAGAAAAGAAGGGAGAAAAGCGCCGTAAAACCCCCAATAAACGGCGTATCGGGGGCAAAAATACCGAATAAAACCTACATCCAGTCGGCGTTTCGAATTACACCAACCGCTAAGCCCTCAATATCAAAGGATTCATGTTCTAAATCGACTTCGATAGGAGCAAATTCTTCGTTTTCCGCATGCAGGAAAACCTTGCGACCGGCCTTTTCCAGGCGCTTCACGGTTACGTCGTCACCCACTCGGGCTACCACCACCTGACCGTTTTCGGCCACTTGCGCACGGTGTACCGCCAGCAGATCGCCATCAAGAATGCCGATATCCTTCATACTCATGCCGTTAACCCGTAGCAGATAATCCGCCGCCGGTTTAAACAACATGGGGTCGATTTGGCAATGGCTCTCGATATGCTCCTGCGCCAAAATGGGCTCACCGGCGGCAACCCGACCGATTAACGGCAGGCCTAATTGCTCCGGCTCTTCTTCCTCAACCAGCTGAATACCGCGGCTGGCACCGGGTTTCATTCTGATCACCCCTTTTTTGGCCAGCGCCTTAAGGTGCTCCTCGGCGGCATTGGCACTGCGAAAACCTAATGTTTGTGCAATTTCGGCGCGCGTCGGCGGCATGCCGGTATCTTTAATAAAGACTTTGATCAGCTCTAAAATTTGAGATTGGCGATTAGTTAAAGGGCGCATACAACTGGTTTTCCATACAGTACATTTAACTGTGAGTATATACAGTTGTCAGAAAATCGCAAATATATTCAATGATTTTGCTGCTGCCACAGTCAGGAGTTATTTCTAAGCTGTATCAGCGACTGCGCAAATACTTAAAAAAGCGCCTACAGTTATAGGTAGCCGATTTCGCATCGAAGCATTTTAAATGAAAGAAGGAACCCAATATGCTCTGTATCAGCCTAGATAATGAACATGATATTGGCGTATTTACCCCCCATGGCGAGTTGTCTGCCGCCGACTTTATAGCCGCCGTACGTATTATAGATCCCTATATAGAACGTCATGGTGGACTCAAGGGGCTGATGATAGCCACCCGTCACTTTCCCGGCTGGGATTCGTTTGCGGCCTTGTCAGCGCACCTGCGCTTTGCCCGCGACCACCATAAGAGAATCAGCAGGATAGCCGTAGTTACCGACTCTCCCCTGGCCATGCTCGGCGAGCATTTAACGGCGCATTTTATCAGTGCCGAAATCAGAGCCTTTCAATATGACCAGATGGAGCAAGCACGTAACTGGGTGAGTGAGGCCGATTAAAAACTGCTGTTGGGCGTTTCTAAAAATGCTATTTCCTCTGGTGTCGACCGACGCCCGAGTATAGCGTTGCGATGCGGGTAGCGACCAAAGCGGTCGATGATCGCCTTATGGGTCAGCTCATAGGAATAACTCTCCAAAGGCCGAAACAGGTGCTCGGCAAGCATATGAATGACGGCACTTTCACTGTGCATATAAGGCATGTATAAAAAGCCACGCTCCTGCTCATTGAGCAGCAGGTCGTAGCCCTTTTCTACCGCATGCTGAGCCAGGCACAAGGCCTGAGCATCCTGGGCAAAGGCGCTGGCGGTATCGCGATAGATATTACGGGAGAATTGATCGAGCACGATAATTTCACTCAGGGCACCGTGGGCACTGCTACGCCAATGATAGAGCTCCCCCCGACTGGCGGCGCGGTGAGTCTTGGCAAACAGCTCGGTAACCCTGGCATCGAAGGTCGCACTCTTTTTAAACCAGTCCTCGCTGTTGCATTGGTTAAACCAGAAATCATACACGGATTGAAAGTCCATAGACCCTCCTTCAACATTTACACCCAGGTCGTTACTGACAGTCTAGTCAAATCCGGCCCTCAGGTGATAGCCAGGCCGCCGAAGATATCGCCGCCCCGTTCCTCTTTTTGCGCTCGCTAACCGTCGTAAAAGGCTTGCAGAAGCCCAGGCGAGTGCAGCACTATGTGGAGCACAGTGCCAATGAGTGCAAATAACCCCCGTTAACCATGCCGCCGTATAAGGAATCTGTATGAGTATTCAGAATCATGAAAACGATCTACCGGTCACTGAGCAGCCAGACTCGAGTGTAAGCGAAAACACCCCAAGTATTTGGGCTCAGGAAATCGATTTTGATCTGTGTCGCAAACTCGACCTCGGCGTCGGCGCCAAGGGCACGCTTATGACCAAACTCGGCATTGAAATCAGCGAAATCGGCCCGGATTACCTGGTGGCCACCATGCCTATCGACAACGAGCTCTACAACCCCATCGGCATAGTCCACGGCGGCGCCTACGTGGTACTGGCCGAAACCGTCGCCAGCTACGCCGCCAACTTCGCCGTCGACATCAATAAATATTACTGCGTCGGCCAGGAGATCAACGCCAATCACCTTAAAGCCTCACGCACCGGCACTCTCAAAGCCGTAACCAGACCCGTACACCTAGGCGGCCGCTCATCGGTATGGGAGATTAAGATCTACAACAGCGCCGGCGATTTGTGTTGTATTTCAAGGATGACAGCGGCTGTGGTGGAGAAAAGAAGTAAAAGCGCTGGGCTTTAATGCGGGATTGTTCTAGCGTCTTGTCTGTAGGCGAGGCTTTAGCCTTGCGAAAGGCCCTTCGATTTTAGATCTTGTCGCGGTGGCGACGACACCCAAAGGGAGAGTGATTCGACTCCCCCTTTGGAAACCCCCCGAACCCGTGATTCGCTAATGCTTCCGAACTCGGGTTTTTGTTAAGCGTTTCGTTTTGCTTTCGACACGGTTTAACGAGGTGTCCTACCTCGGTAAACCTAGCTCGATATCCCTATCTCGCTGTCTCTAGCACACTCCACAACAAAAACCGATTTCTACAGCGCGAATCAAAACGGGGGATCGATACCTGTTAGTTGTGAGGTGTCCGAGAAGGCGCTAAGTGCCAAAAGCGGACTGTGGGAACGCCCGCATAAGAAGCGGGTCAATTAATTGGACGCTTTTTTGCGTCGTTTATCTTTGCAAAAAATCGGACAAATTGAGCCGTCTGACTTAATGCGCTTGTTATATTTAATTATTCCTAGACTCTTTTACGATTCTGTAACGAAAATCAGATAAATAACCAATTATAATAAGTAGGAATGCTGAGTTGAAGTCTCCTTCAACAAGTAAAGTCCAAAAGCTTTTTTCAGTGTTGTACCCAATCGTAAAAAACACCATTAAAGATACTATCCAAACAAACTTAAGTGTCCATGAGTATTCGCCAAAAAACCATTGTGAGAAACTCCTTTTTACTTTTATATCTTCCATTAATATTACTCCGTAGTCTGATTTTAAATATAACGCCCGCAACATGGGCGACCAATGTTGTGCGCCTTTTGCGCAATAATGGGAGCAAAGCGACCGCGCAAAAGGTGCACAGCGTTGGGCGTCCCGCGAAGGCCCGAAGGGCTGTAGCGTATTGCTTGCGCTTGTTATGTTTTAACCCACGAACGAGATTGCTAAGAATATTGCCGCAACAACGGCCGCAAAAGCAAACATTAGGCCCAATTGGCGACGCCCTTGGAAGTTTCTCTCCCTTTCATGAAATAGAGATTTGAGCCCTGCCTCATCTAAATGAGAACAATGGGAGCACTCTCCTTTCCTAGTATCGTAATGGTAAAAGCAGCGCTGGCACTTTCTAAAGTACTTACGATGTTCAAGTAACTCTTTGAATTTATATAGCGCTGTTCCAAATGCCATACGAACCTCGAAAAACATAACGCCTCAATATGGGGCGCATAAATGCATGGCTATACTTAGCGACGAAGGAGCACAAGCCATGCGTTTTGCGTCCATGCCATAATTGACTTGTTAGCTTTCAATTGCATACCTTAGCCTGATGTTGAGCCTATCGTTTAAGAACACATCTGCTTTTTTAAAAAAACTAAGTGCTGCATTGACTGGTTCAAATCCGCAGGCAATTAAAATGGAAACCTCTTTATTTTTGGTGTCAGGAAAATCACTGAACAATTGTCCTGATTCCACAAAAGAAATATACGTATTCAATTTCTGTTGCAATGCTAATAAGTGTTCTTGTGGCTCTGACCAATCAAGATGATCAGTAATCAGTAACACCACATCATTATGTTCATCGCTGCGAATGACTGAGTCAATCGTTTGGCTATCAGTTATAGACATACCATCCTTGAAAGCTAACATGTTTATAGCGAGCTAATCGCGCGTTTTTCTACCGAAACATTGCTCGCTTTTATGATTGGTCTATTTGTATCAAACAATGTAAGTTGCTGCCACTTTTAGGATTCATTCACTATAAGAATATTGTGTATGGGATAAAAACGAGCGCTTGGGTCGTTTTCCTGAATATGCACGCAATTTGCGTTATAAACGGTTTAGTCGAAAATTATCAACGGCCGCTTCGCTCTAATCCAACTTACAGTTTGCGTTAGCCTAAATTGAAACGCAGGTGTATCAGCCTAATCCCGTTTAAATTCGCGCTGGAGAAATCAGCTTTTGTTGCGGCGCGTGGCTAAGACAGCAAGGCACGATGCCGAGCTAGATTTATCGGCACAGGGAAGTGCCGTTAAATCGTGTCGCAGCCTAAGCGGAGCGTTTAGCAAAAACCTGAGTTCGGAAGCATTGGCGAATTACGGGCGCCTCGGGGTTCCAAGGGGTGACGAGTGACCGACGATTGATAATCGTCGCAGCACGAGGAAGTGGAGGCAAGGATGCCGACAGGAACCAGGCTTCAGGGACGAATTACTTGCACCTAAGGTGATTTTTATCTCAAGTTGCCGTCGCCAACGCGACAAGAACTCACTGTGCAAAGCTGTGGGGAGTTTTAACGGAAGAAGTGAATAAGTTCACACAACCAAGCTTTAAAAGCTGTAGAAGGAATCACAGGAGTGATAAAGGCCGCTGATGCGGCCTTTGGTTTGTTTGTAGGAAGCTGAGAGCTTACAAGCAAGGTTGCAAGGCTACGCCTTGCCAACACCAACGCAACTGTACGCCCTCCCGCTCCTCGCAGAGCTCGTCGCCTTCAAGCGGCGCGAGTGAAATTGTTCACTCGCTTATTTCCGCTTTCAGCCTTCACGGCCGTGAAGGTGGTCTTCTCAACTTTCAGGCACAAAAAAGGCCGCTAAAAGCGGCCTTTTTTCTTGAGAGTAACTATTACTCTACGATAGTTGCTACAACACCAGCACCTACTGTACGACCACCTTCACGGATCGCGAAACGTAGACCTTCGTCCATCGCGATTGGGCAGATTAGTTCAACAGTCATCTTGATGTTGTCGCCAGGCATTACCATTTCTACGCCGTCTGGTAGTTGGATGTCACCAGTTACGTCAGTTGTACGGAAGTAGAACTGTGGACGGTAGCCTTTGAAGAATGGCGTGTGACGGCCACCTTCGTCTTTAGATAGTACGTATACTTCTGCTTCGAACTTAGTGTGCGGGTTGATTGAACCAGGAGCAGCTAGTACTTGACCACGCTCAACTTCGTCACGCTTAGTACCACGTAGAAGGGCACCGATGTTCTCACCTGCACGACCTTCGTCTAGAAGCTTACGGAACATTTCTACACCAGTACAAGTTGTCTTCGTAGTTTCTTTGATACCTACGATTTCAACTTCGTCGTTCACGTTGATGATACCGGCTTCAACACGACCAGTTACAACTGTACCACGACCCTGGATTGAGAATACGTCTTCGATAGGCATGATGAATGGCTTATCGATGTCACGCTCTGGCTCTGGGATGTAAGTATCTAGGGCTTCTGCAAGCTCGATGATCTTGTCTTCCCACTCTTTCTCGCCTTCAAGCGCTTTAAGAGCTGAACCTTGGATTAGAGGTAGGTCGTCACCTGGGAAATCGTACTCAGAAAGAAGTTCACGAACTTCCATTTCTACTAGCTCTAGTAGTTCTTCGTCGTCAACCATGTCACATTTGTTCATGAATACGATGATGTAAGGTACACCAACCTGACGAGAAAGTAGGATGTGCTCACGAGTCTGAGGCATAGGACCGTCAGTCGCAGCTACTACTAGGATCGCGCCGTCCATCTGAGCAGCACCAGTGATCATGTTTTTAACGTAGTCAGCGTGTCCAGGACAGTCAACGTGCGCGTAGTGGCGAGTTGGAGTGTCGTACTCAACGTGTGAAGTTGAGATTGTGATACCACGCTCACGCTCTTCTGGAGCGTTATCGATTGATGCGAAGTCTTTAGCTGTACCACCGTATACTTTTGCAAGTACGTTAGTGATTGCTGCAGTTAGAGTTGTTTTACCGTGGTCAACGTGGCCGATTGTACCAACGTTTACGTGCGGTTTTACGCGTTCAAACTTTTCTTTTGCCATTTTAAAAATTCCTATAAAGAAATTAAAGTCCGACCCGAAGATCGGACCGAACTAAAATTACTTAACAGCGCGAGCTGCAATAATAGATTCTGCTACGTTTTTAGCCGCTTCTGCGTACTTGAGGAATTCCATCGAGTACGAGGCACGACCTTGCGTGGCAGAACGTAAGTCAGTTGCATAACCGAACATTTCTGAAAGCGGAACCTCGGCGTTGATTTGTTTCAAACCGCCAGGTGCCTCATCCATGCCATCGATCATACCGCGGCGACGGTTTAGGTCGCCTACAACATCACCCATGTTTGCTTCTGGAGTGATCACTTCAACCTTCATGATAGGCTCTAACAATACCGGGCTTGCTTCAAGCGCACCCTTACGCATTGCCAGTGCACCAGCGATCTTAAAGGCCATTTCGTTCGAGTCGACATCGTGGAATGAACCATCGAAAAGTGTCGCTTTTACGCCCAGTAGCGGATAACCAGCAAGAACACCTTGCTCCATCTGCTCGTGGAGACCTTTTTCTACCGCAGGAATGTATTCCTTCGGTACCGTACCACCGACGATTTCGTTAACGAATTCGAAGGTTGGTGCGTCATCATCACTGATATCAAGTGGTTCAAGTTTGACCCAAACGTGACCATACTGACCACGACCACCCGATTGACGTACAAACTTACCCTCAACCTCAACGGTTGAACGAATCGCTTCACGATAGGCAACCTGGGGCTTACCAACGTTACATTCAACATTGAATTCACGTTTCATACGATCGACGATGATATCCAGGTGAAGTTCACCCATACCAGAGATAATAGTCTGGCCAGATTCTTCGTCGGTCTGTACACGGAACGATGGGTCTTCTGCCGCTAGTTTACCTAGCGCCACGCCCATGCGGTCCTGGTCTGCCTTGGTTTTTGGCTCTACCGCAACAGAGATTACCGGCTCTGGGAATTCCATACGCTCAAGCGTAATAGGAGCATTACCATCGCACAGGGTATCACCTGTTGTAACGTCTTTGAGACCAATCGCAGCGGCGATATCGCCGGCACGAACTTCTTTGATCTCTTCGCGTGAGTTTGCGTGCATCTGAACGATACGACCGAAGCGCTCACGCTTTGATTTAACTGGGTTATAAACCGTATCACCCTGGCCCACTGTGCCCGAGTAAACACGGAAAAAGGTTAGCGTACCAACAAAGGGGTCGGTGGCAATCTTAAACGCCAAGGCCGAGAATGGCGCTTTGTCGTCTGCTGGGCGCGTGTCTTCGGTTACACCGTCTTCTAACACACCCTGGATTGCTTTGACTTCGGTTGGTGAAGGCATGTATTCAACAACGGCATCAAGCACGGCTTGAACACCCTTGTTTTTAAATGCACTACCGCAGGCCATTAGCACGATGTCGTTCGCTAAGGTGCGGGCGCGCAGGCCTTCTTTGATCTCAGCTTCGCTGAGCTCGCCTTCCTCTAAATATTTGTCCATTAGTTCTTCAGACGCTTCCGCAGCCGCTTCGATTAGCTCAGAGCGGTATTCTTCGGCTTGGTCTTGAAGTTCTGCCGGGATCTCTTCATAGCTGAAGGTCATGCCCTGGTCTTCGTCGTTCCAGTTGATGACTTTCATCTTGATAAGATCGATAACACCTTTAAATTCTTCTTCAGCACCGATAGGCAGCTGAATGGGAACAGGAGTAGCACCCAGGCGGGTTTTCACCTGGTCTACAACCGACAAAAAGTCGGCGCCAATGCGGTCCATCTTGTTTACGAAGATCAAACGAGGGACTTCGTATTTGTTGGCCTGGCGCCAAACTGTTTCTGTCTGTGGCTGTACACCTGATGAGGCACAAAGCACGACCACGGCACCATCTAGTACACGCAGTGAACGCTCAACTTCAATGGTGAAGTCTACGTGTCCAGGAGTGTCTATGATGTTGATGCGGTGATCGTCAAATTGCGCGTCCATCCCCTTCCAGAAACAAGTAGTCGCAGCAGACGTGATAGTGATACCACGCTCCTGCTCTTGCTCCATCCAGTCCATAGTTGCGGCACCATCATGTACCTCACCGATTTTGTGAGATAGGCCCGTGTAGAAAAGTACACGTTCCGTAGTGGTGGTTTTCCCCGCATCTACGTGAGCACAAATACCGATATTGCGGTAGCGCTCAATTGGAGTTGTACGTGCCATATTATCCTCTTAAAGGTTAAGGACAGATTACCAACGGTAATGAGCGAATGCTTTGTTCGCTTCAGCCATACGGTGAACGTCTTCACGTTTCTTAACCGCAGTGCCTTTGTTTTCAGCAGCGTCAACGATCTCTTGAGCCAGACGAAGGCCCATAGATTTTTCGCCACGCTTACGTGCAGCGTCAACTAACCAACGCATACCTAATGCGTTGCGACGAACTGGACGTACTTCAACTGGTACTTGGTACGTTGAACCACCAACACGGCGAGATTTAACCTCAACCTGTGGGCGAACGTTTTCAAGTGCAGCTTCAAAGATTTCTAGGTGCGACTTGCCTGATTTCTCAGCAGCCACGTCTAGCGCACCATATACGATTTTTTCAGCAGTAGATTTTTTGCCGTCAAGCATTACTACGTTGACGAACTTTGCAAGTAATTCTGATCCGAACTTAGGATCTGGAAGAATTTTACGTTGACCTATAACGCGTCTTCTTGGCATTTTGAATCTCCGGTATCTTCAGGTCTGTCTTTTGAACAGATTCCCAAAACAATATTTATTAAAAATTTAAGTGCTTGGCCTTACTAACGGAGAACCATTAGCCCTTAGGGCGTTTTGCACCGTACTTAGAACGACCTTGTTTACGGTCATTTACGCCTGCACAGTCAAGTGCACCGCGAACAGTGTGGAAACGTACACCTGGTAAGTCTTTAACACGACCACCACGGATTAGGATTACACTGTGCTCTTGAAGGTTGTGACCTTCACCACCGATGTATGATGTTACTTCGAAACCGTTCGTTAGACGAACACGGGCTACTTTACGTAGAGCCGAGTTAGGTTTCTTAGGAGTAGTAGTATATACACGAGTACATACACCACGCTTTTGTGGACATGCCTTTAGCGCGGCTGAGTTACTTTTGGTAACCTTGCTGCGACGTGGCTTGCGCACTAGCTGGTTAATAGTTGCCATTAAATAGCTCCTGAAAAATTAAAATTACTACTGAAATTAAAAATTCCGCCCAATTTATCCGCAACAGTCACTGTAGCGAGTAAAAGGGTGGCGGAATTTTAATGAGCAAAGTTTAGCCTGTCAACCAAAACAATGCCCAGAGCGGTATTCTACCACTCCAGGCATGACTTAATTATGAAATTAAGTTTATTCTTGGTCGCCAGACAGATCTGCGTTTAGGGCGTCAGTTAGCGCTTGAGTTGCCTCTTCAGCACTTACTGTTGGCTCTAGCAGGTCCTCTGCATTTTGCTTGCGACGATTAGCGCGATCCTGGTGATACGCAAAGCCGGTACCGGCTGGGATCAAACGACCCACGATTACGTTCTCTTTCAGACCACGTAGCTCATCGCTCTTACCATTTACAGCGGCTTCGGTTAGGACACGCGTGGTCTCCTGGAACGAGGCTGCAGAAATGAATGATTCTGTAGCAAGTGATGCCTTGGTAATACCCATCAGCTGAATTTCAAACTTAGCTGGGATCTTACCTTGCTCTTCTAGGTCACGGTTCGCAATGTTTACACGTGCTACCTCAACCTGCTCACCGGCTAGGAATTCAGAGTCACCACCGTCAGTGATCAGACACTTACGTAGCATCTGACGGATCACGGTTTCAATGTGCTTATCGTTAATCTTTACACCTTGCAGACGGTAAACGTCTTGCACTTCGTTAACGATGTAGTTAGCAACATCGGTTACGCCACGTAGACGAAGGATGTCATGCGGAGACTCCGGACCATCGGCGATAACTTCACCTTTAGATACGATTTCACCTTCGAACACGTTAAGCTGACGCCACTTAGGAATCATCTCTTCGTATGCATCACCCTCTTCCGGTGTGATCACAAGACGTTTCTTACCCTTGGTCTCTTTACCAAAGCTAACCATACCTGAGATTTCAGCAAGGATTGCTGGATCTTTCGGCTTACGAGCTTCGAATAGGTCCGCTACGCGCGGTAGACCACCGGTGATGTCTCGAGTCTTCGAACCTTCTTGTGGAATACGCGCTAATACGTCACCTGGTTTAGATGTCGCACCATCGCTCACCTCGATTGTGGTGAATGACGGTAGGCGGATTTCCTGCAGGCCACGCTCTTCATTTTCAATGATTAGCTTAGGCTCTTTGGCGTTAACTTTCGCAAGGTCTTTAATAACCACACGTGTTAGGCCAGTCAGATCATCTGTCTGCGTTTCCGTGTTCGAATCGTCGATGTCGCTGAACGACACTTTTGACTCGTGTTCGATAATAATTGGGTGACTGTGCGGGTCCCACATAGCAACTATGTCGTTACCCTTCACTTCCGCACCGTCTTGTACAGTTAGTACTGCACCGTAAGGTACTTTATAACGCTCTTTCTCACGACCATGCTCATCGATGATGGTGATTTCTGTTGAACGTGAAGTGATTACAATCTTGCCTTCAGTGTTCAATACGAATTTCGCATTGTGCAGCTTAAGACGACCGTTGTTCTTAACTTGTACGCTGTTCTCTGCTGACGCTCGAGATGCCGCACCACCGATGTGGAAGGTACGCATCGTAAGCTGTGTACCCGGCTCACCGATTGACTGTGCCGCGATAACACCGACCGCTTCACCCGCATTGATGCGGTGGCCACGGGCAAGGTCACGACCGTAACAGTTCGAACATACGCCGAAGTCGTTGTCACAGGTGATAACAGAACGTACGCGTACTTCGTCCACTGAGTGCTCTTCTAGAAGGTCACACAGTTTCTCGTCAAGCATGATGTTACGCTCAACTAGTACAGTATCAGTACCTGGGATAACCACGTCTTCAGCAACCACACGACCTAGTACACGCTCGCGTAGCGGCTCAACTACGTCACCACCTTCGATTAGCGGCTTCATGGTTAGACCATCTTCGGTACCACAGTCTACTTCGTTGATTACCAAGTCTTGCGCTACGTCTACTAGACGACGCGTTAGGTAACCCGAGTTCGCTGTCTTCAATGCGGTATCGGCAAGACCTTTACGCGCACCGTGGGTCGAGATGAAGTACTGAAGTACGTTCAGACCTTCACGGAAGTTAGCCGTGATTGGTGTTTCGATGATTGAACCATCCGGACGTGCCATTAGACCACGCATACCCGCCAACTGACGGATCTGAGCAGCACTACCACGAGCGCCCGAGTCGGCCATCATAAACACTGAGTTGAATGAGTCTTGCTCTTCTTCAACGCCATCAGCGTTGATTACAGTGTCTTTTGACAGGTTAGCCATCATTTCGCGTGAAAGGTTTTCGTTCACACGTGACCAGATATCGATAACCTTGTTGTACTTTTCACCGGCGGTTACAAGACCTGACTGGAACTGCTGGTTGATTTCAGCAACTTCTTCCTCGGCCGCTTCGATGATCTCAGCTTTAACCGGTGGAATTTCCATGTCATTGATACCGATAGACACACCCGACTTCATCGCGTAGTGGAAACCGGTGTACATAACCTGGTCGGCAAAGATAACGGTATCTTTAAGACCTAGTAGACGGTAACACTCGTTCAGCATGCCCGAGATTTGCTTCTTACCAAGTGGGCGGTTAACCAACTCGAACGGTAAGCCTTGTGGCATGATTAATGAGAAGATTGCACGACCTACAGTGGTGTCAACGATGCCAGTTACTTCACTTGAAGTACCGTCTTCGGCAATCACTGTTTGCGTCATACGTACTTTTACGCGTGCGTGTAGTTGCGCAACGCCGGTACGGTATGCTTTTTCAGCTTCTTTCGCGTCTTTAAATACCAGGCCTTCACCTTTGGCATTGATGCGATCACGGGTCATGTAGTACAGACCCAATACAACGTCCTGTGAAGGTACGATGATTGGCTCACCGTTCGCAGGCGAAAGAATGTTGTTGGTTGACATCATCAACGCACGCGCTTCTAGCTGCGCTTCTAGCGTCAATGGTACGTGAACCGCCATTTGGTCACCGTCGAAGTCGGCGTTATACGCCGCACACACTAGCGGGTGCAGGTGAATCGCTTTACCTTCGATTAGTACCGGCTCAAACGCCTGGATACCCAAACGGTGAAGTGTCGGTGCACGGTTAAGTAGCACTGGGTGCTCACGAATTACTTCGTCTAGTACGTCCCAAACCTCTGGTACTTCACGCTCAACCATCTTCTTCGCAGCTTTGATGGTTGTCGCCATACCGCGGCGCTCTAGTTTGCCGTAGATGAATGGCTTGAATAGCTCAAGTGCCATTTTCTTAGGAAGACCACACTGGTGTAGTTTCAGTGTCGGACCTACGGTGATTACAGAACGGCCTGAGTAGTCAACACGCTTACCTAGAAGGTTTTGACGGAAACGACCTTGCTTACCTTTGATCATGTCTGCAAGCGACTTAAGAGGACGCTTGTTAGAACCTGTGATCGCACGGCCACGACGACCATTATCAAGTAGCGCATCTACCGCTTCTTGAAGCATACGCTTTTCGTTGCGTACGATGATGTCTGGTGCCGCTAGGTCAAGAAGACGCTTCAAACGGTTGTTACGGTTGATAACACGACGGTATAGGTCGTTCAGATCAGAGGTCGCAAAACGACCGCCGTCTAGTGGTACTAGAGGACGTAGATCTGGTGGTAGAACCGGAAGAACAGTCATGATCATCCACTCTGGGTTGTTACCAGACTGGTGGAATGATTCCATCAACTTCAAGCGCTTAGTGATTTTCTTACGCTTAGTTTCTGAGTTGATAGTAGGTAGCTCTTCACGCATTTCTGCGATCAGCTGACCTAGGTCCAGTTCACGAAGCAGATCAAGTACAGCTTCTGCACCCATCTTAGCTTCGAACTCGTCGCCGTGCTCTTCAAGAGCATCCAGGTACTCTTCTTCGCCTAGTAGCTGGCCACGCTCAAGCGTAGTCATGCCAGGCTCGGTCACAACGAATGATTCGAAGTACAGTACGCGCTCGATGTCACGTAGCGTCATATCAAGCATTAAGCCGATACGAGACGGTAGTGATTTCAAGAACCAGATGTGGGCTACTGGGCTTGCAAGCTCAATGTGACCCATACGGTCACGACGTACTTTAGTCAGCGTTACTTCAACGCCACATTTTTCACAGATAACACCACGGTGTTTTAAGCGCTTGTATTTACCACACAAACACTCATAGTCTTTCACTGGGCCGAAGATACGGGCACAGAATAAGCCGTCACGCTCAGGCTTGAAAGTACGGTAGTTAATGGTCTCAGGTTTCTTTACTTCACCGAATGACCATGAACGCACCATGTCTGGCGAAGCAAGACCAATGCGAATTGCGTCGAATTCTTCGGTCTTATTTTGTTGCTTCAGAAACTTAAGTAAGTCTTTCACCTTAGCTCTCCTGTCGGAGGTTAATCTCGAGGGCAGAAATCCACCCATTCATTCTTTTTGCAGGTAGTGGGCGCACTATGCGCCCAACCGGCTTATTCTTCTTCAAGCTCGATGTTGATACCGAGTGAACGGATTTCTTTCAACAATACGTTGAATGATTCCGGCATACCTGGCTCCATCTTGTGGTTGCCATCAACGATGTTCTTATACATCTTGGTACGACCGTTCACGTCATCCGACTTCACCGTCAACATCTCTTGTAGCGTGTAGGCTGCGCCGTACGCTTCAAGTGCCCATACTTCCATCTCACCGAAGCGCTGACCACCGAACTGAGCTTTACCACCCAGAGGCTGCTGCGTTACTAGGCTGTAAGAACCAGTTGAACGGGCGTGCATCTTGTCATCAACAAGGTGGTTCAGTTTCAGCATGTACATGTAACCTACGGTTACTTGACGCTCAAACTGGTCACCGGTACGACCGTCATACAGGGTTACCTGACCGCTTGATGGGTAGCCACCTAGCTCCAATAGCTCTTTGATTTCGCTTTCTTTAGCGCCATCGAAGGCCGGAGTTGCGATTGGTAGACCGCCTTTAAGGTGCTCGGCTAGACGACGAACTTCGTCATCTGAGAAGGTGTCGATGTCTACTTTCTGACGACATTCACCTAGCTCGTACGCTTTCTTGATGAATTCGCGCAGCTCGTGAAGTTCACGCTGCTCTTTCATCATTTCTTCGATACGCTCACCGATACCACGTGCCGCTAGGCCCATGTGGGTTTCAAGGATCTGACCGATGTTCATACGTGATGGTACACCCAGTGGGTTCAACACGATATCTACGGTACGGCCCTTGTCATCGTAAGGCATGTCTTCTACAGGTACGATAGTCGAGATAACACCCTTGTTACCGTGACGACCCGCCATCTTATCACCTGGCTGGATGCGACGTTTAACCGCTAGGTAAACCTTCACAATCTTCAATACGCCCGGCGCTAAGTCATCACCTTGAGTGATCTTGCGACGCTTGGTTTCAAATTTCTTGTCGTACTCGGCCTTAAGCTCTTCGTACTGAGCAGCAAGTTGCTCTAGTTCAGCTTGCTTGTCTTCTTCGGCCAGGCTTTGCGTTAGGATCTTGTCAGCAGCAAGACCGGCTAGCTTGGCGGCGTCTACACCTGAATCGGTAAGAAGCTTGCGAGCACGGCTCAATACACCTTCTTCAAGGATCTTGAACTCTTCGTTGAAGTCTTTCTTGGCTTCACGCAGCTGCATTTCTTCGATTTCAAGCGCACGCTTGTCTTTTTCTACACCGTCACGGGTGAAGACCTGTACGTCGATAACAGTACCAGATACAGAGTTAGGTACGCGTAGCGAGCTGTCTTTAACGTCAGACGCTTTCTCACCAAAGATGGCGCGCAGTAGCTTCTCTTCTGGAGTAAGCTGGGTTTCGCCTTTCGGAGTTACTTTACCTACTAGGATGTCACCGCCTTTCACTTCCGCACCGATGTAAACAACGCCAGACTCATCCAGCTTGCCTAGTGCAGATTCACCCACGTTCGGGATATCGGCTGTGATTTCTTCCGGCCCAAGCTTGGTATCACGAGCAATACACTGAAGCTCTTGGATGTGGATAGTCGTTAGACGATCTTCTTTTACAACGTTCTCTGAAAGTAGGATTGAATCCTCGAAGTTGTAACCATTCCAAGGCATGAATGCCACGCGTAAGTTTTGACCAAGTGCCAGGTCACCTAGGTCTGTTGAAGGACCGTCGGCTAGTACGTCACCACGTACGATTGGCTCACCAACCATACAAGTTGGCTTTTGGTTAATACAGGTGTTCTGGTTAGAACGGGTGTACTTAGTCAGGTTGTAGATGTCGATACCGGCTTCACCAGGTACACGCTCATCTTCGTTTACGTTGATAACGATACGGCTCGCATCAGCGTAATCAACCACACCACCACGCTTAGCAACGATAGTTACACCTGAGTCTTTGGCAAGTGTAAGCTCGATACCTGTACCTACTAGCGGCTTATCGGCGCGTAGTGTAGGAACAGCCTGACGTTGCATGTTCGATCCCATCAATGCACGGTTCGCATCATCGTGCTCTAGGAATGGGATAAGGGCAGCAGCTACTGAGATAACCTGTTGTGGCGATACGTCCATATATTGGATGTCTTCGCGCGGCATCAAGGTTGATTCACCTTTGTGACGACAAGTAACCAGTTCTTCAATGAATTCGTTGTTATCGTTCAAGTCAACGTTTGCCTGAGCGATTACGAATTGACCTTCTTCGATAGCAGATAGGTAATCAACATCATCAGTTACAGAGCCATCTACCACTTTACGGTAAGGTGTTTCTAGGAAACCGAAGTCATTGGTACGTGCGTACGTAGACAATGAGTTGATTAGACCGATGTTTGGACCTTCAGGCGTTTCGATTGGACATACGCGACCGTAGTGCGTTACGTGTACGTCACGTACTTCGAAGCCTGCACGCTCACGCGTTAGACCGCCCGGACCTAATGCAGAAATACGACGCTTGTGCGTTACTTCTGAAAGCGGGTTGTTCTGGTCCATAAACTGTGAAAGCTGTGATGAACCAAAGAATTCTTTAACCGCAGCCGAGATAGGCTTAGCGTTGATCAGGTCTTGTGGCATGATGGCATCAAGATCGCCAAGGCTTAGGCGCTCACGTACCGCACGCTCAACACGTACTAGACCAACACGGAATTGGTTCTCAGCCATTTCGCCCACAGAACGAATACGACGGTTACCTAGGTGGTCGATATCATCCACATCGCCTTTACCGTTACGGATGTCGATAAGTACCTTCATTACCGAAACGATATCTTCTTTAGAAAGCGTACCCGGACCTTCGTCTGAGTCGTAACCAACACGGCTGTTGAACTTCATACGACCTACGGTTGATAGATCATAGCGCTCATCAGAGAAGAATAGGTTGTCGAATAGAGCTTCGGCCGCTTCTTTTGTTGGTGGCTCACCAGGGCGCATCATGCGGTAAATTTCCACAAGTGCTTCTAGGCGGTTGTTCGTTGAGTCGATACGTACCGTATCTGACATGTAAGCACCGCTGTCTACATCATTGATGTAAAGAGTTGCGATCTTAGTGTGACCTGCTTTAACAAGCTCAGCCATCAGCTCTAGCGATAGCTCGTCGTTAGCGTTGGCGATTACTTCACCAGTAGACTCATCGAAGTAGTTTTTAGCTAGTACGCGGCCAATGATGTACTCGTGTGGTACTTCTAACTGGTCGATACCTTTTTTCTCGATGGTTTTGATATGACGCGCAGTTACACGGCGGCCTTGCTCAACCAATACTTCACCGTCTTCGCTCTTGATTTCAAAAGCAGCGGTTTCACCACGCAGACGCGAAGGCACAAGTTCCATAAGAACTTTACCGTCAGTCACTTCAAAGGTCGTGGTTTCAAAGAAGATGTTTAGGATTTCTTCAGTTGAGAAATCAAGGGCACGCAGAATGATCGACGCAGGAAGTTTACGACGACGGTCAATACGTACATACAGGTTATCTTTAGCATCGAATTCGAAGTCGAGCCAAGAACCACGGTAAGGGATAACGCGGGCGTTATAAAGAACCTTGCCCGACGAGTGGGTTTTACCACGGTCGTTATCAAAGAATACACCAGGTGAACGGTGTAGCTGAGAAACAATAACACGCTCAGTACCATTGATAACAAAGGTACCTGTGTCGGTCATGAGCGGAATCTCGCCCATGTAAACTTCTTGCTCTTTGATGTCTTTAACAGTGCCAGGTGCTTCTTTGTCCATAAGCACTAGACGAAGTTTCACGCGAAGTGGAGCAGAATATGTCACGCCGCGAATTTGACATTCTTTAACGTCGAATACTGGCTCACCAATACGATAACTTACGTATTGAAGCTCAGAATTGCCCGAGTAGCTTTTAATCGGGAAAACGGAACGGAAAGCTGCTTCCAAACCGAAATCACCGTCAGCGTCCGGCGTTAAGAATTTTTTAAACGATTCTAGCTGCATCTGCAGTAAGAAAGGCACATCCAACACCTGTGGACGTTTACCAAAATCCTTACGGATACGTTTCTTTTCAGAATAAGAGTAAGCCATGGGGTTCCTCAGCTTGCTGATCTTTGACCCTACCTGTTCTTGTAAGAACAGGACTTCATTGACGATATGCCAATTTCTACAACATTTAGAGTTGCGTCCAAATGTCACTGCTATTGCCAATAATTGGTGTAACTAATTGATAATAATAGTGAAATTTGATTATAGAGAGCGCAACAGTGGATTTTCTCTCTATAGCGCAAAAGGGCCGGTGATTAAATAATCACCAGCCCTTGCCTGATTTCTCAGGCAGCGAACCTAGCGTATGCTAGATTACTTGATCTCAACTTCAGCACCAGCTTCTTCAAGATCTTTCTTAAGTGCTTCAGCTTCTTCCTTAGATACACCTTCTTTGATAGGTGCAGGAGCTGATTCAACAAGAGCTTTCGCTTCTTTAAGGCCAAGACCTGTAGCGCCACGTACTGCTTTGATAGCAGCAACTTTGTTAGCGCCAGCGCCAGCTAGGATTACGTCGAACTCAGTCTTCTCTTCAGCAGCTTCAGCAGGACCAGCAGCAACAACAGCAGCAGCTGCAGTTACGCCGAATTTTTCTTCCATTGCTTCAACTAGTTCAACAACTTCCATTACTGACATTTCAGCAATAGCGTCAAGGATTTGGTCTTTAGTTACAGACATTGTAAATTTCCTAATATTCTCGAACCTTGCGGTTCATTAAATTCAATACACCGATAAAGAACAATAGCTTATAAATAAAAATTAAGCAGCTTGTTCTTGTTTCTGGTCGCGAACTGCAGCAAGAGTTTTTGCCAGCTTGCCCGCAGAAGCTTCTTTCATAGCGCTCATTAGACGTGCAACAGCTTCGTCGTATGTAGGTAGCTTAGCAAGCATATCTACATCAACTAGTGAACCGTCAAAAGCGGCCGTTTTAAGCTCAAACGCTTCGTGCTTCTTGGCGAAATCTTTGAAGATACGCGCAGCAGCACCTGGGTGCTCTGAAGAGAAAGCGATTAGGCTTGGGCCTACTAGTGATTCGGTTAGACACTCGTATTCAGTACCTTCAACAGCACGGCGAGCTAGGGTGTTACGAACAACTTTCATCCATACACCAGCTGCACGAGCTTCTTTACGAAGGCCTGTGATAGCGTCTACTGTTACACCACGAGAATCTGCAACAACTGCAGATAGAGCACCTTTGGCAGCTTCGTTGACTTCAGCAACAATTGCTTTTTTGTCTTGAAGGTTTAAAGCCATGGGTGTTACTCCTGGTTGTGAGGAATTTACATCCCTCAGTTTTACTCTACTCCACCAATCAATCAGCGGAGTTGCTTGTTACGGCGAGAGCCAGAAGATTAGGAAAAATCTAGCTGGGATTCACACCGTCTACGTAGGAAATTAAGCAATGAAACACTGCACCTACGGTCTTGGACGGAAGCCAATTTAACTTGGCTTCAACCCGAATTTGTTGTTTTGTTGAGACGTTTTCTCAACAAAATGGCGCGAAATTATAGTATAAAAATCGCGCCACGTAAACTCTTTAATTACGATACTTGCGTGCTTAGAGAGTTTTGGTCAACAGAAACACCTGCGCCCATAGTCGTAGAGATGCTTACTTTCTTGATGAAAGTACCTTTCGCTTGAGAAGGCTTAGCTTTCTTAAGCGCTACGATTAGAGACTCAAGGTTTTCTTGTAGTTGCTCAGCTGTGAAATCCACTTTACCGATAGTAGTGTGGATGATGCCGTTCTTGTCGTTACGGTAACGAACCTGACCAGCTTTAGCATTTTTAACTGCTTCTGCAACGTTAGGAGTTACAGTACCAGTTTTAGGGTTAGGCATAAGACCACGTGGACCTAGGATTTGACCTAGTTGACCAACAACGCGCATTGCATCTGGAGAAGCAACAACTACGTCGAAGTTCATCTCGCCTTTCTTAACTAGTTCAGCAAGATCTTCCATACCTACGATGTCAGCACCTGCTTCTTTCGCTGCTTCTGCATTTGCACCAGCGGTGAATACAGCTACGCGAACGTCACGGCCAGTACCGTGAGGAAGAACAGTTGCGCCACGTACGTTCTGGTCAGATTTACGTGCATCGATACCAAGGTTAACAGCAACGTCAACACTTTCAACGAACTTAGCAGTCGCTAGCTCTTTAAGAAGCGCTACAGCTTCGTTGATTTCGTAATCTTTAGTTACTTCCACTTTCTCGCGGATAGTACGCATACGTTTAGTTAGTTTTGCCATTATCTTAGTCCTCTACGTTCAAGCCCATTGCACGCGCAGAACCTGCGATAGTGCGTACCGCAGCGTCCATGTCGGCCGCTGTAAGGTCAGGTTTCTTCATCTCAACGATTTCTTCTAGTTGAGCACGAGTAACAGTACCTACTTTTTCAGTATTAGGACGGCCTGAACCAGACTTGATACCAGCAGCTTTCTTAAGAAGGTAAGCAGCAGGTGGTGTCTTCATTTCAAACGTGAATGAACGGTCGCCGTAAACTGAGATGATTACAGGAACCGGAGCGCCTTTCTCTAGTGATTCTGTACGGGCGTTGAACGCTTTACAGAATTCCATGATGTTAACACCGTGTTGACCTAGAGCAGGACCTACTGGTGGACTAGGGTTAGCCATACCAGCAGCAACTTGTAGCTTGATTAAAGCTTCAACTTTTTTAGCCATGATTATACCTCGTTAGGTGGGTCTTAGCCTCGTGCGCGCGAGGACGCGTACTCAAGCGGCTTCCCAATTTAAAAATTTAGTGCGCTTTTTGCTCATACTAAAGTGCAGAACACCGAGCACGAATACAAAAAGGCCGCTGATTATAAGTTAATCAGCGGCCTTTTTCAATACGATTTTGTCGTTTAAGTAGACAAATTATTTGTCTTGCTCTACCTGGCTGAACTCCAGCTCAACCGGCGTCGAACGACCAAAGATAAGTACAGATACTTTTACGCGGCTTTTCTCGTAATCCACTTCTTCAACAACACCGTTGAAGTCGGCAAAAGGACCATCAACAACACGTACCACTTCACCCGGCTCAAACAGAGTCGCAGGCTTAGGCGCTTCGGCATTTTCTTGTAGACGGTTAAGAATACGATCCGCTTCTTTTTTGCTGATTGGCGCTGGACGGGTCAGAAGTACCGCCGATAAAGCCCATCACGCGAGGCGTGCTGTTCACTAAGTGCCAGCTGGCATCGTTCATGTCCATTTCAACCAGAACATAGCCCGGGAAGAACTTACGCTCTGATTTGCGCTTTTGACCGGCGCGCATTTCCACTACTTCTTCAGTAGGTACTAGCACTTCACCAAAGCTGTCTTCCAGACCCTGGATTTGAATGTGCTCTTTGATGGTTTGTGCTACACGCTTCTCAAAACCTGAGAAAGCCTGAATCACATACCAGCGTAATTTCTTTTCTTTGTTCTCTTCCGTCATGGGACTAGATCTCCAACCCAGTTAAAAAGCCTACTACTCGGAATAAAATTCCGTCCAATCCCCAAAGGATTAGTGCCATGATAACTGTTGCAATCATTACGATGAAGGTAGTGTGTATGGTTTCCTGACGCGTAGGCCAAACCACTTTACGTACTTCGATGCGTGCTTCTTTCGCGAAATTGATAAAGTTACGACCCTTTTCTGTGGTCGCTGCTACCGCTAAGGAGATAGCCACTGCCGCAACAACACCGATAGCTCTAAGTAGTGCAGACTCTTCACCATATACGGTGTTACCTACTACCGCTGCTACCAGTAACGCAATGGCGAATAGCCACTTTACCCAGTCCATCGAGCTTGACGGGTTTTCTACATTTGCACTCATAATTCCTGATACCTTAAATACAGACACAACAACCCCGTCACTTGACAGGGTAAATCTATCCAAATCTAACCTTAAAAAATTGCTTTTAAAACAGATTTTTAAACTTAGACTTACTAGCTGAAAAGTGGCAGGGGCGGAGAGATTCGAACTCCCAACCGTCGGTTTTGGAGACCGCTGTTCTACCAATTGGAACTACGCCCCTGCAAAGTGGATGCCCATTATACTGACCAACCGCGCTAACACAAGAGTAAAAGCCAGCCACATATAAAATTAATTGCGCGCTTTTAGTCCGTTCAATCTTTGTATAGCAGCAGAGGTTGCTCTTCGCCACGCCAATCGCTTAACAACCAGATTTGCTCAAACTGATGCGTCTTTGGCACCGGTAAAGTACGCAAAACGGCAATAAAGTCCTCTCTTTGCCATAGTGTGCTGGCATTGCGGATCAGCAGCCATACTCGCTTACTGTCGTATTTTTTACTGGCTTTGGCGCTTAACAATCGGCCAAGGGCAAAGGACAGTTGCTCCGAGCTCGGATTCAAAGCCAGTTGTGCCAGTTGGCGTTGGATATCCAGACCCAACACCCGCCCCAACACCGCCATGGCCTCATGTTCATTGGCATACAGGTGGGCGATCTCTATGTCCAGACGCTCTTCGTCCATATAACAGCTGACGTCGGGCTTGGCCGGCTCATTATGCCAGATATGGCGCATCGGCGTATGATAGGTGCGCTCATAAGCACGCAAAAAAAGCCGCGCCGCTTCATGCTCTAATTGTAATTTTTCTGTTTCGCTGTCTGTCATAAGGCGCGATACAAGTCTTCTAAAAGCGCCGAAGCGCCAAAACGAAAATGAGCGGGAGTCAGCCAGGACTCGCCCATTTCTTTATCGGCCAAAGCCATATACTGCTGCGCCTGTGCCAGGGTTCTGACACCGCCGGAAACCTTTAACCCTACACCCTGGCCGCTTTGATTTATTTCTGCCAGCATCACGGCCACGGCTTCATAAGTGGCATTGACCGCCACCTTGCCTGTGCTGGTTTTAACAAAATCGGCGCCACCGGCGATGGCAATACGAGTCGCCTGCGCTACCTGAGGCAAACTGAGCTCGCCACTTTCGATGATCACTTTAAGCCTGGCCCGGCCAGCACACAGTTGTTTTGAACGGCGCACATAATCCAAGGGCGTTTGCTCATCCCCCGCCTGCAAACGCTTATAGGGCAGGACCAAATCGATTTCATCGGCGCCCAGGGCCAGTGCCAACTCGGTTTCACGTAACACCACATCTAAAGGCTGATCGCCATGTGGAAAATTGGTCACGGTCGCCAAGGCGGGGGGCTGATAAAAGTGCATCTGCATATAGGCGCGCACATAGGTCAACCACTGCGGATAGATGCAAATCGCCGCAGGTAAGGGCTTATCCGCCGACAATTGCTGCAAAAACGCTTTGATATCTTGCTCCTCATCCCGCTCATCCAAACGCGTAAAATCCAAACAGGCCAATGCCCGCAAGGCGTCATCTGCTGCACTCATTTCCACACCCTCCTTTTTCCGCTACACCTATACTAACATTCAAACGGAATTCTTAAATCCCCTTCCCGGCTGTTTTATAAAACTCCGTTAACGCTTTATTTTTATTGGCTTAAGCCATTTCGAAAGTCAGCATATAACTTTTGGTTATATAAGCTTGGAACAAATTATTTTTTAACCATTGGGGCTGGCATTATGCTTTGCAGCTCTAACGAATCTTAGGGTTCGCTATTTTTTAGTTGCTTGGAACAGGTGGTAACGCGTGCAATATTTTCCCATATTCACAAAATTAGATAATAAGCCGGTGCTGGTCGTAGGCGGCGGCGAAGTGGCCCAGCGTAAGGCAACGGCCATGCTCAAGGCGGGTGCCAAACTGACGCTGATCGCGCCTGAATTTTGCACGCAACTAGAGAACTTGGCACAAGCACAAAAAATCACCCTAATTCGCGCCGAATTTAACGCCGAGCAGCTAAAGGGCTTTATGCTGGTGATCGCCGCTACCGACAGTGAAACCGTCAATGCCCAGGTACAAACGGCCGCCGATGAACAGAACATTTTCGTTAATGTGGTCGATGATCAGCCCAAGTGCAGCTTTATTTTCCCATCGATTGTTGACCGCAGCCCGGTGACTATCGCGATTTCAAGTGCCGGCACTGCGCCTGTACTGGCAAGACGTCTGCGGGAAAAACTTGAGACCTTGATCCCACAGCACATTGGCCCATTGGCCAATCTGGTCGGTCGTTTTCGTTCGCAGGTAAAGCAGCGCTTTACCCACTTTGCCGACCGCCGTCAGTTTTGGGAGCAGGTGTTTGACTCCAATGTGGTGAGTGAAGTGCAAAAAGGCAATGAAGAACAGGCCTATACGCAACTGCAGCAAATGCTGAATGACACCCCTGCGCCCAAGGGCGAGGTGTATGTGATTGGCGCCGGCCCAGGCGACCCGGAATTATTGACGCTCAAAGCCTTACAGCTAATGCAGCAGGCCGATGTGGTGGTTTACGACTACCTGGTGTCCGACGAAATTATGGAGCTGGTACGCCGCGATGCCGACCTTATTTGTGTAGGTAAGCGCGCCGGTGACCACAGCGTGCCGCAAGAGCGCACCAATGAAATCCTAGTGGAGCTGGCGCAGCAAGGCAAAAAAGTCTGCCGTATTAAGGGTGGCGACCCCTTTATTTATGGTCGCGGTGGCGAAGAAGTGCAGGTACTGGCCGAGCATGGCGTCAGCTATCAAATCGTCCCAGGCATTACCGCCGCAGCGGGCTGTAGCGCCTACGCCGGTATTCCGCTGACCCACAGGGATCACGCGCAGAGCATTCAGTTTGTAACCGGCCACTGTAAAAAAGAGGGTCAGGAGCTGGATTGGCAGTCCCTTGCTAAGCCTAATCAAACCCTGGCGATTTACATGGGGGTGATGAAATCTCCGGATATCAAGGCACAACTTATTAACCATGGCCGCAGCCCGGCAACACCGGTGGCCATAGTAGAAAACGGCACGCGCAAAGAACAGCGCGTGGTTACGGGCACCCTGGCACAGTTAGACGAGTTGGTGACTCAACATAATATTCAGTCACCGGCCTTACTCATAGTAGGTGAAGTAGCCTCATTACATCGGCAGTTGGCCTGGTTTGGCAATACCGCGCAAACCAGCAGCCTGGCGCAGCCCCTGACCGATGTGGCATAACACCCTATGGCAAATTTATTAAGAGTTTAGGCAGGAACAAAGCTATGGCTTTAACACATCTTCAGCAGCTTGAAGCTGAAAGCATCAAAATTATCCGCGAAGTCGCGGCTGAATTTGAAAACCCGGTAATGCTTTACTCCATAGGTAAAGACTCCTCGGTGCTATTACACTTGGCCCGTAAGGCTTTCTTCCCAGCGAAGATCCCCTTTCCCTTGCTGCATGTAGATACCGACTGGAAATTTCGCGAGATGATTGAGTTTCGTGATCGCATGGCCAAAGAATATGGCTTTGACCTGCTGGTACATAAAAACCCCGAAGGTTTGGCTATCAATATCAGCCCCTTCGTACACGGCTCCAGCAAGCACACCGACATCATGAAGACCCAGGGTCTGAAGCAGGCGCTTAATCAGTATGGTTTTGATGCCGCCTTCGGTGGTGCCCGCCGTGACGAGGAGAAATCCCGCGCCAAGGAGCGCGTCTATTCGTTCCGCGATAAGCACCATAGATGGGATCCGAAAAACCAGCGTCCGGAGCTGTGGAATACCTATAACGGCGAAGTGAACCAGGGCGAAAGCATCCGTGTGTTCCCGTTGTCGAACTGGACCGAGCTGGATATCTGGCAGTACATCTACCAGGAAAATATCGAAATCGTGCCACTTTACCTGGCCCAGCCACGCCCTGTGGTTGAGCGTAACGGCACCCTGATCATGGTCGACGATGAGCGTATGCCACTGAACGAAGGCGAGCAGCCGCAGCTGAAGTCGGTACGTTTTCGTACCCTGGGTTGCTACCCGCTTACCGGCGCGGTGGAATCCGAAGCCAATACCCTGACCGGCATTATCGAAGAGATGCTGCTGTCGACATCATCGGAGCGTGAGGGCCGCGTAATCGACCACGATTCCGCCGGTTCCATGGAGAAGAAAAAACGTGAGGGCTATTTCTAATGTCAGCAACTGCCAATGAAGTAAAAGAATTAGGCATAGAGGCCTATTTAACGCGCCAACAAGACAAAAGCCTGTTGCGCCTGTTGACCTGTGGCAGCGTTGACGACGGTAAATCGACGCTGATCGGCCGTTTGCTGCACGACAGCCACCAGATCTATGAAGATCAACTGGCGGCACTGCATAAAGACAATGAAAAGGTGGGTAACGCCGGCGAAGAGCTGGATTTAGCCCTGCTGGTTGATGGCCTGCAGGCAGAGCGCGAGCAAGGCATCACCATAGATGTGGCCTATCGCTATTTCTCCACCGCCAAGCGCAAGTTTATTATTGCCGACACCCCGGGACACGAGCAATACACCCGAAACATGGTGACAGGCGCGTCAACCAGTGATCTGGCGATTATTCTGGTTGATGCCCGCTATGGTGTACAGGTGCAAACCAAGCGCCACAGCTTTATCTGTGACTCACTTGGTATCGAGCAGTTTGTGGTAGCCATCAACAAAATGGATATCGTCGGCTTCGATGAAACTGTGTACGAGAAGATCAAGGCCGATTACCTTAAGTTTGCCGAGCAGCTGAATGTCAGCGATATCAAGTTTGTGCCCATGTCAGCCCTTAAAGGCGACAACGTGGTGACTCGCTCCGAGCACACGCCGTATTACACGGATAAGCCCTTACTAGAGTTGCTGGAAGACTCTCCGGCGGCAGCCACCAATAATGGCTTTGAAGCCCGCCTGCCGGTGCAGTATGTGGTACGCCCTAACCTTGATTTCCGTGGTTTCCAGGGCACTATCACCTCGGGCGAGTTTAAGGTTGGCGATACAGTGAAGGTACTGCCTTCGGGTAAAACCTCCAGCATCAAGGAACTGGTCACCTTCGACGGCAACTTGGATAGCGCAGAAGCCGGTCAGGCGATCACCATGACCTTGAACGACGAGATAGATATCAGTCGCGGCGATGTGATCGTACCGAGCGCTTCCACTTCGGTGGCGACCAACCAGTTGCAAGCCAAACTGGTATGGATGCACGAAGAGCCTTTGATTGTCGGCAAAACCTATAACCTCAAGCTAGGTGCCAAGAAAACTGCGGCGGTGATCTCACGCATAGATCACACCATAGACGTAAATACCTTGGCCCATGGCGAGGCGGACAAGCTGCAGCTTAACGAGATTGCCATAGTGACTGTGGATTTGACCGAACCCTTGCTAGCGGATGTGTATCGCAATAACCGCGAAACAGGTGCCTTTATCCTGATCGACCGCCTGTCTAACCTGACCGTGGGTGCGGGTATGGTTGAGCAGGTATTAGCAGCTACGCAGGAGCAACAAGCAAGTCAGTTCAGCGACTTTGAAGTTGAGCTAAATGCCCTGGTGCGTAAGCACTTCCCGCATTGGCAAGCACTAGACATCAGTAAGTTGCGTTAAGCCATGGATGCCGTTTTTTATGTGCTGATAATAGCCGCCTTATTTGCCGCCTTGGTTTTGACCCATGTGCGCCCGGCGACCCTGTTTTTCAGCGCATTACTCGGCTGCTATGCCCTGGGGTATGTGGATACCCCAACCCTGCTGGGCAACTTTACCAACACCGGGCTGGTGAGCCTGGTGTTGTTGATGCTGGTCTCCATCGCCCTGGAGCGTACCTCCTTGTTGCAGATTTTGGCCAAGCGCATCGTCAACCCTTCCTTGAAATTAAGCATTATCAAGGTAAGTACGCTGACGGCAGCGGCATCGGCGTTTTTAAATAATACCGCCGTGGTCGCCTCTTTAGTTGGGCCACTGACCCGCAATAAGCATCATGCACCTTCTAAGTTGTTGATCCCACTGTCGTATGCGGCCATTTTGGGCGGCACGACTACGCTCGTTGGTACTTCCACCAATCTCATAGTCAATAGTTTTACCCAACAATATGATGGCCTGAGCCTGGCCATGTTTAGCTTTTTACCCATAGGTCTGGCCGTCACTCTGGTGGGCGTCCTCTTGCTGATCTTTTGCCATAGGCTGCTGCCCGACTACCCCAGGGTTGAAGGCGAACACAAGGAGTACCTGCTTGAAGCCAAGGTTAATCCGGACTCCCCCCTGATTGGCAAAAGCATAGAAAAAAATGGTCTGCGCGATCTCGATGACCTCTTCTTAGTGGAAATCGTCCGCGAAAAACGTTTGATAAGCCCGGTACGCCCACAAAACAAGGTACGCGCCGGCGACAAGCTGATTTTTACCGGCAATGTGCAGAGCGTGACCGCCCTGCAGCGCATTCCCGGGATCACCCTGTTCGCCGACAGCAATGGTTTACTGAGCTCAAACCTGCAAGAAGTCATAGTCACCCACACCTCGACCCTGGTGGGCCAGACCTTAAAGGACGTGGGTTTTCGCGCCAAATTCGATGCCGCCGTGGTGGCCATTCACCGCAATGGCGAGCGCCTGTCCGGCAAGCTGGGCGAGGTTGCCATACGTCCCGGCGACCGGCTGATGCTGGCGGTGGGCCGCGACTTTCAAAACCGCAACAACCTGGATAAGAACTTTTACTTTGTCAGCGAGCACAGTGTCGCCAAGGTCTATAATCGCGTTAGCGAATTCGCCCTGCTCGGTGGCTTTGCCGCGGTCATTGCCCTGGCCGCCACCGCCTTAGTGCCCCTGGTACAGGGCTTATTGGTGTTTGTCGCCCTGCTGCTGGCCACCAAGGTGCTCGACGGCCAGGAATTAAAACGTCGTTTTCCCTTTGAGCTGGTGATCATTATCGCCTCGGCTCTGGGTCTGGCCAATGCCTTTAGCGGCTCCGGCGCCGAACTGGCTTTGCAACACTGGCTGGGAGAGCACCAGGGGCTGACCCCCTTTATGGCCCTGGTATTGGTGTATGTGCTGACCGTACTGCTGACCGAGCTGATCACCAATAATGCCGCTGCGGCGCTGATGTTCCCGCTCGCCTATGGCCTGGCCAACTCCTTAGAGGCAAGCCTGATACCTTTCGCCATGACGGTGGCCTATGGCGCCAGCGCCGCCTTTATCAGCCCATATAGCTACCAAACCAATATGATAGTGATGAACGCCGGCCAGTATCGCTTTGCCGACTTTGCCCGCCTAGGTGTGATAATGTCTTTGGCCTATGCCGCCGTGGTACTGTCACTGATTGGTTATGTATTTGAGTTTTAAGATCGAGACCTGAGAATGGATGAAAACATAGTGTGGCACCAACACGGTGTCGATAAGCAAAAAAGACAACAGCAAAATGGCCATAAAAGCTGCATTCTGTGGTTTACCGGCTTTTCCGGCTCGGGCAAAAGCACCATAGCCGGCGCCCTGGAAGCCAAGCTGCATGAGTTGGGCCAGCACACCTATTTGCTTGATGGCGATAATGTCCGCCACGGCCTCTGTGGCGATCTCGGCTTTAGCGACGCCGATCGTAAAGAAAATATTCGCCGCGTCGGTGAAACCGCTAAGCTTATGGTCGATGCCGGATTAATTGTACTCACCGCGTTTATTTCCCCATTTCAGGAAGAAAGAGATATGGTACGTAATCTGGTGGGTGAAGCCGAGTTTATCGAAGTGTATTTAGATACACCTTTGGCCACCTGCGAACAGCGCGACCCGAAGGGCTTGTATAAGAAAGCGCGGGCAGGTGAAATCGCTCATTTTACCGGCATTGACTCTGACTATGAGGTGCCGCGTAACCCTGAGCTCACCCTGGATACTTCAACACAGGATATAGACGGCTGCGTGGCGCAACTTATCGCCTATTTGCGCGGCAAAAACATAATAGGATAGCCAATGACTTCTCCAGAACTGCTAGAACAAGTTGTGCAACTGGCGCAAGACGCCGGACAAGCGGCCATGCGCATCTATAACAAGGACTTTAACGTCGAGTATAAAGACGATAAAAGCCCGGTCACCGATGCCGACCTGGCCGCTCACAAGGTGATCCTTGCTGGGCTGGAGAAAATCACGCCTAAGCTGCCGGTACTGAGTGAAGAGAGCGCCGCCATTAGCTGGCAGGAGCGACAGCAATGGCAACGTTACTGGCTGGTCGACCCCATTGACGGCACCAAGGAATTTATTAAGAAAAACGGTGAATTCACCATCAACATCGCTCTGATTGAAAACGGCGAGCCAGTACTGGGCGTGGTCGATGCCCCGGCGCTCGGAGTCACCTATCTGGCCACCCAGGATATAGGTGCCTTTAAGCAGGTTGGCGAAGCGCGCATCGAGCTGAAGGTGACTAAGAAGGAAAATAAGGGCGTGATCCGCGTGGTCGGCAGTCGCTCACACCCGTCCGAGCAACTGGCCAACTTCCTAAAGCAGTTTGACGAAGTGGATATGGTACCCAAAGGCAGCTCGCTGAAGCTGTGCTTGGTAGCCGAAGGCGCCGCCGATATTTACCCGCGTTTAGGACCGACGTCAGAGTGGGATACAGGTGCCGGACATGCGGTGGCCGTCATCGCCGGTGCCACTGTGACTACGGTTGACGGAGCGCCTCTTAAATACAATCAAAAAGAAAGCTATCTCAATCCTTTCTTTATTGTCAGTGCCCTGCAATCCTAAGCAGCCCGCTACGTCGAATTGAAAGTTAAAAAAAGCAGCCTAGGCTGCTTTTTTTTTCAGAATAACCTTCACAGGCTCAGTTCAAGGCCACGACCTTGGGCCCAGGCTCGGACGCTGGTCTTGTCATAGGTGATTTCTTTAAACAGCTTATGCTGGCAAAACTCCAAGAAGGGCTCGGCGCTGCGACCCTGATAGAGAATACGGTTATGGTTATCGTTAAAGCGCGATAGCAGTGCAAAGTATTGCTCGCCATGCGCACCTGAGAGCTTAATAGCGTCGGTAATGGCCGTACGCACCTGCTCGGCACTGCAATGATGTGCATATTTATGGCCTAAAAATTCCTCAAAAACCGCTTGTCTTGCACCCATCTTATTCTCCTATAGATCTTGGCTGGCCGCTCATCACGACCAGGCCCCTATTGTAGGCTTTTGTATGACAAATTTATGAATTGGACTACAGGCGGCGACAAAAGTTTTGTCTTTTTGCGATGCTTGCCGCCAGGCTTGGGGTATAATGGCCACCAACTAGGCAACAAGCGCCCGAACAGCATGCACGACGATATTATTGAAGTTGAACTTGAAGAAGAACCCATAGAGCTTTGTAAGCTACTTAAGGTGCTCGACCTCGCAGAGGGCGGTGGCCATGCCAAGTTATTGATCGCCGACGGTTATGTGGGCGTTAACGGCGAGTTGTGCACGCAAAAGCGAAAAAAAATCTATGCCGGTGATACGGTGCACTTCGACGGCGACACCTTTTTAATGAGCGCTGCGGAAAATATGGTGCAGCGCGAGCAACACAAAGCCCCTGCGCCAAAAGCTCCCAAGGCAAAGCAAGCGGCACCTGCGAAGCAAGCAGCGAAACCCGCTGCAGCCAAAAAAGCCAAGAAGAAAACCTCTAACCGCGACGAAAACACCGGCCGTAAGCCCATTTCATTCGGGTAAGTTCGCAGGGCGAGTTACAAAGTTTCCTGCCCTGACAGGTTGAAAAACACGCAAATATCCCCAAGCTCTTAAATGTGGCTAAAATTCAGCCGCAAGGAACTTTACGCATCAAATAATCGCACTGTGCGATTGTGTCATGCGCCAAGAGCAAAAGGGGTATTGAATGAAGAACAGCTTTAACACGCTTGCACAGCTTACCGTCAACGCCAAGCAATATCATATTCACTCGTTAGCAAGCTTAGGCGATAAAGCCAAGCGCCTGCCATTCTCGTTAAAGATTTTACTGGAAAACCTGCTGCGCCACGAAGATGGCGAGAACATCCACAAAGACGATATTCAGGCCTTACTTGATTGGCAACCACAAGCCGAGCCGAGTAAAGAGGTAGCCTTTACGCCGGCACGGGTGGTGATGCAGGACTTCACCGGGGTGCCCGCTATTGTAGATTTAGCCGCGATGCGTGATGCCATGGAGCAACTCGGTGGCGACCCCAGCAAGATCAATCCCCTGTCACCGGCGGAGCTGGTGATCGATCACTCGGTGCAGGTCGACAGCTATGGCAACAACGGCGCCTTCGATATCAATGCCAAACTGGAATACCAGCGCAATAAGGAACGCTACGAATTTTTACGCTGGGGGCAAACGGCCTTTGATAACCTCACCGTAGTGCCTCCGGCCACCGGTATAGTGCATCAGGTAAACCTGGAGTACCTGGCCCGGGTGGTGTTTGAAAATGAGGAGCAGGGACACACCTTCGCCTACCCGGACAGCCTGGTCGGTACCGACTCGCACACCACAATGATCAATGGCCTGGGCATTCTCGGCTGGGGTGTGGGCGGCATTGAGGCCGAGGCCGCCATGCTCGGCCAACCCATCAGCTTACTGATCCCCCAGGTAGTCGGCTTTAAACTCAAGGGCGCACTGCCCGAAGGCACCACGGCCACGGATCTGGTATTAACCGTGACACAAATGCTGCGCGAAAAAGGCGTGGTCGGCAAGTTTGTGGAATTCTATGGCGATGGCCTGGCCGACTTGCCGTTGGCTGACAGAGCCACCATAGCCAATATGGCGCCGGAGTATGGTGCCACCTGCGGCATCTTCCCCATCGACCAGGAAACCATTGAGTATCTTAAACTCACCAATCGCAGTGACGAGCAAATAGCCCTAATTGAGGCGTATGCCAAGCATCAGGGAATGTGGCGTGAGGCCGGCGACGAATTCCTTTACAGCGACACCGTAGAACTGGATTTAGGTACAGTAGTACCGAGCTTGGCGGGACCAAAACGACCGCAGGATCGTATCCCGCTTGATGAAGCCGGCAAGATCTTAGCGCACATTTACGTCACTTTGAAGATGAGCGAGCCGAGAAAACTGCACTGGGGATGGAAGATGAAGCCCGCATTGTTTCCGAGGGTGGGCAGCCAAGACAATCCAAAACCGCAGCAAATACCTGCGGCATTGCCAAGGTTAAGTTTAACGGTGAGGAGTTTGAGCTTAGCGACGGCGCCTGTGTCATCGCCGCCATCACCAGTTGCACCAATACCTCGAACCCCAGTGTGATCCTCGCCGCCGGACTGGTTGCTAAAAAAGCCAAGGAGCTGGGACTGAATGTGAAGCCCTGGGTAAAAACCTCCCTGGCGCCGGGCTCGCAGGTAGTCACCGACTACTTAAAAAAAGCCGGGCTTATGGATGACTTGGAAGCATTGGGCTTTAACCTGGTCGGCTATGGCTGCACTACCTGTATTGGTAATTCCGGACCCCTGGCCGATGAAATTCACCAGGCCATCATTGATCATAAATTGATCGTCAGCTCGATTCTCTCCGGCAACCGCAACTTTGAAGGGCGCATTCATCAGGATGTGAAGATGAACTTCCTCGCCTCGCCGCCTCTGGTGGTCGCCTATGCCATTGCCGGGCGCACCGATATCGATGTGTATAACGAGCCACTGACGCAAGACGAGCAAGGCCGCGATGTTTACCTTAAAGATCTCTGGCCCTCGGTGAGCGAGGTGGCGGAGCTGGTGAAGTCCACGGTCACCAAGGAGATGTTTGCGAAAAGCTATGCCGACGTTTACAAGGGCGATGAGCGCTGGCGCACTATCGCTGTGCCCGAGGCTAAGCGCTATCAATGGGATGAGGCATCCACCTATATTCGCAAGGCGCCCTTCTTTGATGGCATGAGCAAGGAGCCACCGGGTCTACCCAGCATAGCCGGGGCCCGTTGTTTGGCGAAACTGGGCGACTCTGTCACCACAGATCATATCTCCCCGGCCGGAGCGATTAAGGCCGATGCTCCTGCGGGAGAGTATCTGCTTGAACATGATGTATCACAAGGAGACTTTAACTCCTATGGCTCACGCCGAGGTAACCATGAGGTGATGATGCGCGGCACCTTCGCCAATGTGCGCCTGCGTAACCAACTCGCACCGGGCACCGAAGGAGGCATAACCAGAACCCAACCGGAAGATAAGCTTGCCAGTATTTATGATGCGGCCATGCAGTACCAGCAAACGGACACGCCTTTGGTGGTGTTGGCCGGGGCCGAATATGGCACTGGCTCATCGCGGGATTGGGCGGCCAAGGGCTCCCTCCTGCTTGGCATTAAGGCGGTTATCGCCAAAAGCTATGAGCGTATCCACCGCTCCAACCTCATCGGCATGGGCGTACTGCCCCTGCAGTTTAAAGCGGGTGAAGACCATGAAGAGCTGGGGTTAACCGGCAAGGAAACCTTCGATGTTAATGGCCTGTGCGATAAAGCCAAGGAGCTGGAGATTATCGCCACCGCTGAGGGCGGGGGGCAAACCAAGTTTAGAGTGGATGTGCGTATCGATACCCCGAAAGAATGGGAATATTACAAGCACGGCGGCATCTTGCAGTATGTGCTGAGGCAAATGCTGCGCTCCTAAGTCAGATTAAGCCGTGCCTAGCACGGCTTTTTTCTTTTTAGGCCAAATAGCGCAGCTTTCCCTGCTCTTGTAGCTTGGCCACATAACGCCGTTCCAATCGCCAGGGGTGGCGTTTCCAGCCTTGGAAACCAAAACCGATAATATGCACCGGCGTTCCAGCTGCGACGAAATGCGCTATGGCCTGAGTGCCTGAGCTTGGCCATTTGGGTTTGCACTCGGGCTGCCCTAAACGCAACAACTCGGCTAAGAGCTGTTGTCTTGCCGCCGCCGTTATTCTTTTTTTTGAGTGTGCAGGGGCAAACTTAGTCATCAGCGCTTCACCATGATCCAAGCTGCCTTGGCGACCAAGGAGACGGAAGCACGTCTGTGTAACTGGGTTAGGGGGTGGGTCTGTGATCACTAGGCTAAGCAGTTGCTGGGCATCTATATCCAAGTGTGAATGCACCAATTTATGGGCTTGGCGACCACGGCCACTGAGCCAGAGATCGGTGCATTTGCGGCCAAGATGCTGCGGCATGCCGGCACAAAAGTTAAAACGCACTACCCGGGTATAAGAATCCACCTCGGCACGGATGTCTGCGGTGATAGGCGCATTGCCAATGATCAAAATCGGCTCTTTGTTCTCAGGCATGACTTACTCACATTGCATCCATAGAGGGCGCATCCTAGAGCAAGTTTATGAAGCCTCAATGACAAAAATACTTGCCTCGCGATGTAACAATTTCACCAGGCTGTGCGTATTCGCTTTTAACCCAGCAAGGGTTTTAGAAGTGCGCCGCGTCCATTGATGCGAGCGCGCAAATCTAATCAATGTGCCGCGGCACATTACCAACTAAAGATTAAGGTACCACTATGAACACATACAAACCCCTAACGGTGATTGTCCTGGTGAGTGCAGTCGCCCTCTTGACTTCCGCTGTCGACGCTAAAGAGCGTACCACGGGTAAAGGGGCCCCAGACCTTCCGGTCATTTACGTGACCTCTCAGAGCCTTTATTACGACACTCTGCTGTTAAAAGATTTGCCGTTTAATGGCACTGAAAATTTCCAGTTACTGGAAATGGATGGCCCCACCGGGGTACAAACCGAATTTGGCCCCATGGATACCGGCTATTATGGCGGGCGTTGGTGGGTGGATGCCAATGCCAATGGCTTTATGGATGAAGGTGATGTCTACTTCTTATGTCCGCTTCTGGGTCCGGGCAGAGAAACCCCATAACCTCTTCTTCAATGCGGCGAATAAGTTGTTTATGCGCCGCATTGAGCACTTAGTGTAATTTCATTTTCGGCCTAACAACGCGCATCAGCTTTTCACTAAGCCACAGCGCCATCATTTTCAAAGTGCCATGCACTGCTTGTTGATGCATTCTGTACAGGCTCATATACATCCACCGCGCAATTTTGCCTTCAATAAACACATCACTGCTGAGGTTACCCATCAAATTGCCAACGGCACTAAAACGGGCCAAGTTCACTAGGGAACCATGGTCCTTATAAACAAAAGGTTGCAGAGGCTTGCCCTGATACTCGCGAATGATGTTGTTTTTTACCGTACTGGCCATCTGATGCGCCGACTGTGCTCTCGGCGGCACCAGGGAACCGTCCTCTTGGGTGAACGCACAGCAATCCCCCACTACATAGATATGTTCGTCATCGCTTACTTGCAGGTAAGAGTTAACCACAATTTGGTTGTTGCGATTGAGTTCAAAGACACCAAGGTCTTTCAAAAAGTCCGGTGCTTTTACACCTGCAGCCCAGACATTAATGTCGCAATCCAAAGTTTGATCTTCAAAGTGGATAGTGCGCTCATCGATTTGCAAAACTCGTTTACCCAAATGTAAGGTAACGCCAATTTTTTTAAGCTCCAATGTCGCCTTAGTAGCGATACGCTCAGGCAGCGCCGGGAGGATCCGGTCACTTGCTTCAATAAGGTGAATGTTCAGGCGATCTTTATTGACCTTATCTAGTCCGTATATCTTAAGTAAACTAGTGACATGATAGAGCTCAGCAGATAATTCAACACCTGTGGCTCCGGCACCTATGATGGCTACGTTGAGTTTTGATGTGCTCTCATCCGCCTGCTGCAAGCGAGTAAAGCTGTCCAACAAGGTGTGTTGAAAACGTTCTGCACCACTGACTGAATCCAAGAAGAAACAGTGCTCTTGTGCTCCGGGAGTATTGAAGTCATTGCTCACGCTGCCGATGGCGAGAATCAGTTTATCGTATCTAAGCGTGCGCTCAGGAAGCACCACTTGGCCACGATCATCTAATAGGGGGGCAAGTAAAATTGTTTTGGTAAGACGGTCAAGATTACAAAACGTGCCGAGTTGAAAAATGAAATGATGTTTTGCTGCATGCGCAGAATAGACAACACCATCCAAGCTAGCATCAAGTGAGCCAGTTGCGACCTCATGGAGTAGAGGCTTCCAGATGTGTGTGCGGTTACGATCTATCAGTATAATTTCAGCTTTGTGCTTTTTGCCCAATTTATGGCCCAAGCCCGTAGCGAGTTCTAATCCTCCTGCACCACCACCAACAATAACGATGCGTGGTATCGATTCGTCGTTCATAGTTATTCCTCAAAAATTGCATACCCAAATGCACGTACCTGAGCGTCAAATGCACTTGGGTATTGATGGCCAGTGGGTTGGCCAATCTCTTGTTTTCGAGGAACACTTTGGGCCAGCTTACGCCTTCTGTTAACAAAAGTCATTAAGGTGCCAACTACTGAATTAATATATGTAATAACTTTGCTAAGCGAGACATAGACCTGCAGCATTTGCCGCATTCTAAATGCGTGGATAGGTAAATTACACGGCTAACTGGTGAATCAATGCTTAGCAAAATGGCAGATCCCAGCGAATGAGGTGGATGTAATTGCCAGTCTTCCCGCTCAACGCCTTACGCGATAAAGCCAGGCTAATCCCAATCCGATCACCATCACTAGCAAACCTGGGGTGATGTGAAACAGCAAAATATGGCTTGGTTCATACATGCAGGCTAGCTGCATATACAAAGCAGGCATCATACCGGACGCCAGGCTCAAAGAGATGGCCATACGTCGTGGGTAGAGAGGGTAGAACTTACGCGTCACAAACCAGGCCAGGCTTAGGGGCACCAGGGAATACAGCAGGGTTTCAAAATCACAGTTTTGTCTTTTTCCCAGGCTTGCGGGCTCAAGTGTGGGAGCCACAAAGCCGATTACATATTGCAGCAGCCAGAATAACATCAGCATTAAACCAAGGAGCTGCAATCTGCCGCTCGTTCTGCCGGGCACAGCATCTCGAAAAGCCTGCACGCTGACATAAACTATCGCCACCACCCCCGACAGGGTTTCGAATAAGAAACGCGGCGTCGACAACAGCTGAGCAAAGGCGTCCGGGCGGGCTGGACCCACGAGATGAGTAAGCACAACTACATACAGCATACTCAACACAAACCAGGCCATGGCCAGCCTGTCCAGATCCGGCATCTTGCCTACCGGCTTGAGGTTATGGCTGAGAGCCGCGATAAAGGTTATTCGATCCGGCATTAGTCTTCCGCCTCGATAAGATGTTTGAGTTTATTGATGGCCCTGTGCACTCGCACCTTAAGCGCGCTTTCTGAGATTCCCAATTGTTTCGCGGCTTCGCTGCTGCTCAGTCCTACCAGCTTGGTCAAGGTGAGCGCTTCCCTGTGGGGAGCCGACAGCTCCAGCAATAGGTTCTCTTCATCAATGCAGTCTTCCACCGAAGCGCTCTGGGATACAAGATCCAGCGCTTCGAGTTGATACGACTCGGTGTGTTGAATACGGCTACTTTTGTGGCGCAGATAATCTATCACCTTGTGCCGAACAATAGTGAAAAACCAAGGCCGGAACGGGCGCTGGGGATCATAGGTATGGCGCGCCTTATGAATGGCGAGCAAGGTTTCCTGGACGCAATCTTCTATGAACTCCTGATCCCCGAATCGCTTTTTAAGGTAGCCGTGGATCACGTTCGCCAGCTCAGTCAGTAATTGACGATAATCGGATTCGCAACCCATTTGAGCGCTGGCCATCAGCTCTGACCAACGGCCGTTATCGGATTGCGACGCGTCATTGATGCTCATCCGGGTAAGTTCATAAGCCGATAAGATGACAATTCCAATATTAAAGCCCCCTGAGATGGACGCAATTCCGATAAATTTGTAAGACCTAGAAGCGTTAATAATAGCACCTCAATAACACGCCATATTTGCTTAATACGTACCGCAGCTTTCAAAGGTTACAAGGCATAAAATAAATCGGGCTCAGATCAGGATAAGTTAACCCTGATCGACCAAGGCTTAACTGGCTGAAAACGCAATAAAAAAGGGAAGAAGAAATAGACGGGAGTGTGGGTATTTTGTCAGCCGCAACGGCCCAATAATGAAAAAGCCCCGGCAGATGCCGGGGCTTTTTAGGTCCAAATAGACTTAATTAAAAATTAAGCTTTCTTCGGACGCTCGATAACATCTACCAAAGTCCAAGACTTAGTCTTAGAGATAGGCGCACACTCACGGATAGTAACTGTGTCGCCAGTCATGGCAGTGTTGTTCTCATCATGTACGTGCAACTTAGTAGTACGTTTGATGAATTTCCCATAGATAGGGTGCTTCACGTAACGGGCTACAGCAACAGTGAAAGACTTGTCCATCTTGTCGCTGATTACACGGCCTTGTAGAGTACGGATCTTATCGCTCATTATGCACCTGCCTTCTGGTTAATAACCGTTTTAACACGCGCGATATCGCGACGTACTTTACGTAGCAAATGAGATTGAGCTAGCTGACCAGTGCTTGCTTGCATGCGCAGGTTAAACTGCTCACGAAGAAGTTCAATAAGTTCAGCGTTAAGCTCTTCTACGCTTTTGTCTTTAAGTTCGCTAGCTTTCATTACATCACCGTCCGAGTTACAAAAGTGGTTTTGAATGGTAATTTACGAGACGCTAGGTTGAATGCTTCACGAGCAAGCTCTTCTGAAACACCTTCCATTTCGTAAAGTACTTTACCAGGCTGAATTTCAGCAACCCAGTATTCAACAGAACCTTTACCTTTACCCATACGAACTTCAAGCGGTTTGTTTGTGATTGGCTTGTCTGGGAATACACGGATCCAGATTTTACCTTGACGCTTGATGTGACGTGTCATAGCACGACGAGCTGCTTCGATTTGACGAGCAGTCATACGGCCACGACCAGTAGCCTTAAGACCGAAAGTACCGAAGCTTACTTTGTTACCGTTTTGCGCAAGACCACGGTTGCGGCCTTTGTGCATCTTACGGAATTTTGTACGTTTTGGCTGTAACATTATTCGCTACTCCTACTTAGCACTTTTCTTGGCTTTCTTCGGGCCACGTTTAGCAGGCTTCTCTTGCTCTTGTACTAGTGGAAGACCACCAATAACTTCGCCTTTGAAGATCCATACTTTAACACCGATAATGCCGTAAGTGGTTGCAGCTTCAGAAGTTGCGTAATCGATATCAGCACGAAGAGTGTGTAGAGGTACACGACCTTCACGGTACCACTCAGAACGTGCGATTTCTGCGCCGCCTAGACGACCGCTTACTTCAACTTTGATACCCTTTGCACCTAAGCGCATTGCGTTTTGTACCGAACGCTTCATAGCGCGACGGAACATAACACGACGCTCTAGCTGTGACGCAATACCGTCAGCTACTAGTTGTGCATCAAGCTCTGGCTTACGAACTTCAGAAATATTGATCTGAGCCGGTACACCAGCGATTTTAGTTACAGCTTGACGTAGCTTTTCAACGTCTTCGCCTTTCTTACCGATAACAACACCAGGACGAGCTGTGTGAATTGTTACACGGATAGATTTAGCTGGGCGCTCGATAACGATTTTAGCCACAGAAGCGTTCTTAAGTTCCTTAGTAAGGTAAGAACGTACTTTGTGATCGCCAAAAAGCTGCTCAGAGTAATCTTTTGTATTCGCGTACCAGGTAGAAACCCATGGTTTAGAGATACCTAGGCGAATACCAGTAGGATGAACTTTTTGTCCCATTACTTATATCTCCTAGTTATCCGAAACCACAACAGTGATGTGGCTTGTACGCTTAAGGATGCGGTCAGCGCGTCCTTTAGCACGAGGCATGATGCGTTTCATTGTAGGACCTTCGTCTACAAATACTTTCGCTACTACAAGCTCATCAATGTCAGCACCTTCGTTGTGCTCCGCGTTCGCGATAGCAGACTCAAGTACTTTCTTAACTAATGCAGCCGCTTTCTTAGGGCTGTACGCCAGGATTTCTAGGGCGCGATCTACCGGTAGTCCACGGATTTGGTCTGCAACTAGACGTGCTTTTTGCGCCGAACCAGAGGCGAATTTGTGTTTAGCTAATGCTTCCATCATAACCTCCGATTAACGTTTCTTAGCTTTCTTATCAGCAGCGTGGCCGCGATAAGTACGTGTAGGTGCGAATTCACCCAGTTTGTGACCGATCATTTCGTCTGTGACAAACACAGGAACGTGCTGACGACCATTATGGACAGCGATGGTCAATCCGATCATGTTAGGTATGATCATTGAACGACGGCTCCAAGTTTTAATTGGCTTCTTGTCACCGCTTTCCAACGCTTTCTCTACCTTCTTCAGCAAGTGCAGGTCAATAAATGGACCTTTCTTGAGAGAACGTGGCATGGCTATTCCTCAACTATTATTTAGTACGACGACGTACGATAAACTTATCAGTACGCTTGTTCTTACGAGTCTTGTAACCTTTGGTAGGTACGCCCCATGGAGATACAGGGTGACGACCACCAGAAGTACGACCTTCACCACCACCGTGCGGGTGATCTACCGGGTTCATGGCAACACCACGAACGGTCGGACGGATACCACGCCAGCGGTTTGCACCGGCTTTACCAAGTGAACGTAGCATGTGCTCAGCATTACCTACTTCACCTAGAGTTGCGCGACAGTCAGCTAGTACTTTACGAACTTCGCCTGAACGAAGACGTAGAGTCACGTATTGACCTTCACGTGCTAGGATTTGTACGTAAGCGCCTGCAGAACGTGCAATCTGTGCACCTTTGCCAGGCTTAAGCTCTACGTTGTGTACAGTCGAACCTACAGGCATGTTGCGCATAGGTAAGGTGTTACCAGCTTTGATTGGTGCATCAACACCAGACTGGATTTGATCACCTGCTTTAAGACCCTTAGGAGCGATGATGTAACGACGCTCACCGTCGGCATAACAAACCAAGGCGATGTTCGCGCTACGGTTTGGATCATACTCTAGACGCTCTACTTTAGCTGGAATGCCATCTTTAGTGCGTTTAAAGTCAATTACACGGTAATGATGCTTGTGACCACCACCGATATGACGAACCGTGATACGACCTTTGTTGTTACGACCACCGGTCTTAGAGTTCTTCTCTAGAAGCGGAGCGTATGGCTTACCCTTGTGTAGATCAGGGTTAACCACTTTAACGACGTGACGACGACCCGCAGAAGTTGGTTTACACTTTTGAAGTGCCATAATTCTAACTCCCCTTATTACTCGGCGCCGCCGACAAAGTCTAGCTCGCTACCTTCTTTAAGAGTAACGTAGGCTTTCTTCCAGTCGCTACGACGACCGAAACGCATACCAGTACGCTTTGTTTTACCCTTAACATTAAGTGTGCGAACACCAGTTACTTCTACTTCGAAAAGCTTTTCTACAGCTGCTTTAACGTCAGCTTTAGTTGCATCTTTAAGTACTTTGAAAACAATCGTGTTGTTATCTTCAGCAGATACAGTGCTCTTCTCAGAGATATGTGGAGCAAGGATTACTTTTAAAAGACGTTCTTCACGGATCATGCTAGCGCCTCCTCAAGTTGCTTTACAGCACCCTTAGTCATAACAACCTTATCGAAAGCGATTAGGCTTACTGGGTCGATGCCAGCTACGTCACGTACGTCAACCTTGTATAGGTTACGTGCTGCAAGGAATAGATTCTCTTCTACTTCTTCAGTCACGATTAGTACGTCTTTAAGCTCAAGCTCTTTAAGCTTAGCTACAAGGGCTTTAGTCTTAGGAGCTTCGATACCGAAGTTCTCAACTACAACTAAACGCTCTTGACGAACAAGCTCAGATAAGATGCTCTTGATCGCACCGCGATACATCTTACGGTTTACTTTTTGGCTGTGATCTTGCGGCTTAGCTGCAAAAGTCACACCACCGCTGCGCCAGATTGGGCTACGGATTGTACCAGCACGTGCACGGCCAGTACCTTTTTGACGCCATGGCTTCTTACCGCCACCGCTTACTTCAGAACGTGTCTTCTGAGCTTTAGTACCTTGACGAGCACCTGCTGCGTAAGCAACAACTACTTGGTGTACTAATGCTTCGTTAAACTCACGTCCAAAAGTAGCTTCGGAAACTTCAAGAGCGCCTGACGCGTCTTTAATTGCTAATTCCATCACTAAATCTCCAGGACTTATGCTTTAACAGCTGGTTTAACGATAACGTCACCGCCGATAGCGCCAGGTACTGCACCTTTAACTAGAAGCAGATTACGCTCAGCGTCAACACGTACTAGTTCAAGGTTCTGAGTAGTTACACGCTCAGCACCCATGTGACCGGCCATTTTCTTACCTTTAAACACCTTACCAGGTGATTGGTTTTGACCGATTGAACCAGGAGCACGGTGAGACAAAGAGTTACCGTGTGTAGCGTCTTGCATGCTGAAGTTCCAGCGCTTAACACCACCTTGGAAACCTTTACCTTTAGAAGTACCGGTAACGTCAACTTTGGTCACTTCGTTGAATACTTCAACAGTGATTTCGTTACCAACTTCGAAGTCGCCTTCACCGCCATTAAGACGGAATTCCCACAGACCACGACCCGCTTCAACGCCAGCTTTAGCGAAGTGACCCGCTGCTGGTTTGTTTACACGGCTAGCTTTTTTCTCGCCTGCGGTTACTTGAAGCGCGTTATAACCGTCTGTTGCGTCAGATTTGATCTGCGTAACACGGTTAGGAGTCGCTTCGATTACGGTTACTGGGATAGATACGCCATCTTCAGTGAAGATACGAGTCATGCCCACTTTACGACCGACTAGACCTAATGCCATTTTCCTAAAACCTCTCTAATCTTCCGATTAACCCAGGCTGATTTGAACATCAACACCAGCAGCAAGGTCTAGGCGCATTAGAGCGTCTACAGTCTTGTCTGTTGGTTCTACGATGTCGATCAGACGTTTGTGGGTGCGGATCTCGTACTGATCACGCGCGTCTTTGTTAACGTGCGGAGAGATCAATACAGTGAAACGTTCTTTGCGTGTAGGAAGTGGGATTGGACCACGTACCTGAGCACCTGTGCGTTTCGCAGTTTCCACAATTTCCGCCGTTGATTGGTCAATCAAACGGTGGTCAAAAGCTTTTAGGCGAATGCGAATGCGTTGATTTGACATTCTAAAACCTCAATAAAAAGAGCATTTAAAAAGAGCATAAAAAAACACCCGAAACTTACTTACTACTAAGAAGTCGGTTGTCCTTTCATTTTCTACCATTGAGCTCCAAATCGGAGCTCCTGTTTATGCTTGAAATCCAAGCTATATCTAGCTTTCCAAGTCCTTGGTGAAACACCTAAGGCAAAGAAAGTCCGCATATTATAGAGAGATTGGCGATAAATGCAACAGTTTTTTCAGCGGGGGATGGGTACAGTGGACAAGAAGGACGAAATGCTCGACAAGCGCCGCGTATCCATCCTTCTTGCCTGCCGTAACACAGAATTCAGCCTCAGGGATACGACTAAATACCGAGCCTGGTGCGTTTATCGCAACCATTAGTCGTAATTATCTAGATTTTTAACTGACAGCAAGCTTAAGACCTGATCATTTTGTATACCGCGCAATATCTCATAGCGATAAAGCTAGGCGACACCTTTAGGGCGCAAGCTCAGGTCAGGCGCAAAGTCGGCTTACAGAAATGGTCAGTCCAGTTATAACTTGGTATCATTTGCGCCCTTTTTTGTGTTTTTTGATGCCAATTGCATTAATAAAGTAAGCGGCCACAGCGTCGGATAGAGACGCAGGATAGCAAGGCTAAAATTATGGTATATAGTTGTTCTGTATAAATAATTTTTAACCAAGCCAAGACGTCGTTTAACGCGCTGGATGGTGCAAGGTATTAATTAATTGGTATTCGACATTACCTGATCTGTTATTGCCCCTTGGTAATGTGGTTAAGCGAGTGAGTATAAATGAAGATTTTAAACCGCAGCGTCGACTTTTTAGCCCGTTGCTTAAATGCCATTTGTGTAAGGTCCAAGGTACTGCCGCAGCAACCGATTGCCGACTTTGAGCTCGATACCTCGGTACCGACCTTCTACATTGGCCGCTTAAACTCACGCCTCGATATCGCCGCCCTGGCGAAGGTCTGTCGCAAGCTGGGCCTGCCCGACCCCACCCAGGAGCAGAGCCTGGCCGACACCGAGCTGCCGCGCTTCATCGGCATTCAAAATCCACCACCGGTGTTCGGCACTAAAAGCCGCCCCAGCTGTGCACTGCAACAGGGTAAGGCGATTTTCGATGCTCTGGCCAAGCAACCGCAACAAAAAATCCAGATTATTCCGGTCACCATTCTGTGGGGCCGCAACCCGGGGAAAGAAAAGCCGGGTTTAAGCACGCTGATCTCCCACTCCTTAACACCGAGCTGGTTCCGGAAGTTTTTTGTGGTGTTATTTTCCGGGCGCGACAACCTTATTCGCTTTAGCCAGCCCCTGGATTTAACCCAGCTGGTGCACGATAAGGGCGATAAAGATGAATTGCCGCAAAAGCTGCTGCGCGTGGCCCGGGTGCACTTCCGTCGCCAAAAGCTGGCGGCCACCGGCCCCAAACTGCCGTCGCGCGAAGCCCTGTTTAATTCTCTGCTGGCCTCACCCGCCATTAAAAAAGCCATTGCCGATGAAGCCAAGGCTAAGGGCATCAGCCAGGACCAGGCGCGACAAAATGCCCTGCGTCTGCTCGATGAAATCGCCGCCAACTATTCCGATGCCATGGTCCGTGTTGCCGACCGTATTCTTACCTGGCTGTGGAATAAGCTCTATAACGGCATCGATGTGAACTATGCCGAGCAGGTGCGCGAGCTGACCGACAAAGGTCACGAGATCATCTATGTGCCCTGCCACCGCAGCCATATGGACTACCTGTTACTCACCTACGTGATTTATCACCAGGGCCTGGTGCCGCCGCATATCGCTGCGGGCATTAACCTCGACTTCTTCCCCGCCGGGCCCATATTCCGTCGCAGCGGCGCCTTCTTTATTCGCCGCTCCTTCAGCGGTAACAAGCTCTACTCGGCGGTGTTTAAAGAATACCTAAGTCAGCTCTTTATTAACGGCTACTCGGTGAAGTTTTACACCGAAGGCGGGCGTAGCCGTACCGGTCGCCTGTTGCCACCGAAAACCGGCATGCTGGCCATGACCCTGCAGGCCATGCTGCGCGGCATCGACCGCCCCATCAGCATAGTGCCCGTGTATATCGGCTATGAGCATGTGATGGAGATCAACACCTACCTCAAAGAGCTGGCCGGCGACAATAAAAAGAACGAGTCCGTGCTGGGTATTTTCAAGGCCATTAAAACCTCAAGAACTATGGTCGCGGCAACGTGAACTTTGGTGCGCCCATCAATATCAACCAGTTCCTCAATGAGCAGCAGCCGAACTGGCGCGAGGCGATTCACCCCACCGATGTACAAAAGCCGGCCTGGCTGGGTAAGCAGGTCAGCAATCTGGCCGACGAGATCATGCTCAATATCAACAGTGCCGCGGCATTGAACTCAGTGAACCTGCTGGCCACCATCTTGTTAACCAATGATCAGTTTGCGCTCAGTAAGTCACAACTGTTGGAGCAGATGGATTTCTATCTGCGCCTGCACCGCGATGCGCCGCTCAGCGACAAGTTAACCCTGCCCCAGCAAAACAGCGCCGAGCTGCTGGAGCACGCGCTGACGCTCAATAAGTTTGATGTGGTCAACGACCCGTTTGGCGACATCATTGCCATTAAAGAAAAAGAGCGCACCCTGTTTAACTACTACCGCAACAATGTGCTGCACCTGTTTGCGGTGCCCAGCGTTATCGCCCAGCAGCTGTTTAACCACCACAGCATCACTGTTAGCGAGTGCAAGGCACAGGTTCAACGCCTCTACCCCTTGTTTGCCAAGGAATGGTTCCTGCCCGAGCTGAACGAAGACTACATCGACAAGATTCTCACCAGCTTTGCCGAACAGGGCCTTATTCGCCAACATGGCGAGCAGCTGGAAGTGATCAAAGCAGGTGACAACCAGGCTACCCTGGAAATGCTCGGCAAGGTGGTACATCACACCTTGCTGCGCTACGCCATAGTCATAGGCCTATTAAGCCAAAGCGGCGATATGAACCCTTCGGAGCTGGAAAAAGAAGGCACCGTGATCGCCAACCGCCTGGGCACCTTGCATGGCATTAAGAGCCCGGAATTCTTCGATAAGAAGGTACTGACCGGCTTTATTGCCAGCCTTAAAGAGCAAGGCTTGGTGCATCAGCGCGACAACGCCCTCGCCCATACCGACGAGCTAGTTGCCCTGTACCAAGATCTGCAGCAGTTGCTGCCGGCCAGGCTGTGGCAGTCGATAAGTGATGCCATAGCGGCGATGCATGCAGGTCAGGCTTAGGCCTGACGACCTTGCAGGTCGGCGCTCTGCGCTGACACCTGTGGTATTTGATGGGTTTTGTCGAACCGCCGATAGCGGTGGTAGCTGACAGATCTTGTCGCGGTGGCGACAGCACCTTAGGGGTGGTTTACGCCAACCACCCCTAAGAACCCCAAGGCGCCCCGACATTGCATGGTTTCCTCAACGCACTACGAGAAATGAATGTAACCAACATGCACAGCACTTCCCTGTACTGAGCATGTTTTCGCCCGCAATCCCAGCGGGCGATTACTCTTCTCGCATCACGTTTCGGATGCAATGTAAGGGGAATTCACTGACACACCGAGTCAGGGTTAAGATTTAATAGCAATGGATTGTAGAGTAAGAGAATCTAGCACTGTAATAATTTAGGCGCTTACTAGGCCTTTTTAATAAGTGCGAAGTGCAAGGTCAACACTGATGACTGATGCCCATGTTGGGCGCCGCCTACCTCCCATCGTGTGTGTGACTGAAGTTTCCCTCAGCCCGTACAAACACCGAAATGCTTGTGTGAGCAGCCGCTAAAGGCCATACAAGCACTTAAGTGAGTGTAGAAACCTACGGAGGCAGGCGACATAAACTAGTTGTAAGAGAAAATATACTCTTTCTTCTCTAAGCTGTTTTTTAAATATTCTGGATCACTCCAGTTAACAATAAAGTCTTTATTAAGCAGTATTTGGCTTTGTGTATCAACATTAAAATGTACTGGCTTTTTCTTGCTATCTAAGGTGATACCTTTAACTTTTTCTATCACCTCTTTCCTAGTATCCCTATTTATGTATGGGCAAGCTAGATAGTCAAAATAGAACATAAAGTATTCAGAGTCTATAAACATATCATCGCTATCTAGAAAATACATTTCTGCGGCTTGAATAAGCTCTTCTCGCAGTTGCTGATACTCTGGTTTACTTTCAATGTAAAGCATAAATGTTACCCAGCGAAAGTAGAAATCATTGGTTGCAGAGTTCTTCTTTAAGCTACCAAAATACTCCGTCAATTTACTCTCCGGGATCTGGTATTTAGGTGGTAGCATTGTCAATATAATCAGAAGGTTCAAGGTCTCAAGCCCGATAATATCATTTGCATGGCAAATAAATATATTTATTGCCTGTTTAACATGATCGAAAACTTTTTTGTGGATTATTTCTTTATAATTTTCAGGCCAGCTCGTAGTTTTTTCAAGAAGGTCGTAAATTAAACGCGCCAACCTATCCGTTGGCCTTATCCGAATATCCATTGCATGAATAAAAAATAACACATCTAAATCCACTAATAACCAATTTAAATGAAACTCCTCTTTTTCATCAATCTCCGATACTTTCGATAAGTACGAGAGTGTTTTTTTTGTAACAGCGCTGAATAGATAGTTCGAAATAGAGCTGTACTCAACCTTGTGGTTAGCCAAAGCCATTTTAATTTCAGCTATTGTTTTGTTAGCTTTAGAGCTTGGATTTCGCAATTGAACTATGGATTCTGAATCAGTATTTTCATCTCTATAACGTGAACTGTAATATTGGCCCACAGCATACTTTAATGCGTATTTAGCCAGAGATATGTCAGTTGCAAATGGTCTAGAGGCAATTGTCGTTTTTGCCTCATTCAAGTACATTTTATACTCCAAAAGACTTAACTCTAATGATTTTATGAAAGCTTTTTTCACTTCCTCTGAACGAAAGAAAACAAAATAATCATCGACATAACGTCTGAAATCATAGTCTTTGGAAATTTTAAATTCATTACTCAACATCCTTTCGACTAAGTTTAAATCGATTCTCTGTAAAATAATTTCTGAAAAAATCCGACTTACTTCAGGCCCTATAATAATACCATTCGTCTCACGATAATTTGTGAGTTGCATTAAGTTATCAAACTCTCCGTCAAAGTCACCGTGAGCCCTTGGCTTGGCTTTGGCCAAGCGCTTATTTTTTACCGCCCAACCGATCGAATGAGTGTAGATACTTGGAAAACACTTCGAAACATCAACCTGTAGCATGCTATGAAACTGTTTTTCCAGTTTATGATATTCATAAGATTCGAAAAAGCGATATAAGAAAGGGTACTTCTTATATTTAAAATAGGAGCTTGAAACAATTCGCTCCTCCTCTGCGCTTTCAACCCCTTCAGCTATCTTTGACCCTTTTTGAGATTTACCGTAAAATTTGGTTGATTTTCGGTAAGGATGTCTTAAAGAGTATTTTGACTTTGTACAGTAATATTCGATTAAATCATCGTATTCATCATAAAAATCACAAACTTTGAGTTGAGCTACAGGATGCATAATTGAGATTGTACGTGGAGATTTATTACCACCTCGACATACAAGATAATCTAAAGGAATATAGACACCTGATCCACTTGAAAAATCAAGACCTGAAACATTCCTGTACGCATTAATATGAGCTGCCGTACTAAACCTCTGATACATAGAGAAGTTAGTGAACCATATTGGTAGCTCATAAGGAAGAACGTCAGTTAACAGAGTTCTTAACTTGTTATTAGTATTTACTCTAATAGTTTTAGGCATTTTTCCAAACCTGCATTATTTTAGCTGTTTGCTTCTTGCTAAACTTTCCTATATTACCCTTCTTCGCGTTTCCATATATCGATACTTTCTTAATACTATCTTTCTCTTGTTGATTGAGACCAAACCGAGGGTTAACTAATTGCTGAAATAGAAAACCATCAATAGGCTTTAAACATTCAAAGCCATCAGTAACATACTGATAATTATGAGAAAGACCTGCTAGTAAATTGCCATTCTTACCTTTCCTAACAGTTTTCAACATACAAAGGTATTCAAGCCTTCTTTTTAAAAGAGGTATATTATTTTTCTTTTTATGATCACAAAAGCTGATAACTATCCGAGACTTGAGTTTATTTAACTTTGATTGAGAAATTTTCAAACTTACTGTGTTTGGATTATTTTTTTTGGGCTCAACCTTAATTGCGTAACCGAGGTAATCAAACTCTGCCGAGCTTGAAGAGCCACTATAGTACTTCCCATTATTATTATTGAGAGTTAAGCCCATTTCATTCATGAACCCTTGGATATCAGTTTTTACACCTTGCTCCTTCCCTGATGGAGTTAAGACTATGATGTCATCGACATATCTTCCGCTGTATATCACGTTTGGGTGTGCAGCAATCTGCTTATCTAGTGTTTCCAAATACAATTCTGCAAGCGTAGGGCTTATAGATAACCCTCTTGGTAAACCTCGCAACTTATGGTTTGCGCAAACATCACTAAAAATATCATCCAACAGTTTGGTACATTCAGGAGCAAGGATTTGCTCATCTCTAAACTTATTGATTAGATGCTCGAATTGTATAGCTTCATAGCAGTCTTTGATATCCAACCTAAGTACATGATAATTACCTGAGTCTTTTAATAAGGTGACTAACTGCCTGACAATTCGGTTACGATCAGACTGCCTAACTTTATAAATTCTTCGAATAAACCTATCCAGTAGCTTGATAGCAAGAGCGTCTTCCATAATGGCTGGGGTAAATACTAATTTATTCTTTACCGTCCTTGTATTTAATGATGATAAGTTGAGGTTGCTTGACTTCCAGTGGCTGACAGTATGATCAACAGCAGTTTCAACATCACCATAGTCTTTCAATATGTTCCATTGCCAAACATCTGATGACGTAATAGCTTTAGAAAGTTGCTCTCTATCAAAAACCTGTTTTAGCATTAGGTTAGCCTACAGCTTTTAGATGACAGCATATGTGCAAAAGTACCCTGTAAAAGAAGTTATCCATAACCCACAGACTTCCCATAAATTTTTTATCCAATAATAGCAATAAGTTATCAGGCAATTTGATTACAAGCAATTACAACTGCCCCAAGTAAAACAAGTTACACCGAACAGTCAGGTGTCATCCTTCCCCGTTCTGATTCGCGCTGGTGAAATCGGCTTTTGTTGTGGAGTGTGCTTGAAACAACGGAGCATGGATGCGGAGTTAGGTTTATCGAGTCAGGAAGACGAGTTAAACCGTGTTGAAAGCTAAGCGGAACGTTTAACAAAAACCTGAGTTCGGAGGCAATTGCGAATCACGGGCGCCCTAGGAGTTGTTAGAGGAAATGGGCGCGCATTTCCTCTAACTTGGAGTCGCCAACGCGACAAGCTCTAACCGTCACAGTCGACGGCTCGACAACAATCCCCTTATTTTTCTTAGCCGCTCACTTTTGCTACAATGCGGGGCTTTTTGTGGGTTTGTCTTGGCGCCGGTGGGCGTGAGGCCTACTGGGAGCACGGTATGAAGTTACTATATTGGCTAGATGAGTGGCTAACTCTTTCACCTTCAGAGCGACGCGAACGTCTACCAATGACGGGCAGCGACTTACTCGATGATGTGTATGTTAAATATCACTTTATAGACCCTAGCAAACCACTGTTATTCACGTTTTCACCTGCCGGCACAAACTACCAAACTAGTGATTTACACAAGGATTTTGCTCCATGGGGCTATCGCTTGGCGCAAAAACAGCAAGTGAATGTCATTGCTTTTCAACACTTAGGCCAAAGTAACTGGTTTCGCAGCCGTAACCTTATCTTTTTCTTGGAGCAGTTAACGTCATTACTCACTCCATTCCCTACTCGCCTCGGCTATGGTTTAAGTCGTGGGGGGTTTGCCGTAGGGGCATTTTCTGAGCTCTTAAAGCTCGATTATGTACTGTTACTGCATCCGGTGAGCACTAAAAATACCACCATTGCGCCATGGGATACTCGCTCCAGCACAGAACTTGCGCAGCAGTTTGACTGGCAAGGTGATTACCATGATCTCCAATTAGGAAGTGCCAAAGGCTACATCATTTACGATCCAACCAATGAGATTGACCGTAAACACGCAAAGCGCTACTCACAGCTAACTCACCTTCGCGTTTACGGTATGGGTCATGGCACTCATGCCAGTTATCTCAATAAGTTTGGCTTTTATAAGCAGGTGGCGAAGGACTTCATGCACCATCAAGAACTGGATATCAAAACGTTCCGCCAGCAAACCAAAACCTTGCGCCTAAAAGAAGATTATTATCAATCTCTTAACCGAGCCAATAGTAACTCGCCACACCGCCTGGCATTGTTAAGTACCGCACATCAAATATTGGCCGATGAAAAAGAGAACCATGTGCAAGAGCATCAAGCGCAAATTGATGTGCAACCACTCATTGATGTCGCGGTGAAGCACCAAGACGACCATCCTAACGATGCCATCAAGCTGCTTGAAGTAGCGCAGCAACTGGTACCGGATGACCCCCTCGTTGAGCACAAATTAAGGCAGCTTGGGTAGCAACTTTTAAGCATGCGTTGTCACCTAACACGGGCAAGCAAAAAGCAAATGTGGAGGCGCCCTCGGGTGTCGTCGCCAAAAACCATTGAAAACGTCGCGAGCGCAGCAGTTTTAAGCCCCTAACGCTCGCGCATCACACCTTCTTGAATGGTGGAAGCCACTAAATTGCCCTTACGGTCAAAGAACTGGCCGCGCACCAAACCGCGGCCACAGCTGGCGCTGGGGCTGTCTACGCTGTAGAGCATCCATTCGTCCATACGGAATGGACGGTGGAACCACATGGAGTGATCGATAGTGGCAACCTGCATGTTCGGATGCATAAAGGACTTGCCATGGGGCTGCAAGGCGGTAGGCAAAAACTCGAAGTCCGATGCATAGGCCAACAAATAGTTGTGAATACGCTGGTCGTCCGGCATCTCGCCATTGGTCTTAAACCAGATATGCTTAATTGGCTCGGCCACCTGCGGCTTAAAGGGGTTTTGGAAATTCACCGGGCGCATGTCGATGGGCTTTTCGCTGATAAACTTGTTGCGAATAGGCTCTGGAATTTGGTGCGCATGCTCTTGGTAAAATTCCAGGGCAGAGCGTAAGCCTTCCGGTGCCGGCACATCCGGCATAGGTGTTTGGTGTTCCAGGCCCTGGGCGTCGCCGGAGAAAGAGGCGGTCATATAGAAAATCGGCTTGCCGTACTGAATGGCACTGACACGGCGGGTGCTCAGGCTCTTACCGTCGCGGATGTTTTCCACATCATACACAATGGGACGCGAGGCATCGCCGGGGCGTAAAAAATAGGAATGCAGGGAATGCACCACGCGCCCTTCGGGCAGGGTTTCCTTCGCTGCCGACAGTGCCTGACCCATAACCTGACCGCCAAAAACGGCCTTAAAACCCAGGTCCTGGCTGGCACCGCGATACAGGCCCAACTCGATTTCTTCCAGTTTTAACAGCGACAATAAATTATCTAATGCTTGGCTCATTGTGTCCTCATTTCCACATTGCAGCTAATACAATGATAATACTATACAATGAACCCGATTACCTAGCTCAGCACAGGACCCAACATGGCTTATTGGCTACTCAAAACAGAGCCCGATGCATTTTCATTAGCAGACCTAAAAGCGGCGCCGAACGGCACCACGGTGTGGGATGGCGTACGTAATTATCAGGCCCGTAATTTTATTCGCGATGGCATGAAGGTGGGCGACAAGGTGTTTATCTATCATTCAAGCTGCAAGGTACCGGCCATAGTCGGCGTGGCCGAGATAGTGAACGGCCCCTATGCGGATCCATCACAATACGATGCCAGTGGCGATTACTATGACCCTAAAGCCACGGCCGAGGCACCACGCTGGTTTAGTGTCGATGTGCAGTACAGGGAAACGTTTAACAAGCCGGTGACCCTGCAGGCGATCAAGGCCGACCCGGCCATCGAAGAGCTGGCGCTGAAAAAATCCGGGCGCTTGTCCGTGATGCCGGTCACCGAGGAAGAATGGCAATACCTGTGCGGCATTGCCAGTAAGTAAGACGAGGCGGCGTGAATTAATCGCCGCCTATCATATCGCCGATGCCGCCAAGGACCGAGCCCTCGCCTTGGCGTGCACCCCCGGCTCTAGGCGCGTGCTCAAGCACGCGATCGGCCAAGCGTGAGAATGGCAAGCTTTGGATCCACACGGTGCCGTGGCCGCGCAGCGTGGTCAGAAACAGGCCTTCACCGCCAAAGAACATGGAACGCAGGCCCTTCACCCGCTCGATATCGAACTCGATGCCGCCGGTAAAGCCAACCACACAGCCAGTGTCTAAACGCAGTGTTTCACCATTGAGCTGTTTCTCAACGACCGTGCCACCGGCATGGGCGAAAGCCATGCCATCGCCTTCTAAGCGCTGCAAAATAAAGCCTTCGCCGCCAAAGAAGCCGGCGCCTAATTTACGCTGAAAGGCGATGTTGACCTCGGTGCCCATTGCCGCGCACAGGAAGGAGTCTTTTTGTAAGAACACCTGCTCACCCAGCTGCGCCATGTTCAAGGGGATGATGGTGCCGGGAAAAGGCGCGGCAAAGGCAACGCGTTTTTTACCCATACCCTGATTGGTAAAGTGGGTCATAAACAGGGACTCGCCGCTGATCATGCGCTTACCCGCACTAAACAGCTTACTCATAAAGCCTTGATTGACCTGTGAGCCGTCACCCATTTTCGCTTCAAATTGAATGCCGTCATCGAGGTAGTTCATCGCCCCCGCTTCGGCAATCACAGTTTCATTCGGGTCGAGTTCCACTTCCACCATTTGCATTGAATGGCCGATAATTTCATAGTCAACTTCATGACATCGCATTGTGCTTTCTCCTTTTTCTTGATGGACCTAGCATGACCTAAATGCACATTCAGTGCATCGAATAAAATGTAAGCAGCTTTTACAAGGGGGGAATCTAGGCTGTAGCCGTGGCAATCGCTGCCCGATTCGTTTTGAGTGTTATTAACCGCAGCACCTGCCATCTTTTTGTATCGGTGGGCATTTAACCGAGCCATATGAGCAATACACGCAGCAGTCACCGGGTAAAGGCTTTAGCAGGGTGTGGCAAGATGAACACTCATAATAATACTGGCACGCATCCGTTGGCATGGTTTCCTGCTTCTTTGCGCCGCACGCTGGGCAAGTGATAACAGACTCGAGAATGACATTATTCATTTAGATCTCTGTCGCATCTTGGTTAATAGCCCTTAAACCTTAGCACAGCTCCTACTTAGGGCACCCTACGCCTGCGTTTGGGTTGGGTTGTGATGAACACATAAAAAACACCCAGCATAGCAGGCTAGCTGGGTGTTGGCTGGCGCAGTTTAGAGTCGGGACAACCCTAAAACTGCATCTCAGGAACCTGATCCGGGCAGATGAGCTTGCCCTGGGTTTTTGCTTTAATCTCTTCCACGCTTACGCCGGGAGCGCGCTCAAGCAGATGAAACGCACCATCCTTGATTTCCAGCAGCGCCAGGTCGGTGATCACCTTATTGATACAACCGACGCCCGTCAGCGGCAGTGAACACTGGGTCAGCAGTTTTGAGTCGCCATGCTTGCTGGCATGAGTCATGGTACAGATAATATTTTTGGCGCCCGCCACCAAGTCCATGGCCCCGCCCATGCCCTTGACCAACTTGCCGGGGATCATCCAACTGGCGATGTTGCCGTTTTGATCCACTTCGAAAGCGCCCAACACGGTTAAGTCCACATGACCACCGCGGATCATGGCAAAGCTTTCGGCTGAGTTAAAAATCGCGGCGCCGGTGCGGGCGGTCACGGTTTCCTTACCGGCGTTGATCATGTCCGCATCCACTTGTGCCTCAAGCGGATATTCGCCCATGCCCAGCAAGCCGTTTTCCGATTGCAGCATCACATCTATGCCTTTGGGCACATAGTTGGCAACCAGGGTGGGAATGCCTATGCCCAGATTCACATAATAACCGTCGCGTAATTCCTGGGCGACGCGCTGCGCCATTTGCTCTCGTGTCAGTGCCATGGTTATGCTCCTCGCACCGTACGTTTTTCGATGCGCTTTTCAAACTGACCTTGAATCACGCGTTGCACATAAATACCCGGGGTGTGAATTTGACTGGGCTCCAGCTCCCCGGGCTCGACAATTTCTTCCGCCTCAACCACGGTGATCTTGCCAGCGGTGGCGGCCATGGGGTTAAAATTCATCGCCGTATGACGATAGATGCAGTTGCCGTAGCGATCCGCCTTCCACGCCTTCACTATGGCAAAGTCGCCGACAATGCTTGGCTCAAGCACATAGTCGCGGCCAGCAAACTGCTTGATGTCCTTGCCTTCGGCCACCACTGTGCCGACCCCGGTTGCGGTGTAAAACGCAGGGATGCCGGCGCCACCGGCACGCATTTTCTCCGCCAGGGTGCCCTGAGGGGTTAACTCCACCTCCAGCTCACCGCTCAGCAATTGCTGCTCGAACAAGGCGTTTTCACCCACATAAGAGGCCACCATTTTGTGGATCTGCTTATCTTCAAGCAGGATGCCTAAACCAAAGCCATCGACGCCGCAGTTATTGGAAACCACTGTTAGGCCGGTGGTGCCCTTGTTTTTGATTTCTTTAATCAAGCCCTCGGGAATACCGCATAGGCCAAAACCGCCGGCGATCACCGTCATATTGTCTTCGAGGCCCGCCATAGCTTCACCGTAGCTGTTCACTACCTTATTAAAACCTGCCATCTTCTCTCCTATTGCGCCGTCCAGCCGCCATCAAGGGCGATGGCTTGGGCAGTAATATTGCGCGCCGCATCCGCCATTAAAAAGTCAACGGTGTGGGCGATTTCATCCAGGCCGATAAAGGCCTTTTTAGGCATGGGGGCCAGCATTATGGTGTCGATCACCTCCTGCTCCGTGATGCCATGTTGTTTGGCCTGGCTGGCTATTTGCGCCTCAACCAGGGGTGTTTTCACATAGGCCGGGCAAATGGTATTGACCGTGATATCCACATCCCCGGTTTCCAGCGCCAGCACCTTGCCCAAACCAATAAGGCCATGCTTGGCCGACACATAGGCCGACTTATACTTGGAGGCCACCTGGGCATGGATGGAGCCGATATTGATAATGCGACCAAAGTTTTGCTCTCGCATCGCTGGAAGCACCGCCTTGGTGAGCATGGCCGGGCCATTGAGCAGCACATCCTGCAGCAGCTGCCATTTATCCAAGGGGTACTCGTCTAGACGCTCTACGTATTGAACGCCCGCGTTATTGATCAGCACGTCTATAGTCGGCTGCCTGGCAATAAAATCCCCGAGGGAAGCAAGATCCGCCACATTCAGCGCCAGGCCCTGGGCACGAATGCCCTGCTGTTGAAGCTGTTCGGCCTCGGCCTTGGCTCGCTCACCATCCAGATCGGTCAGTAAGATCTCGTGCCCTTGTTTGCCCAAATGCTCCGCCACATAGCGGCCAATGCCACTGGCGGCACCGGTAATTAAAATTCGTTTGCTCATAATTACTCCGCTAAGAATTCGCCGATCACCTGGCCCTTGGTTTGAATGGAGAAAATACCGTCAAGATGACCCCATATACCCTCAATTTCCTCGATTTTTACATCTTTCTCTTGCTCTTTAAGCAGCTTGGCAAACGCGCGCACCGGGCCTGGGCGTAACAAGAGGTCGTTACTGGCGGGCATAAGCAGCACCTTGGCCTGAATCTTTTTTGCCGCCGCGCTTAGGTCTTCCTGCATGCCGGCGCTGTACAGTTGCGAGGCGCGCACTAAATAGAGAATATGGTTGGCATCCTGAGTTTGCGCTCGAACCAGGGCGCGCTCATGCAAGGTCTGGTTAATGGCCGGCAGGGTGCGTATGTCTTTCTTTGCACCCTCGTCCTGCACCTTGAAGTTCGGGAAGCTGGCCTTATAACTTTCCGGGTGCATGGCGTCCTGAGTGATGTTAAGCATGGTGGCGGTCACACCGGCCAGCGGGCGCTCACCCTCATAGTAATTGCCATTATTCCAGTTTGCGTCCAGGCGAATAGGCAAGGCCCATTTTTCCAGGGCTGGCACGGTCCAGGCGTCCATTTTCGCCGCACCAATCACATGCACTAAACGTTCAACCTTGTCTGGGTAACGCACCGACCATTCCAGCGCCTGGAATGAGCCCATGGAGGCGCCAATGACGGCGTGGAGTTTTTCAATCCCCAGGCTGTCGAGCAAACGTTTTTGTACTTCGACAAAATCACCTATGGTGACCACGGGGAAGTCCAGGCCATAGGGCTTGCCGGTTTTTGGATTAATGGACGCCGGGCCCGTGGTGATCACGTTTTTATCGTGCCAGTTGGCGTTAACCAGGGTATCCGAGCTGATCACGAAAAACTTGTTGGTGTCTATGGCCTTCCCCGGGCCAATAATGGCATCCCAATACCCGGGCAAAGCGTCATCCGCGCTGTATTTACCCGCCGCATGGGAGGTGCCGGAGAAGAAATGGGTGATCAGAATCACATTGTCCTTGGCGTCATTCAGGGTGCCGTAGCTCTCCCACCCTACCTGCACCTCGGGCAAGGTCACACCCGACTCCGTGGTGTAGTTGGCAAAGGCGAAACGCTGTTTTTCCACCAGCGGGGGCTCGCCCTGAGCCCAGGCCCACTGGCTTACACAGATTAAAACAAGGCCTATTATTCGCAGCATGCTCATGTTGTTCACTCCTTAGAATAAGATAAATAGGGCGAGCGCCAGGGCCACGCCAATCAGTGGCACCACGGCCGTTAATGCCGCCATAGACCAGTAAGCGCGTTGGTGCGTTTCTTTACAGATGGCGCGGATGGTGGTCACCACATAACCGTTGTGCGGCAAGGTATCCAACGCCCCGGAACTGATCGCCACCACCCGGTGTAATTGTTCTGGATTCACACCCGCATCCAGGTAATGAGGCGCCACTAACGGCAGGGCTATGGCCTGTCCGCCTGATGCCGAGCCGGTCAAACCGGCAATGACACTGACGGCCACCGCCGCACCGAGCAATTCGTTGCCCGGCATATTAGTCATGACTTCCACCGCCACCTGAAAGGCCTCTGTGTTTTTGGCCACCGCACCAAAACCGACGACCGCACTGGTGTTACCTATGGCCACCAGCGCCCCCGTGGTACCCAGGTTAATGGCACCGCTGAGGTTGTGGAAATGCTTGAAGTTGATCACCAGAATCGCCAATACACCGCCGAGCAAGGCGACAATCAGCGCGCTTTGGTGCAATACATCGTGCAGGGTAAAAGACAGCAGTAACACCACCAGCAGCGGGATCACTCCGGTGATCGGATGGGGATAGTCGCGCTCGGGAATTTCCGGGTCGTCATCGCGGGCCTCAAAGCGCTCACCATTGGCCACCGCCTTGGTGATCATCTTCTTCAGCCACCAGTAACCGGCAATGGCCATAAACACAGCCACCACCAGGCTCACTTCCCAGGCCGCATAGGGCGAAGTGCCCAAATACTTGATGGGGATCCAGTTTTGAATCTCCGGCGAGCCCGCCGAGGTCATGGTAAAGGTCACCGAGCCAAAGGCCAAAGTCGCGGGAATAAAGCGCCGCGGCAGGTTGGCGTCTTTAAACAGGCTCAGAGCCATGGGATATACGGAAAAGGCGACGATAAAGACGCTGACACCACCATAGGTCAGTACCGCACAGGCGATCACCACGGCCAATACCGCGTGTTTCATACCCAGCTTGTTGACTATGGCACGGGCAACGCTGTCCGCGGCGCCGCTGTCTTCCATAAACTTGCCGAACAAGGAGCCGAGCAAGAACATAAAGAACCAGGCACTGAGGAAACCGGCAAAGCCGTTCATATAGGTGCTGACAAAGTCTAAAGACACATTCTCACCGGGAAAGAGCGCCATATTGCCGCTCAGCGCCACCAACAGGGCACATAAGGGCGCGGCAATAAACAGGTTTACGCCGCGCAGGGTAAGAATGATAAGTAGTACCAGACCGCCGATAAGGCCAATCATACTGAGCATAGAAGTGCTCCTCGAATTATTATTGTTTTAGTTATCAGAGCTAGCATAGCAGCTGTTTCTGTTAACAACACTGGCAATCAGTGTGGCCCCACAAACCGTTAAAATACATAGTACTAAGGTTATAGAATTGCGCCACGCCCCGTAAATAAAGGGCTGTAGCGGCGATAGTACTAAGGTACTAACCCCCTCGTCGCATTTTTCCCCTAAAGTCACAGTTAATTAATATTTTTAAAACAAACCCATACCGTGACGACCCATAACAATACCGGCGCACGGACAACGACAATAACAGGGGATACAGGATGAACACATACAGTCTACGCCGCTCTAGTCTAGCCTTAGCGATTGGGGCGGCACTCACAAGTGCACTGGCAAGTCCAACGGCCTTGGCAGAAGAAGAAGTAAAAAAAGCCGAGCTGGAGCGCATCGAGGTTACCGCCCGTAAAACGGTAGAGAACCTGCAAGAGGTACCGGTGGCCGTGACCTCAATCGGCGCTGCGCAACTACAGGAAAACGGTATTTCGGTGATGACCGAGGTACAGCAGTTTTCACCCAACACCACCTTGCAGGCCAGCCGCGGCACCAACTCCACCATCACCGCCTTTATTCGCGGTGTAGGTCAGCAGGACCCTCTGTGGGGTTATGAGCCGGGTGTGGGTATCTACATCGATGATGTCTACGTGGCTCGACCTCAGGGTGCAGTACTGGATTTATTGGATGTCCAGCAAATTGAAGTATTACGTGGCCCACAGGGGACACTCTACGGTAAAAACACCATTGGCGGCGCGGTGAAGTATGTCACCAAGGAAATGACCGGCGATATGACCTTTGATATCCAGGGTACTGTGGGCAGCTATAACCAAAGAGATTTGAAGATCACCGGGCAAGTACCGCTGATCGATGAGCAGCTCTACCTGGGTTACGGCTTTGCCACCTTAAACCGCGACGGCTTTGGTGATTTCATTACCTCTGATTTAGACAATCAAGATCGAGAAAACTATAACAAGGATCTTACCGCGGCACGCCTGACCCTGGAGTATCGCCCCACGGAAGATCTGTTTTTCCGCCTCGGCTGGGATAAAACCGACGATGACTCAAACTCAAAAGGTGGTTATCGCCTGCTTCCTAGTTTGTTGACCGATGCGCCTGTGCCAGACAGTGTGTATGACTCCTACACCAGCTTACCTACTTGGAACAAGGTGGAGCTGGAAGGGTTTAGCCTGACCGCACGTTGGGACATGAACGACAGCACCTCGTTTAAGTATATCGGTGCCAAGCGCGACAGCTATTCACCGACCAATATCGACTTTGACAATACCTCTATCCGCATTTTCGACGTCCCTGCCATTTATGACGATGAGCAAACCACTCATGAGTTACAGCTAAACCATCAGGGCGATAATTATAAGCTGGTATCCGGCTTGTATTATTACGATGGTGAGTCGTGCGGCCAGTTTCAGGCCATCTTAGAGCAGCTTGGTATCGCCCTGGGCGGGCCAAGCCTGACGCGTGAAGTAAGCGGTTGCAGTAACTCCACCAGTAAGGCCGCCTATATTCAGGGTAGTCTTGACCTGTCAGAGCAATGGTCACTGACTTTAGGTGCACGCTACACCCGTGACAGTAAAGAGGCGATCGTTAACAATGGCCTGATCTTCGATACCGTATACCCTGAATCAGGTTGGGTGCCAGGATATGTTCGCCCTGAAGGCCAGCTGGTCCCTACGGTACTGGACGATGAAAAAGATTGGTCACGCTTTACTCCTCGCGTTGGCGTCGAGTACCAATACAATAACGACATCATGTTCTTCGCCAGCTACGCTCAGGGCTTTAAATCTGGCACCTTTAACCCCCGTGCCAGCACCGCCGAGCCGGCGGCCAACCCGGAAATCGTGGATTCCTACGAGCTGGGTATGAAGAGCGAGTGGAACGACAACCTGCGTGCCAATATCACCTTCTTTACCTTAGATCATGAAGACCGTCAGTATATCTCGGTACTGCCCGGCGATAGCTCGGCGGATCTCAACCAGCGCTTGGGTAATATAGGTAAATCCTCTGCGGACGGTGTGGAAGTGGAGCTGAACTATGTCGCCACCGACGCCCTGACGTTTGATGCGTCTATGGGCTATATCGACTCGGACTTCGAAGAGGTGTTAGATACGGACCCCGTTAGCGGCGAAACCTTCGATAAATCGGATCGCTTTAGCATTTCCAACACCCCGGATCTCACCTTTAACCTGGGCGCCACCTATCGCCTGTATACGGATAACGGCGACTGGGTGTTTAACACCAACTACTACTACCGTGGCGACTATGTGTTATTCGAAGAAGACAGCCTGCTCAGCCAGGACAGCTATGGCCTGCTTAACCTCAGCGTTAACTGGTACAGCACCGACGGCCACTGGCGTGTTGGCCTCCATGGCAAGAACTTAACGGATGAAGAATATATGATCGGCGGCTATCAGTTTGTCACCCCGGATGCGTCTGATCCCACGGATGTCAGTAAGTACACCCCGGGTCTGGGTGGCGATAACACCTTGATCGGCTACTTTGGTGACCCGCGCACCGTGTCGCTCACCGTTGGTTATAACTTCTAACCTTTCTTGCGTATCAAGGCGGCCAGCCCTCCCCCGGTTTCAAATGGCCGCCTTTCCATATGCAACTTAACGCAGGCCCTTGCCGCGACTAATAAAATCCCCTATAACGAGGAAGATGGAGTCAACTTAGGATGCCCAGTGTGCAAGCCATTATCGCCGATGATCACCCGTTATTTCGCAGCGCCCTCAAACAAGCCGCCGCACAGGCCATGGCCGATGAGCCAATTTTAGAAGCCAGCGATCTATCGGAGCTGTTTAGTGCCCTTGTCGTCCATCCGGAGATTGAACTGGTGTTTTTAGATCTCACCATTCCCGGTGCTCAAGGCCTGGAAGGCTTAGCGCGACTACGCAATCAATACCCGGATATTCTGGTGATCATGGTCTCCGCCAATGAACATCCCAGCATAATTGAACAAGCCATGGCGCTCGGTGCCAGTGCCTATATTCCCAAGTCTTCATCCCTGGATGTGATCAGTGAAGCCATAGCCCAGGTTATCGAAGGGGAAAACTGGTTACCGCCACAAACGGAAATTTGCACCGACGTTAACAGTGAGCAGGCCCAGTTTGCCCGTAACCTGGAAAAACTGACGCCACAGCAGTATAGAGTGTTAAGCATGATCGCCGATGGCATGCTCAATAAGCAAATTGCCTATGCCATGTCGATTCAGGAAACCACCATTAAGCAGCATGTCTCGGCCATTTTGAAAAAGCTCAATGTCTACAACCGCACCCAGGCGGGCATTTTATTCAAGCAAATGGCCACGGTGGCCGAAAGTGAAGAAGCCTGACTGTAGGTCGGGATTTTATCCCGACACAAAGGGCATATTGTCGGCGCAAAGCACCGACCTTGTATCTACAAATTAACCCGCTCCTGATTCGCCTTTAACCGCTTTAAAGTGCGCTTTAATGCCGGAGTTTTTAACGGCTTATACAACAAGGGATAACCGCAATCACTCACACGCTCACGAATGGCCTCGTCGTGGTTGGCAGTGTTGATTAAGATTGCCATCTCATCCAGGCCTAAAGCCTGGATCACCTGCAAGCCGGTGACGCCATCGTCTAGCTGGTAGTCGGCAATCAGAATATCCGCTTCACCGCCATTGACCAACTCCGCCAACTGCGCCTGATCATTGGCCAGCGCCACGCTGCATCCCCAATTCTGGAGCACCTGAGACAGCGCCTGTAACACGTTATCGTCATTATCGAGCAGCCAGATGCGCAGACCCGCCAGTTGATTATCCTGACCCTTGTGTTCGCTCGGTGCCGGCACCTTACTGTGCGACTGGCTGTAACAGGGCAAAGACAAGGTAAACTGAGTGCCCTTGCCGAGCTGTGAACCCAGCGTCATATTAATATCCAAAGCGGCACAAATACGCTTGCTTATGGCCAGTCCCAAACCCAGGCCCTGAGCTTGCTCCTTGCCCTGCAGCTGTTTAAATTCCTCAAAAATCAGTTCCTGATCTTGCTTGGCTATACCGGCTCCGGTGTCCTCCACCATAATGGATAACTGCTGACCATGACTCTCGCACAGCACTCGGATTTCGCCCCGCTCGGTATAGCGAATGGCGTTACTCAACAGGTTGCTCAGCACCCGCTTGAGCAGCGCCTTGTCCGTTTTCAACATTACCTCGGCGCCCTGCAGGCGAAATGCCAGGCCCTTGTCTTTGGCCAGGGCCCCGTATTCATTGGCAAGGGGTTGTAACAGGCTGGTCAGGGAGAAGTCTGTGTTATTGATTTTAAAGGAGCCGGACTCCAGCTTGGTGAGCTGTAAGATGCTCGACAACAGATCCTCGGCACTGGCCAGAGAGTTGCGAATATTCTGCGCTAGCTCGGCCAATTCCGAGCCCTGCGCCTTTTCGCTCATCAGCGAGCAAAACAGGCTGGCGGCATTAAAAGGCTGTAACAGATCATGACTGGCGGCGGCGAAAAATCGTGTCTTACTTTCCGTAGCCGATTCCGCCTCACGCTTGGCCGCTATTAGGGCATAGTTAGTGGCCACCAACTCACTGGTACGAGCGGCTATTTTCTCTTCCAGATTCAGGTTGGCCAGCTCTAACTCACGTTGCTGTTGCACAAAGTCGCTGATATCTGTGTAGGTAGTAACAAAACCGCCGCCGGGCAAGGGGTTACCCTGCATCTCAAAGACCCGGCCATCGTTGTGCTCGCGGCGATATTTATAGGCACTGCCACGGCGCAGGTGGGCGATACGTTTGCTTACCTCCGCCTCGATTTGCTGGCATTCAAACAGGCCACGCTCGGCATTAAAGCGGATCAGCTCGGCCACCGGTCGCCCTACCGCCAGCATGTCTTTTGGATAGGCAAACATCTCCTGATAACCCTGATTCCAGGCCACCAGTTTGAGGTCGCTGTCGACCACACTAATACCCTGCTCTATGTTTTCTATGGTGGCCTGCAATAGATCCCGGTTAAAGCGCAGTACTTGAGAGGCTTCATCAACAAACTCCGCCACCTGCTCAAAGGGCTGGCGTTTTTCATCCTTAGCCACATCGAGGATCAGCCGCGCCGAGGCGCCACCGACCAGGGCCGACATTTCCCGCTCGACCCGCTCTTCCACCGTGGTGGGCGCCTGCTCCTTCCAAAGATTGCGGGCGGCGGGGAAGTATTTTTCTACCAGCTCGGCGGCCCGTTCCGGCTCACTAAAGCGCTGTAATAACAGCGCCAGCTCTTGATAGCTCAGGGCGATATTGGCGTCACGCTCTTCAACGCCACGCAGAATAAACTTATTGCTTTGCAGGCGCTCGGCCAGCTGCGCCGCGCTGATAAAGGGCACCAGCAAATACACAAATGTGTTCACACCCAAAGACAGCAGCACGGCCTGGGTTAAAGGCTCCAGACCCAAGGAAAACAGATCGTTGGGCGCCAACCAGGAAATCTGCCAAGGCCCCTCGTTCAGCCAGACGGCCTCGCCATACAGGGCGCTATACACGCTTGGCAACAGCAGGGTGTAAAACCAAATCGCCGAGCCGCTTAAAATACCCAGCTGGGCGCCGCGACACGAGGCCTTAGACCACCACAGGCCGATGATCATCGCCGGGGCAAATTGGGCCACCAAAGTAAAAGACATCAGACCCATATTGGCCAGGGTATTACCCTCGGCCAGTACCCGGTGGCTGGCATAACTGAGTAGCGGATCACCACTATCACCACCCGACGCGCCTGAAGTAATTTAAACTTGGAGAGGCCGCGGTGGGACGAACTCAGCTGTGAGCGGCGCAGCAAAAACTGGTTAATAAAGTCGTTGGTGATCATGATAGACAAGACTATGGTGGAGACGATCACCATGCTGGTCGCCGCAGAAAAGCCCCCCAAGAAGGCCAACAACGACACCCAGGGCGCCTCGGCGGCAATGGGCAGGGCCAGCACAAAGGTGTCATAGCCCACATCCTGACCCTGAAAATACACCAGGCCCGCATAGGCGATGGGCAGAATAAAGAGGTTAATCAGCAACAGATAAAGGGGGAACAGCCAGCGCGAGGTCCTTATCTGCTGCTCGTTATCATGCTCGATAAAGGCGGTATGGAACTGGCGTGGTAAACACAAGGTCGCCAATAAGCCGAGCAACACATGCACCCAATACACATAACCCGGACTGGCGGTGGTTTGCATCTGCGCCGCTATCTCTTGCTGTTGCGCCGCCGCAAAAATAGCCTGGGGCGAGTCAAATAACCCAAAGCAAATAAATAAACCAACGCCGACGAAGGCCAGCAACTTGACCACGGACTCAAAGGCGATGGAGGCCATCAAGCCCGGATTGTGCTCACTGGGGCGCACCCTTCGTGCCCCGAACAAAATGGCAAACAGCGCCAAGGTCAGGGTGATATAAAAGGTACTGTCCTGATAAAAATAGTCGTTTTGCCCGCGCTCCACCTCGGTGAGCATAGTGATACTGGCACTGGTGGCATTTAGCTGCAGGGCGATATAGGGCACTATGGCGATCACCGAGATCAGTGACACCAGGCCCGACAAACTCGATGACTGACCATAACGGGTGGCAATAAAGTCGGCCATGGAGGTCAGTTGCTGCTGGCGACAGATGGTGGCGATGCGGGTATAGATTTGCCAGCCAAATATAAAGAGTAAGATGGTGCCGGTATAGGTGGGAGCCAGCCACCAACCGTTATTGGCGGCCTGCGCCGTGGTGCCGTAAAACGCCCAGGAGGTACAATACACCCCGAGCGACAGACCATAAACCCAGGCACTGGCGCGGTGCTTGAATTTATCCGCATACCAGGCCACGGCGAACAAGACCCCAAGGTAGGCCAGGGCAATCAGGCTTATCACACCAATCGAGAACATAACGGGCTAATTTATTATTATTTTCTCATCATCATAGCGCTTCTGTATGTAAAAACACCACTGACTTTAGTGTTACTTGATGCCCGATACCTGCCGGGGATATTTCGCCATCTCGGCGGGAAACAGGGCCTTTACCTGAGCCAGGGTTGTATCTATATCTTCTCCAACCTCTAACGGTGCCATGATCACAAACTGCTTTTTACTGTAATCCAGCGCCATGGGCACCACGGGAACCTTTGCCGCCTTGGCGATATGCAGAAAACCACTTTTCCATTGCGGCGTATATTTGCGGGTGCCCTCAGGCGCCAAGCCGAGGATCAGCGCGTCGCTGTTATCAAACAGAGTCTTCACCTGGGCCACCACGCCATGGGAAGAGCGTCTGTCGACAGGAATACCACCCCATTTTCGTAACAAGGGCGCCAAAGGCCAGACAAAAATACTGTGCTTACCTAAAAAGCGGATCCGCACCTGCAAGTGCATTTTCACCGCGATGGCGATAACAAAATCCCAGTTTGAGGTGTGAGGCGCCACCGCGGCGACAAACTTGCCATGCTCGGGAAACTCCCCCACCACCTGCCAACCAAACCAGTTCAGCACCTTGGTACCCAGCCAACGGCCAAAGCGACTATGGGTACGGGGAATATTCGTGGGGATCTTCAGCTCAGGCATAAGCGTTTTAACGTCGGGGACAATCTCGTTAGATTGGCGCTAAGTGGCTGTTTAGTCAATTTTATTAAGCTCTTACCGAATTTATGATTTAAAACACAGTGTGGATGAGCAAATTTGAATGTCCAACCAAAACTTGAGATTCACACAATTTAGGCGACATACTTGATTCTACTTAGACATTCAAATTTGCTTCTTAGCTTGTGCCAGGGCACACGCAAGAAAAAGGCTGTTGCTTTTTTTGTAATCACCGACCGTTGTTATCGGTAACTGCTACCAGCGAGGCAGGTAAATCTTAAATTACGCACCAATCATTCCAATTCAACATGCTTTTGGTTAATATTTTATTTACATTGGCAAAGGGTGGCTTTCAGACAGGAATAATGTTTCGAGCAGCCTCAGATGGAACTCTTTAAATTGCTTCTCGCTCTTACAGTAGTTCTTGACGCTCCATATCACAGCTACCACCGCGCCTCTAACTACAGATAACAATATTTAACTAGGGATTTTGCAATGTTTAAAAATAACAAATCATTACTAGCAGCAATCATTGTAGCTTCCACAACCTTGATGTCCGGATGTGCAACAACAAGCTCGCAGGTTATAGAGCCCCCAAAGGTCGAGAGTTACAACACCACCTACGCGGGTGAAAAAAGCAAACTAGTGGTAGGTAAATTCGTAAACCGCTCCAGTTTCCAGAACGGTATTTTTTCAACAGGACAAGATCGCCTAGGCAGCCAGGCGAAAACATCACTCATCAGTCACCTTCAGCAAACAAACCGCTTTAGCGTGCTAGACAGAGATAATATGGAGATGCTGACGAGCGAAGCCGAGCGTTCAGGAACCCAACTTAATATCGCAGGAGCCAAATTTGTCGTAACGGGTGATGTCACAGAATTTGGACGCAAAGCCATTGGTGACAGACAGTTATTTGGCCTTTTGGGCAAGGGTAAATCGCAAATTGCCTATGCAAAAGTGACTCTGAATGTCATAAACGTAGCAACGTCGGAAGTCATCTATTCGGTGCAAGGAGCGGGGGAATATAGCTTATCAGAGCGTGAGGTGATTGGGTTCGGCAGCACAGCAAGTTACGATGCAACACTCAATGGTAAAGTGATCGATCTGGCCATCAGACAAGTCGTGGATAAATTAGTTACGGGCATAGAGTCAGGTGCTTGGAAATTATAAGAAGGTATCACAATGAAAAAGCTCATTACTGCGGCTATTTTTGCCGTCGCAGCTACCGGCTGTAAAACGGTCGAGCCACTTTATTATTACGGCAATTACAACAGCTCTGTTTATGACTACTTCAAGGCCGATAACTCAACAATCGAGGAACAAATTGCGGCTCTTGAAACTGTGATTGAACAGGCAAGTGCCAAAGGCAAAGCCATTGCTCCTGGTATCCACGCTCATTTAGGCATGCTGTACTTTGAAACAGGCAATAACACGCAAGGTATGGAACATTTTGAACAGGAAAAATTCCTTTTCCCGGAGTCAGCACAGTATATCGACTTCCTAATCAAATCGGCCAAGGAGGTATGAAATGACCAAGATTAAAATATTATTGGCAGCAGCTGCGACGCTCCTAGCGAGCGGATGTATCAATACGCCTCAGAGTCATGATTACTCCAATTTCCGCGATGCCAATCCCTATTCTATTTTGGTATTGCCCCCCATTAATAACTCTACCGAAGTCATCGCGTCTTACAGCGTTATGTCTCAGGTCACCACGCCGATTGCTGAATCAGGATTTTATGTATTCCCCGTAGCCTTGGTGGATCAAACATTCAGAAGCAATGGCATTACGGTAGCACATGACGCCCATGCGATTCCGATTGGCAAGTTGCGGGAAATCTTTGGAGCCGATGCAGCCTTATATATAACCATTGAAGAATATGGTACCAGCTATGTTGTTATTTCTAGCGAGACGAGAGTGACCGCTTCAGCTCAACTAGTCGACCTGCGTGATGGCACCGTGCTCTGGCAAGGTAAAGGAACCGCTTCTTCGGCAGAAAACAGAGGCAACAGTGGAGGAGGGCTTGTAGGCCTGTTAGTTGAAGCAGCAGTTAGCCAAATCGTCGAAACCGTATCCGATGCGGGTTTTGATGTTTCCGCGGTCACGGCGAACAGAATGTTATCTTCAGAAGCCCATAACGGTTTACTCTATGGCCCGCGCTCACCTAAGCATGGTCAGCCTGCTCCAAGCGAGAAAAAGTAAACATATTTAGCGCGAACTGACCCCTACTACCCATAAGCGAGCCTAAAAGGCTCGCTTTTTGTTGGGGGAATCAGGCTTTAATATCGGCTTAGAGGTGCTAATCCCCCTGAGACGTAGGCTTCTCCCCATGGCCATGTCGTGCAAAAATGATAAAAGAATCAATTTAAGAGGACAGTATTGATTTCACATCGACATTCAAATTTGCTCTATTTTGACGACATTTACTTACAAGGCAGTTTAAAATCAATGGGGTAATGCTCGTCATGCCTAACCCAAAAAGGCAGAGACTGGAGATCTCGCTGGGTCGCCGACTATGACTTGACGTCAAACTATTCACGCAAGGCTAAAGCCTAGGTTACATCCATACACTATCACGATCTCAAGAACACCTATGTATCAACTACCGCCACTGTCGATGGCCCTACAAAAATTGTCAGGTTGAAACCTGACCTACAGGTATCGAGTTTCCCGTTTAAATTCGCGCTTTCGATATCGGCTTTTGCTGCATAGCGTGGCTAAGACAGCGAGGCATGGAGGCCGAGCTAGATTTATCGGCACAGGGAAGTGCCGTTAAATCGTGTCGCAGCCTAAGTGGAGCGTTTAGCAAAAACCTGAGTTCGTAAGCATAGGCGAATTACGGGTTCGCGGAGTTTCCAAAGAGGGAGTCGAATCACTCCCTCTTTGGTTGTCGTCGCCAACGCGACAAGAACTCACTGTGCAAAGCTGTGGGGAGTTTTAAACTCAGAAGTGAGTATAGCTTTAAACGCTGTAGACAGAATTACAGAAATGATAAAGGCCGCTAATGCGGCCTTTGGTGTCCGAAGTAAGCGTGGTTTTAGCAATACATCCATGTAGCTGGGTTCCTGTTCGTGACGAAGTTACGGCGTCCCCGCTCATCGCAGAGCTCTTCGCCTTCAAGCGGCGAGCGCTGCGATTTGACCTGCATCACCACTCTGCAAGGAATTCGTCCCTGAAGCTTGGTCCCGGTTCGTAACGAAGTTATCGGCATCCGTTGCCTCGCGCTCGAGCCGTGAAGGTGGTCTACTTTGGTGCTGGCACAAAAAAGGCCGCTAAAAGCGGCCTTTTTTCTTGAGAGTAACTATTACTCTACGATAGTTGCTACAACACCAGCACCTACTGTACGACCACCTTCACGGATCGCGAAACGTAGACCTTCGTCCATCGCGATTGGGCAGATTAGTTCAACAGTCATCTTGATGTTGTCGCCAGGCATTACCATTTCTACGCCGTCTGGTAGTTGGATGTCACCAGTTACGTCAGTTGTACGGAAGTAGAACTGTGGACGGTAGCCTTTGAAGAATGGCGTGTGACGGCCACCTTCGTCTTTAGAAAGTACGTATACTTCTGCTTCGAACTTAGTGTGCGGGTTGATTGAACCAGGAGCAGCTAGTACTTGACCACGCTCTACTTCGTCACGCTTAGTACCACGTAGAAGGGCACCGATGTTCTCACCAGCACGACCTTCGTCTAGAAGCTTACGGAACATTTCTACACCAGTACAAGTTGTCTTCGTAGTTTCTTTGATACCTACGATTTCAACTTCG